>CAYRYU010000035.1:0-22518 GCA_964428355.1 uncultured bacterium
CCCCCGCCTCTTCCGCCGGTTCAACCGGTTTCCCCGCCTCACCAGGCACCAACTCCGGTGGCCGACCCCAAGCCTGCCCCGGCACGGCCACCGGAACCGCCCCCCACCGCGACGCCTTTTCCGCAACCGATTCCCCCCGCCCCCTCCCCGGAACCGAAGCGCGCTTCGGATGAACCCTCACCGGGTCCGCAAGTTGCGCCCCCGCCTCCAGCCCCGGTTCCCCCACCGGTGATTTCGAGACCGGAACACCCCGCCCCGCAACCCCTGCCTGGAAAGGTCGCACATTCGGCCCCGGTCGCGATTCAGACTCCGCCCCCGGTTGCGAAAGCCGCCCCTCCGGTCGCGCCGAAAGCCCAGCCACCGGCTCCGCCCCCGCCGAAACCCGCGCCGCCCACCCTTCCCCCTCCACCGCCGGTGGCAAAGCCCGCCCCGCAACCTCCCCCACCGCCGGTGGCAAAGCCCGCCCCGCAACCTCCCCCACCGCCCCCACCGCCTCCGGCGGCAAAGCCAGTCCCTCCATCTCCACCGCCACCGGTGGCGAAACCCGCCCCGCAACCGCCCCCACCGCCTCCGGAAGACCACCCCGTGCCCACCCCCCCCCCCCCCCCCGCGCCAGTAACCCCACCCCCCCCCCCCGGGCCCCCCCCCCCCCCCGGCACGCCCGCAGGCGCAGTTCGAGCAGCGTCGGGACCTCGGTCACCGCCCCCGCGACGGCCCGGACGGTCCCGGGGAAGCCGGAATGGTTCGTCCTGCTCGAGGGAAAGGGCGAAGGGGATTTCGGGAATTGGTTGGATGGAAAACCCACACCGGAAAAACTGGAGACCCTCGCACTGGTCGAGGCGGAAAAGCCTCATGGATCGTGGGTCAAGCACCTTCGGCCGCTTCTTTACTCCGAAGAGGATCCCTTCGTTCTTTCCAAGCTCCTGAAAGTGGTGGGCAAGCATAACGGCCCAGGGGTCCTTTCGATCCTGGAGCCATTCCTCAACCACGAGGACGAACGGATCATCTCGAACTGCCTCGAAGCGCTCGGTTTCGCGGGCGGGCCCCAGGACCTTGAAAGGGTTGCCGCTTTCCTTGACCATTCCGAAGCCCGTATCAAATCCACCGCGGTGAGTTGCCTCTGGAATTTCAATCCCCAGGCTGGTTTTGCCGTCATCAAGAAGATGGCGGGTTCGTCGAAGGTCTGGGAAAGGGACGCAGCCAAGTTCGCGCTGAAGAACTGCCCGCTGGAGGAGGCCAAGGATCTCCTCGCGGTTCTGGAACAGAGCATTCCGAAAGTGAAGGCCGCCCCGGAGCTTTCCGCTTCGGAAACCCCTCCACCCGAATGGATCAAGAAATCCGGCTTGTTTGGAAAGATCATCACATTCCCGGTCGAGGTGGGAATGGACCGTCCGCTTCCCCTTTGGCTCTTCGTCCTCTTCGTTGCGGGATGCCTGATCTTCTTTTTCTACATTGCACTGCCCTTCGTCGACTGGTTGATGCCCCCGCCCGCTCCTTGATGCCTTTTCTCCGGAAATCAAAAACCGCCCCGGGGAGTCCCCGGGGCGGTTTTTTCGACGGAAGGAATCAGTCCCAGCGTGTGTTGAGTCCGCAGGTCACGCCAAAGTCGTGCCCATATCCCCAGTGACTCTGGAGAGCGTACGGGAACCCGAGAACGAACTGCCAGGATTCATTGAAGAAAACCGCACCGATGGTCATGTCGGTGTTTGCGCCGTCAGGTCCGCCGTCCATTTCCCACGTGTTCCCGTTGAGTTCCCCAACGAGAGAGAAGTGCTGGTTGACCCGATAATCGAGACCGCCGCGGTAGATGTATTTGGCGATCGAGTCTTCCGAATCGTTGGCGAGAGCGAGGTTGATGTGGCTGGTCCACCTGTCGTTCAGCCGGCCTGTGTAAGCGCCGCCGAACTCGGCCCAGGCACCCCGGGTCGCATTCGCGGGTCCCACGCGGACTCCCAGGCGGGTTTTCCCGGACATGTCGAAAAGGGGCTGGTGGTAGTTGTCTCCGGGGAACTTGCCCGCGAGGTGGAGGGTGACTGCATGGGTTCCCTCGAAGTTCTTCCAGATCTGGTATCCGACCTTGGCTTCGATATCATGGAGGCCGTTGAGGGCGACCTTGGGGAGGGTCAACCCCGAGTAGGTGACTTCCCATCCCTGAATCGGAATGGTAACTCCGGCATACAGCTTGTGCCCGGTGTATAGGAGGTTGATGGGAGCCATCCACTGACGGCCGTCGATGACGCTCTTGTATCCGTTCAGATACTGGTAATGGTCATAGCGGAAATGGAACCCGAAGTGCCAGGTGTTGATGTAGGGAATCAGGGCGGATTCGGTCTCGAAAAGGCCGTAGTAACCGTTATAGTTGGCATAGTAGGGAGAGTAATCGGTGGGCTTGAGTTCATCCGGAATCCGGTATTTCTCTTCCCGATAAAGGTTCGTGACAACGGGAACTGGCACCACCGGAACCCCGGGTGCGGGAGCGGCAATCGGAGAACCACTAACGTAAGGGGGCGGGGGAGGCGCTTCGGTATACTGGGGGGAAACCGCCATGGGTGCCGTGTTTCGGGGGGCGCTGGGAGGCACCATCATCGAGGATGCCGCTGGGTTCCCATATCCCGACGGAGCGGGGGGAGGGGTCAGCGGAGGAGGTTCGTAGGAGGGGATCGAGGGAGAAGGATTGGCCGTCCCGGCATCGAAGGAGGAGTCCACCCCTGCCCCGGACGGGGTATAGGCGAACGGGGTCGGACCCTGATCGACAGCGCCAAGCCCGGGAACGACCAACGTCTGGCCTACGATCAGCCGGTTCGGGTTGATCTGCGGATTTGAGCGGGCAAGTTCCCGCCATCTCTTGGTCGATCCCATCAGCTTCTTGGCTATCTTGGCAAGGGTATCCCCGCGCTGAACGGTGTAGACACCAGAGGATTGGCCGTAATAGCTGGCATCCGCCTCGACGTCGTTCTGCTTCTTGGCCTTTCCGCTTTTTCCTGCAGCGACCTTGACGGGAGCCGGCGCGGCATCCTCCTCAGGTCCGACGGCTTCGAATTCCTGATGGGCCGCCGGTTTCTCCATGGTTGAAGGGGCGTTTCCCCGCCCCGAGGCAACGGCGGATTTGACGGTCTGTGCGGCACCGCCGGCACCGGAAGGAACCACGAGCCGCTGTCCCGCCCTGAGGGAGTTGGGGTCGCCGATCTGGTTGAACGCCATCAGCTCCTGCCACCGGTTCATGTTGCCCAGAACCTTTTTCGCGATGGCGGGAGGGGTGTCACCCGGCTGAACGACATAAACGTTTGGAACCGCACCGGTGGAAGGCTGGGGCCTGGATCCTGCCTTGGGCGCATACACGGGCATCTTGACAGGAGGCTCCACTGGGGGGCGATAATCCTCCGTCCCCGACGTTTGCACCGCCACCCGGGGGTTTCCCACCCTGGGCGGGCTCTGAAGCAGCCCGGAAGCCCCTTGTGGAGGACCCGCCTTGGCGGGTTCCAGGGCAACCTGCTGGGGGGCGTCGTCAGGATATTCTTGCGAGAACGCCGTGTGGGGAAGCCCGATTGCCGCCGCGAGCAGGATCACCGCTCCCAGCAGCACGCTTCCCGTATGAGATGTGATTGAGCGCATTTTGACCTCCAGGCGATTCCAAAATGGAAGGTTCAAATTTTCCAGTACTTCCTGAGATGGTTTTTCAAGAGCTTTGCGTAGTTGTACCAATCCGAGTAAGAGATAAGTTCTTCCTTCTTCCCTTTATCGACAGGTGCAAACCGATTGTTGAGGAGCAACATGGCATGCTGTGAAACAGCTCTGGCCATGAGCTTTCCCGGGGTTCCCCCCTCCAGGACGGAAACGATCCTTCCCTTGCAGACGCTCCGGGCAATTCCCTGGATCTCGCGCAGGATCTGGATCAGGCCGAACTCCGAGACGATCAGGTGTGAGGAGGGGTCTTCCGCCAGGAGATTCGTTCCGAATGACAGAACGATGAACTCCGGCTCGAACTGCTTGACGATGGGAGAGACGATCTCCTTGAGACAGACCTGGTATTCCCTGTCGCCGTAACCCGAGGGAAAAGGTACATTCATCGTGTATCCCAACGCGGGGTGCTCCCCACTCTCGGAATAGTGACCCGTCCCTGAGAGACCCGGATACTCATGGATCGAAAGGAACATCACATCACGTCGTTTGAGGAAGATCTCCTGGGTCCCCCGTCCGTGTTCCGAATCGATGTCAAGAACGAGAACCCTCTTCAAACCGTATTTCTTTGTCAGGTATTGGGCACCTGCCGCCGCTGGATTGATGAGGCTTCCATACCCGAACTTCGATACCCCCGCATGATGACCGGGCATGGCGGTCAGACAGAAAGCGGTGCGGTACTTCTCCTCCATGACGAGGTCTATGGCGTCGAGAACCCCTCCGGCCCCGTAGCGAGCGATTTCGAACGATTTTTCCATCAACGGGGTGGCGGAGTCGAGCTTGTCGAGACCGAGGACGGACCTCTTGTGAAGGGAATTGAGATACTCGGGATCATGGATGTCCCTGAGCCGCTTCATCGGGGCGATGTCCGCCTCGTGAACCGCCTCCTGCCAGATGCCGTCGAAGGTAAGCTGCTCGATGATAAGGGAAAGCCGACCACCCTCCGGGGTTGCGGTCAATCGGTCCTGATCGAGGAGCCCCGGATGGAAAAGGATCGCCCCGATGGGTGGAATGGTTTCCATCGCTTCTGCTCCATTTCAGACATCGGCAGAATGATGGGAATTCCGTATCGGGGGTTTGGGGTGAACGGTAACCTTTGCGTCCGGAACGAAAAAAGCGGAGGAGTCCATGCTCCCCCGCTTTTTGCGAAGATCCGGAAAGAACTTCCTGGTCAGAGTTTCCCGGTGAGTTTCCCCATCGGTTCGCCGGTCTGAACCTCGAAGAAAAGCTCGAGGCCGGTTCCAACCAGGGTCACGCCGGCGTATCCGGGCTGGACGAAACCGCCGGTGGTGAATCCCAGAACCTTGCTCCCGGCCTTTTTCCCGTAATGTCCGAGCAGTTTGCCCACCATGTTCTTGAGGGCCTTGTTGGTCATCGGAAGCTTCTCGTTGGGGCATTTGGGAAGCTTCTTCCCGTCGGTGATGAGAATGAAGCCGAGGTATTCCTTCTTTTCACCGGGTCTGAACTCGACGACCGAGGTTTCGTTGAGTTCCTCGTCGGCCAAGGGTTCCAGGGCTTTGGAAAGGGCGGAAAGGGTTATCCCGAGGTTGATGGTTCCCACCCGGCCCCTCGAATCGGCGTAATGGAGGTCCGGCGGGGGGCTGGCCTTGATGACCTTGAGTTTGAGGGAAAATGTCTTTTCGGGAGCAACGGTTTCGGCCCAGGGACGCTGGTAAGCGAGTTCCAGCTTGGTCTCCCCGACTCTCCGGGCAAGGAAACCGAAGATCTTGGTCCCACCGGTTCCGGGGTTCGAGCCCGCGGGTTTGAAAATGGTCTCGAGCTGCTCCAGTACCTTGGGCTTGAAATCCTCGACGCACCAGCGATATCCGGTCGAAGGGTTCTCGGACAGGCTGACGGTCAATGTTTGCCCGACATAGACCGTGAGAGCTTCGCCGTTGTTGCTCTCGTTGACCGGGACTTCAGGAGCAATCGGTGAAAGGGCGAAAGAGGCACAGGCAAAAACGAAAATGAAGGTCGCAAGAAACAGGGATTTTTTCAAGGGGCTCCTCCTCTGATGATATGGATTTCCGGGGTGTAACCCGGAATCGATAGAACCCTCGGTAATCTTCAACCCCTCCCTCGGGTTCACCTCAACCATAAGGCAATCCCCTGACGAAGTCAAATTCCTTGCTTGAGGTGCGCACGAATGCAGCTTGAAAAAGGGCTCCCTCTGTGGTTGAGTGGTTGAGGTAACAGGATGAATGAAAGACTTCCCAAGTTGTCATCCAAAAGGGGTGGATGGCCGGTTCTCGACATGCACACCCACCTCGCCGGCCTGGGACAGGGCGGAACCCGGTGTTTCATCGCCCCGGGAACCTACGCTTCCCCCCTTTTCAAGGTCCTGCGGCATTCCCTCGGGATCTTCCATTCCCACAAACGGCGCGAAATGGACCAGGCGTACCTTTCGCGCCTTCGCCGGCATCTCGGGGAAGCGGTGAATGCCGGAGACATAGACGGGATAGTGGTTTTCGCCCATGACCGGATCCACCTGTCCGACGGAACCCCGGACCCTGCCCGTCAGGAGTTGTTCGTTCCGAATTCCCATGCGTTCCGGGTATGCGAGGAGCACCGGGAGCGGGGGCGGATGCTTCCGGCGATGTCCGTCCACCCCTACCGGCCTGATGCGCTCCCAAGGGCCGAATTCTGGATTTCCCGGGGTGCGGTGGCGATGAAATGGCTTCCCAACTCGATGAACATCGACCCCCTCGACACCCGGACACGGGAGATGTGCAAGCTCCTGGCTTTGCGCGGAATCCCTCTCATCGTCCATACCGGCGGGGAACACACGGCAACGGTGATCGAAGAAAGGTTCGGCAACCCCGACCTTTTCATCCCAGCCCTGGAGGAGGGACTCACGGTCATTTTCGCCCACTGCGGGACCCGGAGCGGATTCTCCGATCCCGACTGGCTCCCCAACTTCCGGAGACTCGCGAGGGATTATCCCAGCGCCTGGGGTGACATCTCGGCAATCTGCTCGGTGGGCCGGACCCGCTGGATTTCCTCCCTGCTGGAGGATCCTGCGGTCTCTTCCAAGCTCGTCCATGGCAGCGACTTCCCGATCCCTCCCCTGGCCTGGCCCGGAGCGCACAGGATCGGCCTCTCCAGGTGCCTGGCCCTCCAGAAGGTTTGGAGTTTCCTTTCCCGGGACGTCCGGATCAAGAAGGAATGGGGCGTCCCGCCTGAGGTTTTCACCAACGGTGCCCGGCTGATCGGCCGCCCCAGGCTCGAAGAATGGGGCTGGACGATCAAGGGTGGCTGAACCCCTGTCTTTTTTCGCGGATTTATGATAAAACGGTGCATCCTCCGCATTCTGGGCGGAGGAATTCCGGCCCACAGGGCAGACCAGGCCGCAGGGCCATCAGAATTTCGGGATTGGAGCCTATGAACTTCCTTTTCCTTTCACCACATTTTCCTCCGCAGTACCAACTCTTCTGCGCCGCGCTTTCCCGGAACGGCATTTCCGTCCTGGGAATCGCCGACGCAGCGTATGAAGACCTCCTTCCGGAGCTCCGGGCTTCCCTGACCGAATACTTCAAGGTCGGGAACATGGAGGACTACGAAGAGGTCTACCGGGCCTGCGGGTACCTGATCCATCACCACGGACGGATCGACCGCGCCGAATCGCACAACGAACACTGGCTGGAACTCGAGGGAAGGCTCCGCGAGGATTTCAACATTCCGGGCCCCAAAAACGAGGCGACGATGAACATCAAGAGGAAATCCTTGATGAAGCGGATCTTCGCAAATGCCGGGGTCGGGGTCGGGAAGGGGGCGTTGTTGTCCGACCGGGAATCCGCCCTCGATTTCATCAGGCAGGTGGGCTATCCCATAATCGCGAAACCCGATATCGGCGTGGGAGGATGGGCAACCTACAAGATCAGCAGTCCGTCGGAGCTCGAGGATTTTTTCCGGACGCGGCCGCCGGTCGAGTTCTTTCTCGATGAGTACATCGACGGGGAGCTCTATACATTCGACGGAATCACGAACCGTGAAGGGGAGCCCGTCTTCGTCACCTCCCACTACTCCCGGACGGGAGTCTTCGAGCTCGTTGCCTACAACGATGATCTCAACTACTACTCACTCCGCCAGATTCCCGAAGATCTCATGGACTTCGGGCTCAAGTCGGTCAAGGCTTTCAACATCCGCGAGAAGTTCTTCCATTTCGAGTTCTTCCGGCGCAAGTCTGATGGGAAGCTCTTCGCGCTCGAACTGAACTGCCGCCCCCCTGGAGGGTTCAGCACCGACATGATGAACTTCTCCTGCGACATCGACGTTTACCAGGAGTGGGCCAACATCGTTGCCTTCAACCGCTTTTCCGCGACCATCGAGCGGAAATACCACTGCGCCCATGTGGCGAGGCGGGATGGAAAGCGATACCGCCTTCCCCACGAGGAGGTCATGAACCGTTACGGCGACCGGATCGCATTTCACAGCGAGGTGAAGCCGATATTCAGCGCCGTGATGGGGAACTACGCATACCTGGTCAGGACCCCCGACCTGGTCGAACTGAAACGGATCATCGGGGAAATCCAGGAGCAGGCCTGACCTTTTTCCCGCGTTCCAGGCGGGAAGTGGGCGGCCGACCGGGGGGCGCGGTGGATCTCGATCGGTTCAAGAGATGGATGGGACTTCGGACCCTCTTCCTGAAGTGGGTCCTACCTCTCCGCTTTCCCATGATCCTGAACATCGAACCCACAAACCGCTGCAATCTTGCGTGCCGGATGTGTCCGAGATCGATCAGCAAGCGCCCGGTTGCGGACATGGAATGGCCGCTCTTCGAGGTTCTCGCAAACGAACTGGGGCGTGTGGGGCCGATCTTGAAGGTTTTCCTACAGAAGGACGGTGAACCACTGCTCCATCCCAGGATCGTCGAGATGGTTTCGGTGCTCCGAAAAGTCCGGGCGGCGCGGACGATCGGGATCATCTCGAACGGGACTCTCCTGACCGGCGACCTTTTCCTCGCGCTTGCCAGGGCCGGCCTCGATGACCTGATAATCAGCATCGATGCCGTGGATCCCGAGGGTTACCGTGAGTTGAAGAGGGTCGATCTGTACAGCAGCGTCGTCGGAAACCTCCGCGAGGCTTCCAGGTTGAAACGTGTGAATGGGCTTTCCCGGCCGCTCCTGAAGGCCCGGATGGTCGCCCGGGCTGGAAAGGAAGCCGAGATCGAAAGGTTCAGGGAAATGTGGGCGGACACCGCGGACATGGTGGATATCACCCCCTTCCACACCTGGATCGGAGCGGTGAAGGACGAAAGGTGCTACTCTGGGGGGAGCCGCTATCCCTGCTCCCTGCTCTGGTACACAGGCGTTATCAACTCCGACGGAGTTGTTTCCCCCTGCTGCATCGATTACGAATGCCGAGGAGCGCTCGGAAAGATTGGCTCAGGCGGGTTCGGCCCGATATGGAACGGACGCGAGCTCGCGGCTCTAAGGAAACGTCATGTCCTTGGCCAGTATCACCGGACCCCGATCTGCGGGCCCTGCGAGTACTGGCAGATCAAGGAGGATATCGGGGCGTGGCTTCGCCGGAAGTACCGTGTCGCGTGACCGGAAAAAATGGAGGGTAGAGAATGAACTCGGGGTTCCCCATCCGCGACGATGAGTTGGCGCGGATCGCTCTGGTCAATCCCCCCTTTCTCCCCGATTATTCCAGGGGACAAAGGTCTCCTGCCGTAACGCGGTCGGGAACCCTGTACTACCCCATGTGGCTTGCATACGCGGCTGCCTTCGCGGAATCGCTCGGAGCAGAGGTTTTCCTGACCGACTCGGTTGCCGAGCGCATTTCGGCAGAGGAGACGATCACCAGGATACGGGAGTTCCAGCCCCATATCGTCCTGGTCGAAGCGGCCACTCCAAGCATAGAAAGCGATCTGGGGTTCTGCGACGGGGTCAAGGCCGCGCTCCCCGAGGCAATGGTCTTTCCCTGCGGAACCCATGTTTCAGCACTTCCGGAGGAAAGCCTCCGCGATCACCCCCGACTCGACGGAGTCATCCTTGGTGAATACGAGATTCCACTTGGAGAGGCGATCAAGGCTGCCCGCGGGAAAGTTTCCCTCGATTCCTGCGAAGGGATCCACATTCGCGGCCAGGCGGTCAGACCCCGAACGGTTTTCCTCGAGGATCTGGATTTCAGGCCCTTCGTATCCGAGATCTACTCGCGCTTCCTGCCGGTAGAGCGGTATTTCAACCCCAACGCACATCATCCGATGGTGACGATCCTAACCGGAAGGGGCTGCCCCTTCTTCTGTTCTTTCTGCGTTTTTCCACAGACGCTCACCGGGCGAGCCTACCGGAGGAGATCCCTGGAATCGATCCTCGCGGAGTTCCAATGGGTAGCCTCGAAAATGCACCAGGTCAGGGGGGTTTTCATCGAGGACGACACATTCACCGTGGACCGGAAGCGGGTGCAGGAGTTCTCCCGCCGTCTCGAGGGCATGAAACTCGACCTCTCCTGGACCGCAAACGCGAGAGCGGACGTGGACCTCGAGACTCTCGAAACCATGAAACGATCGAACCTTCGGGGACTTTGCGTCGGATTCGAGTCGGGAAGCCAGCTGATCCTTGACCGTGTCGGGAAGAACCTGAGCCTGGGTGCAATGGAAACCTTCGCCGAAAACGCACGCAGGGCAGGTGTGCATGTCCACGGCTGTTTCGTCGTGGGACTGCCGGGGGAAACGCGGGCAACGCTTCAGGAAACCCTTCAGTTCGCACTCCGCCTTCCTCTCGATACCGCCCAGTTCTATCCGCTCATGGTCTACCCCGGAACCAGGGCATACCGGGAAGCCGATGAAGCCGGACTGATCACGGCACGGAGATTCGGCGACTGGCTGACGCCCGAAGGCCAGCACAACTGCGTCGTCAGAACCGGTTCGCACTCCGCGGCCCAACTCGTGCGATTCTGCAACCTTGCGCGACGCCGTTTCTATCTGCGGAAGAAGTTCCTCTGGGAAGCCCTCAAGCGGTTTCTCACCGAACCCGATGAAAGGCACCGGCTGGTCCGTTCGGCCAAAACCTTCCTAAAACATCTTTTCGGGGACAGGTGAACTGCGGATGGTTGCGAATTCCCCATCGGAACGGAATATCGAGGTTTCCGTCATCGTCCCGGCATTTCGCTCACCCGACAGGTTGAAAGGATGCCTTGAAGCCCTCGCGAAACAGCAAACCGCCAGGAACTTCGAAGTCGTGGTGGTGGACGACGGTTCGCCTGAAACCCTGGAACCCGTGACAGCGGGCTTCGAAAGATCCCTTTCGATAAGGTTCCTACGGCTGGAAAACAACGGGGGACCCGCCAGTGCCCGGAATGCCGGGATCCGGGCAGCCCACGGTGGGGTGATCCTTTTCACCGACTCTGACTGCCGGCCGCAAAAAGGGTGGCTCGAGGCTATGGCAAGCCCATTCGACGATCCGGAGGTTGGGGGGGTGAAGGGGCGGTACCGTACCGAGCAGAAAGATACATGGGCCCGGCTGGCCCAGCTCGAGTTCGAGGAGAGGTATGAACTCCTCGAGAGTGCGGGGGATATCGATTTCATAGACACCTACTCGGGAGGCTTCCGGAGAGAGGACCTTCTTTCCGTAGGAGGTTTCGACACGTCCTTCCCCAGGGCGGACAACGAGGATGTCGACCTTTCGTTCCGGGTCAAGGGGCTCGGCAGGAGGTTCCGGTTCGTTCCGGGTGCGGTGGTTCTTCACCGGCACCGGGAAGGTTTCCTGGGATATGCCGCGCTCAAATTCAGCCGGGGTTTCTGGCGAATGAAGGTCTACAGGAAGCACCCAGGAAAAGCCGGAAAAGACAGCTACACCCCGCTCAGCCTGAAGCTCCAGCTTCTTCTTTCGGCGTGCTTTCTGCCGGCTTTGTCCACCCGCCGCCGCGGCGCGTTATGGGCGGGAGCATGGCTGGCGACGTGTGCCCCCCTGCTTCGATGGGCGGCAAGAAACGACCCCAGCCTGGTCCCGCTGATCCCGTTTTTCGCCCTGACGCGGGGACTGGCCATCATTCTTGGGATGATCTTCGGGACCGCCAACGAAATGCTAACAAATCCCCGAAATTTGTACCAGACGGATTCCCCGGAAACGATCGACCAAACCCCTTCAGAAAACCGGCGGAGTTGAACCCGGTCAATGCTTCCCCGGCTTCCCTGAGCTTTTCCGGGGGAAGGTCCCCGTCCTGAAGGAACCCTCCCCCCAGTTCGGAGTTTCCGTCCACGCCGTCGGTTGCCACCATCGCGCACTCGAAGCCCAAGCCGAGTTTTTCCATCCTGATTCCAAGCTCGAGCACCGAGTGGGAAGCCCGACCTCCCAGTCCGGGTTTCCGCCCCCGGGGAATCTCGATCTCGTTTTCCCCCGAAACCAGGATCCAGGTTTCCTGCGGGAACTGGTCGAAAATTCCGGGGTCGCCACGCCGAAGAGCGGTGAAGAAATCCCCCAGTTCGATCTTCGGAAGCTCGACCGGTTCGCCTGAAGCCTTCAAGCGCTCAGCCGCGACGCTCCTGGAAGTCTCCATCCCGGCCACCAGCTTCCAGCTCCAGCGGTCGGAGGGAATCGTATCGGGTTTGGGGGTTTCGGGGACTTCACCCCTGGTCCCGGATTCGAGGTAGTCGAGTGCCTCGGGGGGAAAGCCCGGGATTTTTCGGGCGATGCCGTGTGCTTCCGAGAAGGTCGTCGGATCGGGGACAAAAATCCCGGATCCGATATCGTGCGGAACATCTCCCGCAACGTCGGAAACCCCGAGAACCCTCACCCTGCCGCCCCGGTCGAGGATCCTGCTCAGTCCGAGGCCCCCCTTGATCGCGGAGAAATGCCGTCGCACAGTGTTGACCTTCGAAATCGGCAGGCCCGAGTGGACCAGAGCCCGATGCGCAAGGCGCTTGACCTCGGTCACTATTCCGAGCGGAGGTGCCGCAAGGAGAGCGGAACCCCCACCGGAAATCAAGGCCAGAACATCCACTCCGCGGGGAAGCTTTTCGATCGCTCCAAGGAGGCATTCCCCGGCCCGAAAAGAGGCCGAACCAGGGATGGGATGGTCTCCGTTCAAATAATCGATCGGTCCCCCGGACCGTTTCACGGCTCCTCCGGGAGGGCTCACGACGATTCCCTTTGTGATCCGGACCCCGGCCCTCTCCGCTCCCTCCGTCATGGCCCGAGATGCCTTCCCGATCGCAAACACAACCCCCCCTTCCGGAATAGGGTCCGGCTCGAGGGAATTCTGTGTCAGGAGCGAGACATCGAGCCCCGAAATCATGCCACCGAAAAAGTCGAGGAACCATTCCGGGGAGTGCCGGTTCAAGATGCTTCCTGCAGAACTACCTGTTTCTTGAGGCTCTGGACGTCCTTATCGTCGACGGCGATCTCCATGGAAAACACCTCGGGCTTGTCGGGCTCAAAAACCTTGATCAATAGCTTGTCACCAGCCTTGACCACGCCGAATTTCGCCCGCTTCCCCTCCCCGTTCGGCTTTTTCCCGACGAGAAGGAAGTTTACGCTCTCGTCGGACTCGGGGTTCCTGAAGCCCTGGGCTTCCATCCCGTTCCGCGTGTTGGTCACTACGGCCTTGAACTTGGTACCTTTTCCGTTGATGATCGTGGCCAGGTGTTTCGATTTCAGATCCACGAAAAAGTACCGTTCGAGTGGGACGGGGTCGCTGTGCATCGGAAGGTTCATCTCGTTGCTGATCAGGTCGCCCCGGTCGAGGACGATGGCCCGGGTGCAGATCCGGCCTTCATCCTTCGGATCGATCAGTTCGAGTTTGAGGAGGTCGCGAACGGCCAGGATACCGAGCTGGGAAAGTTCGATCGGAACGACGAAGGCACCGATCTCCTCCTTCTTGATCGTCTTCTCGACCTGGGTCCCGCTCCGGACGTTGGTTGTCTTGACAACGATCTTCTCGGGCATTTCGAACTTCCGGCGGCAGCCTTCCGAAAAACGGAGTTTCAGCTTGAAATCCTTCGAGACGATCTGGTGATCCTGAACCGATGTGTCGAGACGTGTCCGCGCGAGCTGCAAGACGAAATCCAGTTGGAGCTCCTTCATCCGGTCCTTGGCTTCCTGGAAACCCGGTTTCAGCTCGAGGGCGATCTTGAACTCGTTGATCGCGTCGTCCCAGCGGCCGGCGAAATTATAGAAGTTTCCGAGTTTCACGTGAAGGTCGGGGAAATCTGAATGGTCCTGGACGAAACGTTCGTGCATCTCGATCACGGAATCGAGTTTCTTGAAGTAGGCCGAGAGTTCCAGGACTTTCTGACGCAGTCCGGGGAATTCCGGATTCTCTTCTTCCACTTTGATGTAGGCCTTGTATGCAAGGAAGAAGCGGCTGGTCTCGTAGAAGAACCGGCCCAGGAGAAGGTAGATCCGGGGGTTCTTCTGCGGAATGTTGAGAAGCAGCTCGATCCCCTCGGTATAGGAATTGAGCGCGGCAAGGGTCGAGGCAAGGTTGATCCGGGCTTCGAGATAGGCGGGGTTGATCTTCAACGCCTCTTCGAACTGCTCCTTGGCGGCGGCGAAATCCCCATGGTTGAGGAGGACTTTTCCGAAATCGTTGCGCTGATCCGCGAATCCCGGCTTCGTTGACAAGCGGGTCTTGAAGAGACCGATCGATTTCTGGAGGGCTGTATCGTCGTTTGCGATGCACCCGAGAAAGCCGTTGGCAAGCGCGTTGTCAGGTTCCAGGAGGACGGCCTTCTTGAATGCCTCGATCGCATCGGCGTACCTTTGTTCATAGAGATAGATCTCCCCCAGGAGTTCGCAGACGGAACCCGAAACCTGCGAGTATTCCATCGAACTCAGGAGGGATTCCTTGGCTTCCTGCATCTTCCCAAGAGTGATCTTGTATCTGACGGTCTTCACCAGGGATTTGATGTCCTGTGGGCTGATGAGGCTCATCGAAGATCCGGTGTTGTGAAGGCCGTCGGTCATTCCCGGAAGCTCGAGACTGGGGCCGTCCTGGACCGATCCGTAGAAGAGCCGGTACAAAAGGCCCTTTTCCTCGGTCTTTTTCACCTGCTCCTCTCCGAGAACCTTCTTGGCCAGAACCCTCAGGCAATCGCAATAGGGACCGTTCGGTTGAAGCATGAAGGCCGATTGGCCGAAATCGGGTGCGAAGCCCTGCATTTCCGGAAGGGCACCGACGACGGGATAGGGGGGGAAAACCTTCGTGTACTTCGCGATTGCGAACCCCTGGCCAACCCTGGCTGGAACGATCGAAATACGCGATGGGGGGAAGTGCAGGTGGCCCAGGCCCTGCAGAAACCTGAGGCTGTCCTTTGTCGAAGCGAGCGAGGTGACATCCACGAGGCAGAAAACGCTGTCGGACATGTCGATCGAGTTTAGTAGGAGATCCCCGAAATGGGACTGGGTATCCACCACGATATAATCGAAATACTCCCGGGCCCTTATGAAAACACGGAGCAGATCATCCGGCCTGATCTTTTCTGCATCGAGGAATGATTGGGGGCAGGGAACCACCCACACCCTCTGGCTGCTCTTCACAACCGCCTGGAAAAACTCGTCCTTTCCCTCCATGGTTTTGAGTGCCTGTGTCAGATCGAGCAACGATCTGGGGGAATGAACCCCCATGAAGTAGCTTCCTCCGCCGAGATAGAGGTCCAGGTCGATGAAAAGGACCTTCTTTCCCAACTCGTTGGCGAGAAGGTGGGCAAGGGAGACCGCGAAAGTGGTTTTCCCGTAGCCGTCCTTCGCGGATACGACCGAAACCATACGGCATCCGTCCGCGATCTTTTCGTTGCTCCGGGTCAGCTTGGCGGTGGTGTTCCTCAGCCGCCGGGAGAGGGTTCCAAGGAGCTTCATCGAAATCCCGGGTTTCATCTGGAGAAGCTTCTCGAAATCCTGGCCCTCGATGACGATCAGAACGGTGTTCTGAACGGCTCTCGCCGTGGTGGAGCGGCTTGCACCCTTCTCGAACAGGGCCAGTTCCCCGAAATAATCCCCGTTCTTGAAAACCGCGACCATGACCTCCCCGTGGATGGGGTCACGCTTGAAAACCTCTACCTGTCCGGTTTCCACGATGTAGAGGTTTTTCTCGAAATCCCCCTCACGGAAGATAATTTCATTCCTCCCGAAAAGGACTCTCTTGGAAAAGCGCTCTATCTCATGAATTTCAGGGCCGGTCAGCGAAGAAAAAAGGTCAAGATTCTCGAGTTCCATGCAATTCTCCCCATCAAATCTGGAACCTCCATTCTACCATTATTTCACCATTTTACCAAGGACCTTTGGGAAATATTTCCCAAAATTGCCGAAAATCTTTTCGTCAAAAGGTGGGGAGTGAGATCGGAAAACCCCGGGAAAACCAACGTGTGCCGGGGCGGGAAAGGAAGCAGGTTTGGAGAACAGGGTTTGACGACTGACGAGGGCCCCTGGATTCCAAAACCGCGGTCCAGGAGGCAGTGCCTGACCTGACCGGGGGAATTGGGCGGAGGTTGGGCGTTGCCCATCGGCGGAAGGTATGGTATTGTCTTTTCCTAGGAGAAGGATGATGTCGAAATATCTGATAGAATCTCTTGGGCAAAAATTCGAATTGCGTTCCAGCAAGGTCTTCTTCGATCTCAAGGACAGTCTTCTCGCCGAAGAGATCCTCGATCGTGTCGACCGGGCTTCCGCCGGACTGGGGCAAGTATTCGACCTTACTTCCGAAGTGGAAGCCCAGATCTATCTTTATCCCAACTCCCAGGTCATCGAACGGGTCACCCAGAGGCCGTTAGCAATGGGAGAGACGATCCGGGTGGTTCCGGAGGACAACGTCCTTCTCGTGAATGCCGGGACCCCCCCGCCCCAATGCGGGGAAGAAGTGGTCAGGCAGGTGAGCCTCATGATCTTCAACCGGGGAGTGAAAGAGCGGGAGATCGGGATCATGCAGTGGCGGACCCCTTCGTGGCTCCGTGAAGGGATCTGTTCCCAGGTTCCCTGGAAGATCCGGACCGATTCGAAGGATTTCCTCGTGAAAGCCTGGAATCAGCTTCAGGAGGCGCAGAAAGCCGAGCAGCTCATACGGCCGGGTGTCATGGCCAAGAACATTGGGATGATCCCCGATCCCAACCGTCGGGCACTGGCATTTCACCAGTCATTCTATATGTTCCGGCTCCTTTCGAGCACCTACTGCGACAAATTCTTCAAGAGGTATTCGACGCTCATGGGAGCCCTGGAGGATATGGAGGCGGAAACCGCCTTTCGTCAGATCACCAGCTTCGATTTCGAAAAGTTCTTCCATCTTTTCAAGGAATGGGTAAGGGTCACCAACGCATTCGTCGCCATGGAATGAGCCGGGGAAATGGCTGACGAATCGGGCTCCTATAACATCCTTATCGGAACCATCCTAGGGACACTGTTGCTGGGGATGCTTGTACTGGTTTTCAAATCCGATTATCGGGTCTCTCAGATAACCCTTTCCAACCAGGACTATTACCCAAACGTCGAAGTTAAGTCCGACCCCGACTGACGTGGCGATTTTCATCATTTTCGTCCTTCTCTACATCTCGGGGATGGGCTCAGTAGTCATCTTCGGGCTTTCGTCATCGGTCTTTTTCCTCCTGATCTCGGTTTTTCTGGGCCTTTGCGGGTTCATTCCCTTCTGGCAGAGACATGCTGAAAGGCTCCAATCCGGCGAGATATGGGAGATTTTCCAGGAAGAGGACTGGTTTCCCATCCTTTCGATCCTCCTTCTCGGGGGGGGCCTGTTTTTCCTGGGGATGTCCAGGTATTCCTTCGCCCTTTCCACTGATTCCCCGAACCACTTGGACAAGGTGATCGACTCGTCCAACCCCTTCGGGAAGTGGAAGGTTACGGGAAAAGTCGTTGAAGAGCCCACGCTCAAGAACGATTACCTCGAGGTTCTGATCGAACCGGTCAAGGCTCAGGAGATCATCCGCCAGAGCCCCTTCGAAAAAAAGGGCAAAGGGAGGGGCAAAGGAAAGGGGAAGGTCCCGAAGTCTTCCAAGAAGCGTCCTGGAAAACCGAAGAAGGGCGGAATCATGGGGGATCCCCCCCCTGAGGAATCGGGCGATTCACAAGAATCCGAACCCGGGGAGACAGGTGCAACCGAAGGCTCCGCAGAATCGGAACCTGAGGAGCCGCCCGAGATTCCGATCGACGGAGGTCTTGTCCTTGCGCTGGTGTATGAGGAATCCCCCGCCTATTCGAAGCTCCGGTTCAACCAAGAGGTCGAACTGTCGGGCCATTTTTCCTCGCCCTCAGCCACACGGAACCCCGGAAGCCTCGATTACCAGAAGACCCTCCGAAACCGCGGGATCTTCCGGACGATCCGGGTCACGGGGAAAACCGGATTCGAAGTCATCTCCGACACCGTTTCGGGCTTCTTCTGGTACCGCTTCGCCCTCTATCTTCGCGGGGAGTTCCTGAAGATCGTGAAGCAGACCATGCCCTACCCCGAATCGTCTTTCCTTGGGGGAGTGCTTCTGGGGCTGAAAGGCGGCCTTCCGCAGAGGATCAATACCGAGTTCCGGATGACCGGAGTCTCCCATGTCCTGGCGGTTTCCGGATTGCATGTAACCATCATCGCAGGACTCTTCTACGGTATCTTCACTCTTTTCCGCGTTCCCATCAGGATTTTCGCGCCGATCATAGTCTTCTTCCTGTTCACCTTCGCTCTCATCGTGGGGTGGCCCAGCTCCGCGATCCGCGCAGCCCTCATGAACAGCCTGTTCCTGATCTCGAAAGCCTATCTGAAGGAACTCGGATTCAAGATGTCGATCTTGTTTTCGCTTTCCGCCGCCGCTTTCTACATTCTTTCCATGTCGCCGTTGCAACTTACGGAACCAGGTTTCGTCCTTTCCGTCATGGCAATCTATTCCCTGGCCATGTTCACGGAAGTCTCAGAAAACCTGCTTCGAAAGACCCTCCGGGGCGGCGGCCTGTATGTCTCTGCAATAGGAACGGTTCTCTTCTTCATAACCGTGGTGATCTTCCGGGGAATAGTCCTCCAGGATTGGTTCTTTCCCGGAGCAGGACTCTATTTCCTCGTGCTTCTCTGGGTATCCTCGCGTTTCGCCGAGCGGTCTTCCTTCCAGAGCGCGGCATTCGAGATGCTTCCCGCCTGGTTGAAGAGTTTCACTTCCGCCCAGGTCGCGATCCTTCTCGCCATGATGGGCCCGCTTTCGGCCTTCTATTTCGGGAGTTTTTCCCTGGCTTCGCCTGTCGCCAACATGATCGCCATTCCCCTCATCGGCGTGATAGTCCAGCTGGGGATGATCGCCGGGATCCTCGGATCATTCGTCCCCGTTATCGGCCTCCATCTCGCCCTGTTGATCAATGCCGCAAACTGGGTCGGCGTCAAGTTTTTCCTCGAGATGGCGCATTTCTTTTCGGTCCTTATTCCCTTTCCGAAGGTCTCCCAGCCGGGTTTCGGTGCTCTCGCCCTCTACTACATCGTCCTTCACATGGCATTCTATTGGGAAACCATCTTCGGCACCTTCTGGGCCTTCGTTGCGGCTGTCAGGGAGCTTTGGGATGACCCCGACTACAAGCTTCCCCTGAGCCTGCTGGGTGCCGTCGTCGCCGGTTTCCTGTTCTTCGCGGGAGGATTCATCTTCGCCCGGATCGAGCCCCGACCTGATCTCCGGGTTACCCTGCTCGACGTCGGCTTCGGTTCGTCCGTCCTCGTCGAAAAAGGGGGAAAGACGCTTCTGATCGACGCGGGGTATCGGGACGCATTCTCGGGATATGACGTGGGGGAGAGGGTGATCCTTCCCGCCCTGACGGGAAAGTCGAAGCGTTCGCTCGATGCGGTCATCCTGACTTCCTGCCTTCCTGAGAGAATTTCCGGACTTTTCACCGTTCTCGCGAACTTCAAGGTTGGGAAGATCTACGCCCCGTTCTCCCTTCCCGCCGATGGGAAACCCCTCCCCTTCCCAGATTTCGTAAGGAAATTCTCGCTCGCGGACAGGAAGGTCGAGGACGGGCTGAAGGAGAACCGCGCACCCCTTTCCCCACCAAACTTCTATTGGGAGCAGACTTTCGAGTCATACAACCAGCTGGTGAAGGCCGTTGGCGATCGCGGAATCGGTTTCCAGACGATCGCGGAAGGCGATATCATTCCCGGGTTCGAGAACACGATCCGGATTCTCTATCCGAAAAGGGCCGAGGAAAGGTTCTCCGCATACTATGACGGTGCTTTCGTCCAGATCTTTGAAGGGGAGTTCAAGATCGGATACGGACCCGGGAACGCCTACGCCTTTTCCAAAGCTTTCGTCGACATCCCAAATGTCCTTCTCCTGGGCGATTTGCCCTACCCCATCGATGCTTTCCAGGATTTCTTGCAGAAAATGAAACCTTCCCATCTGGCGATCAGTTTCAGGAAACCCTCGGGATGGGTCTACGACCGATACTACATGGAAAAACTTCTCACATTCAGGGTTTTCAAGTTCAAGAAAAGCGTCCGGAACATCGACATCCCCTTCTTCGAGACCGAAAGGAATGGGGCAGTCCAGATCGATATCTCCAAGGGAAACATGAAGGTCGTTCCCTTCATCCAGGCACCTCCGCGAAGGGAGGCATTCTGACCGGATGACCAGGCCCGAGAAGCTCACGTTCCTCGCCCTCGGACTCCTCCTGGCACTCGGGGTTGTCCTGAACCTCACCAAGTTCCAGGCCCGGGTGGCAAGCAACAGGGCTCTGGAAGCCGAAATCCGGAAGATCGGTGAGATCACCCCGAAAAACGCTCTTTCCAAGGGAGAGGAAGTCCTCGATGATGAACCCGACGACGGGTCGAAGATAAACGTCAACACCGCCACCGTTGCCGAACTCGACGCCCTCCCAGGCGTCGGAAAGACCATGGCCGAAAGGATAGTCGATTTCGTGAAGGCCAACGGTCCGCTGAAGAAATTCTCCGAGCTCCAGAAGGTCGAAGGCCTGTCCGGGAAGAAACTCGACAACCTCAAAAGGTCGCTGGCCGTTCGGCCGGTCGGCGCAGCCCCGGCAAGCCCGAGGAAGTTGAACCTGAACTTCGCCACGGAAAAGGAACTGGACGCGTTGCCCGGGGTGGGCAAGGGAATCGCAAAGGCGATAATCAAGCTTCGCAACGACAAGGGCGGGTTCCGCTCGCTCGAGGATCTCCAGGATGTCACGGGGCTCACCGAGGCTAAATTCGACAAGTTCAAGGATTTGGTGGAAGTTAGATGACTGACGATCCCGAAAACGTTTCTCCCGGCTCGGATTACGGGTTCAAGGGGAAATCCTTCGATTCGAACCCGATGCGGGGCATCCTCGTCTTCTTGACGATCCTGGTCATCATCGTCTGGACCGTTTTCCTGAGCCCGGACCAGGCCGGAATCCTTCCGGCCCCTTTCCGACGGGAGCTCCAGATCGATTTCGTGAACGTGGGCCAGGGGGACTGCATCCTTGTCCGCACCCCGAAGGGCAGGAACTACCTGATCGACGGGGGGATCAACGTCCCGCCCGGCCAGGCCAGACGCGAGAACCGCGAACTCGCATACGATTTCCTCCGAAAAAAGGGGATCACGCGCCTGGATGGGGTCGTCGTCACCCACCCCCATAACGACCATCTCGGAGGCTTGATCCCCGTCCTCCGTACCTACCCGATCGGGTACCTTTTGGAATGCGGGGCCGTCTTCAACACTGCTACCTTCGAGGATATGAAGGCGATCTGCGAGAAGCGCCGGATCAAGCGCGTGGCTCCGGAACCCGGGGAGGTCCTCGATTGGGGAGACGAACTCTTCGTTCAGGTCCTCCATCCCGAGAAGGTTGACAAATCGGAGGAGTTCTCGGCCCTCAACAACATGTCCAT
The DNA here is from genome assembly GCA_964428355.1 of uncultured bacterium. GTDB lineage: Bacteria > Muiribacteriota > Ozemobacteria > Ozemobacterales > Ozemobacteraceae > CAYRYU01. Next base: position 21,448 of record CAYRYU010000035.1, read on the forward strand.
CGTGCTCCAGATTCGTTACGGGAAGGTTTCCGTGATGCTGTCGGGTGACATCGAAACCGAAGCGGAGCAGGAAGTGATGCGTTACGGGACAGGGATCCGCTCCCAGATCCTTAAACTCCCACACCATGGCAGCGACACCAGCATTCACGAACCTTTCATAAAAATGGTCAATCCCGCCGACGGGGTGATCCAGGTTGGAAAAGGCAACCCCTTCGGCCACCCCAAGGCCAAAGCCCTTGACCTGTACCGATCTCTCGGTATCCCGCTTCTACGAACCGACCGGAACGGGAACATCAGCCTCAGGATCGGTGGGAAGGACCCCAAGGATTATTCATTTGAGGTTGACCACGAAGTGTGACATCACTATACTGACTCAAAAGAATCCCCCCTGAAAGGAAATCTATGCAGGAAGCCGTCCTAATGAAGAACCTCCCGAAAGCCCTGGAGCCCCACAAATCCCAATGGGACAAGATCCATTCCGGGAACACCGATGTCGCGAAGATCGTGGACTCAGTAGGGAAGCCGTCCGGCAAAGCCATGATCTTCAGTCACGATGATCCTGACGGGATCACCAGCGGCCTCATCTTCAAACGGATGCTGATCAAGAAGGGGTGGAAAGCCGAACTCTACATGCCCCCGGGATTCCTGTTGCAACCTTCCCAGTTCGAGGAGGCTCTCAAAGCGCATCCTGACACCAAGGCGATTTTCATCCTCGACAAGGGAACGCTTGCCCCCTACACGGAATTTGGGAAACGCCTCCCGGTAACGATCGTCGACCATCATCCGACTCCGTCCGCTCCGACCGGATGCGTGGTTTTCAACCCAAGCCTGGAGAAATACACCCCCTGTTCCACGTCCCTCCTCGCCCACGGGATCTCCACGCTCGCCGGCACCCGTGATCCCTTCGACGATTTTCTCTGCCTGGTGGGGTTGAAAGGGGACTGGGCGATTGAGCCTGTCAAGGGCATTCTGGTGGACATGGCGAAGCCCTTCTTCCTCGAATACGGAGTCCGGTTCAAGAACCTCATGACCATGGTCCAGGAACGTCCGACGATGTTCGACGCCGAACAA
>CAYRYU010000035.1:22618-61282 GCA_964428355.1 uncultured bacterium
TTCTTCCTGAAAGACTGGGAAAGCGCCGACCGCCTCCTGGATTCCAGCCTTCGTTTGATGACCCTCGAGGAAACAGGGATCTACCTTTTCGTCGGAGGGAAGGTCCCACTTCTTCCGATGATCGGCTCGATCAAGCTTTTCGGCCTCAAGGAGGCATTCGGTGACAAGACCGGCCAGATCATAATGGTCAGCGCGGTTTCGAGGGATTACACCCACGTCTCGGTCAGAGGCACGGGAGACCGGGTTCATTCCGGAAAGATCTGCGGGTTGATGGAGCGGACGCTCCAGGCGAATTTCCCCGAACTAAAAGACAAGATCAGCGGAGGAGGCCACCCCCGGGCCGCTGAATGCACGGTCAAGACGGACCGGCTTCCCTTCCACAAGGTCCTCTCCCAGCTGCTCTCCCATCTGGGAGAAATGTCGGAGGCCGATGCCGCAGCCAAAAAGGGGAAGCTCCCCCCCGACCGGCAAAAACGCGCACTGGAACTTGGCCTGGAGTACCTTTCCCAATAACGCAGTCGAAAGGACGTCAAAATGACCTTCAAGGAAACAGATTTTCCTGGACTTCTGAAATCGCTGAAAACGCTCATCGCCGAGGAAAAGGACCCGAACCTCGTGCGCGCCGTCGTTGAGCAGCTCATCAAGATGTATGAGGACATCCCGCTGTACCCCGGCATCGCCAACATGTGCTTCAAGGGGGTGACCAAGGCGATCGATCCGAAAACGCTTACCACGGGGCAAAAGGTATTCATCAGGAACGGCGACGACTTCTACTTCGGGACCGTCGTCCGAAAGGGCTCGGATGGTGTATCCCTGAAGAACGCCAAGGCAGTGACCTCCGAGGACGAGTTGGAGGTCGATTTCAAAGAGATGGACCGGATAACAGTGATCAACGACAAGATCCTCGATGAAACCTGGCCCTCCCTCGTTTTCGAAAAGGAAAAGAAACGATGAACCAATCGACTTTCAACAAGGACGATTTCTACCTTCTTGTCGGTCCCGCCAGGCTCTCCGTCATTTCCGGGGAGGTGGAGGTCATCGCGGCGAAGATACCCGCGGGCAGGTCACTCAACGTCCCGGCCGGAAAACGTGTTCCGGTAAAGGCGCTCGAGCAGACCGTCCTGGAAATCGAAGCCCCTCCCGAGAACCTCTCGAAAATGGAGGCGAGCTCCATCCCGGCGGAATGGGACGAGCTTGCCCAGCGCGTAATCAAGGAACGCCAGGCCGGAAAACTTTATTCGATCATTGTCATGGGTGAAGTCGACACCGGCAAGACATTTTTCAGCACCTATCTTGCCAACAGGCTCGTTGGCAATCTTGGCCGAACCGCTATCCTCGATTGCGATACCGGCCAGTCGGACATCGGCCCTCCGGGAGCATTCGGAATGCTCGTCATGAAGGAGCCCGTAGTGTTCCTTACCGAGGAAGCCCCGACATATCTTTATCTCCTGGGGGCGCACTCCCCGGGGCTCCATTTCCTTCCCGCCATGACGGGACTCAACGCAATGCTGAACAAGGCCCGGGACAACGCCGACGTCCTGATCATCGACACGACGGGATGGGTCCAGGGGGACGGCGGCCGGGCGATCAAGAAGGCCAAACTCGACCTGGTCAACCCCGACATGGTCGTGCTCATGCAACGCGGAACTGAGCTCGAACACCTGGTCAAGCACCTCGTAGCGCTCGCTCCGGAAAAGATCGTCAGGCTTCCGGTTTCCAAGAAGGCTTCGCCCACCTCCCAGATGGAGAGGAAAAGCCTTCGGGAGCTGGTCAGCACCCGTTATTTCAAGGATGCGAAGATTATCGAGATCCCATTCAAGCAGGTTTTCACCGACAGATGTTACTTTCTGACCGGAACCCCGATCAACCTCGAAGGAACCCTCCATGCTGAGCGCCTCTCGGGTTGGGAGGGAACCCTCGTGGTCACCAGCGGCCCGTTGATCCCCGAAATCACCAAGGGCTGGCCCACCGACCTCGGGATGATCAAGAACTTCATCTCGGGTGAAGAAAAAGGGCTGATGGTCTCGCTTCTCGACGAAAACCTCGACGCCATGGCAATCGGACGGTTGGAGGGGATCGATTTCCTCAACAACGTTTTCCGGATCCGCGCTCCGTTGAAGCCCTCCCCCCTCAAAGTCCGCGGAATCGAGTTCGGTTCCCTGAAACTCAATGAGAAAGGCGAGGAAGCAGGGTTCATCGAACCGGGCAACATCTGAGCGTCTTCGCCCTCTACTCTTCGCCAAAACCGGCATGAAAGCCACCGGGGCGGTTCTCACGAACCGCCCCGGTCCTTTCGGGCAGGTCTACCCTGTTTTCGCCATCAACCTTTCGTTTTCATCTTTCCGCCAGTGCAAGGTACCGACGGTCATCGCTCTCGCGCGGAAGATCCAGGATCTCCCACATTCCGTCTTTTGCCGATGCGGAGTTCCACACCCACTGCCCCGTTTCATCACGCGTGAATTCCCAGATTTCCGACCGGACGCGCGGTCTGGTCACCTCATCCGCTCCCCTCTCTCCGGAACGCAAAACGACTCCGCCCGTGTCGGGGTCCACGAGAAAATCCGTCAGCGTGAAGGTGACCAGAAGGAAGATCCGGTCGAACAGATGACCGTCCCGATCGAGTATCCCCACGATTTTTGTCTGATGCAGTTCCGGGTCCTGAAGGACGTTTTTCCAACCTTGAAGCCGGTTTTTCCGGAGTTCGTCCTCGAGACGGGCGAACATCCTGGGTGAAAGGCGGGAACCGGCGGCATCCATGCTCCCTCTCCGCCTTGCCGCCACGACTTCGTGGAAGGTGTCCGAAACGGTCTTCAGAATGTGGTTCTCCGACCATCCTGCTTCGGTTTTTTCCAGGTCGGAAATCAGGACGGAGATCCGCTTTAGGCGGTCAGCAAGCATCAGGTCCCGGAACCGGACAACGATCACGAGAATGACCATGCTCGCGAGTCCCAGGAAGCCCGCGGCGAGAAGGTTCTCTCCGCCATCGGCACGGGCCGGGGTGGAAAGCGCCATCCACATCAAAATGGTGGTCGAAAAAAACCTTTCCCAGCTGCTGGCTTCATTTTCCCGCATTAGCATCTCCTTTTTAGGGACCGGACTGGATCAGGCAACTGCCGTGCCATTTCCAGCGGTGGGCAGGGAAAAAGGTCTGGAAAGGCGCTTCCAAAGCGCTTCTGCAAAATCCCGCAACCGGACGACCCAGACTCCTGCTTCCGGGGCTCAGGAAAGGCTCTTGCGCAAGGGACTTCCCGGTCCCTCCGGAGGGATGAAGGGGTGACGGAAACGCCTCATGCGACGAAAATGCTGCGGCCCGTCAAGTTTCGTGCCGGAGGGAATTCGGGAGGTTGGAAAAATGGGAAAAACCGCCACTGCAGCATGGTTACTGACGAAAAATGCCACCGAGCCGCAGAGAACGTGTGAGAAAATCAACCGACGGAGGAAGTGATCGAGAAGAAGAGTTTTCGCCACGGATGAACCCGGATCAACACTGATTTTCCCGAAAACCCATCCGCGGCAATCCTATCAGCCAACCTGCCAAAGTGACTAAAAATGAAGGGTTACCCCGGGCCTTTTTCCGCGGCGCGCCAGAGATACCAGCTCGCGATGGTGCGGAAAGGCTTCCACCTTTCCCCGAAGGCCGCGAGCTCCTTGGGTGAGGGAAGCTTATCTTTCCGGTATGCGGCGGCGAAACCTTTCTGGACACCGTAATCGGTCGCCGGAAGAACGTCCGGTCGAGCGAGACGGAAGATCAGCAACATCTCCACGGTCCACCGACCGATCCCGCGCACCTCGGTCAGCCGTTCCACGATATCCTCATCAGACATGGAGGCGAGGTGGGAGACATCCGGCAGCAGGCCGGCAAGGGTTTTTTCGGCGAGATCCCTGAGTGCCAGGATCTTGGGCCTTGAAAGGCCGGCCCCGCGGAGCTCATCGTCTTCCGCCCGAACGATGTCGAAAGGTCGGATCTCCGGGGACCCCGGGAAAAGGCCCTTGACGCGCCCCAGTATCGTCTCGGCGGCCCGTGCGGTCAACTGCTGGTAAACGATGGCTTCGACGAGGCTTTGGAACAACCCCTGGTTCTCGGCCGTCCGGAGCCCGCATGCGCCTACCTCCCGGATCAGGCGTGCCATAACGGGATCGACCGAAGAAAGGTGTTCCTGACCCTGCCGGATGATTGAGTCGAGGGAGGGACTGTTGCGTTTTTTTGCCACCAGGACCCGTTTCGGCTGGGGAGCCTGGGGCTCGAAGCCTTCGAGCTTCAAAAGCCGGATCTTGGCCTGGGGCCCGCCGGGAGCGGAAAAACCAGAGATCCGCCCCCCGGCACCGAGAACGCGGTGGCAGGGAACGATAATGGGAAAAGGGTTCGCGGCCATGGCTCTTCCCACCGCCCTTGCCGCACCGGCGAAACCGGCGGCCTCGGCAAGTTCCTTGTATGTAGTTGTGGTTCCCGGCCGGACCTGCCTGAGCGTTTCGTAGACCGCCCGGCAGAAATCCGAAAGGCCCGAGTAATCCAGGGGGATTCTGCCCATTTCGGCGGCACGCCCTGAATGATACCTGGCGATTTCGACGGTTGCGGTCTTGGCCCATCCGGTTGGACGCCCTTCCTTCCAGTCCGGATGACGTTTCCTAATATCCGCTTTCAATCCCTTCCCGGACGGAAAGGGGAAGAAAACCCGCTTGATTCCAGAAGGGGACCATGCGATTCCATGGGTGCCGGCGTTCGTCGGAAAAACCGCGAAACGGACGACCTCAGGCTTTTTCGTTCTTTTCCCCATTCTTCCTGACCTCTTTCACCGGGCCTTTCTCGGAAACCGGACCTTTCAGGCAGACTTCACAACGGGCATCGCTGCAGAACTGGCAATGGAAGCAATCCGGGCAGGGGTGCTTTCGCGGGCAATCCTGACAAACCGGACGAAACGCGTTCAATCGCGAGTATACATCATCGGGTGCGCCCTTTTTCCGCCTGGCCATAAGCCGATCATATCCTTTCCCCCCGCCCGGATCAAGGGCCGCGTAACGTGCAGGAATCGCCTTCCTGGGGAAGCTCCGGAAAGGCGGTTCGGTAACATCTTCGAGACGCAAACCGGGTATGGTGGTATAATGATACTCTAGCTGGAATAGGAGGCAGGCAAGATGTCCAACTTTCGAAACTGTTTTGTACTGCTCATGGTTTTTTGTTATCTCACCATTGTACCCACTATCGCTGGAGCGGAAACCATGAAGGTCAACCCCGAAATCGCGCCTTACCTTGCCTTCCTCGAAAAGCAGGAATCCAGTGCGGTGGATTATCTGCTCGGCCTGTTCGAGAAATACGACATGGTAATCCTCTGCGAAAGAGACCACCGCGACATGACCCAGTACGAGTTCCTGGCGAAGCTCGTGGGAACGCCCCGATTCACGAAGAAGGTTGGCCATATCTTCACCGAGGTCGGATCGAGAGACAGGGAGAAGGACATCGAAACCTACCTCACGGACCCGGGCCTATCGCCCCGACAGGCTGAGATGAAACTCCTCGGAATCTACCGCAACCTCTCGTGGTCGATCGTGTGGGAGAAAACCAACTTCTTCGATTTCCTGAAAAAGCTCCGACAGCTCGACTCGGGCCTTCCCGCCGAAGAGAAGGTTCACGTGCATCCCTGTGACCTTTCATTCGACTGGAGCACGGCAACGCCCGAAACCTACAAGGCCTTCGAATCGGAGGGGGGGCCCTTGTACAAACGCGACGAACTGATGGCAGACCGGGTGATCGCCGGGTTCAAGGCGCTCGAAAAGACCGACCCCAAGCGCCGCAAGGCACTGGTGATAATGAACTTCCGCCATGCGTTCAACGACCGGTTCGGTTTCGAGGGAAAGAAATCCGACAACACGGGCCGGTTCCTGTTCGAGGCTTTTCCCGGGAAGGTCTGCAACGTCCTGATCAACACCCTTGCATCGAAGCAGGATGCGGATGACCACAAAATTTCCCAACAGGTGATCCGTGACGGGATCTGGGACGCCGCGTTCTTCCTCCACGGAAACCGTGAGATCGGCTTCTCCTTCGCCGGAAGCCCATTTGGCAAGGACTGGTTCGATCTCTTCCCCTTCTTCCCCCACAAGTTCGACTACCAGGACGTTTTCGACGGAATGATCTTCGTCTCCCCGATCGAGAAGATCAGGGTGTCGAACGGGATCCCGGGCATCCACTCCCCGGAGTATGTGAAGGAGATGCAACGCCGGTTCAAGATCCAGGGAGAGGATTGCCCCCTTTCGGAAATCGAGGATTACGTCAAGCAGTTGAGCACGATTAGGGAACACGAGGTCGAGGACCTCCAGGTCCATCTGAAGGCCATCCGCAAATGGCTCGAGTGATTGATCCCGATCCAGGCCAGCTTCCATGTTCCCTTGTTTTAGTGCGTTCTGCGGAGTCGACACTTCTGGAAATGGCTTTCCCGTTGTGATACGATTGGGGTAATGAAGCTCATTTGCTGGGTCGAACTTCTGTCGTTGTCTTTCCTCCTCCTGCTTGCCCCATGCACACACTGCTCCGGCGGAATCTCCGGAGAGGACGTGACGACGAGCTTCCGAGCACCCGAGTGCCATGGCGAACCGGAAGACCACCACTGTTGTACCACGATCAACTGCCGTTGCCATGGGTATTTTTGTCCGCTACCCTCTTCCACCCTTGCTCTGTCACGCCCGGCATCGGGATTTCTCGCAGGTTTCCCTTCAACGCTGATAAAGGCTGATTTTTCCGCGGAGATTTTCCAGCCTCCAAAAACCTCCATCAGGTAGATCCGCTCGTTTCGCGCGGATTCCCCTACTCCCCCCCCTCTTGATTGATCATCCGTCGATGGAGGTTTGCACATGCGCTTTTTCCGTTTTCCATTCTTTCTTTTCGTGCTCTTCGGCACGGTTTCCGGCCACGCACTGACCCTTTCAGAAGCTCTGGTCCAGGCCGCTTCAAACCCGGAACTTCTCGAAAGCCGCTTGAACGTCGATCAGGTTGCGGCCCTGTGTGAGGATGCCGGCAAAAGAGGCCCCGACGCCGTATCGTTAGAGGCAGAGAACTTTGGGGGAAACCTGCGGGGGTTTTCCCAATCAGACATTACGTTGTCCCTCAGCCGGCCGATAATCGATCGGAAGAAATCCCGCGCTCTCGAGCGCGTGGCATCCCTGGCAATAGATGGTGCAATAATCGACGCCGGCACCCTCAAAAGGGAGATCCTGACCCGGGTGCAGGCGAATTTTCACCTCGTGATCGGCTTGCAGAACCTTTATCGGAACGCGCAAGACATCTCCAGGATCAACCAGGAAATGTTGGAAGCCGCGAAATCACGAGTCGATGCCGGAGCCAGCCCGGAAGCTGAGCTGGTCAAGGCCCAACTTGATGTCGACAGGGCCGGGGTCGAAAAACTGAGTCTGGAGGGCCAGTTGGACGAAGCCATGATCGAGCTTTTCCGGTCGATGGGCAGGCGACCGGATCCGGAAACCGAAGCGGTAGGAACCCTGACCTCGGAGATCGAGATTCCCGGGGTCGAGGAACTGCGCGGGAAGATGTTCGAGATTCACCCTCAACTCTTGTCTGCCACGCAAAGCCTGAAGGAAAACCAGGCCAGGCAGATTCTGCTGAGCACGGAAAACCGGCCGACCTTTTCCTGGGTTGTGGGAGCCCGGAACTTCCGCGAAACAGGCGATCATGCCTTTGTTCTCGCAATCGAAGCCGAACTGCCCAACAGGAAGGCCAATCAAGGCGCTCGAAAGGCGGCCCGGACCGAAATGGAGAAAATCTCCCTTGCAACAGAGAAAACCCGGCTGGAAATTCTGACCACGTTGGACGGACACGTAAAGCGATTCCAGCGCACCCGGGAAACGGTTTCCCGGTTGCAAAAACTGATTTCCCCGAACGCCCAGAAAGCTTTGGAACTGGCACTTACCGGTTACCGACTCGGAAAGACCGACCAGATTGTAGTCCTCGAGGCAAGAAAAGCCTACGCCGAAGTGACGAAACAGACTCTCACGGCACTTCTGGAGATGTATCAAGCACTGGACGCAATCGAAAACCTGACCGGACAATGTCTTGTCGGGGAAAAGCACTGAATGTGGAAACCCCGGAGCTTACCGGGGAATCCCAGAAACGGAGAAGCAAAAATGCCAAAGAAGGAACAAGGAAAAACCCCTTTCGCAAGATTCTGTCGAATCCATGTTTCCGGTTTGATCATTCTCTTCATCATGCTGTCGATGTGGCCAACAGAGGGGATTTTTGCCGAGGAACCAGGCCACGATGGCCATGGGCACAAGGAGAAAGGGACCACCAAGGAAGTCTTGGGAAACGAGGACCATTCGGGGAAAACCCTGGCCGAAAAATTTGAAGAGCCGTGCGAACACGGGATTCCGATCATCAAATGCGACAAATGCCGGTTTGAGGTGGGGGCGGTAAAACTGTCATCCACCACCCAGACGCTGGTCAAGTTCGAGACCATCCAGGACAGCCCAGCCCCAAAGGTAATCGACCTCGTGGGCGAGCTGATTCTCGACGACAACCATAAACGGGTCGTGACTTCCAGGATCGGGGGACGCCTTGCTTCGATGACGGCAACAGTCGGAACGACCGTCAGGGAAGGGGATGTCGTTGCCGTCGTCGAGAGCAGCGAACTTGCCCAGGCGGCGCTCGATTTCCTCAAGCGGCTTTCCGAGCTGGATTTCGCCGAGAAAAAACTGGCGCGGGCAGCGCTGCTGTTCGAGAAGAAAGTCGGCTCCGAACAGGAGGTGCAGGAAGCCCAGTCCGCACGCGATCTGGCGGTCCTGGAAGTCACGAACACCCGGGATCGATTGAGGATTTTCGGGCTCGGGGAAGGGGAAATCGGGCGGATAAGGAAGAACCGGAACGATTCTTCGGCCCAGGGAAGAATCCTTCTTCGGGCGGCGATGGGTGGAATGGTGATACAGCGCGACGGCATCACCGGGGAAATCATCCCGGGAGACCGGAAGCTCCTGACGATCGCCAACATCTGTCATCTGATCGCGATCGGGCAGATTCACGAGAAGCAGGTCGGAGAAGTGCTGTCGACCCTGGCGAAGGGGAAGATCCCGGTTGAAGTTTCCGTGGAGTCGTTTCCTCTCAAGACCTTCGCCGGCGAACTCATCTCGGTCGACTCCGAAATGCTGGAAGAGACGCGGACATTGCCGGTACGGGTGGAGATTCACAATGGGAACAGCCTGTTGAGACCAGGGATGTTCGCAAAGATCCGGCTGTTTCTCGAGACCGCACAGAACCAGACCCTTCTTCCCACCAGCGCCGTGATGGAGGACGAAGAAAGCCGGTTCGTTTTCAAGCAGATCGAACCGGAGCTCTTCCTTCGGCAGCCGGTGGTGACGGGGAGGAAGGTGGGCGACAAAACCATCATCCAAAGCGGAGTGGCCGCCGGTGACGTGATCGTCGTCGAAGGGGCCTTCCTGCTGAAGTCCGACGTTCTTCGGGAAAAGATGGGCGCGGGCTGCGCTGATTAGGGGGAACCCAAAAATGATGCGATTCTTTCCCTTATTGATGCGCTACTCCCCTTTGGTCCTGGTCTGTACATGCCTGCTCATCGCAGGCGGGAGCTGGGCCTGGAAAAACCTCCCCATCGATGCATACCCTGATGTGACCAGCATCCAGGTGACAATTCTCACGCAAGCCCACGGACTTTCGGTCACCGATGTCGAACAGCAGATTTCCTTCCCGATCGAACAAAAAATGTCGGGGATGAAGGGTGTACAGCAGGTCCGCTCATTGTCGAAATCCGGGCTTTCCCAGATAGTGATCGTTTTCGAAGACGGCACGAATGCTTACTTTGCCAGGCAACTCGTTTTTGAACGGCTTCAGGAAACCCGGGAGGAACTTCCCCCCGGAATCGAGCCGGAGATGGCGCCGCTGAGCACCGGGCTCGGAGAGATCTTCCAATACACCCTGGAAAGCGAAAAGCATTCCGACATGGAGCTCCGAACGCTCCAGGACTGGGTCGTTGCGCCGCGCTTGCGCCCCATCGCGGGAGTGAGCGAGGTCAACAGTTTCGGCGGAACGGTAAAACAGTACCATGTCCTGGTCGATCCCGAGCGGTTGCAGAAGTTCTCCCTGACCCTCGATGAGGTCGTCGATGCTGTCGAGAAAAACAACGGAAATGCATCGGGGAAGTACCTCGCGCGTGGTTGGGAGCAGATGAACATCACTTCGATCGGACTTTTCCAGAACCCGGACGATATCGGAAGGGTCATCCTGAAAACCAGGGACGGCATTCCCATCCGGATAAACGATGTGGCCGAGATTTCGGTCGGACATGAAGTCAGGCAAGGGGCGGTGACCAGGGATGGCAAAGGGGAAGCCGTCGCCGGAATGGTGATCATGCTCCGGGATTCGAACTCGAAAGTCGTCGTTGATGCGGTTAAGAACGCGGTTCCCGAGATCCAGAAGAGCCTTCCTGAAGGAGTGCGAATGAACGTTTTCTACGACCGCACCTACCTGATCGAAGCCTGCATCAAAACGGTCATGGATGCAACGAAAGAGGGAGGAATCTGCGTGATCTTCGTTTTGTTCCTCTTCCTGGCGGAGCTCCGGACCGCCCTCCTCGTCGTTCTGTCCCTGCCCTTGACGTTTCTGGCAACTTTCATCGTGATGCACTCCTTTTCCATCACCTCGAATCTGATGAGCCTGGGGGGGCTTGCTTTCTCGGTTGGGATGGTGGTCGACGCGACGGTGGTTGTCCTGGAAAACGCCCGACGGCATCTTGCGCACGCCCAACCCGGCGAATCCACCCGGGACCTGATCGCCCAGGCCGTTGGGGAGGTCGCCCGCCCGGTTTCCTTCTCGGTTTTCATCATCATCCTGGTTCTGGTTCCCCTGTTCTCATTGGAAGGGCTCGAGGCCAAGATGTTCGGCCCGCTGGCTTTGACGATGCTGATCTCCTTGTTGACATCCCTGATCGTGTCGTTGTTCATAATGCCCTCCCTCGGTTTCTACGGCCTCCCCCATGGTGAAGAGCATGAGTTCTTCATCGCCCGCGCGATCCACTGGACCTACGGGAAGCTTCTCCGCCTGGCTCTATACCTTCCCCGGACGACGGTTTTCCTGGCAATCCTTTCCCTTGTTGGGACCGGTTTTCTGGCACCTATGATCGGAACGGATTTCATGCCTGCTCTGCAGGAAGGAGCCCTGGCGATCAACGCGGTCCGGTTGCCGAATGCCTCGCTCGAAGGGGCGGTGAAGGTTTCCACCGAAATCGAAAAACGTCTGATGAAGTTCCCCGAAATCGCCGCGGTCATATGCAAAACGGGTCGGGCCGAGATTTCCGAAGATCCTATGGGGCCGGAGCAAAGCGATATCTTCATCACCTTCAAGCAGCCCGAAAAAGGGGAAATGTTCCGCAACCAGTATGAAATGACCGAGGTGATACGGCAGGAACTGGAACAGGTCGTGGGGCTACGGTATTCTTTTTCGCAACCCATCGCGCTACGGGTGAACGAGCTGATATCCGGCATCAAGAGCGATGTTGCCATCAAGATCTTCGGGGATGACCTCGAAATCCTGAAGGGGATCGCCCAGAAAGCGGCCGAGATTGCCGCGACGGTCGAGGGAGCCAGGGATGTCAAGGCAACCCAGATCTCGGGCATGGCCCAGCTCGAAATCAGGGTCGATCATGATGCCGCTTCGAGATACGGACTTAACGTCGGGCAGATCAACTCGATCATCGAGACGGGAGTCGGCGGGAAGGTCGTTTCCAAGCTGATCGAAGGACAACAACGTTTTGCGATCGCGGTCCGCTTCGGAGAGAAATGGAGAAACAACGAGGAAGCGATCGGACTGTTGAAGATTCCCACCGGTAATGGTTCCTGGGTCCCGCTGGATCAAATCAGCAGGATCAGGCAGATCGAGAGCCCGATCGAAATCGCCCGGGAAAACGGGCGACGACGGATGGTGGTGGAAACCAACGTTCGCGGACGTGACCTGGGCGGATTCGTCGCCGACCTGCAAAAGAAGATGGTTCCGGTTGAAAGGGAGCTGCCCCCCGGGTATTTCATCCAATACGGAGGCCAGTTCGAAAATCAGCAACGCGCCATGGCGCGTCTTTCGGTGGTGGTGCCCGCCGCCATCGTCCTGATTTTCATCCTTCTGGTGCTTGCGATGGGATTTTTCAGGGACGCGGTCCTGGTCATTTTGAATCTCCCCTTTGCCCTGGTGGGCGGGATTCTTGCCGTCATCGCATTTCGGATTTCCCTTTCGGTTTCCGCTGCGGTCGCATTCATCGTTCTGTTGGGCATCGCGGTCCAGAACGGTGTTCTTCTGGTCGCATTCTTCCGACAGCTGATGCAGGAAGGGTTATCAATCAACAGGGCGGTCCGCAAGGGGTGCACGGTGCGGTTCCGGCCCCTGATGATGACCGCCCTGACCTCCTTCATCGGCCATCTTCCCATGCTGTATGCGACGGGGTCGGGAGCTGAAATCCAGAAACCGCTTGCCGTGGTCGTCATGGGTGGCCTGGTTACATCCACCGTCCTCACGCTCCTGATTCTTCCGGTTCTTTTCCGGTGGGTCGAAGGAAGGTGGGCTATGCGGCGAAGAGCCCGAAAGCTGGCCCGACTTCACCGGAAAGAGCATGATGGGACGATCAGCCTCAGCAAACCCGCTCCCCAAAACCAACGGTGATCCGCGACCTTGCGTTCGAGGGAAGAATGCCGCGCCAACCCGGGGGGTTCCTTCCGGGTTGGCGTTGGAACTATTTCGAAAAACCGCTCGCCCGGGGGTCAGGACTCCTTCTCGAACTGGCGAACGAAGGTCTTGAACCAGTTTTCGAGGTGGGGATTCCTCTTCTTTCCCAGGTAGACCGAGTTCTTGTAGGCCTGGATCGCTTTTCGGATCAACATCTTCATGCTTTCGAACTCGGACTCCGGGGTTGCGGATGGTCCATTTTCAGCCGAAGCTTGAGGGACCGGTTCGAAAGCGGCAACGGCGGGTTCCGATCCAACGAGGGCCAGGGAGATCCCGCCGGTTTCCGCCGTTGAAGGTTCCCTCGCCGGAGCGGTCATGGGAAGTGGGGCGGCGGGGAGCGGAGCAGAACCTGAAACCGGTTCCGGGGGTTCCTCGAGCCCCATTTCCTTGCGGAAGGCCCTGGCCTGCGCCAGCATTTCCTGGTCGGCACGGGTCTCATCGATCACGGCATAGACCCTCAACGGATGAGGTTGTCCTTTTACCTTGCGTTCCCCGAAGTCGAGGCAGGGGATCTTAGAACCCGCCTTCCTGAAGGTCGCTTCGGTCAGGAATATCATTCCAGGCTGGGCCATCGATTCCATCCTGGCCGCGACGTTCACGGCGTCACCGAAGACGTCCTGGTTCTTGATGAAGACGGTCCCCGTGTTGATCCCGATCCGGATCAGGATCTTCTCCTGGCTGGAGCGGTTGAAGGCGATCAGTTTGGCCTGCATCTCGCGAGCGGCGTTGACCGCCGCGATCGGGTCGTCGAACCTCACCATCAGGGCATCCCCGATTTTCTTGATAAGTTGGCCGGCGAACTGGTTGATCACGGGCATGAGCATCTTGTCATGGGTGGCCAACAGGGTCATGGTGTCGATCAGCTGCTTCTCTGCGGCCTTTTCCGAGTATCCGACGATATCGGTGAACATCACCGTCTTTTCGGCGGTGAACTTCTTGAGAATCTCCTGGTCGAGTTTCTTTCCGACCCCGGCATCGGAGAACCTTTTCGCAAGAAGCGCTTCGAGGTTGGCGTCGGAAAACTTTTCCAGTTCCATTTTCTGGAGCCGCATTTTCCGGAACATGTACTCCGAGCTCGACACCGTCCGGGCTTTGAACAGCATCTCCAGGCGCGCAAGTTCCTTGTCGAAGTCCCGGTCGATGAAATCCTCCTGACCCTTGATCGACTCGATCGACTTTTCCTTGAGGATCTTGTCGATCTGGAGGGCATCTTCGGTTACAAGCTGGGGGATCTTGAGCAGATCCGTTCCGGTCTCGATATCCACCGACGAATAAAGGGTGGACTGTGTCGTCCCGACCTTCCCGATCTGCGAATACCAGACCCCATACGCGGCTGCCGCGCTCTGTTTGATGTTGTCGCGAAGGAAAAGGACAAGGCGTTCCGAAGTGAGGATTACCAGGAGGTATATCGGCCTTTCGAGAAACTGGAACATCGTGGTGAAAGCCGGGGAGAGCTGGCCGAGATCATGGACGTGCGAAAGGTTCACGATCGAAACGGCGGTGTTGTTGTCGAGCGAACGGAAGCACTCCCGGAATGGCTTGAGAGGCTCGTGGTAAAAGCCGATGTAGACTTTTTCCACCTTTTCGTCCTGGCCGAGGAATCCCCGGATCAGGGCCTGGGTGTCGTATCTGAGCGAGTTGAGGAGCATCGCCGTCTGGGGAAACGGCCCGTCCCACTCGCCCGCCATTTCCGCTTTTTTCGTCCGGGTCTGGAGGTCACGGGCCATCTGCTGGGGCTCCATCTCTTCCTTGAACTCCAGCCGCTCCGGACGTGCACCCCGGAGCTCGGGGAAGGCTGCCTCGATCTTCTGCCGCAGGACCTCCTGCTCGAGACCTTTCACGTCGATGAAGAAAGGCTGTTCGGAAAACCCCTTGTAGGCCATCTTCGCGCTCATCCTGACCTGCTGGTCGGAATCCAGAAGGGCATGCAGGACCAGCAGAAAGTCGTCCCGCTTGACGCTCCCCTTTTCCCGAACCGCCCTCAGAGCGGAATTCCGATTCTCGGGGGACATCGCATCGAAACTGGCCAGGTTAACGCTCATTTTGGTCTCCTCGGTTTCCGGTCTTGTCGAAAACGGACACCTTTCTTTCGGGGGACAATTTCCCCGATTTTCCACTATGATGTTACGGATGTCGGACGGTATTCCGATATGCTATCATATTCCGAAGGTTCCCAGGAAAGGGGTGGGAGAACAATTTGATCCAGCATTCCACCCCCCGTGAAGGTATGCCCGGAAAGGCCAAGGAGTGCCAGGGGAAGATTCCTTGCGGGGGGAGTTGGTTTTCTTGCGACCGGCTTTCGACGCAGAAAGGCCGTTCCCTCGGTCCGAGGGTGGCAGGTGCCCTTCACGGATGGGCACTTGTGTCCTTCTTTCTTTTCTTCCCTTTGATTCTTTCCGCCGTTGCCGCCCCTCCAAGGAAATCGCCCGTTCCTGCGCAGGTTCCTCCCGAGATCTCGAGGACATTCGATGAAGCTGACGCAATGGGCGAGGGGGGGAAGATCGCGGAGGCGGTGACCCTCGTCGATTCCCTTCTCGAGAACGCGTCGAACCCGGCAGCCTTACGCCCTTTGGCCGCGGACTTTTTCTCCAGGCGAGCGAAAGCGCTGGCGGCATCCCGGAAACCGTCGGAAATCCCCGCCGACCAGGCGGACACCCTCACGATGCTTCTCCGGAAGGCACGCGAACAGGATCCCGGAAACGGCGTCCGATGGCGGGAAAACCTGGAATTCCTTGCCGCCCGCCCCGGGTGTGAGGCGGCTTTCGCGAACGAAGGCCAGGAGTTCCTCAACTCCGGTGCCCGGAACCTACCCAAAGACCAGCTTTCCGCCTGGGAGGCGGTTTTCGGCAAACTCAACAACCTCTACCAGACACAGGATTTGCCGATCCTTCGCCGGGAAGTACTGGAATATCTGGCGAGGAGTCCCGGAACGGCCACCCAGGCTGCCCGGGATCTCTCGATCGTCACCGAAACGGTCCGGGGAAGGATGAAGGAGACCCTGGAAAAGGTCGAGATCTCCCTGACGATAGGGGAGACCGGTGAAGCGGAAGCCGCGATAAGGCAGATCGAGCGTTTCGACCCCTCCATCCCCGCGCTCCGGGCGTTGAAAAAGAAGCTCGAGACCGTCCGGAAGATCCAGGAGCTCCTCGTCCAGGTCCAGGCGGCTGTTACCCTGAACCAGGCATCTCGTGTGCGTTCCCTTTGCAAGGATGTCCTGGACCTCGACCCAAACAACCATTCCGCCAAAGCCTACCTTGCCCAGCTCGAGGCTTCCGGCACCCAATCGGTCGGCGGAAGGAGGGAAAGCGACCCTCTGAAACACCGTAAAATCCAGCTTCTCGCGGATCTGAAGACGGCCGAAGCTGATGAGGATCTTCTCGCCGTTCGCAGGCTGCTCCGGGAACTGATCCAGGTCGGAGGAGCCGTCGAGATGCACTTCAAGCAGCTTTCCGACGTCGAAAAGGACCTTTTCGAGGGTCGCTTGCGGATCAGCGAGAGGTTCGACGAAGCAAAGGAACTCCTTTCGCGCGAGAAATGGGAGGAACTCCGCAAGCTCATCAACCGGAACCCCGCGATGGCCAGTTCGATGGAGCGAATGACCTCGGTCTGGGAAATGGCCCTCGCGGCCAACCTCAGACTCGCGAGAAAGGACGAGGAACAGCTCCTTGCAGATGCCGACCGCATCGAATCCAAGAAACCCAACAGTTTCTGGGCAACCATCACACGAATGGAAATTGCCCTCCGGAACAGGAAATGGGAGGAGGGCGAAAAGCTCTACCTGAAAGCGGAATCGATCATCCCCAAACACCCCGCCCTGAAAGCCAGCTACTGGCTTATCTGGACCCAGACCCGCGGAAAGAAGATCCTTCCATTCCTGATTCTGTTCATCATCTGGTTGATGGTCAAGCAGATGCACTTCGTGCTGGACTGGTGGGAGCGCTTCTACTGGACCCGCGTCCAGTGGGTCGCGGGCGTTTTCCCGGGCCTCGCGCTTTCCTCCCTGGAGACGAAGTTCGGCAAGGTCAACGATGAACGCGAAAAGACGCTGATGTTCGAGTTACTGACGAAATGCGCTTTCCGAAAGGGTGACAAGGTGAAGGGGGTGCGGTACGCCGAAGTCCTGCTGGAGGTCAAACCAGGCCATCCCCTGGCCACCGACTACCTTGGAGCAACCTACTCGGCACTTCCGACCCTGACCCAGGAGCACTTCCCGATCGTCATGGCCTACTGCCAGCAACACCCCGAGAACAAGGGCGTCCTCGAGAAGGTCGGGAAGTTCATCCTGGCGAACAATGCCGTTTCTCCTGAAACGATACCGATTCTCAACAGGTACAGCATTGCATTCCCGGCGGATACGGGCGCACTTCTGCTGATGGTGGAGTATTTCAAAACCTTCGACCCTTCGGAGCTCCCCGCCAACGGGCTCGAAACCCTTGAAAAGGCTTACCAGGCAAACCGGACTACCGACCTCCTCTACCCGCTTGTAAAGATCCATGCTCTGCGCGGGAACTTCGAAAAAGCACGGACAATCCTTCAGGATGCCTATCCCGATCCCTCGACCGGCGAGGGTGCTTCCCTGGTCGGGGCGCTGGACGCGGACGTTTCCCTGGCGCTGCAGAAGCTTCTCATGGAACTGTCCGGCATCGACCGGGCGATCATGCTGGCGTCGCTGCAGAAGGTCCTCCGGAACAAGTATCTGGGTCCCGACCATGTCACGGGGCTCGTCACGATCCTTGACCACGTTTCCCGCGACGACGACCCCTCCACCCGCTCGCTGGCTCAGAAAGCGATTGAACATGTCAGGCAGGTCGGTCCCAAGACCGAGGAGTTCCGGTCAGCATTTCTCTTCGAAACCGATTCCCTTCTGCCTCCCGCCCCCAGCTTTGCACCTGAGGGACCTCCGCCCGCACCCCCTCCACCAGATGCCCCCCCCCAAGAGGAATCCAACCTCCAGGAAGGGCAGGCCCCCGCTGTCGATGAGTTTCCCCCCCTCGTCTCGGGTGATGGTTCCTCCACTGCAGGCCCGGTTTCCGATCCTCTAGCCTTCGCGTCGGATGAGTCGCCAACCCCGCCTCTCCGACAAACGCAGGAACCAAGCCAGATCCCGGCCGCCGACCCGGCCGCCGACCCGGCCGTCCAGACCCGCGCGGCCGCCCAGCCGGGCGCAGCCGCGTCGCTTGACCAGGGCGAACTGTCCGGTTCCGAGGCGGAATCGTCCCTTCCTCTTTCCCTGGAGGCCGTGGCATTTCCCGCCCCTCTCCCCCCCGAACCCGTTTCTGAAAGCGTTTCTTCAGTTCCCCTCTCGGAAGGCCTCCCCTCACAGGTTTTGCCCTTCCCCCTCCTGGATTCCTCCGACACAGGAGCAACCGGAACCCCGGGCAGTGGCAGGGGCGATTTCGATGACACTCCCGTCCTTACATTGGATCTTTCAGGAGAGTCCCCTCGCGGAGAGCCTGGCGAAGAGGCTGCGCTGACTTCGTTCCATGAACCCCCGCCCTCCTCCGCACCGGGCTCCCCGGCGACGCCGGCCATTGCCCAGGATCCGGCAGCTCTTCCATCCATCCCGCTGCCCCAGGAACCTCCCCTCCAGCCCCCGATCGAAGAGCAACCTTCAGTGCCTGTTGGAATCACCCCCTCCGCTTCAGGGCTTCCCTCCAATGAAGCCGCCGGAGTAGGGGATTTGCCCCCGGAAACCTCGCCCTATTCGGAGAAGGCTGCACCGGCCGAACCTTTGGAGGTTTCCCCTCCTCCTCCCACCGAGGCCGACGTTCTCTTCAACGAACTGGGGGGGATCGACCGGCTTCCAACCGAACCCCCTCCGATCGGACCCCCGGCTCCGGAAGCCGTGGAGAGAGCCAATTCCCTGTTTTCGGATCTCCCCGCGCCAGAGTCGATCGACGACCGCATCTTGACCTTGTCGCCGACCGCTCCCGTCCAGGACATCATCCCGCTCCTCGAGACTTCCGGAAAGGCACAGATCCCGGCGTGGGTTTCCTTTCTGGCCTCGGAACCCGCTCTCGAAACCCTCTCTTCAATTCTATGCAAGTTCGGCAAGTTCCGGTCACCCGACATGACACCCCTGATCGCCCGGCACTTCCGGAGTTCCGACCCCGTCATCCGGAAACAGGTTATCCTGGCGCTCCAGGAAAACCGCGACAAGCGGGGCCTGGCGATAATCCTAACCATGATGCGGGATCCCATCGCTTCCGTCAGGGATGCCGGGATAGCGGCGGTTTCCACCTTTCCGGTCGAAGAGATCATGGAACAGGTCAATTTGATGACGAAGGCGGAGGAAGCCCCGGTTCGCGCCGCTGCCGCCTTTGTCCTGGGCGGAATCCACGGGACCACCTCCACCGAGATCCTGGAGAAGTTCCTTTCCGATCCCGAGTTGGAGGTCCGGAAAAGTGCCGTCGAATCCCTGGCCAGACAAGGGGCCTCGGAAAACTACCAGATCCTGTCCCAGCATTTCGAGTTCACCGAGGACGAAAAGGAACGCGAAATGATCAACAATGCGATGGAGTTTCTCAAGAAATTGATCCTGGCCAGGAAGAAATGAACCTTTTCCCAACCTGAACAGAATAGGACGCAACCGAGAAGGATGGACTACCTCAGACTGTTTGCCAGGGGGCTTTTCAACGCGATTTCTTCGGTGATCTCCCACCTTGTCGGGTGGTTGAGTTTCAGCAACGAGATCGAATCGATGGTCGATGCCGTCAACCATCGCATGGAAAACCCTCCCGCCAAGATCGGGAACCGCCCAGACACGCACCCCGGCGGATTCGCCAGGATCCTCGGAAAGCGCCGGTTGAACATGGCGAGTTCCTACATCAAGATCGCGAACGACCATGCACCCGAAGACGTTCAGGAGCGCCTGACCGCCCTCCGGATGCTGATGGAGGAATCCCTTCACGCCAAGACGATCAACATGCCACTCAATACATCCCGCGTGCAGATCAGCCTGATGAAGGAAGTCGTCAAATCGCGGAGGGACCGCCGCCGGCAGATGGAGGCGATGACAGATTTCGGCCTGGCCTCATTCGGCCACGAATCGGTCATCCGGGATTTTCTGAACAAGCACAACCTCATCGAGGTTCCCGAAGAGGGAAAATCGCTGCGAGAGCTCGACATGGGATGGGACGACCACGTTCACGACTTTCTTTCGGAAGGCCGGAAGACCCCCACACAGGTCCTGCTCGACGCTTTCGTGAAGGGCATCTCCCGCTTGACCCTCGTCCACTCGACGATCGACCAGCCCCAGCTAATCCACGAGGCGATCAGCGCGGGCAACATCCTCGGAATCGAAGTCCGCATAGGGATCGAGTTCAGCGTCGGCCGGAAGAACCTGCGACGCCACTACATGTTCATCCCGCCCGTATCCGCCACCAGCCAGGATTTCTTCGAGTTCTTCTCGAACAACCACCAGGCCCTTGAAACCTTCCTGGCCGGACTGAAGGTCAACTCGGAAAACCGGCGCCAGACGATGGTCGCGGCACTAGACCGGTTCAACACGGTCATGCGGCCCAAGGTCAATACCGGTTATTCCCCTGATTCCCCGGGCTTTCTCCATCCTCTGACCTGGGAGGAAATCCAGGGCCTTCTCACATGCGACCAGGTAAACCGTGTCCATCTTGCGGAACTGATCTACCAACGCATGAAACGGGCTTTCCATTCCCGGGTCCTGGAGCTGAAAACCCAGGTCCTGGCGGCGGAGGAGCGGTTCCGGAACGGGATGTACAGCGAATGGGAAATGACGAACATTACCAGCCAGTACGAGAAGGTCCGGAAATCGTATGAAACCATGAGTCCCGACCTCCTGATGGCCCAGTATCTCGACAACCGCGATGTCCTGGACTACGACAGCGCTTTTCCCGACGAACTTCCCCTTCTGGATACGCTCCGTGAAAAAGGCGGGAACGTCCTCTGGATCCATCCGCTCGAGATGGGGCTCAGCGAGGCATGTTTCCACCTCGTCCGTCATGCCTCACGGATCACGCACCTCGAAACCGTCAACCTCCGTGAGAATGTGCTGAGAAACCCCGATGCGGTCAATCTCTTCTCCCGTTTCGTCCATACATTCAACAATCTGTCCGCCCTCGATGTTCGGAACTTCTTCGACCAGAACGGGATAGGCTCGATAACGATCGAGGAAATCGAAGCCGCCCGGGAAGGTTTGCAGGGGCGGAAGCTGATCCCCGTTTGCGGAAGCGATTCCACCGGCCGGGACCCCGCAATCCCGGGAATGGGCTTCATCAAGGCAAGCCAGATCCCGTGCGGAGTCCGGGAGAATTTCAAGACGCACCACTACCGGCTTGCCAGGCCGGTTGCCCAACTCATTCTGGCCGGTGGAAACGACCCCCGCGCGCTCCCGCCCCCGCCGGAGGATCACGACATCATCTGCATGGGGAAGATCGGAAAGCCGATCCACAACCTGGTGGGCGACGAACCCCTCGACGAGATCGTGGGCCCGGTCCAACTCTGGAATTACCTCAATCCCGCCCTAAAGGGCGTTCTTCGAGTGGGAATCGGGTTGTTCGCGGCCTACCTTTGGATGGGATACAAGTATGCCCTCGGCCTCGGGATCTTCTTCTCCTGCCTCTGGTTCTTCATAACGGGCTTCCGGAACTTCCTCGTCGACATGATCGCGTCATCGGGCTCCGACCTGAGGTCCTGGACGGTACGGAACGTGAACTTCGACAACCTCACCCAATCCCTCTTCTGGACGGGCTTCAGCGTTCCGTTGCTCGGACAGGTTAAAGACCATTTCGATCTCCTCTGGCCCTGGGCAAAGGAAGGGATGCTGTTCGAGGGCGTGAAATTCCTCTTCATCTGCGTATCGAACGGCATCTACATCACCTTCCACAACCGCCTCAGAAGGTTCGACAAGAAGGTCATTCGGGCGAACTTCTTCAGAACGATCCTTGCATGGCCTTTCGCAACAGCCTTCTCCTCTTTGGGAAATTCCATCGGAATCCCCAGCATCGTGCAGGCCAAGTTCTGGTCGGATTTCGTCGGGGGGCTAATCGAAGGCCGGGGAAAGTTCAAGCAACGGTTCGTTCTCCGGCAACGCGACCTGAGGGAACTGCTTCCACGCTTGAATTCCTACGACCGTGAAACCAGACTTACCTCGATGCTGGACATCCTCTTCATCTGGGGGATGCAGCCCCGCGGAAAGACCTGCCTCGGAAGCCTTCTGATGCAGGAAAGATCGTTCAAGCAACGTGTCCGGGACTGGTGGTTCAAACGTGAGGCATCCGAGGAACTCATCAGGGTTCAGGAGGAGTATTTCAGGTGTTATCTGCAGCTGTTCAAGCTGTTCATGGACCCGGGATGCCTTTTCAACCTGACGAAGTTCATCCTCCAGAGGTTTTCGGGAAGCGATGCAGTCGCGTTGACCGGCCTCGTCGGTGACCAGCTGGAACCTTTCCGGAACTGGCTGAGATGGGTCAGGACGAGATTCGAGGAGAAGAAACCCGATCCCCTCGACGCTGGGGCCATTCTTCCCCCGAGCATGGAGGGCAACGTCCCAAAGGGGCCGGACGAGGGACAAAACCGGACGATCCAGCCCCCGCCCCCGCCAACCGACCCCGGCCAGGCACCCTGAAAGAACGGGAAAAACCCCCTGGATGATTCAGGCGCGCTCCGAAACGGGGCATCTGGACCGGGGGGATGACCCGGGGGGCAGGGAACCCGAACCGGAAACCGAAACCGGTTCGACCGGGGAAAGTCAGCCGTGGCCCTCGCAGGTGGAGCAGCCGCCGCACTCGTGGGAGGAGCAGCAGCTTTCCTCAGGCTCGTCTTCGGGCCTGGCTTCCCTCACCTCAACGACCTTGATCGAAAAGTGAAGGGTCTTGCCCGCCAGAGGATGATTCAGGTCTACCGTGATCCCGTTCTCGGTGACCTTTGCAATGACAGCCCGGACCTGATGTCCATCGGCGAGTTGCAATCCAACCTCATCACCGATCTCGGGTTTGTGATCGCCGATCTGGTCCTTCGAAATGTCGATGAGCTTCTTGTCATCCCGCTGGCCATAGGCTTCCGCCGGTGGGATAGCGAAGGTTTTTTCCCCGCCCACGGAAAGTCCGATCACTCCACGTTCGAATCCGGGAATGACACGGCCGCGGCCAACGATGAAACCGATCGGTTCACGTCCTTCCGAGGAGTCGAAAACCTCTCCGGAATCGAGCCGGCCGGTGTAATGGATGGAAACGAAATGTCCTTCTGCGACTGTTGTCATGACAAGACCTCCTGATAGCACTTCGTCGAGGGCGGAGTTCAGCGTCGTGACGTTTCGCGGCCGCCGGCTTCCGGAGTCGGACGATCCATTCAGGGTATCCCGAAGCGGTTCCAGAATCAACTAAAATCGTCTTCCCGCCCATCCGGAGGGGGTTTTCGGGGTCCGAGATTTCCCTCCAAAAATGACAGAAAAGTGCTATCATCCATCTTGTTGATCAGGTCTTGGCCACCTTCATTTGTGAAGGGACTCATTCAAGGGAAATCAAGCACCCAGTGGAGCCTTTATGAAAAAGGAAACCAGCGTCACGGAGTTCTGGAATTCCAATTTCGGAAACATGACCCGGGACCCACGCACCGTCCCCATCCGGTTCTTCGCGCAAACGGTCAAGAAGCTTCGCGCGGGGGGGGTGAAGGACGTTCTCGACCTGGGCTGCGGCTTTGGTCGCTGGAGCATCCCCCTCGCCAGGGAAGGATTCAAGGTTTCTGCCGTTGACATTTCGGAAAGGGCAATCCGGATCCTCAACGATTGGGCGGCCCAAGAGAAGGTTGCCATCGAGACCAGGGTTTCTCCGATCCAGGAAATCGACATCGGGAACGGTCGATTCGATGCCGTGATCTGTCCTTTCGTCCTCGATCATCTGCGACCAACGGATTCCGGGGATGCCCTAGAACGGATATGGACCTCCCTCAGGGAGGGAGGACTTTTCTACGTTTCTTTCGACGGCAAAGAGGAAGCGGACGCCAAGAATTTTGTCACCCTCGACGACGGAACCCAGAAGCACGTTTCCGGCCCCCAGAAAGGTATGATCTGGCGGTACCTTTCGAATGGGGAGATCCTGGATTTGCTGGGAAGATTCCGGATATCCGAGTTCCTCGAAAAACCCAACGGAAGCCGGGTCGTGTGGGCGGAAAAGCGAGTGGTTTTCCCTGAGGAACCGAAGGCGGGAAGAGGGAAAGCCGCTCTTGTTTCCCACCCAATGGACTAGGCATCCACGTCATCCCTTTTTGGGGGAGGTCGGGAGTCCACCCGGGAGGCCGTCAAGGGTTACCAGAAGGCGTGTTCCATCCTTGCCTGTTCAACGGGTTCTTCCCCTCAAGCCGTTTCTGCCTCCTATGTCAAGTCTTACACGGATTCATACGACCGTGCGTAGGGAAGCAGCATCCTGAATTCGCAGTTCTTGATCCTCTTCCTCCGCTTCAATTTGGTTGCTTCGCAATCCGATTTTCGGAAACGCGTTGCTCTGGGTCCCTGAAAAAAAGGTAGGGGGATTGTCCGGCCCGGGGTTCACTCGGCCTGGGGCCGGGAATCCATTGGACCGCTCGCCTTTTCCAAAATGGTTACTGGGAAAGCTTTTCCACAACCGATTCCTAAAAAGGAGACCGGTCCCCCCGAAAAATCCCTTGCTCCCAAAAAGGGAACGGATTACCATTACTCTTGATGCACATAATTTCCCGAACGAAATTGCGCGATTTCTGGTCTCTCCACCTGGATGCGGAATTCGACCTTCGCCGCTGGTATTTCTTCGCCAAGAAGGCCGTTTGGCGGCAATCGGCGAAGGTCAAGACTGTCTTCTCCTCGGCCAGCTTCCTTGCCAACAATCGTGTCGTCTTCAACGTTGCCGGGAACAAGTACCGCTTGGTGGTCAAAATGGTCTATGGGCCCCAACGGATCTATGTCCGGTTCATTGGCACCCATCAGGAATATGACCGTATGGATGCCGCGAACATCTGAAATGACGAGGTTCCTAATGAAACCAATCAAGCCATTGAAAACCGAGAAAGACTACAAAGCCGCCCTGAAAGAGATTGACCAGTTGATCGATTCTTCTCCTGGGTCTCCCAACCATGACCGGTTGGAAGTGCTATCAGTGCTTGTCGAAGCCTACGAGGAACAAAACCACCCAATCTACACCGACGATATCGAACCGGTCGACATCATCAAGTTTTGGTTGGAACAGAACGGCCTGACCAGGAAGGACCTCGAGCCATTTCTTGGAAGCCGGGCGAAGGTCTCAGAGGTGCTTTCAGGCAAAAGGGCGTTGAGCATTACCATGATCCGTCGTCTGGTTGGTGTCGGAATTCCGGCGGAATTGCTCATCCGCCCGATTCCGTTATCGAAAGCGGCATAGCACTTCAATGATGAGGTTTGCTGCAGGGGTGGGAAAATCAATCCGACGAGAAGGTGATACGAAGGATACCCTCCCTGTTTTGCAACCTTCGCAAACGGGCACCACGAATCGATATGCCGGTCTGACCCCAAACCAGGTCCTCGAACGTCGGGCCAGGTTCGGCTCGAATCGCTTCACTCCCGTTCCTCAACCCCCATGGTGGTCGCTGTACCTGGCGAAATTCGATGATCCCATCATTCGCGTTTTGATGGTCGCTGCGGGGTTGTCCATACTGGTCGGTTGGGTCAAGGGGGAACACCTTGAAGGGATAACCATTGTCATCACCATTTTCCTGGCCACGTTCCTCGGATTCCTGAATGAGTACAAAGCTGCCGCCGAATTCCGGCTCCTTCAGCAAGCCCGAGAGGATGTCCCCGCCAAAGTCGTTCGAGATGACGCGGTTACTCTGGTGCCTCGTGCGGATCTGGTGGTCGATGACATCCTGTTGCTGGCGACAGGGGACGAAGTCCCGGCAGATGGCCTGGTTCTGGAAGCGGTTTCCCTGGCTGTCGATCAGTCACGCCTCACGGGTGAAAGCATCCCATGCGAGAAGTCTCCAATCCAAGATGGCCCTGTTTCCCCCGGTGTGATTCCCGAATCCGATGATTACTCGCATCCAAACAAGGCTTTCCGGGGTACCATCGTGGCAGATGGCCACGGGGTGATACGGCTTTCCGCGGTTGGAGATCATACCGAACTGGGTCGCCTCATTCAGGCTGCTCAGGTCATGCCTCAGGAACCCACTCCACTTGCCAGGCAACTGGAGAAATTGGGCGGCGTTATCAGCGTTCTCGGCTTCACCGGCGCCGCCGGAATCTTCCTGGCGCTGATCGGTCGTGGCTGGTGGGAAGGGTCTTTTCGGCCTACGGTCGCCGAATGGTCCTTGCTGTTTGTCAGCCTTGGTGGGCTGGCGGCGGGAACCATGCCGATGTGGTTGTCAGCAACGTATGAACTCCTGGCGTTCCTCGGCTTTGAAGTGACTCCGGCAGGTTTGTTTCCCGAAGGCGATGATTGGCAACAAGCCGGGAAGCGGGTGTTTTGGGTTTCGTCGGTGCTGCTTGCCTTTGGTTGGGCTTCCGGGGCTCTATCTTCTGTCGAGGGCACAGGTCTTTCCCTTCGGTTTTTGGAAACGTTGCTCCGTTTTGGAATGATCGTCGTGGCCATCATCGTGGTGGCTGTCCCGGAGGGCTTGAGCATGGCAGTGACACTGTGCCTTGCTTTTGCCATGAGGCACATGCTGAACGCCCGAAGCCTGGTCCGGAAGATGGACGCCTGCGAAACCATCGGCGCGGCTTCCGTTATCTGTTCTGACAAAACCGGAACCCTGACCCTCAACGAAATGCAGGTTACCGAGGCTGCATTTTCGTGTGCCGGTGATAGGGAAAACCTTTCAGGCCATGATGAACAGGGGAATTGGGCGATTGGGAATTTCTGGCCGTTGTTGTGCGAAGCGCTCTCGGTCAACAGCACCGCCCACTTGAGCCACGAAGACCCGGCGGGTTTCCGTCCGATCGGAAATTTCACGGAAGGGGCGCTCCTGGGTTGGCTCCTGCGTCAGGGCGCCGATTACCGCCAGTACCGGAACTCCTTTGCCATTGAGCATCAATGGCCATTCACGACAGCCCGTAAGTGGATGGCAACGCAAGGCGTTTCCTCGCGAAACGGGAATCGGGTCGTGCATGTGAAGGGCGCTCCGGAAGTGGTGTTGGATTTCTGCGCCACCATCGCCGCTCCGGAAGGCCACCGTCCCATGACCTCCGCCGATCGCCAGGCTTGGTTGACGCGCCTGTCCATCATGCAGGAACAGGGGAAAAGGACGCTGGGTTTCGCCTTCCGGGAAAACGACCCCCAGCTTTCCTCGGCTGAGCCTGGAGATGACCCGGGCGTTGGCCGGAAAGATTTGATCTGGCTTGGGTTTGTTGGTATCGCTGACCCGGTCCGCCCTGATGTTCCCGAGGCTATGATGCGATGTCGCCAAGCCGGGATCGAGGTGAAGATCGTTACCGGAGACCATCCCAGGACGGCGCAGGCGGTGGCTTCTCAAATCTCCGGCGAGACCAGGGGTTGGGGGAATCCGGGTTGTCTGACAGGGGATGAATTCCGTGCATTGGATGACCGCGCGGCCATGGCCATCCTTCCTCGCCTTCGGATCCTGGCGCGGGCGAAACCATTGGATAAGCTTCGCTTGGTGACTCTCTTGCAGAGATCCGGGCAGGTGGTTGCCGTTACCGGCGATGGGGTTAACGATGCCCCGGCCTTGCAGCGTGCGGATGTCGGCCTGGCAATGGGTGCGAGTGGAACCGATACCGCCAAGGAAGCCAGTGACATCATTTTGCTCGATGATTCGTTTTCCAGCATCACCCGGGCGGTCTTGTGGGGCCGATCGCTGTATGTCAATATTCAGCGGTTTCTGATCTTTCAATTGTCGATCAACCTGGCGGCTCTCGGCCTGACATTGCTGTCTTCGCTGTTCGGGTTTCCGCTTCCTTTCACTGTTCTCCAGATGCTATGGATCAACCTGATAATGGATTCCTTCGCCGCCCTGGCATTGGCCACGGAACCTCCCGACCCTGCCTTGATGGCCAGACCTCCAAGATCTCCAACCAGTTTTATCATCACCCCCGCCATGCTCTCGTCCATTCTGCGGTTTGGCGGTTTCTGCATCGTCTTCTTTTTCGGTCTGTTGGCTTGGCTCGCCAGATCCGGCCCGGTGCCTGATCGGCATCTCACTCTGTTCTTTTCAGCGTTTGTCCTGGTCCAGTTTTGGAACCTCATGAACATCCGTCGCTGGGGTCTGAAAGGGGAAGGCCGTGCCTGGTTGCCTGAGAACCCCTGGTTTCTGGTCATCCTGGCGGTTGTCCTGCTCGGCCAGATTTTGTTGGTGCAGTTCGGTGGTGTCACATTCCGAACCGTGCCGCTGGCTTCTTGGGATTGGGTGTTGTTGTTTGCCGCATCCTCCCTGACCTTGCTGTTCCCTCATCCTGAAGATGATGCTGCCTGACACGAATTCGCCTCCTCCGATTTCTTCGCCGGGTGAAGAACCCACAAATGGTCGGGTTCCTCTCCCGCCTTCCCGGAATTTCCTGGGCAGGTTTTGGGCGTTCGCCGGGCCGGCCTTTCTGGTTTCGGTCGGGTACATGGACCCGGGCAACTGGGCCACCGATCTCGCGGGTGGTGCCCAATTCGGCTACCGATTGCTGTGGGTGATCCTCATGGCGAATCTCATGGCGATCCTGTTCCAGACATTGTCGGCACGACTGGGTATTGCCACCGGTCTTGATCTGGCGAGGGCATGCCGTGAGTACTATCCCCGTCCGGTGACCTGGATTCTTTGGGTGATCTGCGAAATAGCCATTGTGGCTTGCGATCTTGCGGAAGTGCTTGGCTCGGCCATCGGCCTCAATCTTCTGTTCGGTCTCCCGTTGCTCTGGGGCGTTCTCTTGACCGGGTTCGATGTGTTGCTGTTGCTGTCCATTCAATCGCTCGGTGTCCGCAGACTGGAAGCCGTGATCGTATCCCTGGTCGCCACGATCGGGGCATGTTTCGCCCTGGAAATGTTCCTGTCGAAACCGTCTCCCGGACAGATGCTATCGGGTCTCGTTCCCGGCGGCCTCTCGGGGGATGCCTTGTACATTGCCATCGGCATCATCGGCGCGACGGTCATGCCCCATAACCTGTATCTTCATTCAGCCCTGGTCCAAAGCCGGGATTTTCCCCGCACACCGGAAGGCTTGTCTCAGGCCTCTTGGTATAACTTCTTCGATTGCGTCATTGCAATGAATGGGGCTTTTTTGGTGAATGGGGCTATCCTTGCGCTTGCCGCGGTTACCTTTCATTCCACCGGAAACACGCAAGTAGCTTCGATCCAGGAAGCCCATACCCTTCTGGCCCCTCTCCTCGGGTCCAAAATTGCACCGATTGCCTTTGCCATTGCACTTTTGGCGGCGGGGCAATCGTCTACCATCACGGGCACCCTGGCCGGTCAGATCGTATTGGAAGGTTTTCTCGAACTGCGGCTCAAGCCTTGGCTTCGACGCCTGATCTCCCGCCTGCTGGCCATCGTTCCTGCCGCTATGGTTATCGGTTGGCAAGGCGATGCCGCTATCGATTCATTGCTGGTCCTGTCGCAGGTGATCTTGTCCCTGCAGCTTTCCTTCGCTTTGGTTCCCCTGATCCATTTCACTCGGGACCGCCGATGGATGGGCCGCCTGGCCACTCCCCTGTGGCTTCATGGGTTGGCCTGGTGCTCCGCCTTTTTGATCATGTTCTTGAACCTCAAACTTGTTGGGGAAACCATTCTGCATGGTTGGGCGGCTGAAGGCTTGCGAGGCGCGTTGGTGCGTTGGCTTCTGTTTCCAACTGCAACCGCTCTCCTGGTTCTCCTCGTCTGGATGCTCATGGAAAGCCGTTGGCGGGCCTTCCGGCTACGCATGGTCGACTCCCTTGCCGCACCGGTAGCGGCCAGAACGGAGTCACCACCGGCTCAACCCGGTTTCCGGCGAATCGCCGTGGCAATGAGTCTCAGCCCCTCGGATGAAACACTCTTGTCTCGGGCCATATCGTTGGCTCAGGCGAATGGCGCGGAACTGATCCTCTTCCACGTCCTTCCCAGCGTGACCGGCAAATTTCTCGGCCTGATGCCTGAGGAGGTTGAAGCAGCAAAGGCGGTTGCCGACCTCTCAAGGGTCGCTTCGATACTTAAAAGCCAGGGCCTCCAGTGTCGGAATTGTCTCTGTATCGGTGACCTGGACTCGGAAACAGGTCGTTTCATCAAGGCGGAAAAGGTCGATCTCATGATAGCGGGGCACCGCGGCCATTCGATCCTTTCCAGCCTTCTTTTCGGCTCTCATCTGACCCAAATCCGCCGAGCGGCCCCCATTCCCGTCCTTTCAATTCCCACCTTTCCAGAAAAATGAACGATTCTCCGGAGCACCCCTCCGGGCCGGCAAGCCGACTGAAGTGGCCCAAAAGCAAAAAGTTGCCTGACCTGGGGTCCACGCAATCTCATTTTTGGTGGGCTGGAGGCCACCCGGGAGGCCGCACTCCCATCGAGGATCTGATATAATTCCTTCCAGGCAGATGATATCCGGAGGCGGATCGATGGTGGAATTGACTTTTCCGAGATTTGCGAAGATACCCTTGTTCCTCGTTTTGATTATCTGGGCACTCCTTCCGGCCAGCCGGCTTTTGGCCGGTCCGCTTCTCGAAAAGGCACGGGCCTTCGACAAGGCACTCGAGGAAGAGCACACTCCGCAGGGGATGGTCTTCAACCTTCTGCCAGGCACTGACGGAAAGAGTCTCCGCCCTGTTGGCGGCGGTGATTCCACGATCTGGACCGGAGCATACATTGCCGCCCAGTGCTTCCGCTTCCGCGTCACGAAGGAACCCGCCGCTCTCGCCAACATCGAAAAGGGGCTCTGGGCTTTCCACCACCTCCACGCCATGACAGGTTCCCCCGGTTTTCTGGGACGCTGCTTCGGACCCCGGGAATGGTTCGGAAACGCCCCGGGCATGCTTCCCGGGACAGGAACCTACAGCACATTCCTTTTCCATCCCGACACTTCCCGCGACCAGTACACCG
Source organism: uncultured bacterium (assembly GCA_964428355.1). GTDB lineage: Bacteria > Muiribacteriota > Ozemobacteria > Ozemobacterales > Ozemobacteraceae > CAYRYU01. The sequence continues at coordinate 53,319 of CAYRYU010000035.1, forward strand.
GCATCTTCCTCGCATACACCCTGGCATGGCCGCTGATACGGAACCCCGAACTCAGGAAGGTCGTCCGGGAAGACGTGGGCTCGATCGCGAAAAACCTTTCAGGGAACGGTTTGGCCCTCGAAGCGACGATCGGCCGCGTTCGGAAAGTAATGTTCAACCTCGATCCCACATACTGCTACCAGGACCGGATCACCCGTGAAGAGTGGGAATCGGTCGACGATTTCCCGGCGGAAACCCTGGCCCGCATCATCCCATTCGACGAGCGCCTCGCGCGGGCACTTTCAACGTTCCGTCCCCCTCCGATCAGAGGGGGCGAAGCGTTCAGGGCGCTTCTCATGCTCCAGGCCGCGGCCTCGATAACGGAGGACCCTGACATAGGTTCGTTTTTCCGCGACGAACTCTGTGCTCGCCGGGATCTTCCCCGGATCGCCTCCCGCTCCTGCGAGCTCCTTTCCGATCTCTACCTGGGCACCGGGGATCCGATCCTCCTGGACATCCTCGGCGAACTTGCCGTCTCAGTTTTCCACGTCGGGCGGGAAATCCTTATCGAATACGGGATAGCCCCCCGGTCGTTCCTGGAGGGGGTTTCCCCCGCCCTCGAGATTTTCGTGGTGCCGCTTGGCCACGTTGGTGGAAAACTCCTTCTCAGGCTCTTGAAGCGGGCCAGGGATCCCGCTTTCTTCCTTGGACTTGCCAGGTTCGTCCCCGAGATTGAGTCCCTGGCCGGAACCCTCGAAGCCGTCGGATGCAGGATGGAGGCCCGCAGGGCTCTCGAGTTTTCGCGGTGGTTGAACACGGTTTCCCGTTCCAACATCGATGAGTTTTCAGATGCCATGCGCAGTTACGTGGGAACGAACCTGACGTTTTTCGCCCTCCTCGGAATCCTAGAAGGGGACCCGGCCCCGGACCTCGCGTCAGCGGCGACCGATGCTATGCGGCGTGCCTACGTCCCCATCGAGGATGAATCCAATTCTCTCTACACCTTCATCCGAACCGCCTATTGCAAGCCCCCCGTTCCATCACTGAGACTAGAACAAGCTAAGGAAGCGCTTCTCCTCTACCCCTCCGACCGGCACGACCGTTTGTTCGACCACAGCTCCGACCCGGGACTGGAGCTCCTCCCCTGGCCCGACCGCCTCAGCCACTGGGGTCGCCAGTCGAAGAGGATCTTCCCGCTTAACCAGCGCGCCCCGGACATCTTCATCTGGCAGGATTCGCCCCGGTCGGTCGTAACGGGCAGCCGGAGCGGAGTTCTTGTGGCACCCGTTGGATACGCGCTCGCCTACTGGCTCGGTCGCGCCCATGGTTTGCTGACAGCGGAGGATTGAGGACGGATGAAAAGACTCGTATTCCCCTTGGCGTTACTCCTTTTTTTCCCCTCCTCGAGCTGGACGGCTCCGGATATTGCCCCCGTTGAAGATATCGCCACCGCGGGCATGACAGATGCCGGCGTCGGGAAGGCGGAAATCGCCACGATCGGATCCCTCCTGGCCACCCCCAGCCCCTGGATCGGCGGAGCGCGGGCCTCAGCCCACTCGAAGCATTTGTACAATCTCGGTTACCTGATCATGAAGTGCAGTTCCGTCAACATGATTTTCGGACTCGGCCTGACCCGCGCCCAGGTTGGCCGACTGTCGGAAATGGCCCGCGTCATCGACGCCCTGTCCCCGCCTCCGGCACTGGACGTGACTGGCACATCGGTCTTCGCGGGAGTGCATGACGGGTTCAAGCGCCTCGAGAATGCCCTTCGCCTTCAAACGAAGATCCCCGATTCATTCCGTCTGGAACTGATGAAGCTGAGGGAGGAGGAGGCCCGGCAACTCCGCGCCGGGCTCCGGTATACGACGACCCCCGTTCCTTTCAGCTGCGCACGTTGCCACAGGTCTCCCGAAGTCCAGAAATATGGATGGCCGTGGATCGACACGATCGCGAAGCTGCCAGGGATCCAAAAGGAAAAGGCGGTTTCCCACACCATCGCCCCGTTCGGTCTTTTTTCATTCCTCGCAATCTGGTACTATTCCTTCGAAATCGATATTCTCCTGACAGGCGCCCAGAAAGCCGCAGTCTCCGACTTTACCTGCTGCCTCCTTCCGCCCAGGGACTTCGCCGACCCGATCCGGATCGGCCAGGCCCGGGAAGGAGAGTGGGAGACGAAGACCCTGGAAAAGATCCGTGGGGCGAACCGTTTCTCCCTCCCTTTCGTGAGGTATGGGATCAAGAGCTTCATGGAAAGGAAGGAAAAGGCCATCAGGCCAGGGACTTCCGCGTCCCAACTCGCGGAGATCGACAAGGAGATCGACGACCTGATCAAAAAGACCCGCGAACTGTCCGAGGTCGATTTCACGCTTCAAAAGCATGAACTGGCGGCTGTTCTCACACGCCGGATATCGTCACCCGGTTCGGAAGCGCAGAAGAGGTTCAAGACCGCCATGTTCCTGCTGATGCCCGGGTCCTCACTCGTTTATCGTGGCATGCCCGGAGGTGGATCCTCCGAAGCCGATTAGGGGAAGGACCATACGTGACCCTGGACCCCACCAGGACATTCGGCCCCCTGGGGTGCTTCACGGCATACTCGTTCGGGGAGGGAACCTGCCGGCCCGAACGCATTGCGAAGGCGATTTCAATGGCCGGCCACCGGATCATGCCCCTAACCGATACCGGCGGATACTGGGGCCTCGTCGAGGCGATCAAGGCCGCCCGCGCAAATGGGCTTGCGCTTCTCTCGGGAGTTTCCTTCCCTCTATCCGATGGGTTTATCATCCTCTACCCGGGAGACGAGGCGGGATTCAAGTCCGTATGTCGCTTGACTAGCGAGTTTCACGAGATCCGGGAAACCCGCCATCCACGATCGACGAAAAATCCGCGAGTCCGGGTCGTTCCCGGTTTCTCATCCAACCTCCTTGACGGACCTCTTGGAAACGGCCCCGCAGGCCGGACCGACCCCTCCCCTGCGGGGCCAGCAGGCGAGTGTTTCGGGAACCCGCCGCCCCCCGCGGTCGTGAGTCCAGGGGAGAACTTTCGGATCCCCTGGGGGACTCTCCTGGAAGGCCTTTCCGGGCAGGGCCGGGCTGTCGCAGTCGGAACGGAAGCCATCCAGGCCTTCCGGCATATCCCAAATCCCGGTTTTGAACGGTTCTGGGGGGTCACGGGACGCGCCTCCCGCCATGAGCTGACCGGACAGGCCTCCCTGGCCCGCTCGGTAAAGGCTTCCCCCCTGGCTTTGACGATTCTCAGGGGTGCGAAAAAGGAGGACGCTCTCCTTCTCAGGGTTCTCCGGGCCATCCATGGAAACACGCTGGCGGCACAGGTCGGGAAAGAGGATCTCCCCTTCCCCGCCCCCTCCGATGAGATGGCCCGTCGCTTCGACTGGTTCCCAGAAGGCCTCGAAGGGACAGGCCGGTTCCTGCAAGAGCCGTCCTGGCAGCCCCCCCTGGGAACTTTCTTCATGCCCAGGATAATGGCCGATCCCGGCGATTCCCTCCAGAAGCTCCGGGGGCTCGCTTACCGTGGTTTGAAGGAGAGGTTCGTCACCGTCCCCGAAAAGGCCATGGAACGCATGGAAAGCGAGCTTCGCGTTATAGAGGAAAAGGGGTTCCAGGACTACTTTCTTCTCGTTCACGAGATCGTGGTGGAGGCGGAAAGGATGGGACATCGGGTCCTGGGCCGTGGATCCGCCGCGAACAGCATCGTCAGCTACGCACTACGGATGACCCATGTCGATCCCCTCGCCTACGATCTTTTCTTCGAGCGGTTCCTCAATCCCGAGCGGAAGTCCCCGCCCGACATCGATCTCGATTTTTCCTGGAAAGTACGAGACGAAATCTACGAGTTCCTGCGGCGGCGCTGGGGAAAGGAACAAGTGTCCCTGATCTCGACCCACGTCACGATGGGCGGCCGGAACGCGGTCCGGGAAGTGGGAAAGACGCTCGGATTCCCGCCCGATGAGCTGAAGAGGATCAGCCGCGGTATCCGACACCTCCCCGTCATGGAGTTCCTGAAACAGGGTCCGGAACGCCCGGAGAGCCGCGACCTCCCTTTCGGGGAACCCTCCTTCCGCCGCCTTCTCAACCTCGCCGCCAGGCTCGAAGGGCTCCCGATACACTTTTCCCTCCATGCAGGCGGGGTCGTGGTCGCCCCCGGCGGGATACACAGATTCACCCCGACCCAGCCATCCTCCAAACCGATCCCGATGACGCAGATGGAAATGCACGCAATAGAAGCGGTCGGGCTCGTCAAGATCGACCTTCTCGCGCAACGCTCCCTCGGGGTTTTCGCGGACCTCACTTCCAGGCTCGGACCCACCGGGGGCCTTCCACCTTTCCTGGACGATGTGGAGCGCCTGGCCCGCGATCCGAAGGTCGATTCCGCCCTCAGGCAGGGGTCGACGATGGGGGTTTTCTACATCGAGAGTCCCGGGATGCGGTCCCTGCTGAAGAAACTTGATTGCAGCGGCTTTTTGGATCTGACCGCCGCGAGCTCCGTGATAAGGCCGGGCGTTGCCGAAAGCGGGATGATGCAGGAATACATCGCCCTGCATCGCGACCGTTCCAGAATCGCTTTTCCCCACCCGGTCCTGGCGGCGGTCTTGCAGGAAACCCACGGGATCATGATCTACCAGGAGGACGTGATCCGCGTCGCGCATTCGGTTGCCGGGTTCACCCTCGGGGAAGCCGACTCCCTCCGCCGCGCCATGAGCGGGAAGGAGCGCGGCGACGAGGTCATGGCCCGTTCCAAGAACCGCTTCCTGGAGGGAGCGGCCCGAAAGGGTTTCCCCCCGGATCTGGCTTCCGAAATCTGGCGCCAGATCGAAAGCTTCTCGGGATACGCCTTCTGCAAGGCCCACAGCGCTTCCTACGCCGTTCTTTCCCTGCAGCTTCTATGGTTCCGGGAACACTTCCCCACCGAATTCTTCGCCGGCGTCCTTGACAACCGGGGCGGCTTCTACGGTCCGCAGGCCTACATCGGGGAGGCAAAACGGCTGGGAATCACATTTCTCCAACCCGACGTGGTCGAGGGAAGATGGGACTGCACCCCGGGCAAGGACAGGATCAGGATCGGCCTTTCTTTCGTCAAGGGGCTCACACGTGAAACAGTCGGAAAGATCATCTCCGAGCGTGAGCGGAAACCTTTCGAGGGGTTTTCCGATTTCCTCGCCCGCGTCGGTCCGGCGGAAAACGAACTCCAGGGCCTTCTCGACAGTGGTGCGCTCCGCTCGTTCGGGGCACCTGCCGCATGCCGCTGGGAAAAAGCCATCCGGGGTTCGGGTAACCTTTTCGCCGCCCAGAATGCCGATCTTCCGCCTTTCGTCCGGAGGATGCCCGATCCGAGGGAATGGGCCATGACCGAATGGAAGGCGATGGACCTCATGGTTTCGGCCCACCCCACCGAGTTTTTCCAAATCCCCCCCAAGGTCGTCCCCGCGGTGAATCTCGCTGATTTCCCCGGTCGCAGGATCCTGACGGCGGGTTTTCTCATCGCCTGGAAACCGGTGACAACCAAGACCGGTGCCAGGATGCGGTTCCTTTCACTTGAAGACCTGACCGGGGCTTTCGAAGCGACCCTCTTTCCAGGAACATTCCAGAAATACGGCCACATCCTCGGGGAGGGTGGAATGTTCCTGATCGAGGGAAGGGTCGACTGCCAGTACGGCTCCCCGTCACTTACCGTTTCCCGCATCTGGAGGCCGCCCCCGAGAAAGTGAATCCGGTTCCCGCGAGAAACGTTCTGGTATAATGCGTCCGTATATTCCAAAAGGAGAGGAACATGAAACGTTACGTCCCGTTCTTGCTGATCCTGCTTGTTGTCTCGGGTGCCGTTGCCCAGGACCTCCCTCCGTCGCTGATGATCAGGGAAGGCAACACCTCCGTTCCCCTCGCGCTCGCCAAGGTTGAAACCCTGGTCCGCATCGTGGGGATGCTCGCCGAGACGAGGACGGTGATGACGTTCCACAACCCGAACTCCAGGCAACTAGCCGGGGATCTGTATTTCCCCCTTCCCGAAGGCTCGACCGTCAGCGGCTACGGGCTTGATGTCAACGGAGTTCTTGTAGATGGGGTCGCGGTGGAGAAAGACAAGGGCCGGGAGGTGTTCGAACAGGAAGTCCGGAAAGGTGTGGACCCCGGTTTGGTTGAATGGGTCAAGGGCAACAATTTCAAGACGCGGGTATTCCCGATTCCCGCCCACGGAAACCGCACCGTCATGGTGAAATATGTTTCCGACCTGACCCCGTCGGGTGAAGGCTATGTCTACCACCTCCCCTTGCGGTACAAGGAAAAGGTGGATTCCTTCTCGTTGCGGGTGGAGGTCATCCGGAGCGAGATTTCCCCGGTCGTGAAAAGCGGTGACCTCAAGGACTTCTCCTTCAAGAAGTGGCAGCAGGGCTACTCGGCCGAAACCACTTTGGAAAAGGAACCCCTGACCTCGGACTTGCGTGTCGCCATCCCCGATATCGAAAAACAACCAGTCCTCGTCGAAAAGTCCCCCAAAGGGCAGACCTACTTCTGTCTGAACCATTTCCTAACCGGCGACCGTCCGACCGATTCCGCCGCGGAAAAAAGCCCGTCCAGGATAACGATCTTCTGGGACGCTAGCGCTTCCCGCGAAAAAGCTGATCATTCCAAGGAACTCCGGATCCTCCGGGAGTTCTTCGCATTGTACAGATCCGCCTCCATCGAAGTCTCCCTGGTTTTCTTCAGGAATGACCGCGAACCCGCCAGGACATTCAAGGTTTCCGGCGGAGACCTTTCCGCAATCGAGAAGGAGATCGCGGAAGCCCCCTACGACGGGGGAACGCAGATGGGGTGTCTCTCTCCCGCGAAGGGAGAAACCGAGCCGGATTTCTACCTCCTTTTCTCGGACGGAGTCTCGAACTTCGGCCAGGAAAACCCCACGGGGTTGACCAAACCCCTCTACGCCTTCAGCGGCGACTCGACCGCGAACCACTCGTTTCTCAGGTTCCTGGCCCTTCAGACTGGCGGCGACTACTTCAACCTCAACCAGGTCGAAGCAGCCTCGGTCGCACCCGCGATCGGAAAAACCGCATTCGCGTTCCTGGGTGCAGACATAGTCTCGGGTGACCTCACCGAAACCTTTCCCAGGATTCCCAAATCGGTTCACGACCGGTTCACCCTTGCAGGGGTCCTGAATGGCGAATCCGGCAAGATCAAGCTTCGCTTCGGATTCGGTGACAAGGTCCAAAAAGAGGTCGAATACGAGATCTCGGCCGCCAAGGCTCCCGAGGGAGATCTTCTCGAACGCTACTGGGCGCAGAAAAAGGTCGAGGATCTGATGGTCTTCCCGCAAAAAAACGAGAAAGAGATCACGTCGGTAGGGAAAAGGTTCGGAATCGTCACCCCGAACACCTCCCTGATCGTCCTCGAGCGCCTGGACCAGTATGTCCAGCATGAGATCGTTCCCCCTTCGACGATGCCGCAATGGCGCAAGGAATATTTCGAGATCGTCGAAAGGAAGGAAACCGACCTGAAAGCCGTTCAGGCCTCCAAGCTCGAAGAGGTCGTCCGGATGTGGAACGACCGTGTGGCGTGGTGGAACACCGAGTTCGAGATCCCCAAGGATTTCGTCTCCAGAAAGATGAAAAAAGGAGCCAACCGGGAAAGTTCGGACCATTCACAGGGGGCGGGTGGGGCGATTTCTGGAAACTCCAGGGCCCCCTCCTCGGAGGCATTCGATGGGGCACCTTTGGGGTCCGCAGAGTCCGAGGAAGACAGGTCGACGGGCGCGAGGCCTCAGGAACCTATGCCAGAGCCCGAGTCCGCGGCCCCCGGCGGCCTCCCCAGCCCCTCGAAGCCCCAGAGCCTCTCGAAATCGGATTTGGGGGCAGACTCCAAGTCCTTGAGTCGGGATAAGTCCATTGGTGACGTTTCCGGGCAGGAAACGGTCGAGCCGGGGGTTGCCATGAAAGCCTGGACTCCCGATACCCCTTATCTGAAGCGGATGAAGGAAGC
>CAYRYU010000035.1:61382-63806 GCA_964428355.1 uncultured bacterium
GTGGGCGAAATGGAGTTCTGAACGAGCCATCCAGCCTCCTTCCCGACTGTAGAAACTTGGGTGAAGGAGGCTCATTTTTTTGGCATTATAGCCGGTTTTCTGATAGGATTGCCACGGAGACACAGAGCCACAGAGGTTGTCGATGAATCGGGCAGTTTTCATCCCTTTTTCGGAACTCCCGGGCTTTCTCTGTGTCCTCTGCGACTCTGTGGCATTTTTCGTCGGTGACCTTGCTTCAGCCTCCTCATTGTTTCGAAGTACTCGGAATTTTCCCGAATTCGGAACGAAACCTTTCAATTTTTCGTCTCTTGGAATAGGATCAGTAATCGGCAAAGAAATCATTCTCATCCAAACATCATCTTGCAGGAGGGAATCGGGGAAATGAAAAACCTCAAATCGATTGCCGCTCTCGCGTTGTTTTGCTTCGTGAGCTCGGGTTGCTGGGCCTGGCCATTCGAGCAGATCGGAAAGGTGGTCGGAGCCGTGGTGGGCGGCCCGATCGGTGCCAAGGTCGGGGAGGCCGTCGGAAGGGTTGGCGACAAGGCCGTAGACGGTGCCATGGAACAGATGAAGAAGGAACCTGCCCTCGCGCCGGTCGCCAAGGGGATCGAAAACGCCCAGAAAGCCGTCCAGAATGGCGTGGAGAAAGCCAAGGAAACGGTGCAGAAGACTACCGAGGCCGTCAAGGAAACCGTCCAGAAGACAGCGGAGACGGTGAAAGAGACCGTCGACAAGGCCGTCCAGACAGGCAAGGAAGCCGTCGAAAAGGCCAAGGAAACCGTGGAAACCGCAGTCGAGAAGGGCAAGGAAGAAGCCAAGAAGGTAGTAACGAATGCCGTTGAAACCGGCAAGAAGATCGCCACCGGAATCATCGAAACCGAAAAGAAGGTTATCGGAACGGCCATCGGGATCGTCGGAGCTGTCGCCGGCGTTGCGATTGCCGGCGCCAAAGCCGCGGGCGAGCAGATCAAGGAGGAGGCCAAGGAGATCGTCGAGACCGGCAAGAAAGCCGTCGGAGCGGTCAAGGAAGCCGTCGAGAACGGCGTGAACAAAGCGGTCGAGGGCATCAAGACGGTCAACGAGGAGATCAAGAAAGGCGTTACCGAGGTCAAGGAAAAGGTCGAGGCCGCCGGTGAAAAGGCAAAGGAAACCCTTGAAGCCGCCGGCCGCGTAGTCGAGGCTGCCGGAAAAGAAGCTATAGAACAGGGCAAGGAAGAGCTCCAAAAGGTGAAGGAAGGTATCGAGAAGGGAAAGGAAGCCATCAAGAGCGGTGTCGAAAAGGGCAAAGAAGCCATCGAGAGAGCCGTCCAGACCCAGATCGAAATCGAAAAGCACAAGCTCGAAATCATGGTCGGATTGGGCATCCTTGGCGTCGAAGCCGCCAAACAGATCGGCGAAAAGGTCGTCCAGGACGTGAAGGAGAAAGCCGAGAAAGCGAAGGAAGCCATCGAAAAGGGAAAAGAGATCGTCGATGCGACCGGAAAGGTCATCAAAGCCGGAGCCGAAGCCGCGGTCGAGGAAGCCAAGAAAGAGATCGAGGGGGCCATCCAGGAGACGAAGGAAAAGATCGATTCGGTGATCGAGAGCGCCCAGGAAAAAGGCAAGGAAGCTTGGGAGAAAGGCTGGACGGAAATCGCGGAGGCCGCCGGAAAAGTCGAGGAGACCGCAGAGGGAATGGCTGACAAGCCGCCCGAAATCATCCAACCCGTTGCCCCTCCCCCCGAGCCCACCAATGTCCTTTCGGATTTCGACCCGGAGAACAAATGACGCTCCTAACGGTTCCCCCCGAGGGCGAAGGAATGAATATGAAGAGAATTTTCATCCTGGCCGTGCTGCTGATTCCTGGAATCTGCATGTTTGCCTTCGCCCAGGGGATTCCCGCCACGATCATCGGTCAGGGTCTCCACGTCCGGACCGAACCCTGGGGATCCAAGACCGACGTGCTTTCCCCTTCCACCTCGTTCACGGTTACCGGAGCGAAGATGGCCCGCCATCCCCAACGCGAGTACACCGCGGTCTGGTATTCCATCCAGTATTCGGGGACGAAAACCGGCTGGGTGCATTCCGGGTTCGTCCAGGTGTCTGGGAGCCCTCCGACCCCCGAGCCGCTCCCCCCCGACCCGCCCCAGACGCCACCTCCCGGGCTGACTCCATTGAAGATGGCCGCGGTCGATGCCGAAAAAGCCCTCACGGATTACGAACCTCCCACAACCCCCGGAACACTGCCTCCCACCAACCCGACCGACACCGAGGTGACGACCAAGCCCGCCGATTACCCCGGAACAGGACCAACCGACGACATCGTTGCGTGGGAGTGGCATTTTCTCAAGGACGACACGGGGAAGCCTCGAACCATGACCTGGTACAAGAATTTCAACGATTGGACCTTGATGCGGAAGCTCTATCCCCAACCCCCCTGGGAAT
>CAYRYU010000035.1:63906-66023 GCA_964428355.1 uncultured bacterium
AATTTCAACGATTGGACCTTGATGCGGAAGCTCTATCCCCAACCCCCCTGGGAATACAAGAACTCCAATCCGATTCGACGAAGTGGAAAAAAAGAGTGATCCCGACAGGAGAGGATCGGTTTCCCCAGGCCTGACGGAAACCACCTCACCGGACGTTTCCGCGGTTCCATCCATCCCCTTCCGATGCTCCATGACGAGAGAAGGGATCGACTCAAGATGAACCGCGGGTTTTCCTTTTCCCCTGAATCCCACGAGACCTCTGGGTTTTCCCCGGAACCACCCTCGAGAGGCTCGGTGCTTGTGATAATGGTCGGGGTCCTTTTCATCCTGATCATCACCGGGGCCACCGTCTTCCGATACACGATCAGTCAGAAGGCACAGACCCAGAGACTTGGACAGATGCGGCTTTCGCAATCCCTCGCCTTTTCGATGGCGATCCTATCCCTTCAGAAGATCACTCAGGAACACCTCCCCAAGCTTCGGGCCTCCCTTTCGCAGCCGATCGACAAGCTCGAAAACTCGGGGGTCTTTCCGATCACGTTCGACGACGACCAGAAGTCCAGATTGCGATTCGGGCCGATCGTTTCAGAGCTTTTCGCCCCTCGGGACGAGTTCCGTTTCATGCCTCCGAAATGCGAATGGATGGTCCTCAGGCAGGATTTCACGGCTTTCGGCCCGAACCCCGCCCTTTATCCGACCGAGAAACGCGGGTTCATCAGGATCAACGTGTCGATTCCCTTCTCGAAAGACGGAGGGGCGAATTCCGTCACAACCACGGAAAGATTCCAGTTCGCAGTTCCCTGCAAGGTCACGACCGCCCACCTTCCGGTCCTTTCGAAATTCACCCTCTACATCGAAAACGCCGCCCAACCCGGGCAGTTCGCCTACAACACGGTTTCCTCGGACGAAGGAGGAAGACCACTCAGGACGAGCCCAACCCCACTCGTCCTCCAGAACGGTGTCGACAATCCCAACCTTTTCGCGGGCATCAGAAAAATGGAGGACATGGTCAAGAAACCCATCGGACTTGCATACCTGGGAGGCCCGAGCGGTTCCCCGATCACCCTTTTCCTTGCCCACGGCGATTGCGGCTCCTTCCAGGATCCCCAGAACTTCGGTGAGTCCAGGCATTTCTACCAGCAGGGACACGAGTACAACGTCCCTTCCACCGGTCAGAAACAGTGGCCCCTCTACCCGTACGAACCCTTCGAAACCATTTCGGACAGCACGGGAAACTTCGCTCTGCACCATCTCGCCTGGGACCGCGGAAACTGCGCGATTCCGGAGACCAAGGGCCCCACCTCTCGGTGGGCACTGAACTTCCAGGAAAACAAGAACGCACCCTGGTTGGGCGTGAACTCCATTTTCCGGCTGTGCGGGACCGATCACGACCGTTTCTTTTCCCCCACCATAGTCCTTGGCGAGGTCTACCGTGGCTTTCAGCGCGGCCGGTGCTTCAAGGTCATCCCGGGTCGCCACCAACAGACCACCATCAACGCGGGGTTCAACTTCGCGATGAAGTCGGAACGATTCCAGGAAAAGAAAGGAACCGACGAACAGCCCGCGATTCTCTTCCATAAAACGGAAATGACTCAGGAGGAGTACCAACGCCGGTCATGCGAACTTGTGGACAAGGAACCCTACAACTACTCCCTCGCCTTCGCCGCAACCAACTACACATCCCCCTCACCGCGTGATGAAAGCCAGACCGGATGCTTGAAGTTCACCCCCCCCGGGGACCCCCTCGACCAGCTCGTCGTCCCTGCGGACAAGGTGGGACAACCCCCATTCCATGCCATTCCTGGAAAATATGCCGAGCTCGCGAAGGATCTGAACCTCCAGAACATGGATTCCCTCCTCGATCTCGAACTGAAGCCCGATTCGCCAAAATTCGCCTGGGTGATCGACGTCCAGGAAGGTTCGAACTGGGAAAGGGAACTGGAACGGCGCGAACTGCTCTCCTCGAACTCCAACGGGTATCTCCTGAACCTGAACGGTTGGGTGCTTCTCAACAACCTGAAATCCGTGGAGATCCGGAAACCCCTTTTCTTCACCAGCAACGGCGGGATCGTCCTTTCGGAAGGGAACATCTCGATCGCGGGTGAGATCAAGCCCCT
>CAYRYU010000036.1:0-5460 GCA_964428355.1 uncultured bacterium
GAGTTCCGGGGACGTGATACGTTACCTTGGAACCCCCAATCTCGTTCCCGGAATACCCGGGGCTCACCACAAAGGCGCAAAGGACACGAAGACCACCAATGCGAGGGCTTGCTCTGTCAGGAAGACCTCGTTATAGGCCCGGAACGTGTGAAAGAATCAACCGACGGAGGAAGGGATCGAGAACGAAGTATTTTCGCCACGGAAAAACACGGATCGACACTGATTTTCCCAAACTACAATCCGTGGCCATCCGTGAAAATCCGTGGCAAGAGGAATTTTTCGCGATTTTTTCACAGCTTCTCGGTGACCTCAGCGGGCGGGGGTTTCGGCGACTTGGTGCTCTCTGAGACCTCTGTGGCAAGCCCCAGGGTTAGAAAAGGCCGATCGTGAGGAGCAGCCTGAGAAGAAGGTTCACCAGCATCCCCGCGGCGACGTCGTCGGCAACGATTCCCACTCCGCCCCGGAAGCTTTCGAAAAGGTTGAGGGGGAAGAACTTGGCGATGTCGAAGGCCCGGAAAAGCACGAACGCAAGAGCCAGGACGAGCATGTCTTCCCGGCCCAGGAAAAGCAACGTGGCCCACATCCCCGCGATCTCGTCGATCACGATGAAGGAGGGGTCCCGCTCCCCGGAAACTCGCTCCGCTCCGTCCGCGATCCCGATCGCGGAAAGGCAGAACAGGGCGAAAAGAAGCGCCTGCCACCCGCCCCCCATCGGCCGGGTCAGCAGGAAAAGCGCGATTCCTCCCAGGCTTCCCACGGTTCCGGGGGCGTAGGGGGAGAACCCGAGGCCGAAACCGGATGCGAGGGCGTAAAGGACCGCTCTGCTAGATTGTCTGTTCATCGAGGAGATGCCAGTTCCTTTTCAGGTAATCGTACCCGGAATAGATGGTCATTATGACCGCGAGACACATCAGGACGAAGATGATCCAGCCGTGGACCTGGAGGAATGGACCCGCCCAATCGATCGAGTAGGTTGCGATGATCACCTTGAAGCTGACGAAAACCAGAGAGGTGATGATCGCAGTGAGCTGTGCCGTTGTCTTCCATTTTCCCAGGGAACTCGATTCTATCACCGTCCCCTTTGCCCCGCAGACAAGTCTCAGGCCTGTCACCGCGAACTCGCGGGCGATGATCACGATCGCCACCCAGCTCGGCGTGAAGGTAATCGACCGGTACTCGACCATCGCGATCAACGCGGTCGAAACCAGAAGTTTGTCCGCGATCGGGTCCATGAACTTCCCGAACGTCGTTTCTTCCTTGTACCATCGGGCAACGGCTCCGTCGTAGTAATCCGTGATCGCGGCGAAAATGAAGACCACGGCGGCGATCACCTTCCCCCAATCGCCCTTGAGCTCCGGGTCGGAGCTCCAAAGGAAAGTCGCCATGAAAAGGGGAATCGACCCGACACGAAGCAGCGTCAGTTTCGTGGCAAGGGTCATTTGAGCCCCTCGCACCCGGGACAGAACTCGGTTTTCATTTCTTCCTTCGACCGGAGCGGGAGACAACTTCTCCCGTGAAATCGTAGGCCTCGGCGGAAAGGATCCGGCAGGTCAAAAACTGGCCTTCCTCGAATGATCCATCATATCCGAAAGAGATCAGGTTGTCCACCTCGAAGGCATCTCCAAAATAACGTCCAAAGGCGGTTTCGCCCGAAATCCGATCGACGATCGCGGTGACCAGGCGGCTCTCCATTCGTCTATTCCGGTCCGCCGCCACAACCTGCTGCAGGGTCATCAGTTCATCCAGCCTCCGGATCTTCTCCTTCGAAGGGACTTTGGGAGTGATCCGCCAGGCCGGGGTACCCTCTTCCGCGGAGAAAGGGAAAGCCCCCAGGCGGTCGACCGGATGAAGCTGGATGAAGTCCATCAGCTCCTGGAACTCGTTTTCGGTCTCTCCGGGGAAGCCGACGATAAAGGTCGATCGTATGATCCCCCCCCTGAAGCGTTTCCTGATCGCCCCCATCAAGTGGATCAGTTCTTTCTTGGTGACCGAACGGTTCATGAGGGCGAGCATGCGGTCGGAGACATGCTGGAAAGGGATGTCGAAATACGGAACGACCTTGGGAATCGAGAAAATCCCGTCGATCAGTTCTTCGGAAAGACGCTTCGGATGCAGGTAATGAAGGCGAATCCATTCGGGGCCCGGGATCTGCGCGAGCTTTTCGAGAAGCTCGGGAAGCCGGCTCCGGCCGCCTTTTTCCGCTCCGTACAGAAGGGTGTCCTGCGCGATTACCGAGATTTCTTTCACCCCGGCTTTCGCAAGCTTTTTGGCTCTCCGGAGCAGGTCGTCCATGGGGATGGAACGGAAGGGGCCCCGGATGTCGGGGATGGCGCAGTAACTGCACCTGTTGACGCAACCTTCGGCGATCTTCAAAAAACCGATATGGGGAGGGAGGAAAAAACGGCCCAGGCTGTCGGTTGCCGTCGAGAATGGCCGGTTCGACGCCCCGGAAACCTTTTTTGGGCGCGGCCCCGACCGGGCCAACCCGAGGATTTCGGGGATTTGGGCTTCCGAAAGGAACTCGAACAGGCCGTCGATTTCGGGGATCTCCTTCGAGAGCTCTTCCCGATACCGCTTAACCATGCATCCGAAAACGACGATTTTTGCCCTGGGCCGGGTCCGTTTCAGAGCGAGGAGCTGGAAGATGTGGCGAAGCGATTCTTCCTTGGCTTCCTTGATGAATCCGCAGGTGTTCAGAAGAACGAGATCGGCACCGTCGGGTGAGGGAACCCAGGCCGCTCCATTCCGGACGAGGTTTCCGGAAATGAGCTCGGAATCGACGGTGTTTTTTGGGCACCCCAGTGAAATCAGATGGAATTTCATGGGGCAAAGTCTACACGGCTTTCAGAATATGCGCAATCGTGATTGGACCGGTGGTTGGACCGGGGTGGAGCCGGTGAGGGTGATACTGCCGGGACCAGGGGTTCACCCACGCTCCGGAATGACTTCCAACCCACGAAGTACTTCGGGGAATCGATTTGCCGGGCCGCCCTCTCGGACGGTCCGGCAAAGGTATCAGCAGGCCGTGGATGGTTCAGGAGGCCGTGGATGGCTCGTTCTTGGGGCCCTTGAAGGTGGCGAGAGAAACCAGGACGAGGGCCAGGAAACTCAGAGGTACGCTCACGATTCCCGGATTGCTGAACGGAACCGGCGCTGTGGCGATGTCCCATCCGTAAACCGCATACATGTCGGGAGACAGGAGGATGAGGCCCATCGCGGAGATGATCCCCGTCAGGATGGAGGCGATGATCCCCTCGGCTGTCGTCTTCCGCCAGAAAAGGAGCATTATGATTGCGGGAAGGTTCGCCGAAGCCGCGACTGCAAAAGCCCATCCGACAAGGAAGGAGACGTTGACCCCCTGGAAGATGATCCCTAGAATGATAGCGATGATGCCCACCACGAACGCCGAGATCTTTCCAGCCCGCACCTTGCTCCCTTCGGTGAGTTTCAGATCCAGGTATCTGTCCATGAGGTCGTGCGCCACCGCCCCCGAGGCCGCGACGATCAAGCCGCTGACCGTTCCCAGGACCGTGGCGAAAGCGATCGCGGAGATGACGGCGAAAAGGAACTCTCCAAAAGACCGGGCGAGGAGGGGACCCGACATGTTGTTGTCGGCGGGGTTGACCACACAGTTCGCCATTGCCCCCAGCCCCATGTAGAGTGTTAATACGTAGAAGAAGGCAATGGCGGCGATTGCAACGATGGTCGACTTCCTCGCGGCAGCAGGGCTCGGGACGGTGTAATACCGGATAAGGATGTGCGGGAGTGCCGAGGTTCCAAGAAAGAGGGCCAACATCAGGGAAACGAAATCGAGTTTCTCCACGAAGGTCCCCTCGACTTTGAACTTGACGCCTGGCCTAAGGATCTTGTTTCCCATCGACGGTACCGAATGGTATAAGGTCACCTGGTCCGGCCCATCCTTGAATTTCAAACTTTTCCAGAGCCGAATTTTCGTCGTTGGGTTGCCGATCTTCGCAAGGAAGGAAAGGGGGCCGATGGGTCCGGTCGATGCTTCGATACCCGTTTTCCCCTCGATCTCCTCGAGGTTGCCCACTGGCCGGAGCTGGTTCTGCGGTGTTTCCGGAAGGCCATTGACGATCTTGCTTTTGTCAGGCTTTTCACAAACATACTGGCACTCCTGGAACTGTGTCGATCCATCCTTCGGGTCAACCGTCTTCTTGTACCAGAGAGATTTTCCTTCCTTGGAGATCCTGGCAAAGACGGCGCCCTTGACATCCTGGACCGATTCGACCTTGTATGAAGCGTCCGCCAACGTAACTGTCCCGCTTGCCTCCGTCCCATTCAGGGAAAGGTATTCGTGGAAAGGAACCCGGCCGCCCTGATCAGGTCTGGTGGAGAGTCCTCGGAAGCAGACAAAGCCCACGAGGACAGTTGAAAAAACAATCAGCAGGGTTCCCTTCAGAAACTGCACGTATGTGGTCGATGTCATCCCGGCTGTTGCGACAATGGTGATTACCACGAGACCGACCAGAATGACCCCGACATAATGTGGAAGTCCCAGGAGCGGAGTGATCAGGACCCCGGCTCCGACCATCTGGGGGATCAAGTAGAAAAGGGAAACGATCAGCGTACTGATTGCCGCCGCAAGTTGGATCCCCGGGGAATTGAACTTGGCATCGAGTGCATCCGTGAAGGTGTATTTCCCGAACCTCTTGATGGGCTCCGCCACGACGAAAAGGGCGACTATCCATCCAGCAAGGTAGCCAATCGAGTACAGGAAACCGTCATATCCGACTGTCGCAATCATCCCGCAGATTCCCAGGAACGAAGCCGCCGAAAGGTAATCCCCGGCGAATGCGATCCCGTTAACGAACCAGTGAATGCTCCCTCCGGCCGCATAATACCCGCTGGCGGATTTGGCCCGGCCCGCGAAGAAGAATGAAAGGCCAAGAACGAGGCCGACGAAAACAAGAAATACCAGAACCGGCATCGTAAACATCAGCTGGAACCTCCTCGGCTCTCTTCCGCGGCAAGCACCCTCTCACGTTCGGTGCAAGCATGGTTGTAGAAAAGGGCCAGGATCAGCGCAAGGACGATCAGCCCGAAACCATAGACTACGGCAAGATTCAACCCCATGAAGACGGTCGTCTCCATCAATTTGGCATCGAGCAGGTTGATCGCCACGAACCCCGAATAGATGACGGCATAAAGCCAGAACATCTTGACTCCGAGTTTCATCTTGTACTCTGTTCCAAAATCTTTCTCTTGGGCGACTGCAGGTTCGTGAAGCATGTCAAATCCTCCTCCAATGGGGGTTTCTCTTGGCCAAGTTCAAACGGGCCATCCGCAAGTATAATTTTGCCGAACGATGAAAGTCCATCGAAAAACGCATCCCAGGCTGATTATTCATTTCACAAACCATGCGGTCGGAGGGAAACCTTTCACGAGTGACCCCGCCCTGGGCGTATGACCCCACCCCGGGGGTAAACTCCACCCCGG
>CAYRYU010000036.1:5560-49979 GCA_964428355.1 uncultured bacterium
CGAGTGACCCCGCCCTGGGCGTATGACCCCACCCCGGGGGTAAACTCCACCCCGGGGGTAAACTCCACCCCGGGGGTAAACCCCACCCCGGGGGTAAACTCCACCCCGGAGACTCTGGGACCCAACACTCCGCATTCGGTTGGAGGTTTGGCGAGGTTTTCGGGGGAAAGAGACTTCGATGTGTTATCCTGCGGGAAGGGATGATTTCCCACCATGGGGTTTCCTGGGAGGTGTCGGTGTTCAGAGGATTTCTGTTTCGGGCAGTGGTTCCAACCTTTCTGACGATTTTTTCATTCGTCGTTGCGATCTTCTTCATCGTGATTCCCTCCTTCGAACAGAACATCCTCGACCAGAAGCGGGAAATGATAAGAGAATTGACAAACTCCGCGTGGAACATCCTT
Organism: uncultured bacterium; assembly: GCA_964428355.1. Taxonomy (GTDB): domain Bacteria; phylum Muiribacteriota; class Ozemobacteria; order Ozemobacterales; family Ozemobacteraceae; genus CAYRYU01. The sequence goes on from CAYRYU010000036.1 coordinate 5,962, forward strand.
GCAAAGTTCGAGCAGGACGAGCGCAATGGGGCACTGACCAAAAGCCAGGCCCAGGATCTCGCAATCTCCCAGATCCGGACCCTTCATTATGGACAGCAGATGAAGGATTACTTCTGGGTGAATGACATGAATCCGACCATGGTGTTTCACCCCTATCGGGCCGATCTGAACGGGAAGGATTTGAGTGAGGTCAGGGATCCGAACGGAAAAAGGTTGTTCGTGGAATTCGTGAAGGTCGTTCGGGAGCAGGGGGCGGGGTTTGTCGATTACATGTGGCAATGGAAGGACGACTCGTCGAGGGTTGTCCCAAAACTCTCCTTCGTAAAAGGTTTCCAGCCGTGGGGATGGGTCATCGGAACGGGGGTGTACATCGATGACGTGCAACTGGAGATCAAATCCATGTCCCATAGGCTTTGGACGGTGTCGTTGCTGATTCTGACTCTGGCCTCCTTCTTCCTGTTCTTCCTGTTAAGGGAAGCATATCTTGCCGAAACGCTTCGTCGTCAGGCGGAACAGGCACTCCGAAAGTCCGAAGAAAAATACCGGACCCTTGTCGAATCAACGGGGGAGCGGATCCTGATGGTCCTGGGTTCCGACAGGATTTTCGCCAACCAGAGCATGCTCCAATTCCTCGGATACGGCCCCGATGAGCTTGGGGGGCTTTCGGTCGACCAGATCATCCTTCTCAGCGCGGAGGAGCGAAGGTCGGGGGTTCCTTACTTTCATGCGGTCATGAATGGTGACGAACACATTCCCATGCGTTACGAAACCTCTCTCAGGGCAAAAGATGGGAGTTGCCGGGAGGTTACGCTATCCCTCTCCCCGCTTTCCATCCAGGGAAAGAAAGGGTTCATCGCCGTTGCAGGGGACCTCACGGGGCAGAGGGCGCGGGAGAAGGACAACGAACGTCTCTTGGCTGATTTCCAGGCGGAGTTGGCAATTTTCAATCGCACCGCAGGATCGGTGTGTTCGAGGGAGGTTCCCCAATGCGTTTCAGAAACCAGCATCGGCGGAGCGCTTGGAACCATTTCCGGTGCGGGAGCGGAAGCCGCTGTTGTCCGTGAGGGGGAGTCCGTAATCGGGGTTGTTTGCGCCGCCAAGATCCTCGATCTGGTGAGCAGGGACGCGGGAGCTCTTCAGAAACCCATTGGAGGGCTGGTGGAGCGGAATCCCAGGAGGATTCCGGGCGAGGCAACCCTTGCGGAAGCATGGGTAGAGAAGCAAACGCGTCCGGAAGACCCGTTGTTCGTCACAGGTGGAGATGGTGCGATCATCGGAATGATGAGGGACCGGGATTTCGTTCAGATGCACGCTTTCTCTGCTGGCTCGATCTGGAAAGGAATCAGGGACTCAAAGACCGTTTCGGAAATGATTGGATTCGCCAGGCGGCTTCCATCTCTTGTGGGGGTCCTGGTGGAAACGGGGCTGAACCCCTTCCAGGTTAACCGAATCATTACTGCGACATGCGACGAAGTGCTTCGCAGGTCCATCAAGTTTGGGAGCGAGGAACTTGGTCCGCCACCGGTGCCTTTTTCTTTCCTGGTTATGGGAAGTCAGGGAAGGGTCGAGCAAACTCTTCGGACCGACCAGGACAATGCGATCATTTTTTCCGATCCTCCGCCCAGGGAGGAGGAAAGGGTGCAGGCCTTTTTCGAGAAACTGGGAAGCCATGTTTGCGAGATCCTCGACAAATCGGGGTATTCCTTCTGTGACGGAAAGATCATGGCGGGAAATCCCCAATGGTGCAAGCCACTCTCAGTCTGGAAATCCTATTTCGAGCGCTGGGTGAGGACGCTCGAGGCCCGAGACCTTTTGGAGACAAAGGTTTTTTTCGACTTCAGGTCAGGTGCAGGGGATGCCAGGCTTGCAGATGACCTCCGCATTCATCTCGCGACTGTCCTGAAGGACTCTCCCAGGTTCTTTTTCCTACTGGCGAGGAACGTTCTCAGATACGAACCTCCGGTCAGTATGTTCGGAAACTTCGTTCTGGAGCATTCTGTGGGTTCCAGCAGGGCGTTCGACATCAAAGGGGTGATGGCCCAGGTAGTCGACTTTGCCCGGATCTACGCACTGAAACATGGAGTATTCGATTCGAACACTCCCGCGCGCTTGTCCGGGCTTCTGGAAAGCAAAGTCTTTACTCCCGCGAGTTTCCGAGAGATTTCGAGGGCATATGAAGCCCTCATGCAGTTGCGGCTCAAGAACCAGGTCCGGGCAATACGCGAAAACCAGGCCCCGGACAACCTGGTGGTTCCGGAACAACTCACCTCGATTGATCAACTGCTGATCAAGGAGGTCTTCAGCCAGATCAAGAATTTCCAGGTGCGCCTCAGTTACGATTTCACCGGGACTCTGGACAACGGTTGAATGGGAGATCTTGGATGTTGATGCTCATCAGCGATGTTCACGGCCAGTTCGAAGTTGTTAACAAGCAGATTGAGCATGCGGAGAAGGTTTTGAAGAAAACGGTCTCCGAGGTGATCATCCTGGGGGATGTCGGGATCTTCGAGCCGGGTCTCGCGGATTTCTTCATCAAGGAGGGCCAGCGTTTCCCAAGGCCGGTTTCATTCATCGAGGGGAATCACGAGGACTTCAACCAATTTGGAAGTCTTGTCGCACGTTACTCCGAATACCTGACCCACCTTCCGAAGGCCTCGATTCAGAAGAAACTTGGATACAGCTTCTTATGTCTGGGGGGATCCGCCTACATGGATTCCCTGAACACCCCAATGCTCTCCGAAATCCGGAGCCACGAGATCGAAAGGTGTCTGGGGTTCGACCGAACGTCGGTCGACATCCTCCTGACGCATGATTGCCCGACGGGAATAGGGGTCCCAAACACCGAAGGGTTGGAACACTACGGTCCTCCCGGCTTTCCCGGAAGCGACAAACTCCTTGCCCATTTCTCCCCAAGGTTGTGGATTTTCGGCCATCACCACAAGTGGTTTCAGAAGGAAATCGGAAGCAGCCGCTTTTTCGGGCTTTCCCTCAGCTGGGAAGGATACGGTCTTCTCGGGGATGATTTTCGATTCGAGATCGTCCTGAACCGGGTGGAGCAGGGGAAGACCTCCTGGTTGACGCGACTGTGGCGATTCATTCTTCCCTCTTCGACCTGAGTCTGGACGGCCTGAAGTCCTTTCCTAAGCGACTTCGCGAGGGGGAAGAAAAAAAGGGGGACCCTTTGCTTCGACTCAGCCTTCCCCGCGTGACCGCTCGATGTGGACAAGGGACCGCTTGGCATCCTTGGCAAGGATACTCGTCGCATCGAGTTCGATGACCTTGTTGTATTCCTCGACAGCCTTGTCGAACATGTTCTTGACACGGTAGATGCTCGCGAGCCGGAAGTGCGCTTCGGTGTAGTTCGGGTCGAGCTGGATCGCCTTCCGGTATTCGTTCATCGCCTCGTTCTTCATGTTCACGTCGTAATTCTCGTTGTAGGCTTCCCCGAGCTCGAAGTGGCCGCGGGCGTTGTTCTCGTCGACCTTGAGCGCTTTCTTGCAGATGGCGATCGCCTCTTCGTACATGTGTTTACCCGAGATCGACTGCTTGTTGTAGACGATCTTCAGACCCCAGTACGGCCAGAGGTTGTTCGGGTCGGTCGAGTTGGCCTGCTTGAAGTAGTAGACGGCCCACTGCTGCTCCTCTTCGGAGGGGGTGAAGCCGGCGCTGAGCGTTATGTATGCGTAACCGAGCGCGTAACTGGCCATGGCGTCTTTCGGGTTGGCCTCGACCTTGGCTTTCGCCTCGGAGATGATCTGGAAAAACTGCTTGTTCCGGTTCTCGTCCTTCGAATACATCTCCTTGTACATATCGATGATCTTGGTATTGTAATCGCCGTTGGAGGGTTCGAGCTCGATCAGCTGCCTGAGCTCCGATAGAGCTTCCTGGTAGCGTTTCTGCTGGGAATAGAGGTCTGCCAGCTTCCGGTGGATCTGGATGTTCTCCGGGTCGAGTTCCAGGATCTTCTTGAAGGTGGTCTCCACCTCCTCGAACATGTTGCGACGGTAGTAGACCTTTCCCAGTTCGGTCAGGGCGAAGAGGTTGTTGGCTTCCAGCGAAAGGACTTTCTCGAAACACTGGATGGACTGTGAGATGGCGTCTTCCTCGGGAATCGAAAGGTCGAGACCTTTGGAGACGAACAACCCCAGTTCGAGGAAGTCGAGCGGGGTCTGGTTGGTCTCCGCCGCGCTCCGGATCGCTGCGTTGAACTCGTTCAACTCGTCGGGATTGGAGAAATTGTTCAGGGCCTTGAACTTCAGCTGAGTGATGAACTGGATACGGACATTGACGTTCGTAGGGTAGTTGGCTTTCGCGGTCTTCAGTGCCTCGACGGCTTCGACGATCTTGCCTTTGCGGGTGTAGAGATCGCCGAGGCGGAGGGTGAGGTCCTTGTATTTCCCTTCCGTATCGTTCTGCAATGCGTTTTCGAGTTCGAACGTCGCCTCATCGTACATGTGCTTCGATTCGTACAGACGACCCAGATTGTAGCGTGCATCGAGGTTCCGCGTGTCGAGGTCAATGACGCTGTCGTAATGCATGATCGCGGCGTCGATGTCCCCCTGTTTCTCGGCTTCCTGTGCGCGTTGCATGGCTTCGGAGATTTCCTGGCCCTTCTGCGTCGCGCTCAGGTTTGCGAAGAAGTCGGATGCGATCGGGTTGCCCGCATCGATGTCGATGACCTTCTGGAACCATTTCCGGGCCGAATCGAAATCCTGTTTTTCCCGGTAGAGAACCCCCAGCTGGAGGACCGGGGTCATCTGTGTGGGATCGACCTGGTGGGCGGCCTCGAACCGCTCGATCGCCTCGTCGACCCAGCCCTTGGCCTGGAAGATCTCGCCAAGCATGATCAGGCCGTCCAGATGGTTGGGCTCATTGGAGAGGAGCTCCTGGAGTTCCATTGAGGCGTTATCGGGCTGCTCCTCTTTCAGGAAGCATTTTGCGAGAGTGATGTAGACTTCGAGGAAATCGGGTTTGATTTCTTTGGCTTTCTGGAGGCACTCCAGTGCCCGGTCGAACAGCTGCTGCTCGAGGTTGATCTCCCCGAGTTCGTACCAACCGACGTGGTTGTCAGGAGAAAGCTGCAAGACGTTCTCGAACTCGAGGATTGCGTTCTTGAACATCCCGCGCTCACGGTAGATGCGGGCTTGTTTGAGGGCCTCGTCAGCCTGGCCGAGGACCTTCAGCCGGACGAGCTCGTCGTAATTCGTTTTGGCCTGGAGATGGAGGGGGTCGATCCGGAGAACCTGTTCGAATTCGGCGAGGGCTTCGGGTGTTTTTTCCTTGGCCTTGAGGGCGAGCCCCATCTCGAAGTGGGCGAGTGTGCACTGGGGATCGAGCTTGATTGCTTCCCTCAACTCGGTGATCCCGTTCTCGGTCATCGTCTCGTCGTTGAACGAAGCGCCCATCATCAGATAGATGCGGCCCAGCTCTGCGTGGCCAACCGCGTCCTGGGGGTGGTCCTTGAGGACGTCCTTGAATGCCATGGTGGCCTGGTCGAGAAGGTTGGCGATCGTATAGACGCGGCCGAGCTGGATCCGGGCTTCCAGGTTCTTGGGGTCCTGGTTGAGCAACTGCTTGAGCTCGAGGATTGCCATTTCGTGTTCGCCGGACTTTGCATAGGCTTCCGAGATGATTCGCGAAACCTCGTTGTCGTTGGGGAAGGTCTGTCTCAACTCCTTCATCAACTCGATGGCTTCGGGGAAACGCTCCTGGGCAAGGAACAGCCTGCCCATTTCCAGTGCGACTTCCAGGTTCTGGGGGGCAACCGTCCTGGCCTGGTTGAGGATCTCGAGGGCTTCGGCATCCATCTTCTGACCAAGGTATACCTTCGAAAGAGTGATATAGTTCTCGATCTTTTCGGGGTCCTGTTGGCGCAGGTTCTCGAGTTCCTGGATAGCTCCATTAGGGTTGTTCGCGGCGAGGTAGATCTCCACGAGCCTGGTGACGATCTTCGAATCCCCGGGGGCGAGTTCCCGGGCCTGCTGGAGACAACTGCCCGCCTCCTCGAATTTCCCTGTCTGTTGGAGAAGGCTTCCCAACTCCAGGAAAAGCATGGGCTCCTTGGCTCCAAGGGAGATCGCCTGTTTGAGGGAGGCGATCTGGTCATCGTTCCGGCCCAGTTGCTTGTACAGCTGACCGAGTTGGATATGGGTTTCGAGGTTGTTCGGATCCGTTTTCAGGATGCAATTGTAGGATTCGATGACCTTTTCGTTGAGACCTTTCTCCCGGTAAAGCTCGACCAGCATATGGTGAGGGGAGAGGTCCTCCGGATTCAACTCCAGGGCTTTTTTGAAGGCCGTAATGGCCTCGTCGTTCTGCCCCAGTTCCTGATAAAGCTTTCCCAGCTTCAAAGCGAAGGTTTGCGAAGGCGAAACCTTGAGGAGGGTCCGGAGGGTCGAAATGGCTTCCTTTTTCAATCCGGCCTGGGATTGCAGGCCTTCAAGGTCGGTCAGGAGCTCGACGTTTTCCGGGTCGGTTTCGAGCAGATGCTCCACGGCCTGGATTTCCTCCGCCACGAGTCCTTTGGCGCGGTAGATCGTCCTCAGCTCCCCCTTGATGTCGGTCCGTGTGGGGTCGAGGTCGAGAACACGCCCGTAGTAGGCGTTGGCTTCCTCCATCATGTTCTTGTCGCGGTATGCGCGGGCAAGGATGAGAAAGAGGTTGGGGTCATCCGATCTGGCGAGGGAAAGTGCCTCGAGTGCGTCGATGCACGAGGTAGGGTTCGCACCCATCAGGACGAGCTCGTAGATCTTCTCCTGGACGGGAACATTCTCGGGATCGGCACGGAAACTCTTGTAGTAGCACTCCAGGGCCTTGTCGAACCTTCCCGACCCTTCGTAGGCCTGGGCAAGGTTCATCAGGATCTCTGAAGAATCGGTTTCAAGACCCACGATGGCTTCGAACTCCTTGACCTGGTCGTCGAAGGCTCCCTTCGAGCCATAGAGGTTCGCAAGCTGGTAGCGGATCTCGAGCCACTCGGGCTTCAACCGGACGATCTCCTTGAACTCATCGATCGCGCGGTCGGGATTGTCGAGACGTTGCCACAACTTCCCGCACCGGTAGTAGACTTCGATGTTGTCTTTCTCGAGTTCCTTGACAGACTGGTATTTCTGTAGCGCTTCCTCGAGCTTTCCCTTGGTTTCGAGGTCCTGGCCGATTCTGAAGTGGACGAGAGGGTTGTCAGGGTTGAGCTGCTCCGACTTCTTGTATTCCAGCAACGCGTCGTTGTACTGGCCGTTCAGGTTGTAGGCTTCTCCGAGCTCGAAACGCAGCTGTGCGTTGTCGGGGTTCTGGGCGAGTGCGGAGTTGTACAGTTCGATCGCTTTTGCCACATTGTCGTTGTTGATCTGGATCCGGGCAAGTTCGATGATCGCCTCGGAAAACTTCGGCTGGACCTCGAGTGCCTTCGAGAAGCTGTCCTCGGCTTCCTGATACCGCCCCTTCCCGAGATGAAGGCGTCCAAGCTCGAAAAGGAGTGTGGCATCGTGGGGATTCGATTTCAGCGCACGGGAAAACATCTCAATCGCACGGTCAGGTTTCCCAACCGTCACGTAAAGCTGGCCAAGGGTTCGGAAAGCGGGGAAATCGGACGGGGAAAGCTTCACCACTTCCTCGAAAGCCTTGATGGCTTCCTCGTTCTGCCCAAGGGTACGGTGGCAATCCCCCTTCAGTTTGATGGCTTCGGTCGAGTCGGGTTTCTCCGCAAGGACTTGCGCCAGGGATTGGCTGGCCTTCTCGTAATCTCCAAGGTCGAAGTACGTCTTTCCCTTTTCGAGAAGGATTTCCCATCGGCTAATCATGCGACCAGACTCCTTGTAATTCGGTGATTGAATTCATGGCTGGGTCGGTGTCGAGAATTCGGCACCCCTCTCAACCTCCTGCACTCTGCAGTTGATCGGCCTGCTCGAAAGCCTTGAGGGCTTCCTCTTTGTTCCCGAGCTTCTGGTGGGCCTTTCCGAGCAGGAAGAAGACGTCCGGGGTCTTTGCGCCTTTGCCTATCGCATTCTGGAGCTCGGCCAGGGCTTCGGGGAATTTGCCTTTCTCGAGGTAGTCCGCTCCGAGTTTGAGAAGGATTTCCGTGTTCTCCGCCATGAGGGATTTGGCCTTTTCGAAGGCTCCGGTGGCCTTCTCACGGTCGTTGATCTCCTCGTAGGCTTTCCCCAGCCGGAAGAAAGCCTCCCCGTTGGTGGGGGTGAGGTTCACCGATCGCTTGAGGCAGTCGATGGCCTCCTTGGTCATGGCGTTTTCCAGGTAGAGGCTCCCGAGCTCGAAGAACACCTCGGGGTGGTTGGAGTCGAGGTTGATGACTTTCTTGAACTCATCGATCGCCTCGGAGATCTTGAACTTCTTGCGGAAAGCCTTCCCAAGCTCGAAGTGCGCCCGGCTGTTCGTCGGATACAGCGAAATCGCCTTGCGGTAGAGGTTTACCATCTTGTCGTAGAACTGCTTTTCCCAATAGATGCCTCCGAGGGCGTAGATGCACTCGATCAGGTCCGCGGTCAGGTGGAGGGCCTGCTCGTACCTTTCCATCGCCTGGTCTGGCTGTTGGAGGTTCTTGTGGGCTTCGCCCAGCTCGAAATGGAATAGCGCGTTCCTCGGTGCGAGCTCTACGGCCTTGCTGTAAAGCTCCTGCATCTTGGAAAAGTCGCCCTTGATCTTGTACCTGGCTCCCAGGCGGTAAATGATGTTCACGTTTCCGGGCTTGTATTGGAGCGCCTGCTCGAACGCCTTGATCGCGCCGTCGGTGTCATCCAGCTTTTCGCACGCCTCCCCCAGTTCACTGAAAACGGAGTAGTTGTCGGCGTCGAGTTCGATGGCCTTCTCGAAGAAGGTCTTGGCCTTCGGCCAGTCTTCGAGATGGCTGTAGATGGTTCCCAGGCGTTGGTAGACATCGACATAGTCGCTCTGGATCTCGAGCGCCCGCTGGAACATCTCGATCGCCTTCTGGAACTCGCCCTCGCGGTAGTAGACATCTCCCAGTTCGTAATGGATGACGGCGTTGTTCCGGTCCAGTTCGGTGGCACGGAGAAACTCGCTGATGGCTTCGGGGGAATTTCCCTTGTCTCGGAGGTGGCGGCCAAGTTCGAGGTGCGCCCTGGAATTGTCCGGCTGGAGATCGATGACCTTTCGGTACTCCGAGATGGCTTCCTCGAGGTGCCCCTGGGTGGAACAGATCACGCCCAGCTCGAAGTGGGCGGCGCCGTTGTTGGGGTCGAGGGAGATTACCTTGCGGTAGGAATCGACGGCTTCGTCGATGATTCCCTGGCTCGCGTAGGCTTTTGCAAGCTCGATGTTGACCGCCGAATCGTCGGGGGAGAGCTTGAGGGCTTCCTTGAACTCCCCGATCGCCTTGTCGACCCGGCCCTTGTTGATGTAGGCCTTGCCCAGTTCAAAGTGGGGGAGAGGATTTTGCGGGGAAATGTCGATGGATGCCAGGAATCTTTCGATGGCAAGGTCGAGATTGCCCTGCTTCTTGTGGAGGAGACCCATCATCGTGACGATCTCGGGGTTCTCCGGTTCGTTCTTCAACGCCGCCTCCAACTCGAGAAGTGCGTCGGACAGCATGTTGAGATTGTCGTAGACCTTGGCGAGTTCGAAGTGGATGAGGGGGTTCTGGGGGTCGGTGACGAACACCTTCTTGTAATACTTCGCCGCGTCCTGCCATTTTCCCTGGCTCGAATAGATCTTCCCGAGCCGGATAAGGGCATCGGTCCGCTCCTCGTTGATCTCGGCGACTTTCAGATACTCGTCGAGGGCTTTGTCCAATTCGCCCATGTGGTAGTGGGATTCGGCAAGCTTGAACCGGGCGGTCTGGTTCTGGGGCTCGAGTTCGGCAAGGCGTCGGAATGTTCCCGCCGCGGCCTCATACATCTCGAAACCGTAGTAGAGTTCGCCGAGGGCCGCAAGAGCATCGGAAAGGTTCGGATCGATGGCGAGACCTGCCTTGAACTCCTCCATGGCCTCCCGGGACTTGTCCTCGGCCTGGAAAACCTCGGCAAGGCGGATGTGGGCCTTCGCCGAGTTGGGCCTGACGGTGATCGCGGTCTTGAACGCCTGGACGGCCTTTGGATAGGACTGCTTCGAAAAGTAGATCTCCCCGAGCTCCATGTGTGAATCGAAATTCTGGGGGTCGATCTGGACGACTGCGTGAAGTGAATTGAGTGCCTTGTCGAAAAGATCGCGGGTGATGAAGATGTGGGCCAGTGCCATGTGCCCGGCGGTGTGCCTGGGATCGATCCTGACGACCTTGGCGAACTCGTCCTCGGCCTTGTATATCTGGTTCGTCCTCTCGTAGAGCCGGGCCAGCCGTTCATGGGCAACGAGGTGGTCAGGGTTGATCTCGATCGCCTTGAGATACTCGCGTTCAGCGAGATCGAATGCCTTCTGCCTCTCGAGGGTCTCGGCGTATTCGAGCACGGCGTCGGAATTGCGGGGTTCCCGCTTGAGGATCGTCTCGAGGATTCCCTGGGCTTCGGGCCACTTGGAAACCTCCTTGTACAAAGCCGCCAACCTGAATTGGATCGGGGTGGGGATTTCCGCAAGATTTGCGGCGGTGGTGTATTCCTTGACCGCCTCGTCATACTGGTGCTTCTGATGAAGGATGCTTCCGATCAGGAAATGGGCTTGCGAGTTCCCCGAGTCCAGTTCGAGGACGCGGCGGAACCGGATCATGGCAGGCTCGAGCTGGCCTTCCGCGAGGGTGATCTCTCCTATGGCCATGTGGGCATCGATGTAATCGAGATCGAGTTCGACGGCTTTCCGGAGATTGCTCAGGGCTTTCTCGGTCTGCTTGATCTCCTTGTTGACCATTCCCAGTTCGAAGTAACCCCGGGCAAAGTTCGGATTGATGCGGATCACCCGCTGGTAGAGCTTGATCGCATCCTCGAACTGCCGTGCCGAGACACGGATGTCGGCCATGCTGAAATACGAGAAGATGAATGTCAGATCTTTCTGGACGGAAAGATTGAGGTTCTCCATCGCCTTGTCGATCTGGCCGATCTTCTTGTACACCTCACCGAGTTCATAGTAGCCCCGGGGGTCTTCGGGATCCATTTCGACGACTCTCCGGCAGGCCTCGACGGCTTCCTCGAGAAGGGGAGATGCTCCGGGGAGGGGCGTCAGGTATGCGTCTTTCAGGCCCCAGTAGGCGAATTTCAACGAGGGGTCCAGGTTGATCGCCATCTGGTAACCGTTCAGCGCTTGTTCCAGCCTCTCTTCCTGTTTCTCCGGGATCTGGGAAGGAAGATTCTGACAGGCATAGGCAAGCGCGAAATGGGCGCTGGGGCTTTGTGAATCGACCATCGCGGCACTCTTGAACTGTTCTATGTACCGGTCGAAGAGCGTTTCCACATCCCTCTGCGACTGGTTTTGGATCTTGTACAGGTTGATCTGGCTGACGATCGCCTGAGGGCTTGCAGGGTCGATGGCCAGCGCTTTCTGGTAGCATTCGAAGGCCTCGGAATACTGGCGTCGCTTCGTGAAGATATTGCCCAGCTCCAACCAGGCGCCGTGGGGGGTGGCTTCCTTGAAGAACCGGAGCTTGTTGAAAATGTAACCTTCCTGGTAGGTCTCGATACGCTGCTTCGAGGCAAGTTCGATGATCGTCCGGAAACGTGATGCGGCGAGGTCGAGCATCCCGTTGAGATGGTAGATTCTTCCCAGCCGGTAATGGGCGAAGATGTTCGTGGGGTTCAGGGAAAGGCCCTGCTGGTAGGTCTCGATCGCCTGGTCGTAGTTGGCCTTCTGCTCGTGGATGAACGCGACCCGGAAGTATGCCGGGGCGTAGAGGGGGTCCAGTTCGAGGGCGCGTTTGTAGGAATCCTGGGCTTTCTGGAGAATGCTTTCGTCGATCATGGTGTGTTCGACCTGGGCGAGGATGTAGCACTCCCCGAGCTCGAAGAAAAGTCTCGGATGATCCTGGATGACCTCGATCGCGTGGATCAGCTGTTGCGTCGCGAGGTCGTAGGAGTTGTCGTAGAAGTAGATGTCCTTAAGGCCAAGATGGGCCCAGAGGTTCTTCTCGTTGATCTCCAGCGCCCGCTCGAGGAGGGTCCTGGCTTCGAGCCGCTGAAGCTTGAATTTCTCGACATCGGGGGAATGGAGGATCAACAAAATGAAACCCATTATGCAGTTGGCCGTGGACTGGCTTTCGAGCACCCGGATCTCCTCGCGGAGTTTCAGGGTGATCTCCTCGTAAAGCTTCTCCTTGTGAGGGAGATGGGAGAACATGGCCCGATATTGGAGAATGAGCTTGATCCAGATTTCCCCGTTGTCCGGGTCGATTTTCAGGACCTTCTTGAAACACGAGATCGCCTCGTCGAAGATTCCCTGCTGGGAATAGATGTTCCCGAGCGCCAGCTGGATCTGGGGGTTTTCCGCGTCCAGGATCAACCCCTTCCGGAAATCCAGGAGTGCGCGGTCGAGATCCCCTTTGTTCATTAGGATGTTGGCTTGGGAGATATAGAGCTGGATTCTTTCCTTCTTCTCTTCTTCCGAAAAACGCAAAGCCCGCTCCTGGAGAAGTACCAGTTCGTTCTGTTCGGCCATTTTCTTCAAGGAAGACAGGTATTCCCTGGAAGCCTTGCCGATTTCCTGGAAAATGCAGCCGGAGAAGGCGGGGTTGTAGAAAATGCACTTTTCAAGGAGACAGGGCTGATCCGACCGCTCCAGACCTGCTGAGAGCCCCAGAAAGGGGCATATGATCTTGGTCATGTCTGAGGGTTACTCCTTCTTCCTAAAACGCGACGCTTGTTGGAACCATCGAGAGGGCTCACCAAGCCCTTTTCTTCCAATAGGTCCATGATTCTTGCGGCCCTATTATAACCGATCTTGAATTTTCTTTGTAGCATACTTGTGGAAGTTTTTTCTTGGGTCGAGAGATACTCCTCGATGGTTGACATCAGCTGTCCGTCATCGTCATCCTCGTCGATTTCATCCGGAGGGGCGGTTTGTTCCTCGGACTCATCTCCGCCGGTCGGTACGATCTCGATATACTCCGGCTGTCCCTGGGACCGCACGAAATCAGTGATCCCCATCAGTTCGCGGTCCGAGATGAAAGCGCCCTGGAGACGGAGCGGCTTGCTCCGCCCTTTCGGTACGAAGAGCATGTCGCCCTTCCCCAGGAGCCGTTCCGCTCCCTTTCCATCGATGATCGTGCGGGAATCGACCACCGAAGCCACCGCGAATGCTATCCGGGAGGGAAGGTTCGCCTTGATGATCCCCGTCAGGACATCGACCGAGGGCCTTTGGGTCGCGATCACAAGGTGGATTCCAACCGCCCGGGCCATCTGGGCAAGCCGGCAGATCGAGCTCTCCACCTCCGCGGAAGAAGTCATCATCAGGTCCGCCAGCTCGTCGATGATCAGGACGATGTAGGGCATCGTCTCGAGGTCGGGATCGATCTCGGCGCGGAGCCTGGGAAGTTCCTCGTTGAACGTCGAGATCTTCCTCACGCCGCAGTCGGCAAGCAGCTCATATCTCCGCTCCATCTCCTCGACCGCCCAGAGGAGAGCGGCGGATGCCTTCTTGGGGTCTGTCACGACCGGGGAGATGAGATGGGGGATCCCGTTGTAGGAGGAAAGCTCGACGAGTTTGGGGTCGATCATCACCATCTTCACCTGATCGGCCCGCGCCTGGTAAAGGATGCTGGCAATGATGGTGTTGACGCAGACCGATTTCCCCGATCCTGTGGTTCCCGCGATCAGGAGGTGGGGCATGTCGGTGAGATCCGCGAAGACAGGGCGGCCGCTGATGGTAACTCCCAGAGCGAGGTTGAGGAGTGTTCCCGGATCCCTGAATCGATCGTTCTTGACAAGGTCGTGATAGTAGACCGGAGTGGGCTTGGCGTTGGGAATCTCGATTCCCAGGGCCGGCTTGCCCGGGATCGGGGCCTCGATCCTGATCGATGGGGCGGAAAGAGCGAGCGCGATGTCATCTGCCAGGGACATTATTCGCGATACCTTGATGCCCGGTGCGGGGCGGAGTTCAAACCTCGAAACCGCCGGCCCTTCAACCACTTCCATGATCTGGGCCTTGATTCCGAAATCCTCGAGAGTCTTCAGAAGAAGAGCGGATCGCTCCGGGAGGTTGTTTCCGGTTTCGGAATCCCGGGGCGGCGGGGCATTCAGCAGGTCCAAGGGTGGAAGGGCCGATTCGTTGTAGCTTCTCTTCGAAGCCTGTTTTTCCTTTTTCAGCTCGAGATCGATCGGGTGATCGTCCAGAAGAAGGGGAGAATCATCAAGGGAATCTTTTTCAGGGGTTTCCTCTTCGAGTTCCACTTCTATCTCGAGGTCATCCTCTCCCGTTGAGCCCTGATCTTCTCCAAGCCCGGGTTCATCCGTCTTTTCCTGTGCGGGTGGTGGGGGAGGGGCCGGAGTTACCGCCGGGGAGGGCACTTCCGGAGCCGCTGTAGCGGGTGGTTCCATCGTGGGGAGTGTGCCTGGGATCGTGAGGCTCTGGATTGAAAGGGTCATCTCGCCTGCAGACGAGAAGCCTGTGTCCCCAGAAATTTTGGCCGAAACCATGTTTTCGGGTGTTGGATCTGCCAACTCTCCTGATCGCCAATTGACCGGGGCGGGGATCCCCGGCCCGGTCTCGGCCAATGGGCTTTCTTCTGGGATGTTCCCTCGGAACGGGAGCAACAGCCCGGTCTGGATCGAAGGTTTGTCTCCCTCCCCCCGAATCGAGGCAGCTATGCTCGAAAAGATTGCGCCGAAGAAAGAACCGGTGCTTTTTACGGCCTCGAGGGCCATCGAAAGGAATACCAGGCCTAGTTCGTATCCAAAACGAACGATTATCGCGAGGGTTCGCAGGACGGCAAGGAGAGAAAGAAGCAGATCCTTGTAGAGAATATCGAGCGCGAAAATCAGGGAGGAAAGCGTCAGGAAACAGAAGAGGACCTGAGTCGGGAAAATCCCCAGGTTTCTGGAGAAGAATTGGAAGCTCCAGGTGCCGACCTTTCCTCCCTCAAGCCCCAGAAGTCCAAGGCCGAAAACCAGGGTCCCGATGGTTCCGAGGACCCTCATTCCAAGATGCTGGAAAGGGCGCTCGAGGAATCGCTGAATCCCCATCAATCCAAGGATTACGGGAAGAATATAGATCCCAAGCCCGATGTAGAGTCCCACACCGGAAAGAAAGCCGATCTTGCGCGCTGGACTCCAGAAGAAAAGGTAGGAAAGCCAGGATGCGCTCAATCCGAGAAGAACAAGGCCGATTGCTTCGCTTCTCTGGCGCTGGCTGATTGCGAAAGGCAGAGCCCGGGCCGCGCGATCCTCTCCGCGGGCCTTCCGCGCTTTCCGGGAAATGACCGTCTGGTCTGGAAGGAGAATCTTCTTTGTTTTCATAACCCCTGGCTCCGTGTTGTTAAGGCAATGAGAAAGCAGATCGAGGCTGCGATCAGGTAGTATCCGAAATAGCGAAGCCTCTGCTTCTCGAGGATGAAATTGAGCAGTTTCAGTGCGAGAATGCCCGAAACGAGGCTTGCCAGCATCCCGACTGAGAGCGGCCAAATCTCGAGACCAGCGGGGAGGCCGAGCTTGAAAATCTTCCTCGCCTCGAGAAGGGTCGCGCCTCCAACTGCAGGGATCATCAACAAGAAGGAAACCCTTGCAGCCTGGACGCCCGAAAGCCCCAGAAGAATGCCGGTTCCGATCGTGGCTCCAGAGCGGGAGACCCCAGGGGCAACTGCGATTCCCTGGGCGATTCCAAGGATGATGGTTCGCCAGAAGGAAAACTCCCCGATATCATGGGTGGCCCTCCCAAGGCGGTCGCAGGTAATCAAGAAGAGCCCTGAAAGGAAGAAGAAACCACAGACCGCTCGGGGCGACGAAAAGAGGCTTTCGAAGAAATCCTTGAACCCCAGGCCGATGGCGGCAGTTGGAATCGAAGCAAGGAAGACCACGAATAGGATCTTTTTCCGCAGGGGATCCGTCCAGCCCGTCCTTGTGAAATAGGGCAACAGGTCGGAGCGGAAATACCAAACAACGGCAAGAAGGGTTCCGAAATGCAACAGGACATCGAGGACCAGGTTGCTGTCCGGATTTTCCATCCCGAACAGGCTTTGAAAAACAGCCAGATGACCGGAACTCGAGACGGGAAGGAATTCGGTAATCCCCTGAACGATTCCGAGGAAGAAATACCGGAACATCTTTGCCCCCTGGAAAGGGAATTTTCTATATACAAGGAAATATCGGCTTATCCGGAGAAAGATTGGAATAGGAAAATTGGCCATTCAAGACTCCCTATCAATTTTTGGGTTTTATTAATATTTGGGTCTTAATTTGAACTATCCTTAATTTTCTGGTTTATAAATTTGATAATAGGATTGGGGGCTGTGAAAGTTAATGAAATCCGGCCTGATTGCACTGCCTTGAGGCATATGTAAGGCGTCCTTGAAAAAAGTCCTCTGACCAAATTTTTCCTTGATGGCAATCAAATGGTCTCCCGTTGGAGACCCCCGCGGTTTTGCGGGTTTTTTGCATTCCCCCGGTTTGGCAGGTTTTTTTCAGGGGAAAAAGCCGGTCCGAAACTTTGTCCATCCAGGAGGTATGCGGAGGTTGGTGGTTCAAGCGCCTGACCGGTACCTTTTCGCAAAGTCTGTCACCCCCAAGCCCTTCTGCTGCGGCGAGAGTCGAAATCCGGATTTTTCGAAAGCGAAAGGTCGGAGGGAGCGGTTCTTGGCGCAGGTTTCCGGGGCCGGGGCCGGAATTCCCCTGCCGGAAATCCGCGTCATTTCTTATACTTTCCGGAGAGTGTGAATGAGAAAAATGGATTAAGCCTATAAAATGTGGTATATTGTGTCGATACATCTTTCCGCGAGGAGACCCAAAAATGCCGATTATTGCCAATGACCTGCGAAGGGGAATGATCATCCTTTTCAACAATGAGCTTTGCCAGGTGGTTGAGGTCGACTTCGTTCGTCCCGGAAACTGGCGCGCAATGGCCCAGACGAAACTGCGGTCGGTGAAGACGGGAGCGATTTTCCAACAGAGGTTCAGTACCACCGAAAAGATCGATGATGCCCAGATCGAAACCCGGACTATGCAATACCTCTATTCTTCCGACAACCTTTTTCATTTCATGGACGTTCAGAGTTACGAACAGATGGAAATGAATGAAGACTTCGTTGGAGATGCCAAGAAGTTTCTGAAAGAGCAGATGGAAGTCGTTGTAAAACTTTACGAAAACCGACCCATCGGGCTCGAACTCCCGCCCTCCGTAGAACTGGAAGTCGTCGAAACCCCTCCCAACGTTCGTGGAAACACCGCCTCCGGTGGTGGAAAGCCTGCAACCCTGGCTGGTGGCCACGTTACCACGGTACCCTTGTTTGTCGAAACCGGGGAGATCATTCGGGTTGACACCCGGACCGGGGACTATCTTGAAAGGGCCGGAAAAGCCTGATCGGTTTTCCTTGACTTTTTTGTTCTTGGGAATAAATTCCTTTTCTTGAGGAAATTTTTCTCGGGAGAATTGTGTTTGATCGCGGAAAGAAGAAATGGAATCCTGTTCGTTGGAGCCCTGTTTTTCCTTTTGGTGTTCTCCGGCGGATTTCTCACTTTTCTGATAACCGACGGGAGTGAAATCAACGGGGTGGCTGCTGCGCTTGAATCGCCTGACCTCCCCCCAAGTATCTCCACTCCCCCCGCCGATGCCCCCCCTATTGGCGAGCCTCCGGCTGGTCAGGGGGCTGCGCCAAGCGAGCAGGCCTCCGAAGCGGTCCTGGTTCCCCCTGCAGCTCCAATCTCTGCCGAACCCGAGCCGGTCCCGGTAGTCGTTGCTCCCCCCCTGGAACCCCCCGCCGAACCCCAAAAGGTTTCCGAAAAGCCGGTCGAACCCCCAAAGGTGAAGGTTCCGGTAAAACCCCAGGCTTCTGATAAGGTTCCGGGGAAGAAACCCCAGGAGAAGAAGCCCGTTGAGCCCGCTCCCAAAAAGGAAGTTAAAGTAAATCCGCCCGCTTCTGCCGCGGTCGAGCCCAAGGTAACTGAGAAGACCCCGGGAAAAAGTGAGGAAAAGAAACCTGCTGGGAAAAAGTCCCGGAAGGCGAAGAAGAATTCTGCCCCTTCCCATGAAGAAGTTCCCAGCGTGGTTCCCCCTGAATGGGATTGGTTCCCCAGGGGCCTTAAAGCCGAAATTGCTGAAGGGCGAATCGAGATTGTTTCTTCTGGTGAGCCTGCAGCCCCAGTGAGTATTGGCCAGGCCATTTCCTCTACGCCGGCCGGGAATGTGCCCGAAAAGATTGCCGAAATCCCAATAACGGAAGAAGCCGAGAGCAATTCTTCCATCGATACCCCCGCTCCAGTCATCGAAAAGGTGCCCTTTTCCGATGCTCTCGCAAAAATGGAAAAGAAACGCGCTCAGCGTGAGGATTCCGCAAGAAATCTCAATGTTGGGCTACCCAGCAAGACAGGTTCCTTCCAGAAAGTCCCTTCCACTCTGGTCAGGCTGAACCAGATGGTTTCTTCGGTTGTTGCATCCGATTCCGAAGTTTCGAAAGAGGGTTCCCCGATTCCACAACCCTCCGGGGATTCCACTGAATTTTCCAATGGATCCCACAGTGGTCCTTCCGCCTCGATTCCTGGGTTTCATGGGCAGGAAGACCATTCTCCAAAATCGGGGTTGAGCCTCCAGTTCGAGGACCTGATTTCCGGCCAGTTCCAGCATCCCTGACCCCGGTTCGCTACTGCTGAGCAGCCCCCACCGACCCATCTGAGCCGTCCGCATCTTCCTGCGGGCGGCTTTCAACATTCCCCCCTCTCTTTCGCCCTCGGGTGATCACTTGGCCCGAGGTTTGGGGGCCGGGAAAGGGAGTGCCCAATTCAGGGCATTTCACAAATAAATTTGAGATTGATTGATGAAGAGGGCGGGGTCAGGCCGGAAAGCGGCCCCCATGTCGAATGCAAAAAATAGAAAAATCTTTATTTAAAATACCGAGAAGTGGCTGTTTATAAGCGCCTTATTAGGATTTGATGAAAAAAGAAGAATTTATTTGAAAATTTCACTTTCATCATGTCTTTTGACCCATTCTCGATGGATCGGCATGTGAAAAAAATAGAAGAAAGATGTATATGCTGACTCCGTTTGGCCAAAAGGTGGCTATCCTGATCCTGGTCCTCAGGCTGGTTTTGTCCCCCAAGCTCCCTGTATGACCGGCTGGCAAAGCTTCCCCGCGGGGCGCGAGCCCCACGATGGGGTGAATGTGCCCGAAAAGCCAGGATGGCGCAGTCCTTGAGGGCAATGCCAATCACTCTCAGAAAACGCACTTAACTTCACGGTCCCCTGTTCCTCCGGGGAAAAATCGGTTTGGAGAATTTGAGATAGGCGAGTTTCCGAAGAGGTCCCCTGCTTTCGGGACCTCCCAGGGGGAATGAAGCCCTGCGGTTTTCCCTTTTTTGGTTCCAGGAAGGATGCAAAGAAAACGCCCCTCTCATAGAAAGGGGCGCAACTACCTTGCTCTTTCAGTTTCCGAAAGCGGCCCTTAATCGAAGATACTGCTCTTTTGAATCCTGATATTCCTTGAGAGCGGCCATGATCTCTTCCACTGGGGCCCGTTGGGAAACCTTGTATTCATACTGCGTTTTCGCGAACTGATATCGTTCATATGCAGCCCGCAGTTGGTCTGCGGTGGGTTTCGCGGTGTACTGTGTCTTTGGGGGCTGGGAGATTTCCGGGGTGACCTTCGAAACCGAAGTGTTCTTTGGAATCTCCGCGGTCGAACTGGATTTGGACCCTGAGACCCGGGCAATTTCCTCTTTCGCTTGTTTGATCCTGTCGTTGGTGGGGGGGTGGGTTGAAAAATACTTGGTGATTTTTGTCAGGCCGTTGTCTTTGTTGATCCTGTTGAAGAAGTAAATCAACCCGTTGGGGTTGTACCCCGCTTTATAGGAATAATCCACCGCAATCCGGTCGGCTTCATACTCGTCGTTCCGGGAGAATTTCAAATTGGCGAAGTAGGCGGCGATGGCTGCCGCGCTCTGGTATTTCTTGGTTTCATCCTTGGTGCCCATCAGGCTGACTGCCAAAGTTATCAAGCCAGCCTTTTCGGCTTGCCGGATCCCGTGCTTTTTATTCACATGTGCGAGTTCATGAGCGACCACCCCGGCCAGTTCATCATCTGATCCGATGGCATTCATCAGGCCCCTCGTGACATACACGTACCCCCCGGGGAGGGCAAAGGCGTTCACTTCGTCGGAGTCCAGGACGGAGAAGTGGTATGTCAAATCCTTGCGTTCGCAAACCGGAACCAGCCTGCGGGCAACATTTCCGAGCCGGTTCAGCATCGCCTGGTTCTTGTAGAGGCCTGGGCTTTTCTTTAGAGATTCATGGCCTTGTTCGCCGAGAGTTTTCTCGTAGGAATTTTCCATCCCTCCGAAAATCTTATCCCACCAGGAGCCTGAAGACGACTTGGCAGCCTTGGCTTCCTGGGGGGCGCTGGTTTCCTGGTCAGGGTTGGAGGATGGCCCCCGGATGGTGCTTCCCAGGACCTGGGTCGCGTGATTGAGGGTGTTTATTGTTTTGTCGAGGAGATCCCCGAAGTTCAAGGCATGAACATGGAGGGGAAGCGAAAAGATCCCGAAAAAGAACAGGGCAAGAAACCCTTGAAAAATCTTCTTTCTCGACATGAACAACTCCTTGGGGAAAATCGTGCTTCCTTAAAGACTACTGATGAATCTGGATACCGTCAAGGCAGGCTGGCTTCCATTTCCTGATGGAGAATGCCCGCTTCCAGGAACTCCTCCCCGATATTCTTGAAACCCATGCCTGCGTAAAACCCAATCGCCTGCTTCTGGGCATGAAGCCTGACCTTCCTGAAACCTGCCTTCGAGCACCAATTCATGAGATACTGCAAAATCTGCTTCCCGATTCCCTGGCCGCGGAAGGCTTTCCGGACAGCCAGTCTCCCGATTCGAGCGACACCGGGCTCGCTTGGGTCCGGAAACCACCTCCCGGTACCAATTTCATTCCCGTCTTTCCCGGCCAGAGCATGATGCGCAGTGGGGTCAATCTCGTCCCTTTCGAGAGATGAGGGTACCCCTTGCTCGAGCACGAAAACCTCGAGACGAATGGAAAATGCCGCCAAAAGGTCGGATTCTGAAGAGACATCGCGAAGCTGCATGCTGTATTGTCCAAAAAGTGATATAAAAGAAAGAAGAGCGGTAATAAAAACAAAAAAATAATAACAATCGGATTTGGAATTGCTCGGACGTTTCGGTCATGCTCTGGATTTCTCCCTGGAGCACTCATGCAAAGATACACCAAAATCCAATTGCGGAGAAGGGGGCTTCCGAAATCCATTCGTAGGTGATAAAATACACCCTTCGGACCATTAAGAAGAGAACTCTTGATTGGTCAAATCTCTCTTCATAAGGAGATAGTCATGGCTCAACGCGGAATTCGGGAATACCATGCCAAACGTATGGTGGCCCGACACCTTTCCTCTTTTTTGAAGGCGGACATGCCCGAGGGTGAAAGCACCCGACCGAATTCGCCCAAGGTGGGGGCCTCCCTTTCGGATCACGGGTACCTGGGGGAGATCGTTCTCGTGAACGCTCAAACCGACTGGAAAGGCCTTGCCAGGAAGAATCCCTGGCTGAATACGGGGCCTCTCGTTGCAAAGCCGGACCAGCTGTTTGGAAAGCGCGGAAAGCATGGATTGGTTCTGGTCAACAAAAACCTGGATGAGACGAAAGCGTGGATCGATGAGCGGATGGGAAAAACCGTAAAGGTGGGTGAAACCACCGGAGTGCTAACGGATTTTTTGATCGAGCCCTGCACAAAACATGACGCCGAGTATTACGTTGCGATAAAGACCTTGAGCGATGGTGATGTGATCTACTTTTCCACCGAGGGTGGGATCAACGTCGAGGAAAACTGGGACAAGGTTGTTCAGATCAAGGTGCCTGTGCTGGGAGAAGTTTCATCGCGGGCGATCGAAGAAGCTCTTCCCAAGAAGCTCAAGGACAGGCAGAAGATCGCGGCCTATATCAAGGGCCTTCACGGTTTCTTCGCAGCCCTTCATTTCTCGTATCTGGAAATCAATCCGTTTACCATTGTGGGGGAGGCTTTCATTCCCCTGGATATGGTGGCAAAGGTGGATGACACTGCCCATTTCCAATGCAAGGATCTCTGGGGCGAAGACCTGGAGTTCCCCGCCTCATTCGGCCGGGTTTCGACCCCGGAGGAGGAAAAGGTGCGGGAGCTCGACTCCCTTTCGGGCGCGTCATTGAAGCTGACGATCCTCAACCCCGAGGGCCGAATCTGGAATATGGTTGCGGGTGGGGGGGCTTCCGTGATTTTCGCGGATACCGTCTGCGACCTGGGCCATTCGTCTGAGCTGGCTTTTTATGGGGAGTATTCCGGCGATCCAAGTACGCAGTTGACCTACGAATATGCAAAGGTGGTCATGGATCTGATGACCCGAAAACCCGACCCCAAGGGGCGGCCCAAGTGCCTGATCATCGGTGGCGGGATCGCCAACTTCACCGATGTTGCCAAGACCTTCACCGGGATCATCATGGCCCTTAAGGACTACGCGGAAAAGCTCAGGTCGGTGAAAGCCCAGATCTTCGTCCGTCGTGGCGGTCCGAACTTCCATGAGGGGCTCGCGAAGATCAAGAAAGCGGCGGAAGATCTCAAGATCCCCATTTCAGTCCATGGACCGGAGTATCACATGACCCGAATCGTGGCGGATGCGCTCGCCCTCGGGACCGAGAAATAAGGAGCACGAAGATGAAGCCAGCCTATCAATTGTTCGACAAAAGTACCAGGGCAATCGTTTTCGGATTCCAGGTCAACGCGGTACAGCGGATGCTGGATTTCGATTTTTGTTGTCGCAGGGAAAAGCCGAGTGTCGCCGCCATCGTCGATCCGGGAAGGAATGAACTCCACAAATGTTTCTTCGGGTCCAAGGAGGTCTTCATCCCGGTGTACCCCGACCTTCCATCCGCCATCGAGTCCCATCCCGATGTCGACGTGATGATCAATTTCGCTTCCTTCAGGAGCGCATATCCCACAACCATGCAGGCTCTCGAACAAAAGCAGCTGAAGACCGTCGTGGTCATCGCCGAGGGAATTCCGGAGCGCTTCTCCCGGCACCTCAGGGCTGTCGCTCTCGAGCAGAAGAAGGTCATAATCGGGCCCGCCACCGTCGGGGGGATCGCCGCGGGTGCTTTCAAAATCGGAAACACCGGGGGCACGATCGACAACATCGTATCGTCGAAGCTCCATCGGCCCGGTTCAGTCGGATTCGTGAGCAAATCCGGTGGGATGTCCAACGAGGCGTACAACATCATCTCCCGGAATTCCGACGGTTTGTTCGAGGGAATCGCCATCGGCGGCGATGCCTACCCCGGATCCAACCTCCTCGAGCATCTGTTGAGATACGAGGCCAACCCCTCCATCAAGATGCTCGTCTGCCTGGGCGAGGTCGGCGGTGAGGAAGAATGGCGGATCGTCGAAGCGGTCAAGACCGGGGCCATCAAGAAGCCGCTGGTGATGTGGGTGACCGGAACCTCCATCGCTCACATGCCCAAGGGGATCCAGTTCGGGCATGCCGGGGCAAAAGCCGACGCCAAGAGGGAAACAGCCGAAGCGAAGAATGCCGCTCTCAAGGAAGCCGGCGTCGTCGTGCCGAAATCCTTCGACGATTTCGGGGAATGCATCAAAAAGACCTTCGACAAGCTGGTTGCCGAGAAAAAACACTCCCCGCTGCCAGACGTCGAGCCTCCCGCCATTCCGATGATGCTCAAGGAGGCGATGGGCAGGAACATGGTCCGGAAGCCGACCTCCTTCACCTGCACCATCTCCGACGACTCGGGCGATGAGCTCGTTTACGCGGGTCACAAGATCTCGAAGGTGATTTCCGAAGGTTACTCCGTCGGGGAAGTCATCGGCCTGCTCTGGTTCAAGGAAAGATTCCCGTCTTGGGCTGCCCAGTTCGTGGAAACGGTTCTCAAGCTCAGCGCTGATCACGGTCCTTGCGTTTCGGGCGCACACAACGCGATCGTCACCGCCCGTGCAGGGCGAGATCTCATGAGCGCGGTCGCGTCGGGAATCCTTACCATCGGACCCCGCTTCGGGGGTGCGGTCGCCGGAGCCGCGGTCATGTTCAAGGAAGCCCGTGACCGGAAGCTTTCGGCGGATGAGTTCGTTGCAGACATGAAGAGCCGGGACATCAAGATCCAGGGAATCGGTCATCTCATCAAGAGCCTGAAGAATCCAGACAAGCGCGTTGTCCTTCTCAAGGAGTTCGCGAAGAAGAACTTCCCCGCCACTCCGCTTCTGAATTACGCTTTGGAAGTGGAAAAGGTGACCACGGCAAAGAAGGACACCCTCATCCTGAACGTCGATGGATGCATCGGGGTTCTCTCGGTCGACATGATGTACGGTCTGGGCTGGGACGAGGAACGGATCAAGACCGTCATCGACAGCGGCGGCTTGAACGGCCTGTTCCTGCTCGGGCGGACCATCGGGTTCATCGGGCATTACATGGATCAGCTCCGGCTGAAAGCGCCTCTGTACCGTCATCCGTGGGATGACGTCCTGTACGATCTCCCAAAAGTCTGATCGGTCGCCAGGGAAACCGGTCCCCGCAGGGGGCCGGTTTCCGGTCTCGAGTGGTCTTTTTCCGCAGCCTGTCCGCCGCTCGTCCCGCCCAAAAATAATGAAAACCGGAGGGGAGTATGAAGAGAGTCCTTGTCGTCCTCGTTTTGGTTCTGCTCGGAACCGCTTGCCAGGCATTCCAGTCCCAGTTCTTCCAGGATGAGCGGGGTGGTTTTTTCCGCCTCGATTTCTCGGTCGATGAGATTCCCGGGGTTACCGCCGATTCCCTTGCCATCGTTTCGGAGGGGAACAAGGTTTTTGGTTTGTACAAGATCGATACCGCCCGGATTTCGAGCGGGGAAAACCAGGTCTCCGAGAACCAGTGGCAGTTCGTGAACGGGAACAAGGAGGTTCAGAAGCTGAAACGCTGGGAAAACTCGCTTGGCCAGGAAGCGGGAAAGCTCTCCCAGCGTCGCGGTTCGCTCGAACTGATCCTTCGGCAGGAAAAGGCCGGGGAATTCGCGCTCGATCCGATCGAGCGGAGCAACATCGAAAGCAAGATCGCGGATCTGAAGACCAAGGAAGAGCCTTTTGAAAAGCGCATCTCCGAGGTGGTGACGCAAAGGACCCAGCTGGAAATGGAACTGGTAGCGCAGTTTTCGGAAAACAGGAAGAGGCTTTTTCGGGAGAAGCCCGATTTCAGCATCCTGGGAAGGTTTTCCTCCCCGGGGCCCGCCACGCTTCGCCTCAACAACTCCCGGGACGGAAAGAAGATCATGGAAATTCCCCTTGCCCTCCCCGACATCAAGGGAGGCGATCCGGAGCTGGTCCAGCAATGGTTGAAAGCCCAAAGGAACGATCTGGACCAGCTTGAAGCCGAAACGCCGGGCGACAGCGTCTTTTCCTACCTGAAGATCCAGTCCGCGCGGCGACTGGCTCGCGACCCGAAACAGGCGGGAGTTCGACCGGAAGAGTTCTCCCGCCAGGGCCGCAGCTCCCAACCCCCGGACCTCTATTCGATCCTGACCGGGGCGCTGGCCATCCAGGAAACTCTGCAACTGGACCGGATGGGGGCGGGGGCGGACCAGATCGCCCCTAGCATTCCCATCAGGAGGCTCTCGGGTCCGAACATCCGGAGCCATTCCTACGTCGAGATGCTCAACAACCGTGTTCCACACACCCTTCCCATCGACGAGCTCGTTCCCGAGGAGTTCTATTCCTGCCATTTCTCCGATATCAACCGTCAGATCGCGTTTTCAGACCTATTGGAACAATGGGGTACCAGCCTTTTCCAGACCTTGAGGGTCTCCGCCCACGATGCCCAGGCGAAGGAAAAATACCTGCGGCAGCTTTGCCTCGAGAAGACCGAATTGAGCCGGCTGTTCGGGGACAAAGCGATCGACGACCTCATCCTTTGCGGTGCCGACCCATTCCTGCACGAGGGAACCGACCTCAGCGCCGTCTTTTCCGTCCGGAACCGGACCCTTTTGGATGCAAGTCTCGCCAGGTTCCGCATGCAGGCGAAGGCCTCGTTCCCCGACGCGAAGGAGGAAGATTTCTCTTTCGGAAACACCCCGATTCACGTGCTGTCCACTCCCGACCGGGTGGTCCGTTCCTTCGCTTGCGACCTCGGAGAGTTCAAGGTCGTCTCGAACTCCCGCCGGGCGCTCGAAACCATCATTGACACCTTCCAGGACAAGCATCCCAGCCTGGCCGACGCCCCGGATTACAGGTATGTCCGGACGGTCTTCCCCAGCGAGAAGGGACGGGAGGATTTCTTCCTGTACCTTTCGGAGAAACATATCAGGCAGTTGGTGGGTCCCGTCTGGAAGGTCGCCCGCCAAAGACGGCTCCATTGCGTCAACAGCCTGCGGATCCTCCAGAACTCCCTGGCCCTCTTCGGTTCGGAACATGCCACGGGTACCCCTTCGTTGGAGCGTTTGGTTCAGGAAGAGTTCGTTGATCCCTCATACCTCTTCTGCCCCGACGGCGGAACGTACACCCTTGCGGGTTCCGATCTGCAACCGGTCTGCAGTCATCATGGTTCGTTGAGACTGTTCGTTCCGATCATCGATCAACCCCCCACCCTCGTTACCGAAAGCGAATGGGACCAGTACCAGAAATTCGTGCAGGATTACAACCTGAACTGGGCCAAGTTCTTCGACCCGATCGGGATCCGCGGTATCATTCCGCCCGAGGGGGCCCCGGCTTCCGGAAGTGGGGAAGTACGGCTGGAAACCTGCATCCTGCCATTGGTCGAAAACCCGTTCTACGACGGTTTCAAGAAGTTCTCCTCGGGTGTCCCCGTGAAGATGGATTTCCCGACGCACCCCAGGACGATCGTCCAGTTTCTATGCAAGCTGAACCTCCAGGATCTCAGAACCTGGGACGCTTCCTTCGAGCGGTTCTTTTTCACCCTGACGAAGAATACCAGCCTCACCGGGGGGGAACTGGTGGACGCGCTGGGGGAATCGTTGTCGCTGAACTTCGTCGATACCGACCTGAAATACCTGATAAATCTCGGAAACGCGGGGCCATTGCTTTCCTTTTTCCAGATCTTCAACGATCCCTTCGTCCGTATGTTGGGGGAGTCGGTCCTTTCGGGGATCAATGTACCTTCTTACGCCGCGATTGCCGTCCGGGATGAGCAAAAGGTGGAGCGGTTCCTCCGGGATTGGTTGAGGGCTTTGTCCAGGGAAAGCGCGATGGCGAACCTCGGTGCCTCCTCGTCGGGTGGCCCGGAAATCCTTGCCTACGACACCATTTCCGCCAGCGGCTCCCCGGTCATCCACACCCTCGACTACCCGCTCTTCGTTCTCCGGCTGCATTTCTTCTTCGTTGTACACGATGGTCATCTGATCGTGGCCAACCAGAGACGTATCATCACGGACATCCTGGCCCACCCGGAGATCCGGACAAAGGCCGAGACCAACCTCGCCCTTCGACTGACCGTGGGGAACTTCAACGACGTGACTCAAACCACCCGTCTTCATTGGCAGGAACGGATGCGGGCGGTCTGCAGGAACAACCTCGGTTCCCTTTTTGCCCTCAACCGGTTCCGGGGGATTCCCCCCGCGGATTGGTGGGAACAGTCGCTCAGGATCAACGGGTATGCTCCCTTCTGCCCCGCCAACGGTTCATATCTGATCGACCCGAACCTCGGGACCATACGTTGTTCGGTCCACGGGGACCTCTTATCTCCATGTCAGCCTTTCGACCTGGACATGTCGGTTCCCTTGAACAGGTTCGTCACCAGCCTGAAGTCGGTCGAAGCAAGTCTTTCTTTCACCCCCGAAGGGATCCGGACCGAACTGAAACTCGACAGGTGATCTGAATAAGACATCCCGGTACCCGGGTCGGGCTACGAACCGGAAAATTCCGTCGGGAATTTTTCGGCGAAAGCTTTTGGTTGGTAACGGTCAGGTTGTGGTGTACAATCTTTTTGGATTTGGAAAAAGGGCCCCAATGAGTGGGACCTACCCAACTCGACAAGGAGGATGAGTGATGTTCGGGAAAACGCTTCCAACCAGTGTTCTCAAGGTTCTTTTCGTCGTGGGGTTCATCTGGGCATTCCAGCCGACCCCGGGGCTTTTCGCCCAGAATTACGTGGCAGCTCCCGGGTACCAGTATGTTCCCGGGTACACCCCCTGGTATTACCCCGCCGATTATCCGGGGTACTCGACGGCGGTCAATCCAGCGGCATACCCGGTGGCATACCCGGGTTACTATCCGGGTTACTATCCGGGATTCGTTTCCACTGACGGCCGGAGGGTGATGTATTTCCCCTGGGGTTACCGTGGGCAGGTGGATCGCCGGTTCGCCTATCTCAGACCGGGCATGAGCTGGGGATGGCCGGTTGCCTATCCCTGGATCGCCAGCCCGCAATTTTCCGTTCCCAACCAATTGCAGACCTCGTATCAAGGCCCTTACTGGACGTGTACCGCCTACCGGCGGCATCGTGGCCTCTTCCGGCGAAGTCCCTGGCGGCTTTACTGGACACCGTATTACGTAACCGGGCCGGCGGTTCAGGCCGGGTCACCGATCCCCAATTCCCCCTCCTTCCCTTCCCAACCTTCAACAACCACGCCCTGATTCCAATATCGATCAAGCCCAAAGGCAGAACCAGCCCCAACCCGGGGCTGGTTTTTTTTCGATGAACCCCCGGGGTCACATTTTGATGTGAACCCCCGGGGTCACATTTTTTCGTGAACCCCCGGGGTCACATTTTTTCGTGAACCCCCGGGGTCATTTTCGGACTTTCTTTTTCAGTTCGATGAAAAGACGTTCGCACGCGTTGTCCGTGCAGCGTGTAATCTGGACCTTCCCGTCCGTGATCTCCGCCCGGATCTTGTGCATGGTTACCACCTTTCCCTGAAGAATGATCGCGATCCGGGACATTATGTGGGACCCGGTGAATTTCTTCAGAGGTTCAACCTGTTCCGGGGCAATCGAAATGTGCAGCAGGGGCTTTCCGCTGGCGTCGCTTCCCTTCCCAGGTTCGGAATCCAGAATGAGGGGTACCTCGGGCTTTTTCCCAACCACGAAGACCCGCGGCGGATCGGTTGGCTTCTCCTCGAGAAAGAAGTAGTCGTCCGTAATCTCGGTTTCATCCGCTTTCACCGCGGGTGAAGCCGCTTCTCCCACGGGGTGTTCGCCCCTGATGAGGTAGATTCCATCTTCAAGGGGGGCTGAGGCGGTTTCCGCGGAAACCGGGGCGGTTTCACTCGCAGCAAAAGCCGGGAATGATGCTTGTCCGAAAAGGATGACGAGCATCCCCAAAACAACTCCACACAGTTTCTCAGATTGGCGTTTCAATTCTTTCTTCTCCCCGACGATTTTCCAACGAATTCAGGCGACCTCCGCCTCGAGGACCAGCTCGGGACGGTCGACCGAAAAGACCCGCAATTTGTCACCTGACGCGATCGGACACACCCCCGCCGGGGTTCCCGTCAGTATCAGGTCGCCGGGTTCCAGGGTCATGCAGTCGGAAATGTGTGCAACGAGCTTGGGAATGGGGAAAATCATGTTTCCTGTCCGGTCGTCCTGAACGATCTTCCCGTTCAATTCAGTCCTGAGCGCCGAATCAAGGCACTTGTTGGTCCATGGGATGATGACAGGGCCGAGGGGGCAGAACGTGTCGAATCCTTTGGCCCTTGTCCACTGCCCATCAGCCTTCTGGAGCTCTCTGGCCGTGATGTCGAGGGCGAGGGTCACTCCCGCGATGTTTTCCGCTGCCGTTTCCTGGGAGATGCATTTGCAGCGTTTCCCGATCACGAGCGCGACTTCCCCTTCGAGGTCGATCCGGCCGAATCCACGGGGAAGGATGATCCTGCCGCCGCTCGATTGGAGCGAGCTGGGGGGTTTGGTGAACCAGAGCGGCTCCTTGGGAAGGGGATTGCCCAGTTCCTCGACATGGGGCCGATAGTTGCGTCCGACGCAAAGGATCTTCGTTCCTCCGAAAGGGGGAAGAAGGCCCTCGGGAAGGGAAAAATCCGGGCGCGGGTTCTCGGCGGGGGCATGGGAAAGTTTTTCCAGGCCTTCTTGAAAAGAACAGGGAGACCACTTTCCGGATTGGAAGAACAGCCATGTTGGGGAAGAACCTCCACCGGTTTGGGCAAGTGCGAGCATTCGTCACCTCCTGAAAGAAGAGACCCGCACATGGTGCGGGTCTCTGAAGATCAGTCCTTTGCGTTGGCCGCCGGTGTCCCGAAAAGGGGTACAATCATTTCCGCTCCACCGGCTGTTCCGTTCAAAGCATGTGTTTCTTGGCGTGGGAAAGCTGACCACCCGCCCAGAGGATTTCCTTGTCAGTGTCGGACAGGGTGTGGGTGAGAAGGATCTTGGCGTTCTTCGTTACGTTCTCGAGGACGAGTTCCTTGCCGAGATCCTTCAGTTCGAGTTTCAGCTGGTCGCCCACCTCGATTTTCTTGTAGTCATCAGGGTTTTTGAAGGTGAGGGGGACGATTCCGAAGTTGATCAGGTTGGCCAGGTGGATCCGGGCGAAGGTCTTGGTGATCACGGCCTTGACTCCGAGGTACATGGGACAGAGTGCCGCGTGCTCGCGGGAGCTGCCCTGGCCGTAGTTTTCGCCGCCGATCACGAATCCGCCCTTTTCGGCCTTGGCACGGTCGTAGAAGGTTTTGTCCACGCCCTCGAAGACGTGCTTCGCGTATTCGGGAACGTTGGAGCGGAGGGGAAGATACTTTCCGGCGGGCATGATGTGGTCGGTGGTAATGTTGTCCCCAACCGTGATGAGAGCTTTTCCGGTGAGGACCGGTTCCATTCCTTCACGAATGGGGAGAGGGGCGATGTTCGGACCGCGGCTGATCTGGATTTTCGAGCCGTCCTCGGGGGGGGGGACGATCATGTTGTCGTTGACCGTGAACTTCTCGGGCATCTTGATCTCGGGATACTTGCCGTATTCGCGGACATCGCAGAACTTCCCTTCGACCGCCAGAACAGCGGCGACTTCCGGGCTGACGAGGTAGATTTTGGCGGAGTCTGTTCCGGAGCGCTTTTCGAAGTTGCGGTTGAAGGTCCGGACCGAAATCGCGTTGGTGGGCGGAGCGTAGCCCTGTCCGATGCAGGGGCCGCAGGCGGTTTCGAGGATTCGTGCTCCCGCTGCGAGAAGCATGCTGAGATACCCGTCATCGGCGATCATCCTCATGACCTGCTTGGAACCCGGGCTGATTCCCAGGGTAAGCCGGGGGTGGACGGTCCTGCCCTTCAGGATCAATGCCGCCCTCGCCAGGTCGACGTAGCTGGAATTGGTGCAGCTTCCGATGCAGACCTGGTCGACTTCCAGCCCCGCGAGTTCGCGGACGGTCTTGACCTGGTCGGGCATATGCGGGCAGGCAACGAGTGGTTCGAGCTTGGAAAGATCGATCTTGATCTCCCGGTCGTAGGTTGCGTCCGGATCGGGGCCGAGCTCGACCCATTGGTCTTCGCGCGCCTGAGCCTTGAGGAACTCGCGGGTCTTCTTGTCGCTGGGGAAAAGGGAAGTGGTCGCGCCCAGTTCCGCACCCATGTTGGTGATCGTGGCGCGTTCTGGAACGGTCAGGTTTTCGAGGCCCGGCCCGGCATACTCGTAGATGAACCCGACTCCGCCCTTGACGGTCTCGCGACGGAGGACTTCCAGGATCACGTCCTTGGCCGAAACCCAGGCGGGAAGCTTCCCCTCGAGAACGACCTTCACGATTCCGGGCATTTTGAGGTTGAAGGGGGCTCCGGCCATTGCCATGGCAACGTCAAGGCCGCCGGCGCCGATCGCGATCATGCCCAACGCCCCGTTGGTGGGCGTGTGGGAATCGGATCCAAGGAGGGTTTTCCCGGGGCGTCCGAATCTCTCGAGGTGGACCTGGTGACAGATTCCGTTTCCAGCGCGGGAATAGACGACTCCGTGTTTCCCAGCGACGCTGGAAAGGTAACGGTGGTCGTCCGAGTTCTTGTAGTCCTGCTGGAGGGTGTTGTGATCGACGTAGCTCACGGACAATTCGGTCTTGGCCTTCTTCACGCCGAGAGCTTCGAACTGGAGATACGCCATGGTTCCGGTGGCATCCTGGGTGAGGGTTTGCGCGATCCGGATCGAGATGTTGTTGCCGGTTTTCATCTCTCCCTTGACGAGATGCGATTTGATGATCTTTTGAGCAAGATTCAGGCCCATATCAACGCAACCTTCCTTTCGATCTTTTCTCTTGCAGGGAAGCCTTCCCCGCCTTTTCCGAGGAGGATTCTATTCATAACCTTCCGGCAAAGTCAACACCCCAAAAATTGCAAATGGTGCGGATTTTGGGCCGTTTGCGATATAATGTCTCCGAAATCCGAACGTATGGGAGGGTATGCATGAAAAAGCTCATCCTTGGCACGCTCTTTTCTTTCTTGGTCTGCGTTTCGGGGTTCGCCCGGGAGGGAGGGACCGATTACG
This sequence comes from uncultured bacterium, assembly GCA_964428355.1. Lineage (GTDB taxonomy): Bacteria > Muiribacteriota > Ozemobacteria > Ozemobacterales > Ozemobacteraceae > CAYRYU01. The sequence continues at coordinate 38,420 of CAYRYU010000036.1, forward strand.
ACCAGGTCGTCGAGAAAGTGCGGAACATGGTCCAGGACAGCTCTGTTCAGGCACTGGCCGCAAAATACGGTCTTGACGTCCTCAGCCTCACCTGGGAGGACACCGGAAGATTCGAGGGGTCCTCGGTCGGGCCCAACATCAGCGACATGACCATCCAGGTCCACCATGGAACAACGGAAGCGAAAAAGATGACCTGCATGCCCGTGATCCGGTTCCCGAATTTCAGCGACAAGACGGGGGACATTCCTCTGGGAAAATTCTTCATCAAGACAGGCAACGAGAAGGGAAAGGACCTCAAGACCACCCCTCTTGGTGCGCTGATCGAGGATCCACGCAACTTCATGAGCGACCCGAAATCCTGGGCCGGAACGGGGACCACCTTTCTTGCGGACAAGGACACCCATTTCCTGGTGAGCGCCCAGGCTTGTTTTCTCCCGATTCCGAAACAGGGCGATGCCACTTTCAACCCGGTCCTATTCAACTACCAGTCCTGCAAAGGTGAACCTGGGGTCCTCGCGATTCTGGTGACCCGGGAAGGGACGAGCATGACCGTCATCGACAACACCCGTGACCCGGTTCCCAACGGCGGGGGTTGCGGGCAGCGTTTGTTCTTCAACAGCAACGGGCAGAAGGCTTCACTGACCGGAAAGCGCTTGAGCGAGTTCACCCCCGAGCCCGCTCCGATCCGACCGAATGCCGATCCTGCAAAGCCCACCGAGCCTCAGGCCAACCAGGCCAAAGGATTGAACATGGTCATGCTAATCCAGGTTCCGCTGAAAGTTCCCCCCCGTCCGATACTGTATCAGTCTTGTATGGAGGATGGTAGCAAGTCCTGTATGGATGGAGCCGCTCCTTCTGAGGAGAGGGAAAAGTCGAACGTCGAGGAGGCCGTCATCGGCCACGGCGAACTCGAGGGACCTTTCACCGAAATCGACGGCCTGAAGATCGAGAGGGATCCGCTGTTCCCGGTGCGGGTTACGGTCCAGTTCTACAAGGCGACCGACAATGGGGTCGTGAGCGAAGAGGACATGCGGCAGATCAAGGAACAGATCGACCTGGTCTACAAGGACGCCACCTATGTCGGGTCACTGGTTGTGCCGGCGGGAAATGATCCGACCCGCCCCACCGATTGGAAGCCTTCGAAACCTCGTCTTTGAGTTTCGGACTTTTCGTAACACCTCTATGCTTTCAGGCGTAAGCCAGGTGGAAAGTGGAAAAGGAGGAACGCCATGAACACCAGAAGGGTTCCGCGAAAATCGCTTTTGATCGTTCTCATGCTTTCCTGTTCGATGTTTCTGTCGGGCTGCCAGTTCGATGCGGCCAAATTCCAGCAGATCGTGCAGCTGATTGCCCAGATCATTCCTGCAATCCAGAATCTTTTCAAAGGGAACGACAACGGTACCACAGCGACCACGGCTTCGGGAACAACTGCCATCGCGACCACCGACACTGCCTCGACGACTGCGACGACTGCGTCCACCACCGCCACCACGGCTTCGACCACTGCGCGGACAGTGGTGGATTCCGAAACCGAGTAGGCTCTTTCAGGGCAGTATCACCATTCCCGACGGTTTCTCGGCCCCACCGAATCCAGGCTCGAAGCCCGCAGTCGGTGGGGCCGAATTCCCTTGCAGGGCGCCCCGTTCCCCAGTCTTTCCCCAAGTCCGTAATGTGATGGGGAGGCCAGAATGTCCAGGCTAAGTGCGGGATCTTTCGCGTTTGTCCGGAGTCCGGAAAACCCATCGTGGATTTCGGGCTTTTCTCGAAGATTGATCGGGAATCATTCCGGGATTAGAATGGAACGGCGGAAAGTCGCAAGAACGAATGCTGGAAGAATTGGATGCTCCTGTCAAATCCTTCAGGGTCTTCGCGTTGGAATGGGCGATTCGCGAAGGTGCGGGCGATGACCTGATGAAGGTCCTCCTGCGTCGTCGTGATGTCGAGGACGACGAGGAGTGCAAGGTACTCCTTGCCTATGCGATCGAGGGAGTGAAATCCCGTCTCGAAAAGGCCCCCATCGCGGCAACCCCCTCTTCTTCGGACGCAAAGGCGGGGGCCATTCCAGGGAAATTCTCTCCGGAATCCTTCCTCCGGGAATTCCTCGCGGTGCCCGATCCTGCAAAGATCCGGCTCATTTTCGGTCTGGACATGGAAAAGATCAAGGAACTCGCAGGTTCCGCCCCGGATTTCCTCGGGAAGGGCGACAACCCCGCTCTTGCCTCGGCGGTGCTGCAGGTTTTCCGCAAACTCTGGCCCGCGGAAAAACTCCAGGCGGTGCTCGACCTTCTTGGCTCCCCCTTCGTCTCGGTCCGGATGGCAGCCCTCGAACTGTTGATCATCCGCAATCCTGCGGCTCTGGAACGCCATCTTCCCCCGTTGCTCGCATCCACCGATCCAAGGCTGCGTTCGCTTGCGATCCAGGGGTTATCGACCCTGGACACCGATACCGCACTCGAGTATCTCGAGGAGATGCTTTTCTCATCCGACCACTGGACACGTGGCTGCGCGGTCCGGAACTGCCTTTTCCTGCCTTTCGAGAAGGTGAAATCGACCATCCTGCGATATCTGGCTTTCGAAACGAACCAGGCCCTCCTGGAGAAAGCCGGGGCCATCATACAGTGCAATCCGGACACCGACGTTCCCTTCCGGCTGGTTGAAACCGTGGAAAGGGCTGGGGATGCCCGACGCCCTCTGCTACAAAAGATCCTGGACAAGACCCTGAGGTCCATCCGGGATTCAGGGTTCCTGAAAGGGCAGATGGACGAGTACCTGACCAGACTTGCCCAATGGAAAGACCGCCGGATGGCGGTCGCCCAACTCCAGAGTATAGTGGAAACCTCCATGGATGGGGAAGCCGCCCCCAGGCAGGCCATCGAGGTTGCAGCCGCGGGACTTCCGTCCCGTCCGGAGATTCGAAAGGCCTTGAACGAAGCGGCGGGCCGGGAACTCTCCCAACCTGGGGCTCCTCCCGCGGCCCCGCCTCCGATGTTGCCGACCCTGGAAGACGGCGCTGGTGAGATCTTCGACTGGCTCAGGGATCTCGTTCCAGAAAGCAAGGGAATCTGGGAAAACCGGCTCAAGGAAATCATGGGGGACAAGGCAACGCCCTACCCGGTCAGGATCGCCTGCCTCAGAGCCTCCCGCCGGCTCGGCTACCGGGGGTTCTCGATCATTTCCGAAAACCTTCTCAGGACGGAGGACGAAGGGCTTTCCGCCGCCGCAATCGAGTATCTCGGGTGGTCCGACCCCGACAGGCTCGGGATCTACCTGGGAAAGCTACTCCAGTCACCCTCCAAACGGGTCGTCCTGAGCGCGCTTGGAGTCCTGAAAGGGATCGATCCCGCGCGGGCGGTCGAGATCGCACGGAGGCTGCTGGAATCCAATGAGCCCCGCCTGAGAGATCAGGGGCTATCCTGTCTGATCAACTTCGAGTTTCCGCTCATCAGGGGGATTCTCACCGTCTTCCTTTCGCGTACCCTCGAAGAGGCCCACTGGAAGAAGGGACTCGGCCTTTTCCATGCCAACCCCGACCCCGACAACCTCTACCCCCTCTTCCTTCTCGAACGGAAGGCTCCCGGAAAGCTGGCGGAAAAGGTCCAGGCAATACGCGAAATGACCCGACAGAACCTGGCGGAACTGGGGGTTCCCCTTCCCGCAGATGGGGTCGCGACGGAAGGCCAGCTCAAGGAACGGTATGACCGGGAGGAAAACCGCAAACGTTCGGCCTCCAGGTTCGCCCGCGCTCCCCTCGAGCAGACTGCCGACGCGTCGTTGGCCTCGACTTTGAAAACCGTTTTCGGCCTGGAGGGAGGGGTTACCAAGGCCCAGGTAGTGATGGCCGTGGTCGGAGTCCTCATCGCCGTCAGCGGATTCTTCATCATGCGGGCCGGGGAGGATTCCGAGCGTCGAAAGGTGCTCGCCGACCGGGGACCGCTCATCAATGAAAAGATCAGCGTGATCGGGCAGGTCGAGGTCGCCCGGTTCGGTAATTCCCCTGTGATCGAGCTCGTCGCCTCGGACGGAGTAAGGTTTTCCCTGGAACCTCCGCGCCGGAACTTCCCCGCCCTCAAGATCGGTGACCGGATCCGGGTGGCCTGCATCCCGTTGCGAAAAATGGGAAATGGGGTTATCGTGGGACGTGCAACATTGATAGAGCTCCTTGGCGGAGGAGAGAAACGCAAAAAATGACGGCAGCTTCCGGTGCGAATTTTTCATTGAAACCTCCAAAGGACCATTTCACAATCGATGTCCGTCAGGAGGGGGAAATCCCCATCCTGACGGTCAAGGGGTATTTTTCCCAAGAAACAGGGGACAAGGCCATGGAAGTCGTCGACGGCCTGCTCGACCAGGGCAGACGCAACTTCGTCATGGATTTCAGCGACTGTTCCCTTGTAAACAGCCCCGGGACGGTCATGGTTCTTAAAATCGCCATGAAAGTCGTCGAGGACCACAAGGGTATTTTCGTGATTTGCTGCGTTGACGAGCTGAAATTCACCGTTTTCGACATGGCCGGGGTCTTTCCCCTGGCGGAAAAGAGGGATTCCCTTCCCGAAGCGCTTTCGGCCGCCCGATCCAAATAGGCCCCGGTTCCTTTCCCGAAAAGCTCAAGGAAAAGGAGGAGTTCCGATGGACCACCGGACGTCCGATTCCGACTTCCCCCTCCCAGGCTTTTCCGGCCCCCCGAGGCAACTCGGGAAATGCCTACCCGTGCCAGTGTTCAGATCTCCGAACGAAAGGCGCGGAATAATCACTTTCATCGTGATCTTCGTCGTCGTTGTTCTGACAATTTTTCTTCTACAGTTCCACCTGATGTCGAGGCAGACCCAGGCCACGGCGTTCCAGCAGGAGAGGCGGGAGATCCACCACCGGATCGCGAAAGCCGCGGCCGAAGAAGGGTTCGAGAGTTTCCGGCGGATCGCCTCCTCACCCGCCACCACCGAGGGGAAGTGGCTCAAGGAACGAAAGAACACACCCCTTTCTTTGAAAACCCCCATGGCGCTCAAGATCGCGAAATCGATGGCCCGGTCGGGAGAGGAACCGTCCATCGAAGTGGAGGCTTCCATCGTCGAGAGCGAATTCCGCCATACCACCGGCGCAGGGAAGGCCTTCTACGGGAACGACGAAGGGGTCGGTTCGGTGAAGATCACGAGCAAGGTCTGGCGCCACCGCCCCGGAGGCACCGGGACCACCTCCCCCTCCTGCGAGGTCACACAGTACCACGACTACAAGGTTGTTTCGATCAGGACCGCGAGGGACAACAAGGCCAGCCGCGGGGCATACGCCCAGAATTTTCCTCTCGACTACGCCCTGATGGCGCGGAAAGCCTGGTCGGAGTTTTCCCAGGAAACCTCCGGGGGTTCCCTCAACAACACCAAGAAACGCCTCGTGGTCGATCAGAAGGGAATTCCAGGCGAGAGACGCGGGAAGGTCCATCTCGGGGGTGCCACGAAAGCCTCCAACAAGTACGTTTTCCTCAACGTTCACGAGAGATTCTTCAAGGCTGACGGAACCGGCCTGGTTCCACTTCCGACCCAGACCGAGGTTCTCATCGAAAGCACCGATTGGCTCGACCTCTTTCCCGCTCTCAAAGAGGAGCTCGAATCCCAGGGTGGAAACGCCCAGGCGGTCGCGGGAATCAAGGGAGTATTCCGTTTCAACAATGCCCCGATAGTCCGCGATTCCTTTTCCGGCAAGGAAAAGGAAAAGGAAGCGATCGACATCCTCTCCTCTCAGGCAACCGGAGCCGACAAATGCATCGAATCGGGGATCGAGGTTCTCGGAGAACCCGCTTCCATAGGGGAAGTCGACCCTTCCCTCGTTATCGAGGGCGATGTGAGGCAACGGTACCTTCGTTTCGTCCAGTTCTGCCTCGAAGACAGGGCCAATTCACTTTCGGCTCAAAGAGCCGCCGACCTGAAAACGAAGACGACCTTCACCAGTATCGAATTGAAGAACCTTCCGACAGGGTCCGACGACGATTCGAAATGGCAGCGCGGGTTCTACGAGGGGCTTTCGAAGCTTGTCGCCAACAAGAATCTCGACGTCATGTCGGTTTTCGTCGCCTCGTATCCCTACAAGGCCGGATGTTCGGGCGCACCCGACCCCGGTTTCCCCGAGTTCCCCTTCAGGTCCGTCTCCAACGATCCCGTCGACGCGGATTCCCCCGACCTTCAACCCTACATGCACGTGAACCTTTTCGGCCGGAGATGGGACGTCCAGAAGACCATGGAAGACCGCGGGGAAGGTGTTCTCGAGCCCGACGGGGGGACGATCAACCTGCACGGGATCTTCCAGGTCTACGACGGAAACCTCAGTCTGGGGGCTCCGGGGAAAACCCTCAAGATCAGGGGGCTTGGGGTCATTTCCGCAAAAGGCGACATTAATATCCTCGGGAACATTGAAAAGGAGAGCCTCAAGGACCTCTGCATCCTTTTCACCCGCAAGGGCGTCATCCGCATCGATGCCGATCGGGTTGACGCTTCACTCGTGGCGATGGGCGGGGGGGCCGGAAGGGTCATTCCCAAGAAGCCGGTCACCATCAACGGTGCCGTTGTCGTCGACAAGTTGGGGCTCCGCGACTGGCCTGAGGGCACCTCTTACATCAAGTATGATCCCCTGCTGAAATCTTCCGGGGATGACATCTTCGTAATGAACATCTCGCCCGCGATCACCTACGAAAGGGTCCAGGAGGGGTTGAATTGAAATCCCGAAGAGCGTTCTCCCTCCTGGAGGTCCTGATCGCCAGCGTCATCATGGCTGTGGCTTTGCTGGGGCTTCTCTGGATGGGCCGGCATTCTACCGCTGCCTCAATGGATGCCTACTACGAAGGACTGGCGTTGAGCCTTGCCCGCGAACCCATCGAGGTCCTCCAGGGAATGGGTTTCGGATGGGTCGAGGAGTACCGGAAGGGGAACGTGAACCTTTCCGGCCATGCGGTGCTCGAAACCTGTCCCTATGACGAATGGTTCCAGATCGGGAAGGCTCAGGCCGGGTTTTACCCTGCCGAAGCCGGGGACTTCAAGCGGTTCATCGCGGTCGATGGTCCACTCGAGGACGGCGGGGGAAGAGCCTGGCGCGTGAAGGTTTCAATCGCCCCCGTCTCCCAGACCCGCGTGGATACCTGGTTGAGCCGGAACGAGATGACCCTCGAGGGCCTCGTCCTGGAGAAATTGCCATGATGATTCCCCGCCTTACCGGACGAAGCCCCGGAATGCGCCTGAAATCGGGCTGTATCAGAAGAGTGCAAGGGTTCACCCTTCTGGAAATCATGCTCGTCATTCTTTGCCTTTTCCTGCTCATGGGGCCGATATTCAGGATCCTGAGGTCTGGAACACGGACCTCCCTGAAGGGTATGATGCAGGTCGAAACCACCCTGACCGCCAGGAATGTTCTCCGGCAGGTCAGAATGGACCTGGAACACGCATGTCTCGCCTATTCGGGCAAGGGGTTCCAACTCGACCCCGAGCTCCTCTTCAAAACGGAGACCCCCCTTCCCGACTGCCGATATTCGTTCCTTGTCTTCACCCACCTCGATTCGATCGACAGCGCTTTCATGAAGGACAACAAGGATTGCTCCTGGCGACTTCCGAGCAAGGTCACATACAGGGTCGAGCCGCATCCGAAACGTCAGGGGTTCAAGCGACTCATCCGTCTGGAAAAGTTCCACCCGAAGCACCCGGCCTTTGCAAGGTACCCTTCCGGAGAAATGGAATCCATCCTCTCGGACCAGGTGAACCTTTTCGAGATTCGACCGTACCTCCTCGTGGATGGCACTGCTGAGGCACACATCTTCCGGATCACGGTCCAGCTCATCGACGTTCTTCCCGGAAGGGAGGGGCTGGAACTCGGAACCGTCGCCGGAGGCGGGAAGAGGCCCTTGTCGGGCGCGATCGCGGAGTATTTCGACGTTGTGCGATCGGATTTCTTCCAGACTTTCCGTCAGAGGCACGGGTTCAACGTCAACTGGCAGACCGGAATTATTTCTCCGGAATGATGTAACGTTTTTTCGACCGACGACGTAACCAAAATGAAAATCCCGAATGATCCAACGTCACGAAGGAGGACCTGAAAATGAACAGCTCGATGATCAAAATGATGACCATCCTCGCGGTAGTTGCTCTCTTTTCCTTCACGGGTTCTTTCACACCCTCCCTTGCCCAGGATACCGTCGTTTCCTCGGAGGATGAAACCACCACAGGTTCTGCTGACACGGCCACGACAGCCGACACCGCGACCACGGCCACGACGGATACCGCCGATACCGGGTCTGACGCAAACACGACAACGACGACGACCGGAACCAATACCGCAGGAACCGGGAAGTTCGAGAAGATCCTCGGTTTTTTCCAGGATTTCCTGAAAGTCATCTTCAACATCATTTCCGCCCTCTTCGGGGGCAACGTGAACACTGGAGATTTTGGAATCACCGGCACCGGGAACACCGGTACCACTGGAACCACAGGTGATACCGGGACGACTAATGACACCGGAGCCACCGGCACCACCGACGGTTCCACCGACACCGGGTCCGGTGAGGTTTCCGGGCTCCAGGGGCGGATCGTTGATGAAGCCAACAAGCTCGTCGGACAGACTGATTTCCCCTACGCACCGGAAACCAACGGCGGCCGTCTCGGGTGCGCCCAGGTCGTTACCACCGCCCTGAAAGCTGCGGGCGCCCTCGACCGGATCCTTCTCGGGGTCGTGGACACGGTCAATGCGCTCAAGAGCAATGGGTGGCAGGAAGTCACCCCTCCCCCCTACAAGGCGGGCGACGTCATCACCTGGTACACCTACCGCAAAGACCGGGACAGCCATATCGGGATCATCGTTCCCAACGGGAACTCGTTCCAGGCGATGAACAACTCCAGCAGCCTGAAGATGCCCCGCCTGACCGGAACCGATATCGCCCCGATCGCCCGGGTGTTGAGGAAATCGTGATCCTCTCCTTTCTTCTCGCTGGGAAAAATGGTATGTTTCAGGTATGGTTGCCGATCAGTCGATCGAGCTGAAAATGGATTACAGGCCCGGGGTTCCGGGCCTTCCCCTTTTCCGAAATATCCCTCAAGGAGACGAAAAATGCGTAGGTTGTTCCTTCTCACCGCAGTGCTTTTCCTTACCGCGACGGGGTTTGCCATGATCCGGACCCTTCCACTTCCCGATCTCGTGGCGAAGGCTGACCTCATCGTCCTTGCCAAGGTCGCCGCGATCGGTGAGGAAAAAAGCGCCGACCAGAGCATACCCCCGGTGAAGAACGAGCTTTCGGTGGAAAGGGTTTTGAAAGGCACCTGGAACGCATCCGACCCGATCGTTCTCAAGACCTTCTTCAAACCCGGTGACAAGATCCGTGAAGATGGAGTCGTGTTCCCGGAGAAAGACCGCCGGGTTCTGCTTTTCCTCGAAAGCAAGGACGGAAAGGATCTCCGGATCCTCAACGGGATTCAGGGCCTCTGGCCGATCGAAGCCGGGACCGACAAGACCCTGGGGATGGGCTTCCGCTACTCGATCGAAAAGGTCCTGGAGGAAGTTAACAAGAAATAGTCACCGGTCTTTCGGTTTCTTTTTCCTCCGGTGTAACGTGCCCCCTCTGGGGGGCGTATGTATTGTTGAAGCCTCGGAGAATTCCCCAAGGAGGAGCTGCGTATGAATTCAACGATCAACTCCAGGACCTTGGTCCTTTTCGTTATCCTGGTCTTCGGACTCGCCCTTTCCCTGCCGGTCTTTTCCCAGGAAACCGTTCCCGCCGGGGAGGAAGAGACCGTCACTACCACGGACGATAGCACCTCCACGAACGACGAGGCAACCACCACAACCGATGGAACCGCCACGACCGACGATGCGAACACCGGCACGACGACCACCGGAGGGGGTACCACGATAACCTCCAACGGAGGCGGGGGCGGGTGGAAGGATATCATTTCCTTCTTCCAATCCTTTCTGGGCTTCATCCTCAAGCTGATCTTCGGGATCGACATCAACGGCGGCGGTCTCGTTGACGGCGGCAACACCGGAATCATCGGAACCGGCGGAGGAGATACCGGCAACACCGGCACCGACGGAACTGGCACGACCGGGACCACCGGAACCACCGGATCGACGACCCAGACCTCGACCGCGGCGGCCAAGATGGCGGAAATCAGCTCCGCCTATGGGATAACGATAGCCAACGGCCAGGCCAAGGACCTCGGTCAGGGTGACCGTGTTACCGCCGGCGCCTGGGATGAAAACGAACTCGCGACCCTCGAGCAGGTTCTGAAATCCCTGCCCGCCTCATTCAGGGCCAACTGCCCCAAAATCGAGAACAATGGCCAGATCCTTTCCTCCCAGGTCGGAAGCGCCCTCGGACTCGCTGACCCGCAGACCCACCAGGTCTGGATCTCTGACAACCAGGGCGGCGAACTCGCCGGAACCATCGTCCACGAGATGACCCACTCCTTCCAGTTCAAGAACCCCAATGTCGAAACCCAGTGGGCAAACACTTTCTGGGCCAACGAACGGCCGAAGACCAGCTCGGTTTCCGACTACGGCAACACCAACGTCGCCGAAGACATGGCCGAATCGGTTCGGGTCTATTATGTGAACGGGGCCTCGATGAAACAATCCGATCCCGACCGGTACGAGTTCGTGAAAACCCAGATCATGGGCGGCGTCGAGTTCTGACCCTTCCACCCTACCAGTCGCTTTCCCCCTCCCCTCGCGGAGGGGGATTCATTTTTTGGGGGAGTTTCTTTCGATGAAGGCAGCGATTTTTTCGGTGATGCCGATCTGGCCGGCCCAGCGGTGGCCCATGCCGGGGACCTCGATGAACTCGACGGGGAACCCCGCCTCCTGGTAGAGATCGCGGGCTTTCTGCCCCTGGGAAAACGGGACTATCCGGTCTTCGGTTCCATGGACGATCATGACCGGGAAGGCAACCTTGGCCTGGATTCCCTTCCGCGCAACGACCCCCAATCCCCCGGAATGCAGAACCAGGCCAGCCACTACCTCGGGCCGGCACCAGGCGAGAAGATTGGCGAAAAAGGCCCCGTTCGACATCCCAACCAGGAAGGCTTTTTCCCCGGTCACAGGATACTTCCTGCGGATTTCCTGGAAAAGCGCGTCAAAGAAAGCGAGGTCGTCTCCCGCGCGAATTTCCAGAAGGGGCCAGGATTTCCCCTGGGCATCGGGGTAGACGACCAGGAATCCAAGTCCGGCGGCCAGGGAGTCGAGGCCGGAATAGGTCGACATCAGTTCCTTGCTGTCTCCCAGCCCGTGGAAGGCGAAAACGACCGGCCGTCCCGGGGTTGGGGCTTTGGGAACCACTAGGCGGAAATTCCGTAACTTTCCCCTTACCGTTATTTTCCCTCGGGTGACCACCTCCAACTTCGGTGATGGTTGATTGGATGGGGAGCTTTGCTTCTCTGGGCCACCGGCAAGGTTTGCCCCTGGGACGGAATGAGAAAGACCGAGAAAAATGATAATCAGAAAGGTGATAGCTTTTTCTCTCATTCCGGTTTCCTCCCAAATTCGGTCAGGACTTCGATGGGAATCTTGTCTCCGGGGCTGGGAATTCCGATCAGGGCAA
>CAYRYU010000036.1:50079-63663 GCA_964428355.1 uncultured bacterium
GTCAGGACTTCGATGGGAATCTTGTCTCCGGGGCTGGGAATTCCGATCAGGGCAACCCTTTCCCCATCGAGGCGGAATTCGATCGGGGGGCGTTTCGTCCGGATCTCTTCTCGTTCAGCTTTCGAGAACCGCCCTTCGGGAGGAAAGAGGATTTCCTGGTTCGATGAGCCTCTCAAGCCGATCCCGTCATTCCTCGAATGGACATAACGCCCTCCGATGAATGCATCGGCCGCATAGAGTAGCTCTTTTTGGGATCTCTTTCCGGTGGAAAGGATCTCTCGTGACCGGTACCCAGAGAAGACCACGAGGTCGATCTCCGGCCTTGCGCTGAGCAGATTTTTCCAGAGACGCACCAAGGCCGGGGCCTGAAGCATCGGTTCCCCGCCGGAGATTGTCAACCCCCGGAAACCCTTCTTTCCGAGAATCCTTTCTGTCAGCCGGTCCGTTTCGATCTTTTCGAATGCTTCCGGAGAACGCCAGGTTTCGGCGATGCAATGGGGGCATTTCCGGCTGCATCCCTGGACCCAGATGCCGATTCGGGCTCCTGGTCCCAGGTTCCGGACATCAAGGGCGAAATATGCCAGCTTGAGGAGTTTTCCCGAGGTCACATCTCATTTTAGCACCGGTGAATTCCCGGGAAAAGAAAAACGCCCACCCTTTCGGGCGGGCGCTTTCTGAGTAATCTAGTCGGAGTCAGCCTGCCTGGGCGCCCGGTTCTGGATTGCCCTCCGGATGGTGTCGAAGTTGGCTTTGGCTTCTTTCATGGAAGTCAGGGCTTTTTTTACCGCCTGGGTGTCGTTGGGGGTATTCTTCACGATGTCGTTGTAGTTTCCAAAGGCTGCGAAATATTCTTCCTGGGCCTTGCTGAGGTCTCCGGATCCAACGGTGGAGAGGGTCTCCTGGGCGATGGGGGAGGAGGCCTGGTTCAGGTCGGATTCGGTGGTCATGAGAACTTCACCCCAGGGAAGCCCGTCGTAGGTTTCCTTGGATGCCGACTGCGATGCGGTCGATTTGTCCTTGTTTCCAAACAGCCCCGCGAAAAGATTGGAGAAGAAATTTCCTATCTTGGCCCAGAATCCGGTTTTCTTGGTCGTGGTGCCCGTTCCGGTTCCGGTGTTGTTGATGGACCCGCGTTGGTTCAGGTAACTATAAAGCTCGTTGCTGACGGTATAGGAGCCATTGTTGACGTAAGCTAGCATCTCGGCGAGGGAAGCCTTTCCGAATCCGTTCTTGTCGAGAAGTTTCGCGATCGCGACGCGGTCCCCAGGATAGACCTTGAGATAGGACTGGATGAAGGCCCTGAGGGAGTATTGGGGGCCGGTGCTCGAAAGCACGTTGAAAACTTTGTCCCGGCCGGAGGGGAGGGTGTTGATCATGTCGTAGACCATCTTGCCGCAGAACAGCTCATTGCGGCCCATCTGCTCGAAAGTGTTGCCGGAGAGGAAGGAAGTCACGGAATCGGAGTTGAGGGAAAGGGAGAAGACCTTTCCGCCATTGTTCAGGGCTGCGAAAGCGTTGGCCCATCCTTCTACCCAGGCCGTGTTTTCATTGGGAAGGATTTCGTCCATGTAATGGGTGTTGTCGGATCCGTAGTCCAGTCCTGAGAAGTTGTAGGAGGAGGGGTAGGAGTTCAGCATCCCGATGTGGCCGACCTCGTGAAGGAAAACGAATTTCTTGCTCGAATCGGATGAATACTGGGTCACGTGTTTGTACAACTTGATGTTGTATCCCGAGGAATTCTTGCTGGAGGAGGAGGTATAATCCTTGTCGCTCATCGTGATATTGAGGGGGGCCGACAAAGATTGCCCAAGTGATTGGGAGTATTCCCACATCGTCTGGTTCCCGACCCACTGGCTCATGTACGTCCGCCAGGGGCTGCCCGAGGGCAGACTGGAGAGAGAGGTAATCCGGGTTTTCTGGGAACCGATCTCGTTCCCGCTCGAATCCCTGATGACGCGCTCGTAATAGAAGTTGACCGCCGCTGCGAAAACCGGGGTCTGGAGGAGAATCGGAGTCACCAGTGCCAGTATTGTCGCCAGAATGAGAGTCATCCGAGGATTCGGTCGGCTGATTCGATTCATAGGTTTCTCCATCCGAAAGTATTTATTCAATTATAAGGAGGAACCTCAAAACCGTCCAGTCTGGGAGGAGAAGAAATGTGAAGAAATCTGGAGCTCACGACGTCGGGGGTGCCGAAGAAGGGGGGTATGGGAACCGGACCGAAGATCAGTGCATCTCCGGGTGGGGGTGTACGTGGTAGGGGCATTTGTCGTTCTGGCAGTCCCCCAGGTTTGTACACCGGCCTCCGATCACGATCACGCCCCAATGGACCTCGGGGGTTTCCCCCTGGCTGAACTCGTCCACCATCCGGCTGATCTCCCTTTTTGACTGGGGCGAAAGACCCTCGCTGTCGGTCGGAAAAACCGAGGAGTTGCACCAGAATACGTAGGAGACATCCGGGAGGTCTTTCGCCGAAAGCGTGGTGGAAACCGTTCCCTGGCACTTCGGACATCGCAGGACCAGAGCGCGATCCTGGATTTCCAATAGTCGGCCAGGGTTGTTGCAGGCTGGACAGGACTTCGAAAACACCCAGAACTTCGTCGTTTTGGGAACATGGGGAAATGGGTCCGTTCCTTCCCCGATTCCGACAAAAACCACCTCTTCCTTTTTTCCCATCGATTCGGCTCCCTCCGTATGGGGAATTGTAACACAGTTTCCATGTGGTATAATCCTCCCAACCGGGTTTCAGGAGAGAAAGAATGAATTTTTCCGTTTCCGCAAAAGAAGGGCGATGTGTTATCGCAAGCCTGGGGGACATCATCGGTGAGGCCACCGAGGAGTTCTCGGGGGCGATCAAGAATGGGATCGAAAGTGGAAGCCCTGCCGTGATCCTGGATCTTTCAAAGACCACGATCATCGACAGTGCCGGAATCAGCGCGATAGTGGCCAACATAGGTCTGCTGAAGCAGAAGAAGTGCCGCTTGATCCTTGCCGGATGCCAGGAGGCGGTTTCCAAGATCTTTCAGTTGGTTGGATTCTCTGCCCACTTCCCGATCGTCAAGACCGTGGATGAAGCAGTGAAGATGGCTCTTTGAGCGGAGGAAGTTGGGATGTTCGCTTTGAAGGGGTTTTCGGAGTCCGATTTCGACATTCTTCGTCGTTTCCTGGTTCGGAATGAACTGAAGAAGAACCAGCCTGTCATAGAGAGCGGGGGTCCTGCCCTGAAGTTCTTTCTTGTCGAAGAAGGATCGGTAAAGATCGTTCAGCGCACGGCCAAAGACGGTTCGGACGAGATCATCCTCGGAGTGGTTAAAGGCGGCGGGTTTTTCGGTGAGGAAGCCCTTCTTCGGGAAAACCAGAACTACATGAACAGCGTTTTCGCCGTCGAGAATTCTGTTCTGCTCTGCATGGACCGTGAGGGTCTGCAAAAACTCATGGGGGAATCCATCGCGGTGGGAACGAAACTTCTTCTCGCCCTTTCCAAAAACTACCGCGAAGCACTGACCACCCCCGAATCGATGGGGAAGATAATGGCATTCTATTCCCCAAAGGGCGGAACCGGTTGCACGACCATGGCCGTAAACACCGCGGCAATGTTGGCTTCCCAGAAAAGGAAGGTTGCTTTCATCGATTGCGACATGCAGTTTGGAAATGCCAACATCTTTCTGGGTGCCCCCCCGAATCTCAACGTCGGCCGCCTTGTCCAGATGGAAGAGAACCTGATCTACGACCGGATAAAAGGTTTCCTGACCAGGCGCGCCGGTGTCGATTGCCTCTTCAGCCCCGACCTTCCGCAGGAAGCGGAGCTGGTCACCCGGGCCAACCTCAACCAGATCATCCGGGCACTCGGCCCCCACTACGAGTTCATCATCATCGATTGCCGCTCCGAAATCGACGATCAAACCCTCCTGCTATGGGATCTTGCCGACCTGATCGTGATGGTCACACATTCCGACCTGGCCGGTTTGACCCGCATCCACAGGCTTTTTCGCGTAATCACACGGTTGAACTACCCCAAGAGCAAGTTCGCGGTTCTCGTGAACCGCTTCGCGAAGGAAGCCCAGGCCACCTTTCTGAAGGAATTCCAGAAATTTCAGGTGGGAGTTGTCCAGGCGGTGGCGGACGAGTCGCCAAGTGTCTCCGAGTCGATGTTTTCGGGAATACCCCATGTAGAAGCTAACCCGAAGTCCAGGTTGGCTGCCGACCTTGGGGCCTTCATCAACTCCTTGACCGGAATCGAGGTTCCAGTGGAGCAGAAGGGCGGGATTTTTTCGAAGCTGCGGTCGATGTTTTCCTGACCCGGGAGATCGGAGTCGAAGAAAATGGAAAAGCCATCTCCTTTCGGTGATCCTCAGGAAATTGCTCCTGGCGTCTGGTGGGTGGGTTTCTGGGATTCCCAGGCGAAGTTGAACTGCCACCCGTACCTCGTGGTCGATGGGGAAGAGGCGGTTCTGATCGATGGCGGAAGCCGGCCGGATTTTCCGACCGTCATGCTCAAGATTCTCAAGACGGGAATCGCCCCCCGCCAGATCCGGGCGCTGATCTACTCTCATTTCGACCCGGACCTGTGCGGGAGCCTTCCCAACCTCGAGGACATGGTTCAGAGGGAGGACCTGGAGCTGATATCGGCCCAACCGAACCACATGTTCCTCAGGCATTACCTCTCGAAATCGAAGTTCCGGGGTCTTTCCGAGCTGGGGTTCGTATTCCGTTTCTCCTCCGGTCGCGAACTTCGTCTTGTACCCACTCCGTTCGCGCATTCCGCGGGAAGTTTCGTGACCTTCGATCCTCAGAGCGGGGTCCTTTTCACCAGCGACCTGTGCGGAAGCGCTGCATCGCTCGAGAAGCTTTTCGTGCGCCTCCCCGAGGAATGTCGCAAGTGTGGGGCCAAAGGTTCCTGCGTGCGGAGCGGGGAGGAGTGCTACCTCAAGGGAATCGCCAGGTTCCAGAAATGCCTCATGCCTTCCGAAGAGGCTTTACGTCATGCGGTGCGGCAGATGCGTGCCCTCCACTTCAAGATCCTGGCTCCTCAACACGGGAGTATCATCCCCGACCCTGAAGACGGGGCCGTCGTCCTGGATCTCCTGGAAAACCTCGAGGGAGTGGGCATCGACGGGATCCTCAAGAAGGACCAGGAACTTTCGAATCTGGTCTTGTAGAGATGTCAGACGAGCTTTCGCGTTTTCCCGACCTTTCTCCCCAGCTTCTTTCAGATCCGACCGTGGACCGCATGCTGAAGTCGTTTCTGGAGTCCCATGCGGGGCGGTTTGACCAGGCTCTTCTGAAGAAGCTCCAGACCGAACTGGTCATCCGGTATGCCGCAGCGGAAAGGGAGCTGGCTCGTTTGAACGTGGAGCTGCGCGCCCGCCAGGCGGTCCTGGATGCGGATCTGAAAGCCGCGGCCGGTATCCAGAAAGCGCTTCTCCCCCAGCCCCTTCCGGCGTCCGGGGAAGTCCGGGCAGCCTGGCAGTTCGTACCCTCGATAACCGTCGGAGGGGATGTCTTCTTTCTTCAGCCGCTCACCGAGCATATTCTTCAGGTCGGAGTGGTCGATATCAGCGGTCATGGGGTGCCTTCCGCAATGGTCACGGTATCCGTTTCACAGAGCCTTCAACCGCAAATGGGAATCGTGATGCCCGTGCAAGGTGACCAGGAGAGAATTCCCATATCCCCGTCGAAGGTTCTCGATGGGTTGGAGCGGGAGTTCCCCTTCATGCGGTTCAAGAAGACATTCTCGATCATCTACGGCCTCCTCGACCGGAGAACCGGGGAGTTCACCTTTTCAAATGGGGGACACCCGATGCCTTTTCTCGTGAAGAAATCTGCGGAAATGCGGGTTTTCGAGGAGCATGGGGGAATCATCGGTCTGGGGTTGGGCGACGGTTTTCCGGTGACCAGTGTCGTTCTCGAACCCGGAGACCGTATCTTCATGTTCACCGACGGACTCTCGGAATGCCGAAACCCGACGAAGGAGTTTTTCGGGGAGGAGAGGATTCGAAATCTGGCTTACAGTCTGCGTGACACACCCCTGTCCAGTTTGCCCGAAACCATCGTGGGTGCGGCGCGTTCCTTCCAGCAGCGGGAGGCCTTCGACGACGATCTGACATTTCTTGCCCTGGAGTTCAGGGGAAGCCCCCAAGCCTGAAAAAGCCCCCGGCGCAAAACATCCCTCCGAACCCGCCGGGTTCACCGGCTCAACTTCCGGTTCTGGCGACGACGAGCAACTCGAAGTGATCTGGAGTGAGGGGTTCCTTGCGGCTGAAGGCACCCAGGGTACAACCAAAAATCTCGACCGAGGAGAAACGCAGGGATTTCAGATACCACGCGATCTCGGATGGCATGAAGAAACGTTCGTTGCACTCGATGGTTTCGGTCTTTCCAGAGTCGTCGGTGAAAGTAAGGGATTCCCTGGCGCGAAGATCCATGAGGTTCAGCGGTCCTTTTAGAAGCCCTTCTTCGGCCTTCTCCTTTTGTGGCGGGGCGAAGACGTTGTGGGCAAGCGGGTAAAGGGCATTGAGCGCGGAAAAAATGAGTTTCCCCCCCGGCCTGAGTGCGCGGGCTGCGTTTCGGAGGATCTCGAAGTTCATCTCGTCGGTTTCCATCAGGGAAAACCCGCCTTCGCAGAGCATGATCGCGAGGTCGAACCGTTCCCGGAACCTATAACTGCGCGCATCCCGCTTGAGGAATGTCGCCTTCACACCTGCCTCCCGGGCTTTCTGACGGGCTCCCCGGAGTTGGGCCTCCGAGAGGTCGATCCCGGTCACCCGGAAACCGCGCCGGGCAAGCTCCACCGAGTGTCGTCCGGTTCCGCAACCGATATCCAGTATCGACCAGGACTGGTCTTCGGCGGCCTCGGCCTGGAGAAAATCGACCTCGCCCATGGTTCCCTTGGTAAAGGGTTCATTGTCATAGCCTTTGGCGTAATTCGAAAACAAACGTTCATACCATTGCTTCATCTGTCGGGCCTTTCTTTTTCCGGGAGCTTCACTCTGTTCTGGCTGGGGTTTCCGAGGAAGGAAACAATGCCGGGATCGACCTGGGCCTTCTCGCGTCACGAAACCGGCGGGAAGGGAGTCCCTCCGGATTCCTCTTCGGTCAAGTATAGCTCCCGAAGGTGGGGAATTCCAGCGCCCAGTCCGACTCACCCTGCCTGCCTCCCCGCCGCGCTCGGGCCTCCGGGGCGACTTCCATCGAATCGGCAATTCATGTATTGTGGTCTGGTCCGACAGGAGGTCGTCACGAGGCCATGTTCGGGGGACGTTTTTACGGGTTGCTGAAGGTCGCTCTAGCAGCAGGCCTTTGGGGAGCAGCTTATCCGCTCACCAAGGGTGCCCTTCAGTCGGTTCCTCCCATTCTTCTGGGGTTCGCGAGATTCGCGCTTGCGGCGGTGATCCTTGCCGTGGTTGCCCGGGGCGGTCCCCTCGCCGGAGTTGCACCTGAGGACCGCAAAGGAATGGTTTGGCTCGGCTTCTGGGGGAGTTTCATCCTGGTGCTGGGAATGAATTTTGGGTTGAGATGGGCTCCGGGGACGGCGGCATCGATCATTTCCGGTACTCCGCCCCTGTTCACGGTGTTTCTTGCAGCCTGGCTCCTGGGCGAACCCTTGAAGCGGGTCCATTTACTGGCGGTTGGAGCCGCCCTTGCAGGCCTCTACCTCCTGGCGGGAGACGGGGATGGAGGAGGTGCGGGCGGGGCGCTCATCTGGGCAGGGTACTTCCTCGTCACCGTTCCCCAGATAGCCTGGGCGGTCTACGGGGTTCTCGGGAAGCGGATTATCGCACGATATCCGTGGCCCGTGGTCTGCCGGGACACCTTCGCGATCGGAGCGGGGATGCTCCTTCCATTTGCAGTCGGGGAAACGGTTGTCTCCGGGGTCGGAAACTGGGCGTGGGATGCGGTTTTGACCCTTTTGTATCTCGGGTTTTTCAATTCCGTTGTGACATATGGTCTTTGGAACAGTGCCCTCGCGGAGATTCCGGTTTCCACGGCGAGCTTCGTCCTCTATCTTCAACCGATCTCCGGAGCGATCCTGTCGGCCTTACTTTTCGGGGAACGGCTCGGATGGAAGGGATTCGCAGGGGCGGGATTGGTGTTTCTGGGAATGGGTCTGGTCCTTGTCTCGGGCAATGGTCCGGAAGGGGGTCCCCCTGGTCAAGGGGAAAAATCTATCTCAGGAACTGCATGAAGGTGTGGACCAAATAGATGAGGGGGGCGTAGGCGGTCCGGAAGAAGTCACCCGCCCCCCGGGGAAGATTCTTCGGGAGGAAACGTGTCCCGAGGATCGCTTCGTCCAGAACAACGAGAAAGAAGATCCCCAGATAACCGGCAATGACAGTAGCAACGAAGAAGGCGAAACTGCCCATCCCCTCCTTCGGTCGTTCTTCATCAGACATCCGGGTCCTCCTTTGAAGTCGATCTCGGGGTTCGCCGTTCCCGTCTTCTCAGAGCGATTCCTGCTCCCCAAGCCAACGTTCCGCGTCCAGCGCTGCGGCGCAGCCGCTTCCCGCGGCCGTGATCGCCTGCCGGTAGTGTGCGTCGATCACGTCCCCGCAGGCAAACAAGCCCGGGATCGATGTTCGGGTGGACGGTTGGGAGACAACAAGATATCCCTTTTCGTCGGTTTTCAGGGCGCCCTTTAGGAAAGCGGTGTTGGGTTCATGCCCGATCGCCATGAAAAAACCCCGACAGGGAAGGTCGCTGATTTCCCCCGAAACGACGTTTTTCACCTTCAGACCCTCGACCGCTTTCGTCCCGTACACTTCCGTAACCGTCGATTCGAGAAGGAGCCGGATCTTCGGGTGTTTTTTTACCCTTTCCTGCATGATCCGGCTTGCCCGGAATTCTTTCCGGCGGTGGATGAGAACCACCTGGGAGGCGAAACGGGTCAGGAAGGTCGCTTCCTCGATCGCGGAATCACCCCCACCGACGACGGCAATGACCTGGTTCCTGAACATCGGAAGCGCGCCGTCACATGTGGCGCAGGCAGAGACTCCGCGTCCCCAGAATGTCTTCACCGACGGGAGGTCGAGGAGCTTTGCCCTTGCACCGGTCGCGATAATCAACGTCCGGGATTCCTCGCGACGCGAGGAATTCGACAGGACGAACGGGTTTCTTCCCAACTCGAGGGTGTCAACGTCTTCGGTGATCACTTCCGCCCCGAACCGGATCGCCTGGGCGCGCATCTTCCCGATGAGGTCGGGCCCCATCACACCCGCTTCGAAACCCGGGAAGTTCTCGACTTCCGAGGTGGTCATGAGTTGCCCGCCGGGTTGTCCTCCCGACATGAATCCTTCGAAAACCAGCGGGGCCAGCCCGGCTCTTGCGGTATAGATGGCGGCGGTCAAACCCGCGGGACCACCGCCGATGATCGTTACGTTTCGCATCGTCGCCTCCTGAAAACTGGGAGATAAAAACACAAAATCCGCTGTCCGAGGGCATACGCGCGGATTGTTGGAAAACTACCTGAGAGATCAGTCGGAATCCCCCAAGGTGGCCCCCATCGCACTTTCGTGAAGATGGAGACCCCATAGACAGATGGATGATACCATGCGTCTCCAAGAAATTGAAGCTGCCGCATATAGGTTGCCTGCCCCGAAATGATTGACACATTCCGCGCTCGGGATCTAGACTCCATTTCCAAGTCCTGATGGGAAAAGAGCAAGGCCTTCGTTTTCTACATTTGCCTGCCCGGTAATTCCCCCGCGAGGGCTCGAAGGTGACCACCAAGGCAAGAAGCCCCTCTCGAGCGCCATTGCCATGGGAGCCCGGATCATGATCGACACTTCATACGCCTATGAATCTCTCCGCGACCGCCCGGAAACCGTTCGAAAGGAGATAAAACGCATTCGGGAGGGGTACAAGTGGAAGGCGGATTCGCAGGTCGAGTTCCTCTCCCCGGGCCTCTCTATCTCACGAATTCTAGCGGACCAATGGTTCCCCAATTTCGGCCAGGCATTCGACATGAATTTGAAAGCCAGGTACCAGACCCGCGGAGTATCGATACTTGCAAGGCTCGTGAAAGCCTTCAGGAAGAGCGGGGAAGTCCCCTCGAGCCCCGCGCAATTGGAAAGTATGACCGGATCGCCGATCCCCCGCGACCTCTATTCGGAAGACAAGGCGGCCCCATGCAGGTTCATAGCCGAGGGCCGGACAATCACCCTCTATTCGTTGGGAATCGGCTCGAAGGACGACTCGGGTGACCCAGGGAAGGATTTCATCCTGTTCCGGGTCACGCT
Organism: uncultured bacterium; assembly: GCA_964428355.1. Classification (GTDB taxonomy): domain Bacteria; phylum Muiribacteriota; class Ozemobacteria; order Ozemobacterales; family Ozemobacteraceae; genus CAYRYU01. Next base: position 60,315 of record CAYRYU010000036.1, read on the forward strand.
CGATTGAACCGCCTCTTGACGGAAGGGAACCTACCTTGCCGTTCGGCATGTTGAAGGAACTGGGCAGCTAACCTTGAGCAGCCTTTCCAGCGGCTCTATCGGCCGCGAAGCGTTCAGATGCGGACGATTCTTGACGAGGTTGTTCCCGGTGAGGCTCTTCTGACCATCGAAACCGGTATGGGGGGTTACGTTCAGTGGTCGACCTGGAACTGCTGTGCAGCCCCGCAACGCATGTCAACGCATTGACAGTAAGGTTGAAACGGGATATCCTTCCCCGGTTTCCCAGTCGCACCAGTTTCGATCTTTTTTGGCCACGTTCCCAACGACCGAGGGGAAAAGGGAAACCTCATGGCAGAACCTGCATCGAATCCTTCTATCGCGGACCATTCCGAAGCGGCCCGAAGGATGGTGCGCGAGTATTTCTGGAAGTTCAAGAAGCCGCTCGGGCTTGGCGTTCTTGCCCTGGCATTGGTCGATGTCCTGGACGTTCTCCCTCCCCTGATCATCCGGCAAGCCGTCAACGCCCTGGAAAAGGGAGAGGGATACACCGTTCTTCTCTGGATGGCGGTGGCTTTCCTCGTCGCAGCGGCTTTTCAGGGGCTTTTCAGGTATTTCTGGCGGAAGTATTTCATCGGGACAAGCCATCTGACTGCGTATGACCTTCGGGGTCGCTTGTACAAGCATCTTCAGGGGCTTTCCTACGCGTTTTTCAGCCGGTCGAAGACCGGGGACCTCATGTCCCGGCTGACCAACGATATTGACGAGATCCGGCAGATGTTCGGCATCGGGTTTCTCCTTCTGATGGATGCACTGTTCTACTTCATGTCGGTTCCTTTCATAATGCTGTGGATGTCACCGACCTTGACGATGTACGTCCTGATTCCCCTGCCCGCAATCCCGCTTTTCGTCGTGTATCTGGGGCGCTGGATACACGAGAGGTCGTTGAAAGTCCAGGAGCGGCTGGCCGACCTTTCCGCCAAGTGCCAGGAGAACTTCTCGGGAATCCGTGTGGTTAAGGCTTTTCGGAAGGAAGACGCGGAGATAAGGACGTTCGGAGCGCAGAACCGGGGGTTGCTGGGGGACAACCTGCGTCTTGCGGCTCTGGAAGCCGGCTTTCACCCGGCCCTCGAACTTGCCATGGGAATCGGGATTTTCATGCTCATCTACTCCGGAGGCCACAGGGCGATAACCGGAGAGATCACGATAGGGGACTTCGTGGCTTTCCAGGCCTACCTTTTGAAGATGGTCTGGCCCATGACGGCAATAGGGCTCACGATGAACCTCTACCAGCGCGGGCTCGCATCGATGAGCCGGAGTGCCGAGATCCTGGCGGAAAAACCCGAGGTTTCCGATTCGCCCGGGGCTGAAAGTGACCATCCGATTCGGGGGGATATCGAGTTCCGGGATCTTTGTTTCTCATATCCCGGCGCATCCCAGCCTGCGCTGGACCATGTTTCCTTCCGTCTTCCAGCGGGAAGGACACTTGGGCTTGTGGGGCCGGTCGGAAGCGGGAAAACCTCCCTTCTGCATCTCCTTCTTCGGCTGTATGATGTTCCTCCCGGGAAGATCTTCCTGGACGGGCGTGACATCCGGGAGTATCCGATCAAGAGTCTCCGGGAAGCTTTCGGCTTCGTACCCCAGGACAACTTCCTGTTCTCGGAAACCGTTTTCGAAAACATCGCCTTCGGTATGCGGGGAAAGCCCGATCCCGCCAAAGCCGAAGAATGCGCCAAAATCGCCCAGATCGCGGATGAAATTCACGCCCTTCCCGATGGGATGGAAACCCTGCTCGGGGAACGCGGGGTCAATCTTTCCGGCGGTCAGAAACAGCGCGTTTCCCTGGCCCGGGCGCTTGCCAGGGACCCGGTGGTTCTGATAATGGACGATGCGACCAGCGCGGTCGATACCGACACCGAGGAACGGCTGGTGCGCGACCTGGCGTGGACCCTGAACGCCCGAACGGGAATCATCGTTTCCCACCGACTTGTCAGCGTCCAGCATGCCGACCTGATCGTCTATCTGAATGAGGGACGGGTGGTGGAGACAGGTTCCCATCAGGAACTGCTGGAAGCAGGCGGAGCGTATTTCCGGATGTGGGAAAAGCAGAAGATCAGGACCGAGCTCGAACTGGATGTGAAACCGGAGGCCCGGACGTGAGCGACAAGAGATCGTTCTTCCAGGAGGACGAGGTCATCGGGAAGTTCTACGATGCCCGGCTTGTCCGGAGGCTTCTTCCCTTCGTCAGACCTCACCTAGTTCCGGCCGCGGTCGCAATTTCGATGGTCATTCTCGGGATGGGCCTTTTCCTCGTCAATCCATACATCCTGGGACGCGTTGTGGACGATGGGATCACCCTTCGCGATTCGGCCGCGGTAACCCGCTTTTCGCTGATCTACGGATTGATCGAGTTGTTCCTTTTCATAATGGCTTACGGACAGAACTTCCTGTTGCAGTATGTCGGCCAGAAGGTGATGTTCGACATCCGGGAACGCCTGTTTTCACACCTGCAGCGTCTTCCGGTCCAGTTTTTCGACAAGAACCCCGTGGGAAGGCTTGTTACGAGGGCGACAAACGATGTCGCTGCCATGGGGGAGCTTTTTTCTTCGGGGATAGTCGTGGTGATCGGTGATCTTTTCGTGATCCTTGGAATCATCGTTGCCCTGCTGCTGCTCAACCCTCTTCTTGGGGTTGCCACCCTTTCGACGATCCCTCTTCTGGTTTGGGCGGCCTATTTCTTCCAGAGCCGTATCAGGGAGGCCTTCCGGAATGTCAGGACACGTATAGCCCGTGTGAATGCCGCCCTTTCTGAGAACATTTCAGGGATGAGGATAATCCAGATCTTCAATCGGGAAAGCGACCGGGAAGCCCGGTTCGACGAACTGAACGCGGGCCATCGGGACGCCCAGTTCCAGTCGTTGTTCTATCACTCGCTGTTCACCCCGGTGGTTACGGTGATCAACGGTTTGACCATCTCGATCGTGCTGCTGCTGGGGGGGTGGATGGTCATGAAGGGCGAGATCAAGGTTGGCCTCCTGGTCAGCTTCCTTGCCTACGCCCAGCATTTTTTCTTTCCCATTCGGGATATCAGCGAGAAGATTACTGTCTTCCAGAGTGCGATGGCTTCGGCGGAGCGGGTCTTTGGGCTGCTGGACGAAGTTCCCGAAAAGGACTGGGATTCAGGAGATTCCCTGCCTTCGGTTCAGGGAAAGATCGTGTTCGAGGATGTCTCGTTTTCGTACATTCCGGGAGAGGCTGTCCTCAAGAATGTTTCCTTCACTGTTGAGCCTGGAACCTCGGTTGCCATAGTCGGCCATACCGGGGCGGGAAAAACCACCATCTCGTCTCTGCT
>CAYRYU010000037.1:0-2354 GCA_964428355.1 uncultured bacterium
TTTCGTTGACAAAAAAAAAGTTCGGGTGTATTAGCCATTCTAGGCCATTGGTTTAACAATGGTGGAATGGTACTCAGAGGTGATTACAGGCATGAGGAAGATTCTTGCGTTGGGTTTGTTCGCTATCATGTTGATCGGAGTCAGCACCAGCATTTTTGCCGCCCCGCCCGCTCGCGAAGAGGTCGAGAAGACCGGCTTGGTGGACGTCAAGATGGCTGAAAAGGGTGAGAAGTTCAACACCATCACCATCAAGGTCGGAGAAGAGGTTTTCAAACTCCTCCCCGGAAAAGAAAAGAAACTCCTGCCCGAGATCGAGAAACTTGCCGGGAAAGAAATCACCGTTAAAGGTTCCCTTCTTCCCGCCGATGCCAAACACCCGCTCGCGGCAATCAAGGTTGACAGCTACACCGTTAAGGAAGCCACCGGAACGCCTCAGGGTAATCCCCCTGCGGATGCCTCGGGAACACCACCCGCCGGAAAATAGAGGGGAAACGCAGAAACTTTCACCACGGGGTTCCGAATCCATGGTCATCGGAATCCTGTGGTGAAGTCTTTTTGGGAGGAAGAGATGAAACACCTCACGACCGGGGTCTGCTTCTTTTGTACCAGTTCGATCCCAAACCTGACCTACCATTCTCCGGTTGACGGAAACTCCGGGGACGATGATTGTTTCTGCAATGTTTGCGGGACCCCGGTTTGCGACAAGTGCGGGGAGTTCTGGTGGCTTCCATACCGTCACGACGACTGGGTGAAACGGTACCGTCTCTGCATGGACTGCCGTCGCCGATTCCCCGAAATCACCAGGGAAAACATCCTTGATTTTGGACGCAGGTGGGAATTCTGCGAATGCTGCCGGAAACGTAGGGTTCCGCTCTCCGAAATCCATGTATGCAAAAGGTGCGAACGGAAGACCTGCTCCAACTGCCTGGAGGAAACCGAGGAGAATGAGCCCGTGTGCATTTCCTGCCTGGGCAGGTGGACCTTCCAATGTCCTGCCTGCGGGAAAGTGGATTTCGGCGAGGAGAGACAATACTCCTGCGCTTTGTGCGGAATGGTTACCTGCCCCTCGTGCCGCCGGGTCGGAAAGATTGATGGAAACAAGATCCGAAACGTCTGCCCTCGGTGCTATCCCGGGACCACACCGGTGAAATAGTCTTTCGGACAGGATTGCAGTGCCTTTTCAACCTTCCTGTGTACCGGATTTCAGCATCAAGTGGACCAGTTTTCCCGCCGTTTCCATGCAGGAGGCAAGGTTTCTCTTGTAATCCTGGGGGGTGGAGGCATTGGCGGAATCGGAAATTCCCCGTATTTCCAGGAAGGGGATCCGGGAGAAGGCGCAGGCCCGCGCTCCACCCGCGCCTTCCCACGCGACAGCGAGTGCTCCGGTTTCGGACCGCAACTCTTCCGCGCGGCCGCGGTCGACTATGTCCTCGTCGCCACTGGCAATCGGGCCGAAGTGAACCGTCCCGGGAAAATCACGCGTTATCCGGCGAAGAGTCCCGAGAGTCCTTTCGCACCCCAAAAAGCGCGGGGGAGGCGAGTCGTGGAACCTTTCCCGATAATCGTGTTCGATGGTTTCGGTACCCACCACAAGGTCACCGGGCGAGACATCGGGGTGAAGGGCTCCGGAACTCCCCATGCATATCACCAGATCGGGCTTGGATCCGTTATCCAGGAGGTGCCGTGTCTGGACTCCGAACTGGACCTTCCCGTGGCCCCCGATTCCGAGAAAAAGCGTGCAGAAGGCCGGAGTGCGGGTAAACCTCAAGGGGAAATCGACATGGAGAATGTCCATGAGCCCGCGTCGGACCTGGGAAACGGCTCCAGGGGGGAGGTTGAGGCCCTTCAAGACCCCATCCCGTTCACATTTCATGGGAGACACGATCAGAACTTCCATGTTTTTCACCCCTCTTCACCTTTAGCATATCCAAGGAACGCGTGCCAGATTTCCGAGGGATGACCAGTCTTTATTCTCCCCTGAACCTTCGAGGGGCCTTCCTGGAAACGGTTTGAAAAAAAAAAAACAAAAAATTTTCAATCCAGGCTTGCAAGACAGGGATATTTGTGTTACAAAAGGTGCACTACCACACAATTTCATAGAGGAGGCCCCCCGTGAATAAACAGGAACTCATCAAGACCGTCGCGAAACGCGCCACCATCACCAACGTCGAATCCGAAGCCGTCCTGAAGGCTTTTATCGACTGCGTCCGCGAAACCCTCAAGAAGGGCGAGAAGATCCAGCTCGTCGGCTTCGGCTCCTTCGCCACCGTGAAGCGCGCTGCCCGCAAGGGTGTCAACCCCAAGACCAAGCGCCCCATCCAGATCCCGGCCAAGAAGGTTGCCAAGTTCACCCC
>CAYRYU010000037.1:2454-58043 GCA_964428355.1 uncultured bacterium
CCAAGACCAAGCGCCCCATCCAGATCCCGGCCAAGAAGGTTGCCAAGTTCACCCCCGGCAAAGAGCTGAAAGATCAGGTCAACAAAGCCAAGTAATCAATCGCAGAATGGAAAGACGCCCCTCCGGGCGTCTTTTTTTTCGACCGATAAATGCCCCCGATGCATGAGACACCGAAAGGGATGGCCCCAGCAGGAACACCGGGAGCTGGATGATCAACAATCACCGGGCATCAAGAGGGATTTCGCCAGATTCCATGGAAACTCCGTGTCTCGGAAGATGGGAAAAACCCGGGGAAGATTGGTCATGCCACGGATTTTCACGGATATCGACGGATTGGATTTTGGGAAAATCAGTGTTTATCCGTGGCGAAATCCCTTCGTTCTCGATCCCGACCCGCACGATGCGGGAAGTGGGCGTTTGCAGCCATGGATGGCGCTTCGCAAACGACCCTTCCGCCGTCGGTTGATTTTTTCCGCCTTCTCGGGGGCTTTTCTCCCAAAAGATCAGGCGGGGTCGGTCGGATAAGACTCATCCGACTGGATCAGGCCGTCTTCGAACATTTCCGCGTTGATCTTCTTCACCAGCGCTTCGACCTGGTGCAGGTGGGTCGCGGGGTCGAGCTGGGCGGCCTTCTCGGCATGGCCAAGCGCGGCCCGGTATCTTCCCTTGAGAAATTCCGCATTTGCAAGGTTGAAATAGGCAAGGGCGTACTCCGGGTCCTCGATAACGGCCTTCTTGTACCACACCGCGGCTCTTCCGTGCATCCCGAGCCCGTCGAAGGCAACGCCGATGTTGTTCATGGTCTCAACGTTGTCGTAGTCGATCTCGAGGGCTTTAACCCACAACTTGATGGCCAGGCGCAGCTTTCCCTGGTCACGGGCGATCTGACCGAGATTGAAGTAGACCTCTGAATCCTGGGGGGAGGTGTCCAGGGTTTTCTTCCAGTATTTCCATGCCGGTCTGAGATTGCCCTGGAGATAATTGGCAAGTGCAAAATTGTAGAGAAGGTCGGCGTTCTCGGGGTGCTTTTTCAGCGCGGCCTTCCAGATGCTCTTCGCTTTTCCGAGGAATCCGGTGTATGCGTACGTGTTTCCCAGGAGGCGGGAAGCCAACGGATCATCGGGGTGAGCCTCGAGATACTCCTTCAACAACGGCCGGGCTTCCTCGTTCCGGCCTTCCTTCAGCATTTCCTGGATCGTATTCAGCTCTGGGGGCGTGTTTTCCACGGACACAATTCCTTTCCTTCTGTCGTCAGAACATCATACCATAAAGAAATCCGCTGGCGGAAGAAAAGAGAACCACCAGGAGGAAAAACACCGCCGCGCGCCATTTTCCAACTATGGGGGCAATCGCGAGAATGCTGGGGAAACTCACGGAAGGGCCTGAAAGGAAAAGGGTCAGGGCCGGCCCCATGTTCATTCCGTAGTTGACCAGCATCTTGACAACATTCACCCCGACGATGGTTCCGAAATACATCAGGGAACCCATGATCCCCATGAGAAGATTTCCCGGGATGGTGTTCGCGGAAAAGAAACCCAGAAGACTGGTCAGGGGAAGCCGCTCTGCGATGATTCCGGTAACGAATATCCCGGCAAGTACCTTCGGGATGATCATGATGAAAAGGTCTTTGGCTTTCCTGAGCCATTGGATGATCTCTTCCCGCCTGAAATTGAAATAGGCAATGCCGCTCAGGATGAGAAGTTGCCCGAAAATGACGAGTAACTTGATCAGGAGGACCTCGATCCTGCCAACTATCCGGGCGGAGAACATCGGCGTCGAGACCGGGGTGGAATCGGGTTTGAGGAGGAAGTCGAAAACCCCCGTCGAAGTCATCATGATCAGGATCAGCATGACGAACATCCCAAGATCGGCCGCAAGAGGGCGGGAGTCGTCGTCCTCGACCATGACCACTGCCGGTGACGGCTCCTGTCTTTCACCGTCCCCGAAGATGAATTTCATGCCAATACCGATGAGGATGGAACAGACGAGTACCGAAATGATGCGTGAAAAGGCGAAACCCGCTCCGAAATAGGTGTAGGTGTAGGTTACCGCGATCAGGTTGATGGCGGGGGCTGCGAAAAGGAAGGTGAATGCCGGGCCGATGCCTGCCCCGCGCTGCAGGATTCCCGAGAAGATCGGGATTACGCCGCAGGAACAGACCGTCAGTATGGCTCCGGCGAACGATGCCATCGGATATGAGACCAGGGGATGGGTTTTGGGCCCCAGGAGACGTGTGATCTTCTGCTTGTCCAGGAAAACCGCGATCGCGCCTGCAATGAAAAAGGCGGGAACCATGCCCGAGAGGAGGTGGTTCACGCCGAACCTGAAAACCTCCACGAACCCAGGCTTGAGAAAAAGGTATATCTCTCTCATCGAAGGGAAGAACCCTCCGTGGCAGGAGGGGCAGTTTGGGAGGAATTTGCGGATTCAGACTGAACCGGTTCGGATGCATGTGTGGCGTGGGTGATGGTGGCAACGGTTGAGCTGGGTCCCGCGGGAGACGTCGAAGAAACGGGGGAAATCGCGGCGGAGGCCAGGGAATTGGGGGAAGAGGCGGGCGCGACAATCGGGGTCCCGGAAGCTGCGGCTTTGGGAACCGAAGGCTGGACAAGCAGCACGAGATCACGGAATTCGTTCGCCCGGTTCTCCGCTATCGCGAAAAGGAGGGAGAATTCGTCTTTCTGAAACGTCTTCCCCGGCCCGGGATACTCGGCAAGAAGCCGGAGGCTGTCGGAGGCGCGGTTGAAGAGATCCTGCCCCGCTTTTCCCACCACATCGGTGAAGGAAGCCAGCTTTCCCCTGATCCCCTGCGCGAGCGGTTTGACCTTTTCCCACTCCTCGGCCGTCTTCACGGTACCGAAAACGATGAATGCGTCAGCCATTTCGAGGAACGCCTTTTTCGATTCGGGAAGGCTCACCTTCTGGAAGAATTTCCCTATCTGGGTGCTGAGCTTGAGTGTTTCATCGTGGGCCATCTGGACCTGGTTGGCAAGGATCAGCTTCCGGATTCCCCCCAGCATTCTGGCCACGCTTTCCACCTTCTCCTGCCAATCGGGGTCGTCCTTGACCTCATCGGGAGGAGTCACGGTGAACTGGTTGGAGAATTTCAACCACGATTCCATCACCCTGTTCATGAGAGGCTCGTAGTTCCCCCACCTGTTGCTGAGCGCGGTTCCAAGGGTGGAAAGATCCCGGTAGAAGTTGCGGATCCCCACCGAGAAGAGGCTTCCGGGGTTGTCCCCGGTAAGCGCAAGGATGAGCGAATCGTCGCATGATGACACTGTGGCGGGGAGGAGAAAAACGAACAAAACCGCCATTAGGGCACAGGTTCTCGGCGACATATCAGGCCTCGATCCCGAAATCCTTGGGCCGAAGGGAAATGGCCCTCAGAAGTCCGATCGGCCCGGTCATCATCATATCTCCCCCGGGAGCCGCCTCGATGTAATCGGAAAACCCTGATTTCTCCATGATCTTCCGCTGGGGGCCGGTGACCACGATTTTCCCGATCCGGTTGAAAGGTTGCCGATCGAAGGTTGCGCAACCGTTCCCGTCGTCCTCGAAGACCTCCTCGGAAGGGAGATCTCCTTCCGCGAGGCGTTTCATGATTCCGGGAAGGATTTCAGGCTTCGTCTTCAGGACCCGGGTGTGGTGCTCGAAGAATGCCTGGATCCTGCCCTCCCGCAAGATGCAGGCCATGACGTGCCCGTTGCCGAAGTTGATGTATAGAACCGGGCCTTCGAGAGACCCAACCCTGGGATCGAGAAGGCACCCAAGGATCGCCGAGAACGAGGTGTCGACAAGGACCGTCCGGAGCCCGGGGTCGAAACCGCGAATGCATTCGGCTCCCGAGCGGAGACGTCCGAATACCTCGGGGATATCGTCGGGGGTGAAAACCAGAGCGCGGGGAACGGGGCTCTTCTCGAGGTGTTCGAGAAAGTATCGGAACCGGTTGTGGCGGGACGATTCGTCCGAGCTGTTGTATCCATGATCCTGGACGGAAAGCCCGATGACCTTGATCAGGCGGGTTTCCACACCGAAACGTGAAAGAAGCTCGAAAAGAAGGGGAAGTTCGACCTCGTCGAAATGGTGGGTGGGGTTTTCGATCTTGTCCACGACCTCGATTCCGGCATCGATCACCTCTTCGAGGTTGTTGCGGACCGTAAAGGCCGGGGGTTTTTCCATGATCACCCGGAACCCCTTTTCCTTGTGCCTGCGAAGGACCTTTGCAAGGTATCCGCCACCCATCGTGAAGCCCGAGATCCGGAGATCCCCCTCGTACTTCTCGAGTTTTTCCGCCATGAGCGAAGCCGGCGTGGGAACCACGAACTTCAGGTTGTTCTCGATGTTGTTGTCCGGGCTGAAATGAAGGATATCTTTTGTGCCGGTCCCTATGTCCATGGCGATGGTATGGGGACAACGGGCAATCTGGTTCAGGGGATTGGACATTTCATCTTTCCTCGTGGTTCAATCCGCGGGAACCTTTTCAAAGGGGTTCCCTCAGGAGGATGCACTCGACCGTCCTGCCCTTGCGGAGGTAAGGTTCGCCCGCCCGGTGTCTGATAAGCAGGTCGGCCCCAAGGAGGGAGGAAAGCATATGGGATTCCTGCTTTTCCAGGACCTCGGCAACCGTCCTCCCGTCAATGGAACGGATCCGGGCGCGGAAGAAGATGTCCCTGGGGGAAGGGTTCGCGGTCGTTGCGGAAAGCGGGAGGTGGATGGAATTCCGGTCGGGGTCCAGGCGTCGGAGGATCCTGCCCAGGAAGGGGCGGACGAAGAGCTCGAATGTGACGGCGGAGGATGCAGGGTTTCCGGGAAGGCCGAAGATCGGGACTCCCTTGAAAAATCCGAAGTAGAAAGGCTTGCCGGGCTTCATTGCGACGCCGGATACGAGGGTCCGGGACTTCGCCTGGTGTAGTGCGGCAATGAACGGGTCCTTTCGGCCCATGGAGATTCCTCCCGAGGTGACGATGATGTCTCCAAGGCTGGCGGCTTTCTCGAGAGATTCGAGCGCATTTCCGATATCGTCCCTGACGATTCCCAGATCGATGGGATTTCCTCCGGCTTCAATGATCTGGGAGGACAGGATGGTCGAGTTCGAATTCCTGATCTGCCATGGTTGCGGATTCTCGAAGGGCATCAACAGCTCGTTCCCGGAGGTCACCAGCGCAACCCTGGGTTTCCGGCTGACCCGGACGGCAACCCTTCCGAAGGAAGCCAGAAGTCCAAGTTCGAAAGTTGTGAGCCGTGTTCCCGGTTCGAGAACCGGGGTTCCCGCCCGCGCATCCCGACCGCGTGGGCGGACGAAACTACCCGAAGGCAGGGGGCGCGTCACCGTCAGGTGCTTCCCGTCCCTTGAAACGATTGAATCCTCGAGCTTCAGAACGGCGTTCGCCCCTTCGGGAAGAAGGCCGCCCGTCGCGATGTAGGCGGCTTTCCTTGGTTCGAGGAATCCGGGGGGGGTCCCCGCATCAATATGGGAGGAAATGGGCAGAACGATTGGGGTTTCCGGGGAGGCTGACCCCACATCCGAGCATCTCAGGCAGAATCCATCCATTGAGGAATTGTCTGCAAGCGGAAGGTCATGGGGAGCGGAGATGGGCTCGGCAAGAATGCGGCCGGCGCAATCATCCAGGGGGCAGCCTTCGCCATCCATGAGAAACTTCCGGGATTCATGGAAAACGCTGACCCGCGCTTCATCGAATGATTCGAGGAGTCCCTTGGCTTTTCTCATGCTGCGACCGTCCCGGTTACTTTCCTGCATTTCTGGAGCGGGCATTCCCCGGTTGGGGGCCGCCCCAAGCTAACGCAGAAAATATACCATACCTGGATTCCCGCAAGAAAGGAGGAGGGAATCTATTTCTTGCGTCCGGTGGGAACATAGTTGATCTCCGTCAAAAGCGGCGACTGGCGGAAGTTGATCAGGGATTTGATCTGGAAATCGTCGCGGAAGGATGAGCCCCGCGAAAGGCGGAGGGTGGTCCTTGAAAGGTTGAAACCGAAATTCCCCCCCGCCCCCTCCAACAGGAGCTTTCCTCCTGGTTTCAATGCCGAAAAAAGCAGTTCGGGGGTGAGGAGGATCGTTTCCGTTGCATTGTCGGTTTCCAGGATCGGAAAATAGGGAATCCTTTCCGTCTTTTCCGATTCGGGGAGCAGGACCAGGTCGGTCGGGAGGGACTTGCACGTGGATACTATCGCGGGGTCGACGAAGACCATCCTCCCGATCATTTCGAGAAACTGGCAATATCCGGCCTTCTTGAGCCGCGAAACCTTTGCCCCCGTTTCTCGGAGGTCCCAGATTCCATGGGAAATGATTCCCACAAGTGCCTCCAGTTCGAGCAGCTCCCGTTCCTGCCGGCGGTAGGAGAGAAGAGGGAAGCGCAAGAGCCGTACATAACCCTCCTGGAAGTAGCTGGAAAGTCCAAATCGGTCGCGTCCAAAGGATCCCACGAGCCGGTCCAGGAAATCCTTCGGTGAAAGAAAGACCGTGATCCTCTGAATCCACCTGTGCTGGAAATCTTTCGACCGCTGTAGAAAGATGAACCGCCTCTTCGCTTCCTGGGTCAGCTCGCGAAAAACCAACGAGGCGGAGGCGATCGTATCGATGGGGAAAAAGCCGTCGGTCGGAAGTGGCCTCATATCCGTCGGGGATATCTGCGAAAATGACCACCTTTTTTCCGAATCGGAGAGGAGTTCCCCCGGATCGTGGTTGACCTTGTCGCCCACCACGACCAACTCCGTCGGGGGAAAGGGATACACAGTGGGAAAATAGAAGAGGGCGAAGAAAAGGCCAAGGAACAACAGGGTCTGGACGAAAACGCCCTTCCAGCTGCGGGTGGCCAGGGGCCAGAGGAATCGGCTCCCAAGGCTCCCGTCCTTGTCGAGGAGGAACCCCGGGACCTCCCGAAGTCCCGCAGGGGTGGCCAACGCGATGAAGACCGGCGTGCTGATCGCGGCAAGTAGTATTGTGAAGGGAAGAGGGGAAAGTGGGAGAATCGGAAACCAGGGGCCGCGGAATGCCGCGCTGGCAGCCGTGAGGAGGCTCAGGAACAAGCCCGCCCTGACGATGGGAGTGCCTTCCAGTTTCCATCTCCCGGTCTCATCCCAGGCGATGAGAAGGATGAAGAAGGCGAGGAAGAACGAGAGGGCGGGGATTCCAAACCGGAACGCCAATATCCGGTTCTCGGGAGAGATGCAGAGCAGGAAGAGGTTCATCAGGAGACCGATTACGAGTAGTTGCGCGCTGAGAACCTCGGACCGGGTCTGGAGGTGCCAGATCCTCAGAAAGATCAGGAACCCGAGGATGATTGGGAAAAGGACCCTGGCTACCTGGGAAAGATTTCGGAAAAACTCGATCGGGGGGCATTCCTGGACCTGGAACTCGCCCCCCTGGAGACTTTCTCCGGAAAACAGTGCGAGCTGTTGGAAGACCTTGGGGCCTTGTGCGAAGTTGTCACGGAGGATACCGGAAAAGACCTCCGTCGGGCCCGTGGTCTTTCCGAATGCGGGAATGATCGTTTCATCGACCTCGATGGGGAACGAACCTTTCGTCCAGATTCTCAAAACACTCGGAGAATGGCTCGGAATGCTGTCGCTCCTGATCCTCGTCAGGGAATCCGGAAACTCCAGACGACGGCTTGAAAGAAGGCTGTTCTGGGACCACAGTTCGAGGAAATGGTCCCCCTTTTCGGGGACCAGGGTTCGAACGTTCCAAAAATCCCCGTTCTTCCAGACACTCCGGAAAAACTTCGGGGTGGGAGGGGTTTCATCCAACGCCCACCGGACCGGAGGCCACAGGCGATCCCGACAGAAGCGGGGAATCACGAGCTCTGAGAAGTTCATGAGGTTCCGGGCCATCCTTTGCCCTGTGAATCCTCCCAGGACCTTTGCCGAATGGATCAGGGTCTTGAATGCAATGACCTGGTTGCCCGCGGTGAAGTTGAACCGGTATTCTCCTTCGGGCGCGCCTGAATGTATTTTGCACTTGAACTCGGCTTCACCCCGCAGATCGGTTACCACTGGTCGATTGACGATTTCGAAACCTTCAGGGCTGAACATCCTCCCCCTCACGGCAAAGAAGGGCTTCTCTCGGCCCAAAACCGGATCGGCGGTTCCGACCTTGAAGGAGACCGTGTCACCCGAAAAAACCGGGTTTCGTGGCGGAAGGACCGCGAAAAGCAGCTTGTTCTGGATCCGGACCGGAAAGTCTCCCAGACTTTTCCTGGATTTGCCCCTCAGGAAGACGGAAACGGTGTAAACCCCTTCGGGGGCATCGTCAGGAATTCGAATGGCGGCGATGTAACATCCCACCGGATTGTCCGGGAACCTCCTTTCCTGAAATTCTTCCCTGATTTCGACCCTGCGCGAGGAATAGGGTCCCCTCAGTCCGATGTCGAACTTCATTCCCGAAACCGATTTCGAACGACCCTTGAAAAAGGGATAAAGGGCGAAATTTGCGGGTGTTCCCGGAAGAATCGAATTTGGCGGAGAAAGCACGATCTCGCAATCCATCGGGGGAGCCCAGATATCGAGGGAGATGAAGCAGAACGCAAGAAAGAAGACGAACGTTCCGAAGATCTCCAGGATCGTGATGAAGTTTTTCCGCATGGTCCCCCTGCCGGACGGGTTGAAGGTCCCACCGTCCCTCGGTGAAACCGCCGAAAGAAGCCTACCACCACGCTTCCCAAAGGTCAACCCGGTCGGAGTCGTTTGCGTTTTTCTCGCAACGGGGGATTGGGCGAAATCGGGATATGGGGTATACTCGTATCGTGGACCAGGAATGCATAACCGTGGTCATCGAGCGGGTGACCTTCACCAACCCCCAGAACGGGTATTCCGTCCTTCGAACGACCGCAAAAGGCAGATCTGAACCCGTTACCGTTGTGGGAAACTTCGGGCCTCTCCATCCGGGAGAGGAAATCCGGGTGCACGGAACCTGGACCTGCCACCCCCAGTTCGGACCCCAGTTTCATTCCTTCAGATATTCCACCCTGAAACCCGCGACCCTCCGTGGGATGGAGAAATACCTTGGATCCGGATTGATCAAGGGCATCGGGCCGGTGACCGCAAAAAGGCTCGTTGCCGCTTTCGGGACCGAGACCCTTGACGTGATCGAAAACGATCCCGAAAGGCTTGCCACCTGCCCCGGAGTCGGCCCTTCCCGATCCTCGCTCATCACGGCTGGTTGGACGCTTCAGAAAGCCGTTCACGATGTCATGATCTTTCTCCAGGGACACGGTATTTCGACCGCCTACGCGGTCCGGATTTTCCGGAAGTTCGGCAACGATGCTGTCAAGAAGGTCGCGGACAACCCCTACCTCCTTGCCCATGAGGTTCACGGGATCGGCTTCAAGACCGCCGACAAGATCGCGGGGGAGTTTGGGATAAGCGGTTCCGATCCCCGCCGTCTCAGGGCAGGCATCACGTATGTCTTGCAGAACTTCGTCGAAGAGGGGCATCTTTTCCTCGAAAGGGAAGACCTTGTCGCGAAAGCGGGGGAAATCCTCGAGGTGGATCTGCCGGGAGCCATTTCCGAGGCCATCGACGGGGAGTTGTTGGAAAAAAGGCTTGTTGCGAGGGCCTGGAAGGAAAAATCGCTCATCTACCTTCCTTTCGCCTTTCACGATGAAACCGGCGTTTGCTCGAGGGTTTCGGCCTTTCTGGGGCCTTCCCGGTCCCTGGACCGTCCCCAGCTGGTCAAGGCTTTGGACAGGGCCATGGAAAGCTGCGGAGCCACGCTCTCGGAAGCACAGGCTCTCGCCGTCGAAAGGTCCCTGAGAGAGAGTTTCCTTATCATTACGGGAGGCCCCGGAACAGGAAAGACGACGACCCTCAAGGCTCTGGTTGAAGCCCATTTCACTCTCGGACGGCGTGTTCTGCTCGCCAGTCCGACCGGAAGGGCTGCAAAAAGGCTTTCAGAGGTCACCGGGCGGCCTGCGGTGACGATCCACCGTCTTCTGGAGTTCGACCCCTCCGTCGGAAAGTTCAAAAGATCCCCCGGGAACCCTCTTCCGGTCGACACTCTGGTAGTCGATGAGGCATCCATGATCGACATGTGCCTTTGCCATTCCTTGCTCAAAGCGATCCCCTTGCGTTCCACCGTGATCCTGGTGGGGGATTCCGACCAGCTTCCGTCCGTCGGACCGGGCCTGGTTTTCCGGCATATGATCGAATCCGGGGTCGTTCCGGTATCCCGACTGGAGACGATCTTCCGCCAGGCGCAGGAATCCCTCATCATCACGAATGCACACCGGATAAACAAGGGGGAGTTCCCTGTCCTCGTAACACCGGATGGGAAAACCCAAAGTGATTGTTACTTCCTCGATGCCCCAGACCCCGAAAAAGCGTTGGGCCTCCTGGCAAATGTGGCGGGTTCGAGTCTTCCCAAGAGGTTCGGATTCCATCCGACTGAGGACATCCAGGTCCTTTCGCCCATGAACCGTGGGTCTTTGGGAGCCGCCAACCTGAACAAGGTTCTCCAGGAAGCGCTCAATCCCGCATCCCCCGAGAAACCAGAGTATGCGCACATGCACAGGGTTTTTCGGTTGGGGGACAAGGTCATCCAGAACCGCAACAACTACGATCTGGAAGTGTTCAACGGGGACATCGGGTTCGTCCGGAAGGTCGAGTCGGAGGACCAGGAAATCACGATCGAGTTTCCACAGGGAATGGTGACCTACCAGCCTCCCGACCTTCTCGATCTCTCACATGCGTTCGCAATCACTGTCCATAAATCGCAAGGGAGCGAGTATCCCTGCGTGGTTTTGCTCGCAGCAACCCAACACTACATGCTTCTTCAACGGAACCTGCTCTACACCGGGATTACCAGGGCAAAGAAGAAGATCGTCCTGATCGGTTCCAAGAAAGCCCTCGCCATGGCGATCCGGAACGACCGGATCAAGCAGCGAAACACGATACTCAAGGAGCTCCTTTCGGAAACCGGGAAAACCTGAACCTTGGTTTCACTCGTTCTTCGGTTTTCGGGAGCCCGGTTATCTCCGAAAAAACCTTATGCTCATCGGGAGAAAGAGAAGAGAAGATCTTTTACAGGAAGGGGATGAGGACCATGCACATGATCCAGAGTATTGAGGAGAACATGGTTAATCCCTGGCTCACCCCGTAGATCTTGAATTTGTTCGAAGCGATCTTGGCAAGAACGTAAACATTTACCAGGAGCGATTCCCGGAACTTCTTGATTTCGGAACTCCCGAACTCGTGGATGTAGCCTTCAGGAGAATTGTTCTCAGTGATATGCCCGTAGAAAACCAACGTCCGGTTCGTGGCTTCGATGTCGGAGACTTGACGGGCGGTGATGACTCCTAGTGCGAGAAGGATCGAGACGATGCTTGCCACGAAGAAAACCACGACCAGGCCGGTAATCAGCGGCCCACCCTTCTTGAACAACTCGATGAATGGACAGATCGAGGCGATGAAGATGGAGTTGATCAGAAGAAGTGCGTTTGCCTTGCTGTCGGCGAACTGGATGAGTCCCTGGTTGTAATTGAGGATGTTGAAGGCGAACTCGATCTGTTTGGGAAGTTCGACCTCTTTCTGGGCCTTTTTGTCAAGCCACATGTTGCCCCCCCTCGATTCTCGGAATGGTGTATTCAATCCTGGCTAACACAATTTGCGAGAGGTTGTAAAGATAAATCCCCGGGAAAAAAGGAAAAATGGGGACAAAAATGCACCGAAAGGGGGCAGTTTCCTTGACGGTCCCCCGTTCGTTTGTTAAAATTAAGTTAAATAACCTGGGGTACACTAAAAAAACTAGTGTTCAAGGGGGTTCCAGAATGTTTAAGCGAAGTTTCCTCCGAGTGCCGTTGAGCGTGGTTCTTGCCTTCCTGATGCTGGTCGACTTCACCATCTTCAATCCGGTTCCCGCGAAGGCGCTTGACAAGAAGAGCGTCCTCATCGGTGCCGGTGTCGGAGTCGCCGCCGGAGCCGGGATCGTCCTCGCCGCCCCCGCGATTGCCGGGGCCGTTGGGGCAGCCGGTGGAATCGCCGGGATCGGGACTGCCATCGCGGGTGGCCTTGCCGCTGCGGGTGGTGCCCTGATCGGTGTCGTTGCCGCAGTTGGCGGAGCCATCGCAGCAGGAGTGGGAGCGGTCGCTGGTTGGCTGGTCGGCCTCGTTTGCAGCCCGTTCTTCATTCCCGCCCTGATTATCATCGCCGCGGTTGCGATCGGTTACTATCTCTACAAACGCCACAAGAACAAGCAGAAGAACAACGAGGTCATTTCCGGAAGCGATGAGATCACCGTCACCCCGGGAGACTACGACATGAATCCTCTCGTTCCGCCACAGAACTCCGGGACCCCCGTCCGGATAACCGATGCCGATGCAATCTCGACCTCGTCCGGGCAACCGGTCACGGCTTCCACCGAAACCCCCGCGAGCGTTTCGATCCCGGCGGAAACCGGTTCGGATGTCAGTGTTACCATCCAGCCTCCGGCGATCATTCCCACCACGCAGGCTCTGCAGGCTGCGCAGAAACGTTATCAGTCCGCCTACGAGAAATACACCAACCTCGTCACCCAGGGGGGGTCGGGTAACGCCAAAGCCGCACTCGATGAATACCAGGCCGCCAAGAAAGAATACGACGATCTTCTGAAGTCCTCAAGCCAGAGCAAGTGACAGCTTAATCAAAAGATTCCCGAATAGAACCGGGGGCCGAAAGGTCCCCGGTTTTTTTTCTCCAATTCCTTGGGGCAGCAACCAGGCGTTTCAGGCGGGGTCTCCGGAAATTCCCGGAATTGCCTCGGAAACATCCAGAAACGAAGGTCTGGCCAGGTGAACAGGTATGGACTGCCGACGAGGTAATGCAGATCTCGGCCGGCCCAGGTCGTATGGAAAATGTTTCAGGACACCCTCTTGAAAAAAGTGAGGATGGTATCCCCGAAGACCCGTTCGTCGCAGAGGGACAGTCTCGGGCGATTTTCCAGTCTCAGGTCGTCCTTTCGCTGGCGTTCGATGATGAAGAGCGTTTTTCCCGAAAAAACCGGACAATCGGGAATCACCTCCAGGATCGGTTCCAGAAGACCTTTCAGGTAAGGGGGGTCGATGCAGACCAGGTCGAAGGGATCCTCCCCCTGACTGGAAGATGGGTGCGAATCCGGGCTTTCCCCGCCCTTATCCAGAACCGGGGTTTTTCGTTTCAGATACCCAAAGCAATCCTGCCGGAAGACCTCTCCCCGGTCCTGGACGCGTGCGAGCTCGAGGTTTTCCTGGATCGTTCGGCAACATTCGGAGGACGAGTCGACGAAAGCCGCGTATTCCGCCCCCCTCGAAAGGGCTTCGATTCCCAGGCTTCCCGAACCGGCGAACAGGTCCAGGAACCTGCATCCTTCGATTCGGGGCTGGAGTATCGAAAACAGGGAGCATTTGACCCGGTCCATTGCCGGACGGGTTTTTCCTCCTTTGGGCATCTTGAGATGAAGACCTTTTGCCGAACCGGTGATGACCCTCATGGTCAGCCTCCGTCCATGAAATTTCCAAGGGAATCTCCGAAACTTTCCCTCATCCGGTCGAGAAACCAGTCCCGGGTGGAAGAGGGGGCTTCGGTCATAAGCTCCAGTGCGCGCGCGCGCGATTTTTCGACCATCGGGGCGGTGAAGGAAAAGGAAAAGCAGGGGTGGCTCAACCCGCTTTGGCGCGTTCCCACCAGATCACCCGGCCCCCGCATCCTGAGGTCCTCCACCGCGATCCTGAACCCGTCGGTCGTCTGGGCAAGAATTTCGAGCCGTTCCAGCTCACCCGCTTTCTCGCTGATAAAGAAACAGGTCGAAGGTCTTTTCCCGCGGCCGATCCTTCCCCGCAACTGGTGGAGCTGGGAAAGACCGAACCGTTCGGCATTTTCGACAATCATTACTGTCGAGTTCACGTTGTCCACGCCGACTTCGATCAGGCTCGTGGCCACGACCAGGTCGATAGAGCCATTTCGGAACCCTTCCCATGTCTCGGCTTTTTCCTTTTCCGGATGGCTTCCCGTGATTGCCGCGATTTTCCTCCCAGGAAGAGCTGAAGCAAGGCGTTCGGTGGCTTCCATCACGGAGGCGCATGAGATCTTTTTCGAGTCGGAAATCAGGGGGCAGACGTAAAATGCCTGCTCTCCCCTTGAGAGGGCATCCTCCAGGGTGGGAAGAGAGTCCTGCCAACGTCGGATGAGGTGTGTCGAGATCTTCTGCCGTCCGGGAGGAAGTTCCTCGATGATGCTCGTTTCCATGTCTCCGAACACGGTGAGGGAGAGCGTCCTGGGGATGGGGGTCGCCGAAAGCATCAACAGGTGGGGGGGATTTCCGGGAGCGCTCTTTTCCGTCAGTGCGCGACGGTGAACAACTCCGAACCGCTGTTGTTCGTCGATAACGCAAAATCCCAAATTCGCGAAACGAACCTGGTCCTGGAAAAGCGCGTGGGTCCCGAAAAGGAACCGCGCCCGGCCGTGTGCGACGCCTTCGTGTATCGATCTTCGTTCGACCGGCGGGGTCGAACCACACAGGAGGCAGGTTTCGTGCCCCAGGTGGGGGAAAAGCCTTAGGAAAACCTCCTCTTGCTGGCGGGCAAGGAGCTCGGTGGGTGCCATGAACGCGCATTGGGCTCCCGGGGAGGTTTTCGAGAACTCCAGCATGGCCAGGAATGCGACGATGGTCTTCCCGCACCCAACGTCACCCTGGAGAAGCCGGTTCATGGGGCGGTAGCCGGGAGCTTCAGGGGGAAAGAGGTCTCCGAGGAGTTCCCCCAGGACCCTTTTCTGGTCGTTCGTGAGCGGAAATGGAACATGCACATCGGTGGGGGCGGGAAGGGTCTCCGGGGGTGGAACGGACGTGGGCATGAGGACTCCGCAAAGATGCTCCCGACGTTTGAGGACTCCGATCTGGAAAAGAACCTGGGTGAAATAGGCCAGAAAACTCCTGGCCCGTTCTGCTTCTTCGAGCGTCCGAGGCCAGTGAAGCGATAGGAGAGCATCCCGGAGCTTGGAAAAGGGAGTGTCAGGGCCGATTTCGGGGAAGGAACCCATCCAATCGACTTTGGAAAGGCTTTCGGCCAGGAACTTCCGAAGCACGCGGGGCGAGATGCGGCCCTCGGACAACCTCCGGTTCGAGGGATAGACCGGGGTCAGGCAATCGGGCCGGGGAGGAACCAGCGGATCCGCGGTGGTCTCGATCTCGGGCCCGTCGAGGAAGAACGCACCTCCGGTCTGGGGGACGACCTGGCCGAAAAGGAAATACTCCCGGCCCTCGACGAGCGTCTGGACGAGATAAGGCTGGTTGAACCATCTTGCCTTCATCGATCCGGAGGAATCGGAGAAGGATCCCCAGACGATGCAACGGCGTCCGGGCAGGTGGGTGAGTTTCACCTTTTCCAGCCGGGCACGGAAGACACCCTTCTCCGTGCCGGCGGCGGTTGAAGAAAGGGGGACGGTGCGGGTCCGGTCTTCGTATCTGCGAGGCTGGAGGCAAAAGAGATCGAAGACCGTCCTCACTCCGGCGTTGCTGAACGCCTGGACTCTGGCGGGTCCAGCGCCGCGGATGGCGGAAACGGGATCGAGGAGGCGGAAGGGACGGGGGGGGCTGGAGGACGGCATAAGGTTTGTTTGCGCTCCGCCAGGGGAAGACTGCGTTTCGGGGGAATGGAACCGGATCTGAAAGCGGGTGCCGCCTTCAGTTCTCGTTCATGAAGAGCTGTTTCAGGATCATGAAACGGTCATTCATGTAGGCGAGTTCCCAGCCGTTCTTCCCGGCCTCGTCGAGCAACTCCCCGAGCTTCTCGACGAAATCCGGACCTGAAAGCGGTTTGAGGTCGAGGGTTTTGTAGTTCCAGCAGCGGTTGGCTTTTACCAGTCCCATGGGGGGCTCCTTTCGCGATTCAACCGCGGCCCGGGGCGGGCGGCGGATTGATTGCGTTCATTGGGGTTGTTCCCCGGACGATTTGATGAAAAGGTAGCTCTGGAGAAGTATCTTCAGCGCCTCCTCGGGTTGGGGGGATTGTGCGCAGGCTTTCAGGGTAAGGTCGATGGCATCGAAAGCTTCAGCGGGTTTTCCGAGAAGCTGGTTGCAGAAAGCCAGGTAGAGATTCGATTCGATATCCAATGGGGAGAGCGAAACCGCTTTCTCGAGGATCCCGATTGCGGGTTCGAACTGCCTGAGGTGGATGTGGAGGATCGCGAGTTTCTGATAGAGGATGGGGTTGCGCGGTGACAGTTCGACCGCTTTTCCAAGGAGGATGATGCTGTCGGAGGTCTTCCCCTCCAGTTGGTAGACCTGGGCCAGGATGAGGTAGGCGCCGAGCAGCTTGGGATAGAGTTCGAGAGCTTTAAGGAGGTGGACCTTGGACTTTTCGTAAGCCTTGATGAAATAGAAGATGGTTCCGAGGTTGTAATGGGCTTTTACCAGGGTCGGATTTGTCTCGAGCGCTTTTTCATAGTAGTTGGCGGCGTCGGAGTATTTCTTCAGAAGGAAGTAGAGGTTCCCGATCCCCAGCAATGCCTTGAGGTTCTGGGGTTGGACTTCCAGGACGTGCAGGAACGTCTTCTCCGCCTGCCGGAATTCCTTGGAGTTGAGGGCATTCATGGCGAGCTCGAGGTCCTTCTCTATTTCGGCTTCGGGGTCGGGTTTGGGGGGGGCGGCCGCCTCCTGGGCTTCACCTTCACCGGTGGAAGGGGCCTCGGGGGAGGTGGCGGCAGGTTCGAGTCCGGCACCCTGCTCGGCAAGAAGTTGGGCGATCGCGTCATTCACCGCCTTTGTCAGGGCGACGTTCCGGCTGATGGCTTTTCCGATCTCGCCGACGACGAAAGTGGCTGACTGGCGGTGCTTCGGATCGGGGTTGAGGAGGAGCTCGTTCAGGTTGTCGAGAACGCCGAATTCGTTCCAGCCCCACAAGGTCTTGATCGCCGTGCTCTTGACGCGGTTGTCGTCGTGCGAGAGCAGACCCTTGAAACGGTCGATCAGATCGGGTTCGGGAGATCCCTTCGTGAGTTTCTGGATCGCCTCGATTGCGTTGGAGACGACGCGGGGATCGGCATCCGCAAGAAGGTTGATGATGTCTCCCCTTGCCGGAACATGGCCGCTTTCCCCCAACGTCGAAACGAGTGTGGCGAGGACGATCGAGTTGGATTCCGTCTTGAGCTTTTCGGAGAAAATCTCCGCGGCCTTCTTCTGGTTGCACCTGGAGATCGCGAGAACGGCCTGGACTCTCACGTCGTAATTGGGGTCTTCCATGAGGGGGGTGAGATGGGCGATCGCGTTGGGTGACTGGATCTTCTTCATGGCGTTCGCCGCGTTCCTCCGAACATCCGGGTCGTCGTCTTTCAATGCCTGGACGAGTTTCGTGATGAAACGGACATCCTTGATCTCGCCCATGGCGTAAGCGGCGGATGCGCGGTACCATTTGTCTCCGTGGCCCAGCATCTGGTTCAGGGTTTCGGAAACGTCGAAATCCCCGTACTTCCAGATTGCCTTGGCGACATTTGCACGGACGCGGTTGTTGGGGTCCTCGAGGTAGGGCTGGATGATTCCGACGATCGAACTCGATTTGATCGACTCGATCGACTCGATCGCGTTTGCGCGAACTCGGGGATCCTCGTCCCGAAGGGCCCCCTGGAAGATGGGAAGCATGCGTTCGTTGGCCATCATCCCGAGCGCCATGATGATCGAGGCCCTGATACGGCCGCTTTTTTCCTGGGCTAGAAGCCTTTTCAGCAGCGGGATGGAGAGGAGGTTCTTTATCCGGCCGAGGGCGGTGATGGCCGAAATGATGGCCTCCTCCTCGAAGAAGATCTTGGCCTGCGTATTGGGGGCGAGGCCCGCGGCGTTGCTGTCGGCATACTCGTTCAGGGCTTCCATCAGGACGTTGAAGGCTTCCTCGTTTTTCACCATTCCCAGTGCCTGTGCGGCGTTGAACCGCACCTCCTGCTGGGTGTCGTTGAGGGCATTCACGAGGAGCTGGACGGCTTTCTTGTCCTCGAGGTTCCCCAGGGCGAGGGCCATGAAGTCCTGGATGTTGTCGCTTTCGTAGTTCTGGAGCAGGAATCCCGCCGCTTCCTGTCCCTTGAATTTGGAGAGGGCGATAGCGGCTTCCCGCCTCTGGGCGTATTCCCCCTCCCGAAAATTCCGGATCAGAGTCGCGAGCAACGGTTTCAGCTTGGAAAGAACGTTCTGAAGCTGGGTACTCGTAGCTTTTCTCCCACCTTTTGAAGTCGAACCTTTGCGCTTTGCGGGAGTTTAACATGGAACTCGTACAATGAAAAGTGGAACGGAGGTTCCAAAATCAACAAGATTTGTTTCCGGGGTTCTGGGAGCGTGATATAATGAGCGGAAATGGCGGCTGAACTGAGTCTTTTCGAACTTCTCAAGCTCACCTTCGACAGGAAGGGTTCCGACCTGCATCTCAAGGTGGGGCTTCCTCCCGCCATGCGGATCGACGGGGAAGTCCAGCATCTCGATGTGAAGAGGTTCTCACGGCCCGAGTTCGAGAAGATCCTGGACGCTATTCTCTCTTCCGAACAGCAGAAACAGTTTCACGAGACCAACGAACTCGACTTCTCCCACGCCCTGGAAGGGATCTGCCGCTTCCGCGTGAACCTCTACCGCGACATCAACGGTATCGGGGCGGTCTTCCGGGTCATCCCATACAGGGTTTTCACCTTCCAGGAAATCGGGCTTCCCCCCGCCGCCCAGAAGTTGATCGAGCAACCCAACGGACTGATCCTGGTCACCGGTCCGACAGGTGCGGGGAAGACCTCCACCCTCGCCAGCTTCATTTCCTTCGTCAACGCCAACGCGCGCCGCCATATAGTGACGCTCGAGGACCCGATCGAATACGAGTTCGAGGACCAGCTTTCGATCATCAACCAGAGGCAAATCGGAGGGGACTGCCCCTCCTTCGAACAGGGGCTTCTGACGGTCCTGAGACAGGACCCCGACATCGTCGTCGTCGGTGAAATGCGCGATCCGCGCACCATCGCCCTCACCCTCAACGCTGCGGAAACGGGGAAACTCGTCCTCGCGACCCTTCACACGACCTCGGCCGTCATGACCGCCGAGCGGATCGTCAACGTGTTTCCCGAAAACCAGCAGCGCCAGATCCTGCACCAGCTTTCGACGGTCCTGCGCGGGGTCGTCTCGCAAACGCTGCTCCCCAGAACGGACGGAGGCCGGATAGCGGCTTTCGAGGTCCTCATCAATACGTCCGCGGTCCGGACAGTAATCTCCGAGGGAAAGATCCACATCCTCCAGTCATTCGTGGAGGCGGGAAGCGAGTATGGAATGGTCACCCTCGAATCATCGCTGTTCCAGCTCGTCCGGGTCGGGTATGTCCGGGCGGAGGAAGCGCTTGCCATGGCCCCGAACCCGGTCAATTTCAAGAAGCTCCTTTCGGGGCTGCGTGAACCGTGAGGCTTGCCTGATGCTGCGGATTTTCGGCTATTTCGATATCGCGATCCGGAGAAAGGCCTCGGATCTTCATCTGAAGGCTGGCTCCCCCCCGAACCTACGCATCGGGGGAAGGCTGGTACCCCTGCCCGACGAGCCCCTCGTACATCAGGAGATGCCCAACCTGGTCCTCCCCCTGATGGGCCTGAGGCAGCAGGAAATGCTCCGGACCCGCAGCGAGGCGAATTTCATGGTTTCCTACCAGAACCGCTGGCGGATCAGGGTGTGCGTCTTCAAGCAGCGGGGAAGCCTTTCGGCCGCCTTCCGCTTCATTCCCACCAGGATACCCAGCATCGATACCCTGAAGCTCCCGACCCTGCTGAAAGACATCGCCCTTCGGCCCCGCGGCCTTTTTCTCGTGACAGGCCCCGCCAACTCCGGAAAGACCCATACCCTCGCTGCGATGGTTCACGAGATCAACAAGAACACCACCACCCACATCATCACGATCGAGGATCCCATCGAGTTCGTCCACAAACCCCGGCGTTCGATCTTCACACAGCGCGAGATCGGTCTGATGACCGCCGACTACCAGGCCGCCCTGCTCCATGCCCTTAGGGAAGACCCCGACGTGATTCTCGTCGGCGAGATGCGCGACGTGGAGACGACTGAAATGGTGCTGACCGCCGCCGAGACCGGCCACCTCGTCCTTTCCACTCTCCATACCGTCGGCGCGGTCCAGACGATCGACCGTATAATAAACATGTTCCCCGGCCACCGGCACGAGGAGATCCGCACCCAACTCTCCCTTTCGCTCCTGGGGCTGATTTCGCAGATCCTACTCCCCTCACGGAACAAAACGGACCGGGTTATGGCCTACGAACTCATGATCCTCAACCCCGCCATGCGCAACCTCATCCGCGAGAAGAAAACAAACCAGCTGAAATCAGCTCTCGTCCTGGCCCGGAAAGAGGGTTGCGTAACCCTCCGGGACAACCTCGCGGAGCTCCTCAAGGATGACCGCGTCGATTCGAAGATAGTGAACAACCTCATCAAGGAGATCGTGGAATGATACCCGGAAGCGATATCGAGCCGTTCCGGTTCATCAAAGCGGGGAGGCGGCTTTTCGCGGGAGCGATCGCAAGGCTGGAAGAGGTGGCCACCGAAAAGGCCGGAGAGGACGTCGCTTTCGAAGCTATTCTTTCCCTGGGCAAGATCGGCGATCCCCGATCCCTCGGC
This sequence comes from uncultured bacterium, assembly GCA_964428355.1. GTDB lineage: Bacteria > Muiribacteriota > Ozemobacteria > Ozemobacterales > Ozemobacteraceae > CAYRYU01. The sequence continues at coordinate 23,054 of CAYRYU010000037.1, forward strand.
GTCCTGCAGACCGCCCTCGAGAACTCATCCGACCGGATCGAGCCTATCTCGGCCCTCGGGACCTTCAAGAACAGTACCCCGGTTCCAAAGCTCCTTTCCCTCCTCCAGGACCAGGAAAACCCTTTCAAGGAGGAGATCGCGCGGGTCCTCGGCGAGATCGGCGACCCCGCCGCTGCGAAGACCCTCATGGAACTCCTTCGCGACCAGGACCGGATGGTACGATATTACGCCGCCTGGGCTTTGTACAAGATCGGCGGCCGGGATGTCGTCCAGAGCCTCTGCCGCCTTCTTTCCGACCCCGACGAATGGATTGTAATCAACGTCCTGGAGATCCTTTCCAGGCTCCGGGAGGTTGAGGCGATTCCCGCCCTGGTCGGTCAGTTCGAGATCGCCCGCGACCCCCGGCTGAAGGCGATCATCATCTCCTCGCTGGGCACCTTCGCGGAACCCCAGCTCCTCTCCGTCTTCGAGGAGGGCCTGAAATCCTTCGACCCCCGGATCCAGGCGAACGCCATCGATGCAATATCCTCGCTGAAGATCTCCCAGCTGGAGATGAAGCGGCGGTTGAAGCGGTTTTTCGGGCACCCGAACAACAGGGTCCGGGCGAACGTCGTTGTCGCCCTGCAGAAATCCGACGGCGCCATGGCGATCGAGGAAGTCAACGCCATGATCCAGAACCCGGACATCCCTACCCGCAGGTCGGCGGCCTTCGTCCTGTCCCGGGTCTCACTTCCCGACCGGGACAAGATGATCGACAGGTTGCTCGAGGATCCCGCCTACGTCGTGCGGAAGATGGCCCTCAAGGCTGCTCTTGCGCTCGAGACGTCCGTGGGCACCGCACGGATTTCCCCCCTGATCAAGGATTCGAACATCTGGGTCCGGAAGGAGGCGGTCGATTGCGCCCGAAAGATCCAGGAGTTCCCCCCCGCAACGATCCTTGCGGCATTCCCGGAGGAAAAATCCCCCCCCGTTCTCGAAAGCATGCTCGATTTCATCGTAGAGCGGCACCTCGATCAGGCCGTCGGTTCCATCCTCCAGAAGATCCGCGATGAACCTGAAGAGGGCCTTCCCAAGCTGATCAATACGCTGGGGCATCTGAATGCCCGCGAAGCGATTCTCGATGCGAAGAAAATCCTGGGGATCGCCAGCCCGGAGAACCTTCGGGAAATCTATATCGCCCTGCTCCTCCACGGGGAGATTTCGGTCCTGTCGGAGATCACGTCCCAACTCAAGGAGAAGAGCCGCGAGGAGGAACTCACGACCTTCATCAAGGTGGCGGGCGACGTTGGAGCATTCCTCCAGGAAACGGGGAAGTATTCCCGGAAGCTCGTCGATGCGTTGATCCCCGAAATCCAGGCCGACATGGCAGGTATCGCGACGTTCGATGGCCCGGCCCCGCCCCCTTCCCAGGACATCACACCCGAAAGCATACACAAAGGGGTAGCGATGATGAACGAAGGGAAGCTCGAGGAGGCCCGCACATTCCTCGAGTCCTACCTCCGCAAGTTCCCGGGCAACCGGGAGGGGCTGTACGTCATTTCCCAGGTTCAGTTCAAACGGGGGGAACCGGAAAAAGCTCTCAGCTACCTGCTCGAACTCATGGAAAAGGTGCCCGGTCACGTTCCCGGGGGGGTACTGCTCGGCCAGATACATTTCCAGAAAAAAAACTGGGAAGCCCTCATGAAGCTGTACGAGGGGTTGAAGGACAAGATCCCCTCCGACGACCGGAAGACCCTGGGGCAGGTCCAGGGTGCGCTTGGGCTGGCGTATTTCCACCTGAAGCGCTATGCCAAGGCCATCGAGATTCTCAACCAGGCCTTGAAGACCAACTCCCGCGACCTCTCGTCCTGCTATCACCTCGCGCTTTCCTATTATGCGATCAAGGAACACCAGCATGCGTTGAAGCTGCTCCGGGGGCTCAAGAAAAGCCTGCCCTCGGACAGCCGGGTTCTCAAAAACGTCGAGGAGATCTTGCAAAAGCTTGAGGATGAGTCGTAACCTGCCGATGAAGGGTGCGGCCGGAGGTGTTGAAACATCCTGCCGGTCGTTCAGGGATTTCAGTTTGCGAGGATACCCGCTATGGATGCTTTCATAAAGGTTCTGCAAGAATTGGGGAAGACCGCGGTTTCCGACCTCCACATCTTTCCCGGGGAGACCTGTTTCATCCGTCGGGGAGGGGTCATCGAACCGCTTTCGGGAATCAAGTTCTCCGAGGAGCAGGTCAAGAAGATCATCCTCCAAACCAGCACCCCCCGGGCCAGACAGATCCTGGGGAAATCCCGACAGGTGAACTTCGTCTTCCAGACCGATCCGGAGAACAGATTCCGTTTTTCCGTTTTCTTCGACAAGGGCAAGTTCGCCATCGCGATCCGCTTCATTCCCCCGGTTCCCGCCAAATTTGCCGATCTGGGCCTTCCCGAACCCCTGAAAAAGGTCCTCGCGAAACAATCGGGCCTGATAGTCATCGGGAGCCCTTCCGGGCAGGGCAAAACCACCACCATCTCCGCGCTTCTGGATTTCATCAACTCCCTTTTCGAGAAGAACATAATCACCGTGGAGAACCCCGTCGAGATCAAGTTCAAGGACGAGCATTCGACCTTCATCCAGCGGAGCATCCCGCTCGACGTCGCCAACTTCTACGAAGGGCTCATCGAGGCCTACCGGCTCGATCCGGATGTCGTGATGACAGACTCCATCAACTACCGCGACGCCCTTGACCAGGCACTCTTTCTTTGCGAATCGGGGTGCATGGTGATTGGGGCGACCGACGGGGGTAACTGCCAGCAGATCCTCGAGCGGCTTATCTATTCCCGACCCGCAGAAGACCGCGATGGCCTCCGTGGAAAGCTGGCAACACACCTCGCTATGATCGTCAGCCAGAGGCTCGTGCCCAAGAACGATGCCAGGGCCCGCGTTGCCGTTTTCGACATCCTCGTGAACACCCATCAGGTCAAAGCTCTCATCAAGAACGAGAACCTCGTGATGCTGAAAACCCTCCAGGAGCAGGATCATGCATCGGGGATGCAGACGTTCGACCGTCACCTGGTTTCCCTTGTCCAGAAGGCGGTTGTCAACCCGGCCACCGCGGTGGCATTCGCCGACGACGGGTACGAGATGGCAACCCGATTCACCAAAAAGTGAGAACCTTATGGATTTGAAGAATCTCATAGCCGGAGTCCACCAGAAGGGCGGAACGGAAATCCACCTAAAAATCGGATCCCCCCCGCTTGTCCGCCAGACGAAGTTTCTCAAGAGGCTCCAGATGCCTCTGGTTCAGGCCGCCGACATCGCCGGAGTGATCCAGGAGTTCCTTTCGGCGGAGGACAAGAAGAAGTTCGTTCAGCAGCGATTCTTCGAAGCCAATTTCTTCGGTTCGCCTCCCTGCAACTTCCGGTTGAACCTTTTCCAGGCTCAATCCCAGACCATGGCAATCGTACGGATCATACGGAAAGCCGTTCCCTCCTTCACCGAAATCGGGTTCCCCGCGGTTCTCGAGTCCGTGGCGAAGGCCAATACCGGGTTGTTCATCCTGGCGGGGCCGAGCCGATCGGGGATTTCGACCTCTCTTGGCGCGTTCGTGGAAAGGATCAACCAGGTCCGGCCGGCTCACATACTCATCATCGAAGACCCGATCGAGTTCTACTTCGAGGAGAAACTCTGCCGGATTTCGCAACGCCAGTTCCAGAAGGACCTTCTCTCGATCGATCAGGGAATCAACTTCGCCAAGAGGATGGACGTCGATATCCTCGTCATCGGGGACCTCAAGAGGGAAGTCCCGTTCCGGGCGTTGCTCGATTACGTCGCGGGGGGGCATTTCGTCATTCTTTCGATGCAGACCCTGGGTGTCCAGAACACCCTCGAAAAGGTCATCTATTCCTTTCCCGAGAAGGATCGCGACCACATCTGCAACGTTCTCGCCAGTTCGCTTCTGGCAGTCTGTTCCCAGGCTCTTCTCGTCCAACCTACCGACCAGAAGATGGTACCGATCCACGAGGTCCTGCTCGTGAGCAACCCCATTCGCGGAATCATCCAGAAAGGCCGGATCAACCAGCTCGAGCCCAACATGAAAACGGCCACCGACGGGAGCCAGCTGTTCGAACAGGGGATGGGCAGACTCGTCCGGGACACGCTCATTCCCAGAGAGACCGCCGACGGATTCCTCGCGATGCTCAGGGGGATGAAGGCCTGATGCGGAAGAACGGCTTTACCCTTATCGAGATGAGCGTCGTGGTTGCGATCATCGGGGTTCTGTATTCCACCGTCGTCCCGATGTACGGCGCCACCGTCCGGAAGGCCAAGGAAACGGCATTGAAGGAAGATCTCCAGGTCATCCGGAAAACCCTCGACGTCTACTTCAAGGATCACCAGGTCTGGCCCAGGGACCTCTCCACTCTGGTCTCGGAAGGGTACCTCAGGGCGATCCCGGTCGACCCGATCACTGATAAGACGGATTCCTGGATACTGGTTCCCTCGGCCGAAGGGATGGCGGATGTTTTCGACGTGAAGTCCGGTGCCCAGGGTGCTTCCGAGGATGGTACACTCTTCTCGTCATGGTGATTCCAGGAAAAACAATCCCGTGGTGACAGGAATCCGGTACATCGGGAAGTTGCCTTTCCCCGGTCATCTGGGGTGCCCGAAGGGCGCGGGGCTCCTTGCTCTCACGATTGTGCTGCTTCTTCTCGGGATTTCCCTTTCCGTGGTTGTCCCGAGGATGACGAACTCGGTTCGGAGGGCCAAGGAAGAGGATCTCCGGTTTTGTCTTGGCGAGTTCCGGCGGGCCGTCGACAAGTTCGTCCGGGCCAACTCCCGCCAGCCTGCTTCCATCGAGGAGTTGCTGAGGGATGGACAGGGTCGGCGCTTTCTGAGACGCATCTACGACGACCCGATAACGGGCAAATCCGATTGGGTGATGGAGGGGGAGGGAACTGGAATCGTGGTCCGCTCCTCGAGTCTCGAGACAAGCCTGGCGGGAGTCCCGTACAAGGATTTCCGTTGAAAAAGGAACCCCGGGGCGGGCGAACGCATGCCCCGGGGTTCTGGATCACCTCGTGACCGTCATCAGAACTGTTTCAGGACGAACTCCTCGGAAAGATAGAGGTCTTTACCATATTGACCGGAGGGATCAAGCTTGATCTCGAGGATATCGAGCCCCTTGAGGGTTTCGAGGGTTTCTTTGAACAGCTTCTGGGCTTTGTTCGCGAACTGGGCCACCTGGTCGACCTGGGTGGAGGACTTCAGTTCCTCGTTTTTCTTTTCCAGTTTCTTGACCTGATCATCCAGAACCTTCAGGCCATCCTCATAGGTTTTGAGTAGGGGATAGACACCACCCAGGAAGTGCGCGACGTCTCCCTGGTCGAGGCCGAGATACTTTCCGTCAACGGCATAGGATTTGATTTCCGGTCTGGTGATCGCGCCTTTGAACTCCGTGACGCGCTGGTGGCGTTCCTCTGCGAATTTTTTGAGGATGTTGATCTTTTCCTTGGCAAGGGCATAGGTGACGGCAATACGCTGGCACTGGGCCATCACATCTCCCACGAAGAAGGGGCCGTTGAGCAGGAACCCTTCAAACACCTCTTTGCATCCGGGGTTTCGAAGGAAATTCTTGGGAGTTGGAAAATCCGATCGGTCTTCGGTGAGGGTTTTCCCTTCCTGGGGTTTCCACTCGTCGTGGTTGGCCCAGTTCATTCCCTCGGCGGCTTCGTATGAAAAATCCCAGGTCAGTGCGTAGGTTTTTTCCTCGAGCTGGCGTTCGGAATAAACCTTGTTCGGATTCGACTGGGCCTCCTTGGCCATTGGAAGGAGGAGGTGGGTCAGGGTGTAGTCGATTTTCGAGACAGAATCAAGGTCCATCCAGACCTGTTGGGAGTCGGCTCCAACCTGGGCGGCGGCCTGCTCAACCGCCTGTTTGGTGAGTTCCCCCAGGACCTTGATTTCCATCGACCCCACGGTCATCGCATCGACCCGGAGCGCCTGCTTGAAGACGTCGGGACTCCATTCGTTCTGAGGAATCTGGAGGAGATAGATGAAATGGAAGGGAAGTCTCTGGACGCGACCGAGAACGGCCTGGTTGAGGGAGGACCATCCTCCGGAGTGGTCGATGTAGTTCTGAAGGCGCACGATCAGGACGAAATCGGGATTGGCCATGACTGGATGGAGCTTCTGATTGGTCGAATACTTCTGGATGTCCAGGGTCTGCTTCTGAAGGCCGGTGATTGCCCCCCAGAAGTTCCTGAGGCCGTGACCGATGGTGTCGAAAATGGAATCGCCTTCCTGGCTGGTTTCGGGTTGCCAGGAGAGAAAGGAAGCCTTGTCTTTCCAGATCTGGATCATCTGGTCCAGGGTGAGGTCATTGACAAGGTCGCCCTGATGAGTGTGGTAATAAGCGGCAAGGTAGGCCCTCTTAACTTCTTCCGTCATCTCCCCGTTGGAATTCTTCAAGGCTTGTGCGAGCTGGGGAGGCTGGGGTGAAGTGACCTTCATCGCTTCGACGAATTCCGGAAACCCAGGATCGTCGAGTTCGAGGAATTCATAGGATTTCTTGTATGCTTCGTCGAACTTCGCGGTTTCCGCGGTAATGATTCCCACGACCGCTTTGGCGACGAAATACACGACTGTAATGGCTGCCGCGACAATGTTTGCAGGAGGGGGAAGGAAGGCGCAGATCATCAACGCAAGGTTGATTGCCATATCCACACCCAGGGTCAGCGAGTCGACATTGAAAACGCCCGCCTGGACGCTGGTGTCTCCGGCGAAAGCGATGACGCTGGTTATGAATGCGATTGCGGCCAAAGGCTTTTCCAGGGCCGTGTTGACGCTGTCGAGGGTTTCTTTCGTATCCTTCAGGACCCTCAAGGGGGCGGAGAATTTGCTCTTGAAGTTGGAAATGTTGAGAAGCTTCGGTTTGGGGAGTGCTCCAAGTTTCTGGGATGCGGGTTTCAGCTTTTTGGACAGCTCGGCGAGCTTCTTGATCGAGTCGACCGCGATGTTGACCTCGCCTTCCTCGCCGGTCGTGAGGAGGATGACGGAGTTGAGGATCTCGCTCCATTCCTCGTTCTTGGCTTTCAGCTCGGTGTAGAAGTCGTAGAAACTCTTGATCTGGTCCTTGCCTGCACCGTCATAGATCTCGATGAACAGACCCGCGACGTCACCCTGGGCTTTCTCAAGCAGATCCGCGGTGGTGGGTTGCTCCGAACCGCCCATCGACAGGTAAATCTGCTTGATCGACTGGACTGCCGTTATCCCTTCGGATGGCTCCGTAAGGAGGTCTGCATCGTCCTCGGTTTCAACCTTGGGGAGTTCCTGGGAATAAACCGAATACAACTCGGCGATTGGTGGAGCCAGGACCATCCACCAGGATACCAGGACCAACAGCCAAATCCGCCTACCCGCAAATCTGCTCATTGTCTTCCCTCCTGTTCTCTCTGGGGAAGAGGAAAAAATGAAAACCATCCCCCTGAAGGGGAATTATCCCCTTCACACTCATTGTACCCCAAAACCCGGAATTCCGGAACGTCTGGACGACCTTTCGGTTCCGTCTATCTGGCGCGGGAAGTTGTTCGCCCGGATCAGAGGCCTTTCAGCCGGGCCTTTGCAACGGTGACGGAGGGAAAATTCACCTGGCCTTCCGCCACGATCTGTTCGAATATCTGCTTTGCCTGTGTTTTTTGATCTAATCCCACGAGGGCATCACCATACTGAAGGAGAAGTGCGCATTTCTCCTTAGGAGTCAGGGCAGTTCCGCTCTTGATCATTTCGTCCGTAAGTTCCGCCACCCGCTGGTGATTGCTCGTTTTCTTGTAGGTGTTGATCAACCGTTTCCGGCCTTCGACCGTCACGACATGTTTGGGGTAAAACTTTACGAGGTGCTCCAGGACTTCGCAGGTTGCGTCGAGGTCGGGGGGGGTTTTTCCGAGGAGATACAGATTCGAGAGTCTCCAACACGATTCGGGAGCCTGTTCGGTTTCCGGGCATCGCCGGATGATTTCCCAATAGAGGGGGATCATAGCATCCAGATCCCATTTGTCCAGTTCCATGAGTGCCTTGAAGTTCTTTTTTGCAAGAGCGATCTGTTCCTCTTTCGTGAGGGGCTTGGAGGGGTCACCCGAGGGTTCGGGAACCTTCGGGAGAGATGGGGATTTGGTGTTCTGGTCGCTTGGAGAAACCTTGGTTCCTGTACCCGAAGCGGGTGAAGGAAGCTTACCAAGCTGTTCGGAAGCGAACTGGTTTTTGGGGTCGAGCTTCAAGACCTTGTTCCAGGACTCCCGTGCATTTTCCATCGCCCCCAGTTTCTGGTAGACCATCCCGCGGAGATTCAGGAGAGATGTGTCATCGGGGAATCTCTTCAAAGCCTCCTCCAGGAGTCTCGAAGCCTCGGGATAATCACGTTTCCTGCCAAGAAGGGTAACCGTCCGTTTATAGATCTCCAGTTCAGGAGTTGAAGCGAGGGCGTTCCGGTATACCGCAAGGGCTTCATCGATTTTTCCGCTCTTTTCAAGGTCTCGGCCTTTGTCGAGAACCTCCTTCGACCCCGGTGACTCAGCGGCGAGGAGGACCCCGCCTAAAATCAGGCACGAAACGATGGGAATCAGCCAGGTCTTCATTGTCTTTCTCCTGAAATCTTCTGCCTCGCCGAGATTCGGCGGTGAATGACGGTAACACACAAGATATCAGTCCTGGTACAATGGTGCAATCCTCATTCGACGGAAAAATCGTAGCTTCGTGGGTTCAAATCCACCTGGATTGAGGTTGGAGGATCGGCGTCAGCCATCGATGGGATGAAATGCAGATATGGAGGGTCCGGGCGAAAGCTCTGGACCCATTTTTCCACGCAGGGTGTGCTGACAACGATACTCCCGAAAAACTGCCGGTCATCGGTATTGTCCTTCCATTCGATCTGTGAAACCGGTCCATTGAGGTTTGGGAAGAGCTTCACGAGTTGTACCCCGAAGAAACGTTGTCCCTCAATCTTGATCTTGCCTTCCTGGGAAACGGAGACGAATGTCAGGATTTTCGCGGGATTCCAGGTCTGGATGGCTTTGTTCAACTCCTTGGTGTGGGAGAAATTCACTCCCTGTGTGATGTTTCCAAGGGTGATATCCCCGTCCACGAGGACGATTCCGCCCTTAACGTCGGGGAAATCGATTCCGTCCAACAGATCAAGGTTCCCCTTGATGTAAACCACCCCGTCCACCCAGAACCTTTTCGACGAGTATCCGACGAACTTCTTGAACTGATCCTGGGTTGGGAATTCCCTGGAAACACGGCCCCAAATGGATTTCTCCCTTTCTTTCTGCCTTTCGGCGTGGGAAGCCTGGGGGCGGAACCATTGTGAAGACAGGTCGGTGAACTTCCCCTGGATTCGGAGCCCGTCAGTTCCCTTGAAATCAGAGGTTCCGAGCTTCTGGGGCTTCAGGTTCTTGTCCTTGTTCATTGGGAAGAAATCGGCTGGGATCGGTGTGCCGGGTGAGAAGTTGTTGCCACCCGAAATGGTTTTCGTCATGTACTGGGGATACTGGGTTCCCGGGAACGGCTGGAAATAGGAAAAAGGTGACGAGGTTCCGTATTTCAGCACTCCGTGGCCCTTGTTCGTCGGATCGAGGGAGGAGGAGAAATAGGACAGCTGGAAGAACCTCCCGAAAACGTCGCCGTAGATGTTCCGACGAGGGCCGGTATACAACTCGTCGGGGCGGAGCTTGATTTCGTTGTTCCAACCGAAAAGCTTGAAAGCTGAAGAGACCGTGAACGCCTTGTCCCCTCCTTGAATGCGGAGCTTCTCGAATGAGGGGTCCCCGGCCATCATTTCATGGAACTTGAGGCCCGGAGCGACGTTTGCAAAATGGCCGTCGGTGGTGTTGACGTTTTCATCAGAAAAGCCAAGAATTCCCATTTTCACGATGTTACATGCGTCCATTTCGACATATACCGACCGGAAGTGGAAATAGGAGCCGTCTTTCCTTTGAAACACGCCCTGGTCCTTGTAGGGGAGGTTGTCGGGGTTCGCCCCTCCGAGGATTTGGGACGGTACCATCCAGAGTTCGGACATGGTTCCCTGGTCGAAGGTTCCGTCGGGTCGGATTCCCCGATAGTATTTCTCGCCTGCAAGGTTGAGGAAAATCGGCTGGTCATCTGCACCCAGAAAGACCTTTCCCAGTCTGTCGGCATCCCCCGCATCGACGCAGGGCCCGAGAACCAGCGGCCATGTCGGAAATCCGCAGGTTCCATCCTTGGTCACGACGATGTTGATCTTGTCTGCACTTCCGAATGGAGCGGATTGTTCGAGATGAAGCTGGTCACAGAACAGAAGAAACTCGCGAATTAGCGGTGAGAGGAGCATCACCATCTTGAACGGATAACTGACCTTGAGCGAATAGACCTTGTTCTCGAGCGAGAGTTTGCTCTCGATCTCGAGATCTGCCGAATATTCCCCATGGGTGACGGAGGAGGTATCGAACATTTCCGGAAGATTGAGAAGCTTGGGTCGGAGGAACCTTATCTTCGGCGGGGAGGTCGAATGTCTGTAAGGAAGATAGGATTCGAGCTCGTTGAGCAGGGGGCCGACTGTGTAAAAATCCGATAGGGGGACATCCGTTTCGGAACTCGTGAGGGTGGCGTTCCGGAAAAGCTTGAAAAGCTTCGAAGATGGGTCGTTAACGCTGGTTCTCAGTTGCAGGAGAACCTCCCCCACCTGCGATTCAAGGAAGAATCGGGCGGTCTTGCTTCTGTCGGCGATTGTCTCGAGCCCGGTATGCTCGCGGAACCTCATAGAAAGGGCGAAGACCATCAACCCAAGGAATCCGAGAAGGCAGATGGCAATTATGTAAACGGTCCCTTTCCTTGAAAGGGAGGTGCAAGGAAATTGTGTCTTGTACGACCTGCGGCTCATGGCGTGACGAAAAGGGGTTGGTTCTCCCTGCAGAAGGGAAAGAACCTGCAGATGATCGAGACCCGTGATGCCTTCACCGTCCGGTCGATACCCTGCTCGTCGGCCTTTACCTGGAAGGCCATCTCGAGATACTGGAAGTTTTCCTTCGAAGGACGGGCTGCGAACTCGAGGTCGGGAACCTCGCCACGTACATTCATGGGTTTCGCTTTGTTTTCGGTGACGTTCCTTCGGGTGAGGACTCCATCGGTGTAATCGTAGGAAATCGCGTATTCTTTCCCCTTCTGAACGGATCGGAAGGAAATGCCCTGGGCGGTGACGTTGTCAAGGTATCTGAGAGAACGGATGTCAGTTCGGATCTGCATAGTCAGGTTCTCGAGAACTCTTTGCGTCTGGATGAGATCAGAGCCGCGTTTAACCCCATGGCCAGTGGAAGAGACAGTCCTCATGAGGACGGCGAAGATCACCGCACCGATGAGGCTGACAACGGTCAACTCGACCATGGTGAAACCTTTCTCCAGAAACGAGTTCTTCACCTGCCCCCCTCCTTGAATTTCAAGGACCGGAACGTGATCTTCTGTGTCGCTCCGGGGGAGTAATCAAAGGAAACGATAACCGAAATCAGGAACTGATCGAGGTCGGGAGTGACCTTCGCCGGGGAAGTTTTCACCTCGTATTTCAATGTCCTGAACAACCTGCTGAAGTCCTCCTTCATCTCCTTTCCCGATGAAAGAGTTGGGAAGGAGTCCAGCGCTTTTTCCATCTCTTCCCGACCCTCGATTTTTCCGCCAAGTTTCCCGATCTCGGTCACGCAATCCTCGAACGGAATGGCCAGAAGTCGTTCGAGGACGTTGGATCCCAGTTCGCTTGCGACCATGTGTATGCCGACGGAGTAGGCGGCTCTGTTTGTAGAGGTGAGGGTCGACAACATCGGGAGGATTGCAAGGCCGATAATGGCCACTGCGGCCACGATTTCGACCATGGTGAATCCGTTCCTGCGGAGTCCTATTCCTGGAAATGACATTCCGGTTCTGAACCTCGATGGACAATTTCCTGGACAGCCTTCTCCGATACTATCACATTCCCCCGGCCAACCGGAAGGAAGGGCCATCTCCCAAAGAATCACGAAAGATTGACCATCTGGAAAGGAGTTTGGCGGGATTCAAGCCAGGGAGAGTATCTTGACCTCCGCGGGCCGGAGATGGTAATCGATGCACCTCGGGACGGGGGAGATCGCATAGTCGGGAGAAAGATCCCTGAACTGGCCCGAGCCCAAAACCTGCTGGAGGTCGGGAATGAAAAGGCGCTGGTGGTTGTACCGGTCCTTGTTGAGTGCAACGAAAACCGTCTTCTGGCCCGGGGCGGTCCGCTTGAAACAGAAGACGTTGTACCAGTTTTCCTGGCCGACGATCTCGATTCCCTGCTCGACGTTCAGGACGGGATTCTCGTCCTTCATTGCCAGGACACGCTTGATGTAGTCCGTGAAATCGAGGGAGGTGTTTTCCCACCAACCGGGGTCGGTTTTGACCACGTCCATCATCCGTCGGAACCCGAACTCGAACCCGATCGGGATCATGAACCCTTTGCTGAATGTCGCCGCGAAAAGGATCTGGCGTTTGAAGATCGCAAGATCACCGCGACATTCCTCCATCAGGCGGGGAGTGTCGTGTGATTCGGGAAAGGAGATGGTGTTTGCGAACACGCTCGTCTTGTAATACTGCTCCATACCCCAGGGGGCGTTGAAATCCCAGTATTTGGATGAGTTGAAAAGGTAGTCGAATCCAAGGCGGGCCAGGACCTCGACCTTCTGGAAGCTGCACCCGAGGGACTCTGCCAGGAAGAGGCAGCCGGCCTTTTTTTCCCTGGCCCTTCCGATGAGGAACCTCCAAAGGTCGTCGGGAACCTGGTAGGCCATGTCGCAGCGGAATCCATCGACTCCCATTTCCAGGTAGTGCGACATCATGTTCCACCAGAATTCCCAAAGGTTCTGGCGGTCTGAGGAGTGATCATTATCGACTTCGGCAAGGTCGCCCCATTCGATCCACTTGTCACCGTCGCGGGCGCCGGGATGGACGATCTTTCCGTCAGGGCCGTGCTTGAACCATGAAGGGTGCTCGGGGATCAGGGTACAGTCGATTGCGGTATGGTTGATTACCAGGTCCATGATGAAGAGAACACCGCTTTCATGGCACTGGCGGATGAAGTTCCGTAACTGGTCATTTGGGCTGAGATGGGAGGAGTTGTCGGTGAAAAGCGGATTGAATTTGAAGAAATCCTTTGGGGAATAGAGACTTCCGCTGAACCCGGGATAATGGAAGGGGTTTACATAAATCGCGTTGAAACCCATGTACTTAATCCGGTGCAGATGCTCCTTCCACCCGGTCATGGTTCCCGCGAGGCGGGGAAAAAGGTTGTAGAGGCGGATTCCCTTTCCGTTCAAAAGATCTTGTCCCATGTCGTTTCTCCTGTCCGCGGTTCACTCGCGAAGTATGGATACAAAGCCGGTCGGGTGATGCTGCTAGGGAATCTTAACAGAAATTCCCGCAGGGGGGAACGGGAAAACGGGTTTTATTTCCCGTCCGGTTCCCTGCCGAAAATTGCCAGGATGGCGAGATTCGCTCCAAGAAGGAGAAGGAGCAGCCCGAAGGTTCCTTCCATCCCCAGAACCGGCAGCAACCAGGGCCCGGTGAAGAGGCCGCCCACGAGTGCTCCCAGGTTGTCCGTGAAAAGAAGGAGGCCTGCCGACCTTGTTGGCGAATCGAGGTGTCGCCGCAGGAGGAGGTCAAGGATGGGAAACTCCCAACCCGCCAGGAATGCCACCAGGAAGATCCCTGCTCCGATGGATATCGTGTTGTCGAGCGATCCCCCTGAAAAGAGTACGGTGAGAAGTCCGGTCAGCGCGACCTGGGCGATCTTCAGGCCCCGGAGATGATTCCAGCCGGGGTTTTCCGTTCGCGAAGCCGCGACTGCCCCCCCTGCCAGCCCGAGCATGTACAAGCCGAAAAAGGCTGCCGCCATCTGGAAGAGGGCTCCGTGGCGATTTTGGAACACCAGGATCAGGACGATCTCGGCAAGGATTCCGGTTCCGCCCGAAACACCCGCGGTTCCAGAAAGAACGGCCGTCAAGCGGCGTTTTGTGCCCAGATACCAGAGAGCGATCGCCGACAACAGCGCAAACGAGGCGACTCCGAGGGCGGTCTTTTCGATGTCGAACTCCTGCAACCGGGAAAGGACTCCCCCGAACCTCGAGCCGCTGTAGATGTCCCAGAGCTGAAGTTGGCGGGAAAAGGCACGGGGGTGGTGGTCGAGGTTTTGAGCCACCGTTGCCGGGCGGTTCAGCCATGACTCGAGTTCGGAAACCCTGAAGGGAAGGAGAAGGTTTCGGAAGGACATGTCCCGAAATGAAACCGTTTGAAGCCCGCGAAGACGAAATCTTTCTCCAAGGCTTTCCGGGGATGTGGCAATGGGATCGGGCCCGTTTCCGCACCAGAACTGGATGGGATCTCCGGGAACCGGAGCAACGAACCTGAACGCCTTTTTCAGCCCCCGATGGATCGGGAGGAGCGTTCCCTCCATTTCGGGTCCAAGGTAGTTCTCGGTGCCCGCAACTCCGATACAAGCCACTCCGTTGGGGGAAAGCCTCCCCGAAATTGCCCTGAATGCCTCTTCCGTGAAGAGCCGATTGGAAACGAGCGTCGTCGGGTCGGTGGGGAGGACGATTATCCCGTCATAGGAAACTCCTGGCCTGGTCAGGAAACTCCGGGGGTCATCGATGAAAACCTCCAAACCCTGACGTTCGCGCTGGTCGGAGGCCAGAAGCCCCGCAAGGACCCGGTCGATCTCCACCGCGTGCAACTGGAGGCCGGGATACTTGTGAAGTTCTTCCACCATGTCGGGCGCGGGCATTCCCAGGAGAAGGACGCGGGCGGGCGATGCGATGGCGGTCATGAAGGGGTGGACCCTCTCTTCCGCCCGGGAAGGGTCGGGCCAGGCCGCGGAGAAAACCCCGTTCAGGAAGAGACTTCTCTGGTCACGGTATTCGGCGATCTGGATCAGCTGGTAGGGGGACTCCCGAGTCGTTCTGAGAAGGTAGACCGGGTGGAATCTCTCCCAGATACCTTTTTCCAGGGCCTGGCCGAAGGCGGGAAAAAAGACGGCGGTGGCGGGGGCGAGGAGCAGCAAGAGAATTCGCGGGCTTCGTTTCCGTGGGGAGGCTATGACAAGCGCGGCTAGGGGAAGGACGGGAATGATGGCCATCGTCATGAGTGAGGATGGGAGCCCTCCCAGTGCGATCGAAAAGAGAACCCCCGCCAGGAAACTTCCGACCGACTCCCACCCGTAGAGCCCTCCAAGGCCCACGGATCCCCTGGGGTCCTTCAACGCGGCTGGGATGAAGTAACCGATCGGAACCGTTACGGGGAGAAGTACAAGTGCCATGAAACCCACGAACGGCACCAATGGAAGGAATGCCCCTGACGAAGCGGGGATGATCGCGCAACCGAAGCGGGCGGCAACAAGCGAGAGATAGGGGGCCGCGATCAGTAGATGGAGGCTCCGCCGCATCGGTCGGCCTGCCTCGAGGTCGGTTCCGAAACTCGTCGCTCCGCCGAGACACGCACCTGTCGCGATTCCACCGAGCCAGACGGCGAAAAAGAGACCGAAATGCAGCTCTGTTCCATAGAAGGTTCCCATGAAGAAGCGCAAACCCGCCGTCTGGGCAAGATTCGAGTAGATTCCCAGAAGGAAGGCGGCGAGAACGGCGGGAAGTCGGATAAGCCTTGTCCTGATCGCGGTTTTTGCCGGTAACCCGGTCAGAGAGGTTTGAACGCCCTGATGTGATTGATAACCGACCGGATCCTGTCGAGGGATTTCGGGTCGTCGGGAGCGTCCATCGCTGCCTGGAGTTCCTGATTGAAACCGAAGGGATCGTACTTCGGGGCGAGAACCGGAAGGTTGGACATTCTTGCGATCCCACGGGCGGCTTGTCCAAAAGCCTTTACGAGGAGCGGGGTGACCTCCAGCTCAGCGAGCTTCTCGAGGCAGGCGAGAACTGAGTCGGACAGGGCCTTCCGGTCGTTGTTTTTCGTGGCCCGATCGACGTTTTCGACGAACTTTTCGAAGGTTCCCAGCCGCATGCCCCCGCGCCGCTCACGGAAAAGCCTGCGAAGCTGGTTCCTGACACGATTGCCAAGCTCACCCGTCTCGGGCCCGTCGGAATCGATGCAGTCTTCGTCGAGGGCGCCCCCCGGGGCCGCCGTTGCGGTCATCTTTTCCGACCATTTTGGGAGGACACGTGCGGCGGCGTCCGAGAGAAGCCAATGACCGATCTGGCCAACCTTCCGATGGCCTTTCTTCAGGGCTTTCCGCGGATCGATCAGCAGAAGCTCGCTGGCGAAGGTTTGCCGTTTCAGGGAGTAATCGACATCGGGGCAGGCCCGGATGGAATCCGCGACCGTCTTGAGCCTCGAAAGGATGTCGGATTTCATCGCGGTGTTGAGCGCTCCGGCCTCGGACTCCATTTCCTGGGAGACGCGCTCCAGGAGCTGCTTACCTCTCTCCCGCCAAAGGCCGTCGGGAGTGCAGTGGATGAGATCCGCCAGTTTTCCGATGATTCCGGGCTCACCGTCAGCCTGGCCCACCCTGACAGGGTTTCTGAGGTCCTTGGGCGGGATAAGGCAGGGTTTGAACCCCTCCACGACCGAAATCTGGGCACCGGAAAGAAGGGCCCTGGCCTGGTCCTCGAGGGCCGCTATCTTGTCGTCCATTTCTCCGAGGGCTTCCTTGAACTGGTGATCGAGCTGTGAAGCGGTGTCCTGGGCCATCTTCTCCTTCCCCGGTGATTCGTAGAGTTTGTCCCTGAGGTTTTCGAAAACGATCCGGTACGAGTCCCGACTCCTGAGAACCGCATCTTCCAGCGTATTGCGGTGACCCTGGGCTTCAATCGCGAGCCTGGCGAGCTGATCCACCTGGCTCCGGGAGAGGTACAACCCCCGGAGAAGGTTCAGGAGCGAAATCTCCTCGCGGGTTTCCTGGATCTCCGGAACGACATTGGGCTTTGCCAAGGCGGTGTGACCCCAGATGGCAAAGCCGGCAAGGACGAGCAACGTTCCGGTATAGCCTGCGGCGCGGCTGAAGAACATTTCTGGCCTCATTGGATCGGCCTCCTTTCAGGATTTCCAGCGTCCCGGGATGGGGGTGGCGCAGAAGGGGCAGCACCCGCCCTTCAAGAGGTTGCTGAGAACCTGGATTCCCAGGCGCTCGATGATAAGTTTCCGGCATTTGGGGCAGTAGGTATGATTTCCCTCGTGAGCAGGGATGTTGCCGGTGTAGCAGAAGCGGATTCCCGCAGCCATGGCTCCGGATCGGGCTTCCTCGAGAATTCCGACGGGAGTGGGCGGGAGGCCCTTGAGCTTGAACTGGGGGTTGAATCGCGTGAAATGGAGGGGAACATCGGGACCGAGGTTCTTTGCGACCCATCCGGCCAGGGATTTCAGATCTTCTGGTTTGTCGTTTAGGGTTGGGACCACAAGCGTGACCACCTCGAGGTGCTTCCCGCTCTTCGCTATCGTTTCGAGAGTTGTCAGGACAGGTTTCAGGGAACCATCGATCACGTTCCGGTAGTAGTCTTCCGTCCAGCCCTTCAGGCCGACGGCGAATGCATCGATCAGCCCGAAAAGCTCCCGAAGCGGATCGGGGTTGATGTAGCCCGCGGTAACCATTATGGTGGGCAGGCCGGCTTTTTTTGCCAGCTCGGCGATATCCTTCATGAACTCGAAGTAGATCGTGGGTTCGGTATAGAAGAACGAGACCGCTTCGGCCTTGTACTCCTTGGCCTTTTCTATGACCTGTTCTGGGGAAAGCGTCAGGTTCCGGGTCTCCTCGACGGTTTTTTGCGAGAACTGCCAATTCTGGCAATACTGGCAGCCGAGGTTGCAGCCCGCCGTCGCGATCGAAAAGGCGTTTCCGGGGACGTGAAAGTGAAAGAGGGGGCACTTTTCGACCGGATCAAGCGCGATGACGCAGGGAAGGCCGTAGACCAGCGAATAGTATTTCCCACCGCGGGATTCCCGGACCCGGCATTTGCTCCTTTCCCCTTCCTTGCGGACGCATCCGTTCGGGCAGAGAAGGCAATGGACGCGGCCGTCAGGGAGGATTTCGTAATGCTGGGCTTCCCGGAATCCGCCCGGATTCGATCCTGCGGGCAGAAATCCCGCAGGGTCTGCCCCCTCGAGCCGGAAGCCCTGGGGAAGGGCCAACGTTCCAAGGGCACATGCCCCGACCTTGAGAAAGGACCTTCGAGAAAGTCCCATTTTTCCTCCCGTTCTTCCTGTTCTTCCTGTTCGATCCTCGAGACGAAGGCAAGGTTACAGGTCTTTTCCCAGGTTCCCAAAAAAAGCAGCGAAGGGGAAACGGTTTCTTCCATTCTATCTCAACCGGGAAGCTTCGTCACAATTTTCCCGGGTCCTTTTCCCGGCCTTTCCCAGGAATTCCTCGAAGTGTTGTTGTTTGAACCGTGATCCTTGTCTGGTAGAATAGGTCTTCACGCAGTTGACGCGGCACAGACCGATTCCAGCCGCCAGCGAAGTTCGAGTGAGGACAGAATGTCAATGAACCTTTCCTACGATGAAATGCGAGATTCCAGTCGTTTTTCCCGGATTCACGTTCGCTCAGCCGCGTTGGTCCTTCTTTTGATCCTGGGATCTACCCTCGCTTCCTTCCTTCCCGGATGCCTCAGCAAGGGGGCGTCTCCTTTGGGGTCAGCCCCAACTTCCGATGATCCGGGCCTGGCTTCCCCCCGCCCGTTGACGAAAGGGGTCAGTTTCCGGTTCGCCTTTCCCGACCAGGCGGCCGCTTCAGGGAGCGGAATCCAGCATTCGGTCCTTCCCGAAGTTGGGACCGGGGGCGCGATTGTCACGGCCCAGATCCATCTGTTGAACATCGACTCCGCTTCCCGGTCCACCACGGTTCTTTCCGTCTCAGCTCCGGTGGATGCCTCTGGAACCGCAAATCTCACATTCTCCTCCATACCCGCGGTTTCCTGTATCGGGGAAGTCCTGATAAAGGGGGGACGGATCGGGTCCTATTCGGAGTTTCACGGAATCGCGGATCTGGTCGGTGACGCGGACAACGTCATCGTCATCGGACCGAAGGAAACAGGGACCCTGGAGGACGTTCTTGCCAAGACAGTCCGAAGAATCGTCGCGGATGCCGGCCTTTTCGGTCGGGTGACCTCGGTGCTGGCGGCGAAGCTCGAGTCATGCGCCCAAGGAAGGGACCTGACTTCGCCGAAAATAATCGATGACATCATTGCCCAGTTCGAGGGATTCGATTCCGAGCCCCGATCCTTCGGAATCGGTACCCGCTCGTTCGTCATCCAGAAGTCGGTACCGTCCGGGGGGGGGACCATCGAAGTCGCGTCGGGAAGTGCCCTTAAGGGTCTCCAGATCATCGTTCCCGGCGGTGCCTTCCCTTCAGGAACAACGGTCCAGGTAACCGTGGCCTCGGTTACCCAAAACTCACTGGGAGATTCATATCAACCCCTCTCCCCTTTCTTCAGCATCGACAACGGGGGAAAGATGGCCACTATTCCTGTCCAGATCCGGATTCCGGGGAAAGTATCGGAGGGAAAAGTGCCCGCGGTGTTCCGCTTCGATCCCACCTCTGGTGCACTTGAATGCGCCCCTATCGTGGAGGTGGGGAGCGATTCGGTGACGGTGGCGACGAACAATCTTTCGGGGTATTCCCCCCGGGCATCCATTCGGACAGCCTGGAACGGCTTTTCCACAGTTTTCCCGGGATGGGTTCTCGTCGAGGCTGCAATCGAAGCCCTTCCAAACGATGTGGACTCGGGATTCCGGCCCGGAACACACAGTTGGAAGAATCCCAATTACGGTTCGTTTTTCGCTTTCGGCGGTCACTGCGCGGGGGCGGTGATCTCCGCCCAGTATGCCTTCGGACAGAGCGTCAACCCTACGATCTTCGGGAACTACGACCGGAACCAGACCCCGGAGATCTGGGAGGACGACGTCGATGCGATACGATTGAACTCGATGGTTCAAAACGACCTGGATTGGGATTCCTGGTCCCGGGAAGTCATGAAGTTCATGGGCAAGGTCAGCGAAGGGATGACCTTCAACCAGTTCAAGATCGCGTTGCACAAAACGAAACAACCTCAGTACATTTCCATGCGGTCAAGCCAGGGCGGACATGCCCTTCTCGTTACCCGGATCGTCGGGAACACACTGTACCTGTTTGACCCGAATTACCCGACCGTCGAGCGCACGTTGACGTTCGAAGGAGGCCATTTCAAGCCGTTCTCGGCTTCGCTGAAAGCGGGGGCTGCCGGTCTGCAGTTTACCGAGTTCGCACACGTCGGCGTATGGTCCATGATCGATTCTTCCCGCCTCGCGCGGCGGTGGGCCGAGTTTCGCGCGGGGACCGTCGGAGAGGTAAGGTTTTCCGGGTGTAGTCTGGGGATGAGGCAAGACGATGGGATTTTCAGGTTCTTCGAGGAGAGCGGTTTCGCCTCCGCTCCTTCTGCGCGTTTTGCCGTGCAGCTCCTGGGGGAGTTCTCGTCACGACACGGTCTCCATATCTTCAGGAAAGGAACGGGAGAGTTTTTCCTTCCTGACCTCAGATACGTTTCCCCAAACGCCGTAACCTTTCAGGTTGCCCTGGAACCCGGTGAAAACCGCCTTGGATTCAACATCCTTCAGACTCCGGACGGGTGGAATCCGATTTGGAACGGTACTGACCTGACCAACGGCTCTTGGAGGGATTTCCAGTGGATGACCATCTTCGCTGCTCCGAATTCCCCGACTGCCCTGGAGGCAATCCCAGGAAACGGCCAGGTTGGCCTGAAATGGAACCCCGTTTCGGGAGCCGCCTACTATTGCATCTATTGCAACAACTCTCCCGAGCCGGCAACCGATGGGGTGAAGATCGGGACCAGCAGTGTTGCGGCTTTTGCCGTCAAGGGGTTGACGAACGATACCGCTTACACCTTCAGTGTCACTGCGGTGGCGACGAGCTCCAGGGGTCCTCTCCAGTCCCGTCCCGCTCCGGATGTCGAGGCGACTCCGATCGCCACCGATCCCGTTGGGACGGATCTTCTGGATATGGTTTCCATTGGCCCGGGATCATTCCAGATGGGTGATGCAACCTTTACCGAGCAGATAAGCGTTGTGCCGCCGATTCCGGTCCACAAGGTGATTCTCACGAGAGGGTTCTACATGAGCCGGAACGAGATCACGCAGGGTCTTTTCCAGGAAATAATGGGGAAAAACCCCTCGAAATACCCGCGCCTGAACGGGAACTATCCAGTCGAGAACGTTTCCCTGCTCGAAGTCCAGGAATTCTGCAACAAGCTAAGCACCAAAGCCGGGTTCACGCCATGTTACGCTTTCAATGACCCCAGCATCATCGACCCTCCGAACCCTGACGGGACGTGGGACCCGACCGCGAACGGGTACAGATTGCCAACTGAAGCCGAGTGGGAATACGCCTGCCGTGGTGGGACCGTTTCGGGTTACTTTTGGGGGGATCATTCCGACGATTCGATCGACTACGTTGCCAATCATTTGGGGGAGCCCGGGTACGTTCATGCCATCCATGCCTGGCCCTATGCCGTCTGCACCAACATCTGGGACTCCTCGAACAACCCCGTCCAGCCCTCGGCGGTTGGGACGAAGCTCGCGAATCCCTGGGGGCTTTTTGACATCATCGGGAACGTTGCCGAGTTGACCTTCGACGGAGCCGCGGTCACCTATACGGCTGATGAGCAGATCGATCCGGTCAATCCCGGGAAAAGCCTTGAAATGAAATACTTGCCTGCCCCAAAGGCCCGGGGTGGGGATTTCAGTTCAACCGCTGATGATCGGGCGCGCGAACTTGCATCCGCAGCCAGGGACAAGAATTTCCCGAATGGGACAACAAGCCTCTCGGTCGGTTTCCGGGTCGTCCGCTGGAAGTGACGATACGAAGATAACCGGTTCAAGGATTGTCGTCGATTGGGGTGCCTGACGCGGCCGCTTGGGTGCGATTCTAGTGGGAGGGGTTGGCGACTCCGGAAGCCGCTTGAGAATCCTTCCCGGGTTTCGGGGAGGGCTTTTCGGGTTTTCCCGATTTCTCTTTGGTTCCCGGGGTTTCCGGCTTTTCGATGCGTGAAGGGGACGCCAGGGAGTGTGCCGAGGAGGTTGCGGTTGGCGAGGCGTTGTGTACGGCTAATGGAGTGATGGTGGAGCTTCGCGTGGCATCGCTGTTTCCAGCCGGAACCAGACCGGGCGCCACTTCTTCCCGCCGGCCGGAAAGCGGGGCAAGGGATAACTGAGCTCGCTCCGGTGCCGTACCCACGAGGCAGAGCCGCCAGATGCCCTGTCGCTCCTTTTCCTGGAGGTCCTGGCCGATGAGCTTCTGGACTCGCTCCAGATCCTTCGCGCGGATGAGGAAAAACGCTCCGGGGGTCCCGATGGTTCGGATGGAATCCGTTCCGACCAGGTTAAGACTCTCCGCGAGGGATTCGTCGAACCGGGTTTCTCGCTTTACTTCCCATGTCGGGATGACGCGACCGGAGTAGAAGTAACTTCCCTCGATCATGTCGTCGATGAAGTAGATCCGTGTGTCGCCCGGAAGGGATCCGACCTTCTTCATCAGTTCCCGGTATCCCGGAAGAAAGCGTCCCGGGCTGTATTCCTCCGCCCCCTGGACCCCAGGGAGGAGGGCAATCATCGCCCCGGGAATGACCACTCCGAGGACCATCATGATTCCGTTTGCGATGCCCAGCACCATGAAGTAGTAACCGAAGAAGCTGAGGAAGATGAAGGAGAACGAGAGGAACCCGAAAACCTTGGAAATCTTTGGATCGGGAACCACCCCGGAAAGGGATGCATACATGAGGGCGACGCCCACGAGGGAGAGAACGACCAAGGAGGCGGTGGACTCCACCTTGAAGATGAACGGCTCATCCTGGGTTGTTTTCAACATCCGGCTCAGGTAATCTCCGATGAGGAGGGCGCAGGGAACGAAGAGTGGAAGAGCGTAGGCAGGAAGTTTCGACGCGCTCAGCGAAAGGACGACGAAAGGAACGCCCGCCCAGAAAAGAAGCGGAAGGTACGGAAGGGGGGGCTTCTTCTTCAGGTTTCCGAGCGCACGCCAGAAACCACCGATCAGGAAAGGTGTCCAGGGAAAAGTGCCGCCGAGGATGATCCAGAAAAAGTAGTGCCAGGGACCGCCCCTGTCGTGAATCCCGGTGGCCACACGCCGGAGTGTCTGGTCCACCAGGAAGTACGAGAGAAGTTCCTTGTTGGCAAAGATCGCGGCCAGGTACCACCCCAGTCCGATGACGACGAAGAAAACCACGCCGATGAAGTTGCCGAGCAGCTTTACAACTTTCCTGCCTTCTCCTCCCAGCACGAAAGCTGGAACGAGCCCGAGAAGGGGAAGAAGACCCGGGGGGCCCTTGACGAACATTGCGAGACCGGCGAGTGCCCAGAACATCACCCCAATCCGCCTACGGGGCTTCCACATGAACTCCAGGAACGCAAGAACCATCCATGTCTCCACCGCGGCAAGCAGGGGATCGGTAGTGAGTCCACGGAACTGGATGTGGAAGATCAGGCTTGTCAGAAGGGCGAAGGCCGAACACAACGCCGCGCGCGCCCCAAGGAGACGAAGCCCGATCTGGTAACACCCGATAATGGTGAGGGCGGCGCAGAAGGGAAGGAACGCCCTGGCCCCGAACTCGCTCCGTCCGAAAACAGCCATCCCGATGGCACTTGCCCAGTAAGCGGCGGGTGGTTTGGTATAGTGGGCGAGCCCGTTGAGACGCGGTGTTAGCCAATCTCCTGAGTCCAGCATCGCCCGGGCGACCGACCCGTAGCGTCCCTCCGAGGTTTCGAGAAGACTGGATGTCCCGAGGTGAAAGGCGATCGCGGCAAACGCCGCGATTCCAAGGAGCGCTTGAATCAGGCCGTGTGACAGGCTTTTCTCGATCGCGGGCGGGATCGGGATAATCTTCGAGGAAGCGCCCTCGCCCTCCTCGGGGCGGAGGGAATCATTGGGGTTCAAGGTTTTCCCGCTCCTTTTTGATCAACATGAGGTTTCTTATGTAGATGACGAATCCGAGGGTTTGTCCGAGGATGAAAACCGGGTCCTTGATGTGGATGGCATATATCGCCAGGACCGCCGAGCCTCCCAGGCTGTAATACCAGAAGGAAATCGGGATGACGCTTTTCTTCTGCCGCTCCGATTCGATCCATTGGACAAGGAACCGCATGAAAAAGAAGAACTGGCCGAAGAAACCGAAAATGATCCAGTAATCAACGCTCATCGATCACCTTGTAGCGCAGTGCCCGCCATTTCATCCATCGGATTGCAAGAAGGTCGAGGAACGATCGGAAGATGCGGTTCCAGACGTGGTATTTTGACTGGCCGCGGGTCCGCGGAAAGTGGTTGACCTTGACCTCGACGACCGTCCCCCCCTCCATTTTCACCAGGGTTGGCAGGAAACGGTGGAACCCCTCGAAAAGCTTGATCCGCTTGAGGACATCCGACCGGAAGGCTTTCAGCGAGCAGCCCGTGTCCCTGATGCTTTCGCCGCTGACGAGGTTTCGGATCCAGTTGGCGATGCGCGAAGAAACCCGCCTCACGAAGTTGTCCTGGCGATTGGCTCGCCAGCCGACCGCCGCAGTGTTACCCTCGAGGGCGTTCAGGAGAAGGGGGATATCGCCGGGGTCGTTCTGCAGGTCGGCGTCCAGCGTTATCACGATCTCGCCGCGGGTGGCCTCGATTCCCGCATCCAACGCCGCGGTCTGGCCGTGGTTCCTGTCGAATTTAATGCCACGGAGGCTGGTGTGTTTCCCCTTCAGCTCGAGGATCTTTTCGAAACTCCCGTCCGTGGAGCCGTCATCCACCATGATGGCCTCCCAAGGCCTGCCCAGCCGGGCCATGACGGATTCGATCTTCGCGAGAAGATCTTCGAGGTTTTCCACCTCGTTGAAAACCGGTACCACGACCGAGAATTCCACCATCGACCCGACCGCCGGGGAGCCCGTTGGCTGAGACACTTTTTCTCCCTATCCGAAGTCGGGGGGAGTCTAACACAAAGATTTCCCCTTTTGAAGGGGGGGACTCCCAGAAAACTACCTCAACTTCTGCATGAACAGGGAAAAGCCTTTCGCGTCTGCCCGGAAGGAATAGAGGTTCTGATCCCCGCCAATGATCACGGAGGATGGAAGTGACAAGCCGGGGTAGACCGGGATCATGATCCGCTCTGCAACCGCCCCGTTCGCGCCGAAAGTGTGGAGAAAATAATGGTCTTCGTCGGAAGCTAGCATAACCAGCAAGGTCGGAAGGCCGTCGAGCATTCCTATCAGGCGGCTGAAGACGATCTTCTGCCCGGGAGTACGGAAAAGGGTGAAAAGGTCGGGTTCCCCCCGGTCTGCTGTCCATCCGGCGCGGATGATCTTCCTGTTGTCATCCTCGAGGTTGTAGACGGTCCCGAAAAGGGTGAGGTGGTTTCCGACAGGTTCGAGTGCCTGGGCGGGGTGCTTTGCCACGGCCCCTTTCACGATCGTCCAGAGCACGGCACTTCCATCTGAAACTGCTATGTGATCAGGGTCGGACACCCAAAGGCGCTCGGGAGACTTGAAGGGAACGGCGTGGAACTTTTCTTTGGCCCCGGTTGCGGGATTGATCACCAGGACGCCTTCCGGTTCGAGAGTGCAGAGGTAGACGAGCCCTTTGTAGACCGCGATATCCCCGAGCTTTTTCGCCTCGATCGGGAAAACGGTAACCGCACCCTCCGACCAGCGCTTGACCTTTTGGTTGATTCCGTCTGATATCCAGACTGCGCCCTTTTCATCGACTGAGAATCCTCCGGGACCCATGAAAGGAACACCGGGAAGGATGTCGGTTTCGGTGAAGTGGATTCCCAGTTGGGAATCCCCGGTTCCCCAGGTTCCCGAAAGAATCTGGGCGGGGGTGGGGGAGTCGTCCGCACCCTGGAGCGGAAAGGCGGCCAAGAGGATCAGCGTGAGGAAGCAGGCGGAAAATCTCATTTCTTCTCCCCGAAGTTCGCGGGCGCGGTTTGCGCCGAAGTCTCCGAAAAGTAGGAATCGTTCTTGAAGCTGAAGGATGTTATCTGGCCGAATTTTTCGGCGACTCCGTCTTTTCCCGGGCGGGTTCCGGACGTGGTGATCCGGAGGGGAAAGAAGCCCCGCGATGCGGGCTGGGATTCCAGGACCTCGATCTTGGAGGAGTACTCGTAGAGTTTTTTACCTTCCGCAGCTCCGGAGTTGTTCCCCGCGAAGTCCTCGAAGGAAAGGACCTTCTTGAAAACATCACCCACTCGGGCAAGGATAATGGCTCCAACGTAGGTGTACCCCTGCCCGGTGCTGCCCGCCTCGAACAGGACGCCCCATTTCCCGGGGCCAACCATGAGGATTTCCGGGGAAGGTGCATTTCCCCATTCCCCGATGGGTTCAAGGAACTTTGAAAACCCCATGCATTTGAGTGAACCGTTGGTTTCCCGCCATTCCGCCATTCCGACAACCGGCTGGGCGCCGTGGTGCGCGTTTCCCGGGAAAGTGGTGGCGAAAACATGGAGTCGGATGCTTTCCGCGGCTGGTTCTAGGAGTGATGACAGGAGAGTGGTGGTCTGGAAGGTTGCCACTCCCGGGCCGGCTTCGGGAATGGCTTTTCGTGCTTCCTCGTCCGGCGTCCAGAGAAGGGAGTGGGTTTCCTTGGAGTAGGTCCCTCCGAAGATGGCCGACAGAGCCTTTGCCTCCGTAAACGGCCCTTCGAAGGTGATCTCTCCGGCTTGGAGGGGAGCGACGAAAACGAACGAAAACAGGAGCATTCTGACCGCACTCTTGATGTTCATGTTCCGGAAACCAGTCCTTGAAAAAGAATTGTCCCGCATGACCGGGGGAAAACGCGGAATGTCAGATTATACAACGAAGGAACCGCCGGGTGGATTCAAATCAGGTCAGGGGATTTCGTTCAAGGTTCCGATGTATTCGATCAAGTCATCCCCAAGGGAGGTCAAAGGATCCTTTGGGTTGAGTTCCGGGTCGAAAACACCGTCAGGTCCAGCCGAAAGAAGGAAGAGCCGGTTCTTCCGGGAAACATACCTGATGGAATTTCTCCAGGGGTCGATCATCAACTGGTCCAATGGCCGATCATTGTAGGGCCCTTTCCAAAGGGCCTTCAGATTTGGAGGAAGAGGGTCAGGACTTGCAAGGACATTCGTGGAAGAAGAGCACCCGAAGTAGGAAAGCGGCGACATCAGGACCGATTCATCCGTCTGGTTGCCGTCGCAACTCGGAAAGGCGTCCAGGTCATTCCGGAAAGCCCTGATTTCGGCCCCCAGATGTCTCAGTATCGCCCTTTCCTTGGAAACGTAAAACCGAGTGCTTCCCTGCCAGCTGAAGAAAACCGAGGATGTGATCCCCAGAACCGCGAGTGCCGCTAAAACGAGAACCACTGTGTTCAACCACGTCATGACCGGTGAAGTTGGGCTTGGATTCGCGGTCATCGGATCATCCGGGTTTCGGTGGGCGGGTCGATGGGAGTGACACCATCTTCGGCTGTCCTAGAACTTGCCGACGGATCTTACCAGATCGTCTCCCGTGTAGGACGCGGTATCGGTAACGTCACAAGCGGGGTCGAAAATTCCATCCGGACCTCCAGACCAGAGGTAAACCCTGGTTCCGGAGGCAACATACCGGATCGTCTTTTTCCAAGGGTCTGACATGAATTCCTCTGGTTGGCCCTCGATGTAGGGACCTTTCCATTGTGTTTGCAGGCCTTTCGGAAGGGGAGATGGGTCTGCAAGGACGTTCGTAGCGGACGTTATCCCGAGAAATGAGAGGGGGGAGGAATTGAATGACTGGACAGTCTGTTGTCCGTCCGCGCTCGGAAAGCAGCCGATATCGTTTCGGAGGTTCGAGATTGCCATTGCCAGGTTCTGCATTTTTGCCTTTGCCTCTGCGAGAATCCAGGCGGGATCCTGATTGATGTCAGTTCCCTCCGAAGACCGAAGGAAGAGGGCACAACCCACGAGAAGGGCGATGAGCAAGATTGCTGCGACGGCGATCGACCCATTTCGGAGGTGTCGGTCAGTTTGGAGCATGGAACCTCCTGGTGATTTGGATGATTGGTTCAGACCTTTGCATTATCCCATGGTGAAAGAAAAACGGCAAACCGGAACCAACATTCCGGTTGCCGTGGTAAGGGGACTTGCTGGAGATTCCCGGCCTGATCCGCGGGACTCAGCGAGCGGGGGAAAGATGGGGGCCTCGCGGGTTCAGGCGGTGAGTGCCTTTCGGACCTTGTCCATTCCGTTCATCCGGTAGGTGCCTTTGTAGAATTCGAATTTCTCCGGGGAAAGGATGGTTTCCTCGGCCGTATCGCCCATGGCCAGGACCCGTATGTTCCCTGCCGCGTCTTTGCCACGATAGATCATCGAATGGCCGTACCTGTTGTGCCCGTAATCGAGGAGGATCATGTCTCCGGGCCGGATGTCGGGGGGCGGAGGCGGTTTGACCCCGGGGTTGATGGCCTTGGTGTACTGCTGCGACCAAAGACCGCTGGTGGAAGTGCGTCCCGAGATCGGGTAGGTCACTCCGGCCTGCTTGAAGGCAGCCTGTTGGACCCGCTGAACGAACCCGCTGCAGTCGATTCCGCCAATGGTGTTGAATTCCTTGTACTTTTCCTGGGACTTCCATTTCCAGGTGTTTATGTCGACGAAATCCTCGTAGTATTCGGTTGAATCAAGGCCGAGGCGGGCTCCGGCAGCCTTCTTCTTCTGGTAGGTTTTCACGTCGTCGAAACCGCCGAATTTGAAAACTATCGGCTCGTCGATGTACGGTTTCGCAATGGAGTCGATGGCCTGCAGGAAGGCGGCATCCTCGAGAGGCTTCTCCAGGGGGGTGAGTACCGCTTTTGCTTCGGAATACTGGCCCAACCCGTAAAGGGCCTTCGCCATGAGGTATCTCGACCGGACGGGATCGTAATCGACCTCCTGGGCAAGTTCGTAAGCCTTTTTGTAATCCCCGTTCATGAGGGCTTTGTGCGCCCGACCCAGCTTCCAGAAGGGTGAAATGTTCGAATAATCCAGAGTCGAGCTCCCAAGATGGCGTTCCCATCGTTCGAAACTCTTTTCGATGGCTTTCTTGTCAGCGTTCGAGGAGGTGGAAGTGGAACCGGTGGCTCCGGAGGAAAGGAGGTCGCTCCTCACCCATCCGATGGTTCCTCCGCCGAAATCGACCATGGTCCAACCGTTCTGTTCGAGTATCTTCTTGCCCTTCGTGTTCTTTGGGAAGGTTTTGAGGATGGAGTGTGAGGTTCCGGGGCCCGACCGGACATTTACCCATGTTCCGTTGATGAAGACCCCTTCCAGGGCGCTTCCGGAGGTGCCGGCGTTCACAGACGAAGGGTTGCTGATGGAATCGTCCCCAAACGGATTGTTTTGCCCGAAAACGGGGAAAGATGCCCCCAGGGAAAGAATGAAGAACAAGGCAATCGACAAGCGATGCATCATTTTCATAGTCTTCTCCATAGAGAATTTTCTTAATTTTAAGAATCCCCAGGGAATGTGTCAACCCAACCCCGTCCGAAAGTGGGGACCTAAAAAACGGAGACATTAAAACGGGGACATGAGAATCTTTTCGGAGAAAAGATTCTCATGTCCCCGTTTTAATGTCTCCGAATCTGGATCCAGGGGAAGTTGACAGGGAGGGAAAGAGGGGACTAAGATGCTGGACATGACCGCATCTCCTGAATCCCATTCCAAGCCGGTTTTCCAGTATCTCAGGGTGTCGGTTACCGACCGATGCAACCTCAGGTGCGTGTATTGCATGCCCCCCCAGGGGGTTCCCAAGCTTGCCCACGAATCGATCCTGAGATATGAGGAAATCCTTTCCATCATCCGGGTTGCGATATCGGAAGGGGTACGCCGGGTCCGGATCACGGGAGGGGAGCCGCTTGTAAGAAAGGGCATCGCTTCATTCATCTCGGAAGTTGCCAAGTTGGAGGGTCTGA
The DNA here is from genome assembly GCA_964428355.1 of uncultured bacterium. GTDB lineage: Bacteria > Muiribacteriota > Ozemobacteria > Ozemobacterales > Ozemobacteraceae > CAYRYU01. The sequence goes on from CAYRYU010000037.1 coordinate 52,974, forward strand.
CTGACCTGTCGATGACCACCAACGGGATCCTTCTTTCGCGATTCGCCGGGCCCCTCAGGGCGGCCGGACTGAAGCGGGTGAACGTCAGCCTGGACTCCCTTGATGCGGCAAGATACCGCGAAATCACCCGTGGCGGGGAGCTCCAGGCAGTTTTGGACGGGTTGCATTCCGCCCTGAAAGCCGGACTGGACCCGGTGAAAGTGAACGTGGTGATAATTCCTGGGGAGAACGAGGACCAGATCGAGAGGTTCACGAATCTTGCCCGGACGATGCCCGTTCACGTAAGGTTCATCGAAAGAATGCCTTTCCAAACGACGGGCCAGGCTGCCCCCTTCCTCCCCGAGGAGGAATTGAGAAGGCGGATCGGCCTCCTGGCGGAACTTCTTCCCGAAGCCGAAGAAACTGAAGGCGGAGGGCCCTCCAGGACATTCCGGATCCGCGGAGGAAGCGGTCGGATCGGGTTCATCAGCCCCCGGACCCACCCCTTCTGCCCAACGTGCAACCGGCTCAGGTTGACGGCTTCGGGAATCCTCCGACCGTGCCTTGATTCCAACGTCGGGATCGACGTCTCCGGCTTCGACCCGGACCATGTTCGGAATGCCATCCAGGAGCTTGGCAGAGGGAAAAGGGAAGCGGGAAAATCCTGCGCCGGGTTCGCAAATGTCGGTTGCATTTCGCTCTCCGACATCGGCGGGTGACCGCCTCAGGCGTCGGGTGGTAACGAAAATAACCAAGGAGGAAGCAGCATGCAACGATCCAAATCCGAAAAAGCGCTCACGATCGGGATCGATCTGGGCGGGACGAAGATTGCAACCGGACTCTGCAAGGGGGGCGAGATATTGAAGAAAGTCCTACTCCCCACCGAGGCAAACCGTCCGGCGGATGCGGTCCTCAACACCGTCCTGGAATCGTGCAGACTGGCCATGAAGGATGTTTCGCCCTCCGATATCGCCGGGATCGGTGTAGGAGCTGCGGGGCAGGTCGATCCAAAAACCGGGTGCGTACTTTATGCTCCCAATCTGAACTGGTCCAAGGTGCCTCTCGGTGAATTCCTTGGAGGGGCGCTCAAACTTCCGGTAAAAGTCACGAACGACGTACGTGCTGCAACGATAGCCGAGTGGAGATACGGCGCGGGCAAAGGTCTTCGTCACTTCATCAATGTTTTCGTTGGAACCGGCATCGGATCAGGTCTCGTCCTGAACGGGGAGCTCCTCGAGGGAGCGACCAACTCGACCGGGGAGATCGGTCACATCTGCCTCGATCCACAGGGCCCGGTCTGTGGCTGTGGAAAAAAGGGCTGCTTCGAAGCCTATTCCTCCGGAAAGGGTCTCGAGAATTACGTGAAGCATCGCCTCAGGGAAGGGGATGCGAGCAAGATCAGCGAGCTGGTCGGCAACGATCCGGACAAGGTCACCGGGCCCATCATCGGCCAGGCTGCCAAGGCTCACGACCACCTCGCCCTCCATGCCCTGAAACGCGTGGGGAACTATCTCGGCCTCGCCCTTGCCAACGTGCACACCTTGATCAATCCGGAGATCATCCTCCTCGGGGGTGGGGTCATGGCAATGAAGGAGTTCTTCATGGACGAGGTCTGGACGGTCATGAACCGGCATATCCTTCCCGTGGCCGACCGTGGCCGGGATCTTCTCGGGTTCGCCAGGTTCGAGAACGACGCGGTTCTCCTGGGAAGCGGGGCGCTTTTCATTTGAAACCCGTTCTTCCCGCCCAGTTCGATTTTTCTGCCCTCCGGACGCTCGAGGAGTTCCTCAAGGTCGAGACCAACCGTCCCTTCTGGGACCTGATCCTCATGTCTGGAAAGGCCTTTCCGTCAATCCTGCTAGGTTATTCAGCGGAGGCCTCGATGCGGGATGCCGCGAGCGCTTTCTCGGAACTGCTTATCGGAACGGGCCTGAACGTTTTCCTTTCTTCCGGTCCCGCCCCGATCGCGGCTTTGTCACATGGGGTGATCGCCCGAAGCATGCCGCTTGGAATCTACCTTTCGGAAGGTGAAGATGAAAAGGTCATGGCCATACCTATCGGCAGCTACGGGGGACCGGTCGGATCACCGGAGGCCCCGGAGGTTCCCCCAGACCCCCTTTCCAGGAGAGGAGTCCAGGGGATCGCCGAGATCGAAGACGACTACCTGAAGACGATCGCGGGGCTCCTGGATCCCAATCCTGGCGCGGGTCCGAGGTTTTCGCGCGTCCGAATTCCCTTTTCCGGCATGGAAGGCCGTTTGCGGGAGTATCCGACCCTCCGGTCGATTTTCGAACCGGATCCAGAAGGGCCGGAGGGGGCAATTTCCCCCGATGGCCAGTCCCTTTCCGTGACCTTCAAGGACGGAAGGAGGCTTTCCACGAAGGAAATGGTGGCCACGATCGGCCGCTACCTGACCTCGGTGCGGAGAACGAGCGGGACGGTCATCGGGCCGGAAGGAACCGCGGTTCTTGCCAAGGAATGGGCCGATTCTGCCGAAATCTCCGGGGGGCTGGTGGAAATGAGCTTTGCAGCTTCATTCGCAGACCTGCTCCTGGGTTGGTGGGAACCGGGAATCCTTTGTCACCAGGGGGATTGCCCTTTCGGAGACGCGATTTTGACGATGGGGTACCTCGTCGAGGCGTGGAGTTGGGAATCCTCGCTGGAATCAGGCCCCAAGCCAATTTCCGACGGGTTCCCAGCCTCACGCGGAGAAAACTGAAAACCCCTGACCGTGGCGGTTTCCGGTCAGCCCGCGATGCTTACGCGGTTCCGTCCATCCTTTTTCGAGCGTACGAGCGCTTCCTCGGCTTTCCGGAGAAGGTCGTCACGGCCCTGCTCGGAAGTTGTCAAAAGGGCGACGCCAACGCTGCAGGTGACGCTGGAGATCGCCTTGGTCTCGCTCCGGATCTCCTGCTTCTCGATTCTCTCCCGGAGCCGCTCGGCGACCGTTAGTGCTCCCTCGCGCCCCGTTTCGGTAAGGATGACCGCATACTCCTCATCACCGAAGCGGGCTCCGACATCGCTGACACGGATCGTTTCACGAATAAGGCCGGCGATCTCCCGAAGGACGACATCCCCGGTCGCCCTTCCCATGCGCTTGTTCACCTCGCTGAACTTGTCGATATCTATGAGAACGAGAGAAAGCGGCTTGTGGTGCCTTGCGGCCCTGCGCACTTCCTCCCCCAGCCTGCGGCGGAAATACCTCCGGTTGTACAATCCGGTCAGGTGGTCGTTGACGACAAGACTGAGAAGCCTCGCGTTGCTGAGACTCACCGAAGCTTGCGCCGCAAAGGCCCTGATGAAATCGACATTCTTGTCGTTGAAGCAATGGGGGACGTTCCGGTTTTCCAGATACAGCACCCCGACAGCTTCCCCGCGGATGACCAGGGGGGCGGCGATCGCAGACTTGGCTGGCTGGCCCGGTGTGTCGGCGCCCATCAGTTCGGTCCACTCGTTTTCACCCGCGACCAGTATCTCGTTCCGGTTGATTGCCTTTTCGCCGATTGCCTGGATGGCCCGGACCTCGGCATCGGAAAGGGGGTTCTCGCCCTGCCCCGAACCGGAACCAGGTGGGATCCTGATCGAGAGCCGGTGGGATTGGACACCGCCATAGACGTTCCGGGGCTGGACCGATCCAGGGGTGTCCCCTTCGCCAGTCACGGTCGGAGGCCTTTCCGGAGCGGATTCAGGTCGGGTCGTGTCCTCGTTGAGAAGCGCAAGGAAACCGCGTTCGGCCCCGGAAATCTCGACCGCCAGGCCGATGACGACAGCGCTGAGGGTGTCGAAATCGTGGATTTCATTCAGGCGAAGGCCGAGCTCCTGGACGGAAGCCATTTCCCTGACGCGTTGGAGCAGGTCTTCGGAGAACTGCCCCAGGGAATGGTTGATCTCGGTCTGGTGGTCCTTAGCGATCGTCTTGAGCCTTGTTCGCAGGGAGTTGAGAAGGTCGGTGAAGACCGTCTCCTGGCGCCTGACCGAGTCGCCGATCTTGAGTTCGCTGAGCAGGCGATCCTGGGTTTTTGCCGCGGCTTCCCCTTCGAGGTGAAGCAGGTAGGTGCCCCCAAAGCTGATCCGGTCGGTGGGCTTGAAGGAAATCGGGCCGCCGGGGGTGATGGGAGACCCGTTCAGCATCGTTCGTCCCCCCGAGCAGTCTTTAAGGAGGAATTCGCCCTCCAGGAAAAAGATCTCGGCGTGGACGAGCTCGATGATCGAGTCCTCGATCACGATCTCATTCGAAGGAGCCCTTCCGACACGGTAGCATTTCTTCTGCCTGTCGATCGGGCATTCCTGGATGAGACTTCCGTTCTCCGTTTTGATCTGGAACTGCTTCATGGCGACTCCTTGGGTTGTCTTTCTAATACCGATTTCGGGAGAACTCGATAACCAGCTCCACGTGATGGGTTCGGGGGTACATGTCCAGGGCGGCGGTTCTCGCGGGTTGGAAACCCTCCCGCCGGATCCTTTCCGAATCACGGGAGAAACTTGCAAGGTCGCAGGAAACGTAGACTATCCGTTTCGGCTCGAGGGCTCTGAGGATCGAGTCGATGTCCGGGACTCCTGTTCGGGGCGGGTCGAGCAGCAAGATGTCGGGGGATGGGGTGGCTTTCCGCAGGAGGCGAAGGGCATCACCGCCAGTGAATGAGATGAGGTCCCCGAAGGAGGTTCTCCGTAGGTTGCGCTCCGCGAGACGGACCGCACCGGGGCTGGATTCGAACGCCTCGACCTTTGCCCCGGACGAGGCGAGCGGAAGGGTGAAGTTCCCTGCGCCCGCGAATCCTTCGACGATTCGAAGGCCTTTGCGGGGACCGCAGAATGAGACGACGGTTTCAACCAGGTGCTTGTTCTGAATGGCGTTTCCCTGCGAAAAGAAGGCCGGCTCGGTCTGGAAAGGCCCCTCAGGGCACCCCGGCGCGATCAGGCCCGGGATTCCCACTTCCCCGATGACGGCCTGGACACCCTGGTCGATCTTTCCGATCGAGAGTCCCGTCAATCCTATGGCTTTGACCAGAGCCTCGAGAGCAGGCCGGGCGCGTTTGGCCGTGAACCCCGGGGCAAGAACGATGTGGCCTGCGATCGGATCCCCTTCTTTCG
>CAYRYU010000037.1:58143-63542 GCA_964428355.1 uncultured bacterium
GCCGTGAACCCCGGGGCAAGAACGATGTGGCCTGCGATCGGATCCCCTTCTTTCGGTCCGGTCAAGAGCGTGAAGGATTCGACCTTGATCGGTGAGGAGGCCAGAGCCCGGCGGGCGGCTACGAGCTTCCTTCCGAGCGATTTGCAGAGAAGCGCGCATGCTTTGACGGGGACCACCCCGCCTCCCGAATCCGAACGGTGGCCCGAGGCGGGCAGGAAACCCGCTTCGGGAAGATCGGGATCGCGTCCCTGGTGGATCCTGACCCGGGGAAGGTAGTTCACGATCCCGGGGGTGGGGGACAGGACGACCGCGCGTTGGCCGGGATCATCCTCCGGGCTTTTCCCTGACCCAGTTTCGTCTTGTCCGAAAACCGCCCGGTTCGCAAGGCGGGTTTTCCATGTCCGTCGTGCCTTTTCGGACAGTTCCAGCCAGTCGCACCCGCCGCAAGGTCCGTGGTAGGAGCAATCCGGGTGGGCGCGTTCCGGTGAGCTTTCGACAAGGCGGATTTCCCCGGGGCGACCACGGTCATCGGTCTCGAACTCTACCACGTCTCCGGGGAAAAAGCCCTTGAGGGTATGGGACACCCCTTCGTGAAGGGTGACCCCGAAACCCCGGAAGTCCAGATCGGTGACGGTGGTCCGGAGAGATGACATCTATTCCTTCTTTGGGGCCCGGGGAACGGGAGGTGCCTGGAGCCGTTCGTAGTTTGGCATCGCACCCAGCAGCGGCCTCGCGTAGACCAGGAAGTCGTTGGTGACGTCGGTGCCGAAGGGAGCGATGAAGTTGTCCGGCATCGACTTTGTTTCCCGTGCCACCGACTCGAGGGGGGTAAGGAAGTAATCGACCGAGTAGTCTCCAGTCCTCTTGATTGCCACCGACCCGTCGACGTTGTTCCAGACCGCGAACTGGGCGGCTTTCTCCCCAACCTCGCGGGCTTCCGCCTGGTCGACCTCGGAGACGATTCCCACGAAGCTGCGTTGCAGATAACCGAAGGTGTCCGACCGGACGCGTTTCACTTTGAGCTCCTTCTTGACGAAGTCGGAAAGCAGGTCGCCGAGTGCGCCTGTCCCGGAAAGCTGGACGTTTCCGTGGGCGTCGCGTTCGGCATCGCCGGTGAGCTGGGTGATGATCGGCTGGCCGTCCTCACCCACGACGCCTTCCGAAACCGCGATGATGCAGCGGCCGAACCTCTTGTATACCTGCTCCACGTCCTGCAGGAAGGATTCCTTGCGGAATGTCCGCTCCGGGAGGTAGAGCAGATGGGGGCCGTCATCCTCGTATTTCCGGGCGAAAACGGATGCCGCGGTGAGGAATCCGGCATGGCGGCCCATGACGACGCCGATGTAGATCCCGGGGAGGGCGCGGTTGTCGAGATTGACCCCGGCGAAGGCGAGGGCCACGAATCGGGCTGCTGAACCGTATCCCGGGCAGTGGTCGGTGACTCTCAGGTCGTTGTCGATGGTTTTCGGGATGTGGATGCATCGCAGTTCGTAGTTGGCATCCCGGGCGTTGTTGTTGACAATCCTGACCGCGTCGGCGGAATCGTTCCCTCCGATGTAGAAAAAATACCGAACGTTGTGCTTCATGCAGATCTTGAAGATCCGGGCGCAGTATTCGGCATCGGGCTTGTCGCGTGTGGAAAGCAGGGCGGAACTGGGTGTTCCGGCGACCCTTTCGAGGTTGTGGGTTGTAGCCTGGGTAAGATCGATGAAGTTCTCCTCGACGATACCCCTTACCCCGTGGAGAGCACCGTAAACCCTGTCGACCTCGGGAAATTTCCGCGCTTCGAGAACGGCTCCGACCAGACTCTGGTTGATGACGGCCGTTGGCCCGCCACCTTGTGCGATCAGGACGTTTCCGACGAGTTTTCCCATTGGATTCCCCTTTTCAAGTGTATTCTCGGTAAAAAACCGCATCAAGTATGCAATGACCCCCGGAACAAGGTCAAGCGGATTTGAAAAGCGCCGGGGTTTCCGGTAGAATCACCTCGGTTCCGGATCCGTTTCCCCGCTCTACGTGCCGTCTTATGGAGGTCGTCCAGGTGAAGTTCCCCCGACTCTGCATTTCAACGGAGGAAAGACGGGCTCTGGCCGGCGAGATAGCCTCCGCGGGGGGGGCCGAGGTTCTTTCGGCGGTGACGGTGACCGAAGTAGGAGACTGGACGAACCTCCGGATCCTGGCAAGGGGAACCCACGACAAGGCACCCGCCGTGCTGAGGTCTCTCAGGCCGGGTGACGTCCTGTTGCACAACCATCCGGGGGGAGATCTGAGGCCCTCCGATGCCGATCTGTCGGTTGCCTCCCTGTGCGGCCGTTCGGGGGTTGGATTCGCCATCCATGATGACGCATGCAGGAAGATGTACGTCGTGGTCGAGCCCTCCCGCCGCGAACGGATCGAGCCCATCGATGAAAAAACGCTCGTGGAGGCTCTTTCGGGAAGGGGAATTCTCGGAAAGATCCTGCCCAACTACGAGGACCGTCCCGGCCAGGTCGACCTCCTCCGCTCGATCGTCCAGGCTTTCAACGAGCCCTGTCATGCGCTGCTCGAAGGGGAGACCGGGATCGGGAAGAGCATGGCATACCTTCTTCCCGCGATCCATTTTGCCAACAAGAACAAGGCCCGGGTCTGCGTTTCGACCAACACCATCAACCTCCAGGGACAGCTGTGCAACAAGGATCTTCCGCTCCTGCAGAGGGTTTCCGGTGTCCAGTTCACTTTCTGCCTGGTGAAGGGGCGTGGAAACTATCTGTGCAGGCGCCGCCTGGAGGAAATCGAACACTCCCTCGACGGGGAGTTCCTGCTCGAACAGGATGAGCTCGAGCAATACACGAAGATCAAGGGCTGGGCCGGAAAGACAACCGACGGTTCGCTGTCGGACATGTCCTTCGTCCCCTCCGATTCGCTTTGGGAGAAGATCCGGTCGGAAACTGACACGTGTCTCGGTATAAAATGCCGGGATTACGGGGCCTGTTTCTTCTATCGGGCCCGCCGGAAATCGGCGGAGGCGGATATACTCGTGGTCAACCACCACCTCCTGTTCTCGGACCTTGCCTGGCGCGCGGAAACGTCGGAATACTCGCAGACGTGCGTCATTCCGGCATTCAAGGCAATCATCCTGGACGAAGCGCACAATCTCGAGGAGATCGCCACACAGCATTTCGGTTTCCGTACAACCTTTTTCGGCATCCAGCGGATCCTGGGGCGCCTCTACAGCCGGCGGGGTCGCCGCGAACGCGGGGTTCTCGCAGTGCTGGCGGAGCGTCTGGGAAAAGGCGAGGGGAGCTTTTCGGACGGGGCGAGAAGTTCCCTGCTCGAAGACATCAGGGGAAAGGCCGTCCCTGAAAAGGAGCAGATTGTCGACGTAGTCCGGGAGCTGTTTTCGCTGATCACGGATTTCGCAACGGGTGGGAAGACGGGTGTCGAGGGGGAGTTCAAGCGTCGGGTAACTCCCGGGAACCGTGAGAATGAGTCTTTCAAGGCGATCGCGCACCACGGAAAAAGGGTGGGGGAGCTGCTCTCCTCTTTCGGGCGGCTTCTCAGGAAGGTCCAGAAAAAGATCGCCGAGGCATGCGAGGAGGACGAGAAAACCTGCGACTCGTTCGAGATGTCGGTTGCAGAACTCACGGGTTTCGGCCGGCGGTTCGGCGAGATCCGGTCGGCACTTTCGCTGATGTTCGACGAGGAGTGCGAAAACCGGGAGGCTTTCGTCCATTTCTTCACCGCCAACATCCGGAAGTCGAGTTCCTGGCCCGGGTTCCATTCGGCATTCATAGACGTCGCCCCCGCCCTGCTCCAGAACTGTTTTCATCCGATCACACCCGTGGTTCTCCTTTCGGGAACCTTGACAACGCGGAAGAACTTCACTTTCATCTCTTCGCGCCTCGGCCTGGACCGACCTGAGCTCGAAACCAGGGTCATCGAGGGCAGGTTCGCCTCTCCCTTCGATTATGGTACCCAGTCGAGGCTTTTCCTTCCAACGGACCTTCCGGAACCCTCCAGTCCCGAGTTCATCGGGAAAACCGCGGATCCCGTCTTTGAGATCGTGAAGACCTCCCGAGGAGGAACGCTGGTTCTTTGCACCTCGAACTTCCACATGCGTGCGCTCCACTCCTTGCTGGAAGAAAAACTCGCGAATGAAGGACTGGACTCTTTTTGCCAGGGGGAGATGGAACGAACGCATCTTCTCCAGCATTTTCGGGATCACGGAAATGCCGTTCTTTTCGCCACCGACAGTTTCTGGGAAGGGATCGATGTCCCGGGTAAGGCACTCAGGAACCTGGTGATCGCAAAGCTTCCGTTCCAGACTCCCGATGATCCGGTATTGCAAGCCCGCCAGGAGCTTCTCGAGAAAAACGGGAAACACCCCTTCAGAGAATACCAGCTTCCGACTGCGGCACTCAAACTGAAGCAGGGTTTTGGCCGGTTGATCAGGAGCCAGGATGATCGCGGAACGGTCTGGATACTCGACAAGCGCCTTGTCACGAAGTTCTACGGGAGTTATTTCCTGGAAACGCTCCCCCCGGTCCCGATCTCGAGAGGGCCGTTCAGGACCCTGGTTCCCCTTGCCCGAGCATTTTTTGAAAAGGGCGGGGATTCCGGGGATTGAAATCAAGGTTGTGCTACAATCACACCAAATCAAGACGGATATGGAGGAAGCATGGAAAAATCGATCATGGTGATCCTCGTGGGCAGCAGGAAAGAAGCGGCGGTAAACGTCCAGAAGATTCTCACGGGGTGGGGGTGCCTGATCAAGACCCGCCTCGGGATCCACGATGGGGTTCTCGACAACTGTTCCGACAGCGGACTCCTGATACTGGAGTTGGTTGGGGAGGAGGAAAAGAAGGATGAACTTCTCCGGAAACTCTCGCTCATCAAGGGGATCAACGCGAAGCTGGTAAGGCTTTCCCTCACCCCGGAAACGAAGTAGGCTCAAAGATTCCCACTCTCGAAACACCGGAAACCGGGTCCATTGTCGAACTCGACCAGGTTTCCGTGGGATACGGAACTCCCGTGGTCGTGGGCCTTTCCGGGCTTTTCCGGAAGGGCGGGGTGAACCTGCTGCTCGGGCGGGGGGGAGCGGGGAAGACCACGCTTTTTTTGTCCCTTGCAGGTTTCCTGCCAATTCTTTCCGGACGGGTGAGGTTCGACGGCGCGCCATGGGAACCTGAAGGCCGGATTTGTCTTTCCTTCCAGAATCCGGAAACCCTGTTTTTCTGCCCCACCGTGGGGGAGGAGATCGCCTTTTCCCTGACCGAACGGGGAGTATCACTTTCCGACGCCGAGTCCCAGGGGAAGTCCTGGCTGGAACGTTGGGGAATCGACCCGGAAACGGTCTGGTCGAGGAACCCCTTCCAGCTTTCGGGCGGGGAAAAGCGGCGTGTAGCCCTTGCCGCCTGCAC
>CAYRYU010000038.1:0-55722 GCA_964428355.1 uncultured bacterium
GGAAACCTCGGGGTGTTCTCTTTTACGCCCAAAAGAACCGCAGAGGGCGCAGAGAGGAGAAAGCCACAGAGCGCGCCGAGAAGCCGTGAGAAAATCGCGCAAGATTCTTTTTGCCACGGATTTTCACGGATGGACACGGATTGGATTTTGGGAAAATCCGCGGCCGTTCCCATCCGCGGAAATCCGCGTCATCTGCGGAAGAACCGGGAGTCCACCTGAAGAAAGACCCATGACAGGAGACAGAAGCTGGCTTGGCATTTGTGGCCGGTTCCATGGATCTGTCCAACAGTTGCCCGATGATGGAGATCCGGTTAGAATCATCAGGGGTTTTCCAGAAGTGAAGCCCCGGGGAAGTCACCAGCGACGATGAAGAAGTGCCCGTTTTGCGCCGAGGAAATCCAGGATGAAGCCCGAAAATGCAAGCATTGCGGCGAATTCCTGGATGGGGGGAGTTCCGGTTCTGACCGTTCCGACGGAACCCTCGCAATTGGAATTTGCCCCGGGCAGACCGTCGGAAACTATCGGGTTATAAAAGAACTGGGACGGGGTGGCATGGGGTTGGTCTTTTTGTCAGAAGATGTCGCGCTCCAAAAGCCGATCGCGCTGAAAACGTTGCCTCCCCACGCTCTGAACGAACCCGCAGTCGTTGGGCGGTTCCTGCAAGAAGCCCGATTGGCGGCAAATCTCATCCACCCAGGGATCGTGACCATTCATGCGGTCGGACAAACCCCTCAGGGGCAGCCCTACGTCGCAATGGAATTCCTCCCCGGGGGAAGTCTTGCGGAAAAACTTGCCCTTGGGCCCCTCCCACTTGGTGAAGTCATTCGGATGGGGGCGGAAGTTCTTGAAGCGCTTTCTTTTGCTCACCGGAAGGGAGTCATCCATCGAGACATCAAACCCGAAAATCTTCTTTTTCGTGAGAATGGAGCCATCGTACTCGCCGATTTCGGGATCGCAAAAATGATGGAGGGTACTTCCTCGCTGACGAAAACCGGGGCAGTCCTGGGAACACCTTTGTTCATGAGTCCTGAGCAGGGGAAGGGGGAGAGCCTGGATGCCCGCAGCGACATCTATTCCCTGGGTGGAGTGCTTTTTCAGATGCTTACCGGGAGCCCGCCCTTCCAGGTGGAAAATCCCCTTGCATTGATCTATTCCCACCTGCGGGAAACCCCCAAACCCCCTTCTTTCTTGAATCCAGGGCTTCCTTCATGGGTTGACAGAGTCGTTTTGACCGCTCTCGCCAAGGACCCCGGCAAAAGATTCCCCGATGCCCAGGCATTCAAGGCGGCCTTGACCGAAGCAACCCCCGACGGGGTCACCTCTTCCTCCCCTGGAATAGCTTTTGGCGGGACTCTTGTCTCGGATTCAGTCCATGGTGAAAATGAAGGCGGGAGAAAAGGCGCCGGAATTCCGAATCCCGAGCCGTCGAAAAAAACCGGTCGGCCTGATCCGGACTCCCCCGGGCTGCTTCGCGGAGTGATGATCAATGCGTCCATTCAAGGCGTTTCTTCGAAAGGGGAAGCGAATGGGGAGTTTGCCCCCGTTGACCTGGGCCCAATCAACTTTGAGCGGGCGGTGATTATCTTGAAAAGCCTTCCAACCCCTCCCAACCGGGATTTCGGGAATTTCTGCCCACCCAATTTTTGCCTGGGTGAGGACGGGTTTTCCATCTCCAGGCTCCCCCCCGGATCCAAAGGCGAATTCTTCCTTTGTCCCGCTGAAAGACCGGGTTCGCTGGATGAAGCGATTGGGGCACTTCGAAAGCTCTTCCAATCGAAAAAATGATCATTGGGTTGGGCTGGCAACAACCCCCGAGATTCCCAGGAAAAAGTGCCAAAGGGTGCCCGGCGGGCTCAAGGGGGGACCGATGAAAAGATACCGCAGGATTTCCTGCTGAATTGACCAACTTTCCATCATAGGGGAATCATTGCTTCCGGAGAATCCGGGAAAATCCGGGAAAATCAGGGGGATCAGAATGGCATGGGAATTGCTTTCAATTGTCCTTCGTAATTTGAAAGATCTCTGATGAATTGAAAAGGGAAGAACATGGAAACGCCATCCTTTTCCGACCGACGTGCCGCCCTGCCGATCAGTCCTGTTGATTCCAATTTCAGGAATATTCCGCGAAGCTGCCTGCTCGATCTTGCATTGGAAAATTCCTCGGGTTTTTCCCGGGAATTCGAATCCCTTTCCAGAAACTGCGGAATTTGTCTGAACACTCATGTTTTCGCGTTCGAGGTCGAGGTATTCTTTCTTTTCCTTCTATCATTCTCGCTTGCCCGGCGGGTCCGGCCCGAGGAAGTCGGAGAGGAGACCTTCAATCAATTCCAGAGTCTGGTCTTGGCGCGGGAGAGCTGGGGCACCCTCCTTCACCGGAAATCCGATCTTCTTCTCAAATCCCGTATCGGGAGCTATCTTGACAAATTCCCGGAGATGGAAAGCGAGGGGCCCGATGTTGCTGGGGGACTGATCCTGAAATGGATCGGAAACCTCCTTCCGCGGGTTGTGTCGGCTTTCCAATTCATTGAGCCCGAGAAGCTTTCCGAGCTGGGTTTCGGGCTTCTTCCCCTTCAGCAGCGCTGGACCGACAGGTTCCTGTCTGTTCTCCACAGGATCCTGGAAGCATCGGAAACCGAGTTGGAGGGTTGTTCCAGCGTGGAATTCGACGCTCGAATTTCAGGGTTCAAGCGGGATTTCGACCGGGAGAACCTCACCCGGAGGGAGGGGGTTTCGGCTTCGGTCGAACACGGTTCGACTTTGGTCGAACACGGTTCGGTCTTGGCACCCATCAGGAAAGGGATTTGTTGAAAACCCCCTGCGTCTTAACGAGGGAAAACCCCATTCGGCGGTAGAATGCATGGGACCGTTCCCGGATGACGTTACAGTTCACGCGCAGGTTTGGGACTCCCTTTTCCCGCGCCCATTTCTCCGCTGCCCGTAAAAGAGATGAGCCGATCTGCCTTCCCCTCCGGGCTTTATCCACTACCAGGGCCGCAATCTCGATGAATTCAGGGATTTCCAGCCGTCGCTGGACCAGGAAATGGATCCACCCGACGGTTTCCTCTCCGATGCTCGAAACCCACAAAGCCTGCGCCGGGTCGGGGAGAATGCCCCCCATCCGCTCTCCGACCTCTTCCGCGGAAACGGGGTATCCGAGTTGCCCGGAAAGCTCGGCGATCCGCTCGCAGTCGGAAGGTCTGGCTTGGCGGATCACTGAAAGAGCCTCCTGCATAACTGATTTCCCGGAATCAGGATGGGGTGAACCAGACGATCAGGAAGCTTCCCAGGAAGATTGAGATCGGGTAGAGGATCTGGAAGGTTTCATCCAACTTCATGGCAGCCTCGATCCTACCGGTCTTTGCGAAATTGTTGGCCGTGACCGTCTGTGCCAGTGCGGAGAAAATTGTTATGTAGAAAAGGATGAAGATCTTGTCGGACAAGACCAGGTATCCGACTGCGGGAAGTGCGTTGGCTTGTGACTGGTGGAGGGCGACAGCCGAAAGAAGTGCCGTCACGCAGATCGCGCATTGGGCTTCGAACTCCTTCGCGTTGATGAAGAAGACCGTATAGGCCATTCCGGCAATCACGAGAAGCGGAATGATGAACTTGATCAGGTGCGGTATGAAAAACCGCTTCAACTGAATGTTGAAGTTGAACCGTGAGTAGTGAGAGTTCCTGTTCGAGTCGTTGATCGTGGAATCCCCGAAGTTCGTGTCGTAATGATGGATGTCTACTTCCGCCCTGGTTCCGCTGATGTTCCAGTCGGGGACCTGAACGTCAGCTTCCACCCACCTTCTGGATTCGGGAAGGTCGGGGTCGGGGATGAAGACCATCCGCTTGGCGGCGTTTTCCTGGTCTTCGAGGACTATGGGAAGGGTTTGGGTATCGAAGGGATACGAATGAAGGTTGAATTTTCCCCGGAACGTTCCTTTCACCCTCTGGGATGCGTATTCCTTGCCGTTTGGAAGGGTATCGGTCGCGAGCTTGGATGCGAACTCGATGTTTCCATTCATGAACTCGATATTATCAGGGTTCCAGGCGAACCCCGGGGACTTTTTCCACTTGTACCAGATGTAAAAATCAGCAAAAAACTGGTTTTCCTTCAAATCGAGCCTCGCGACGTCGATGATGTATAACCCAACCTCGACGGTGGCAGGAACCGTGGCGACCAGGGTTTCGGTCGCGGTTTCCCCCGGGGCGAAGGTGCCGGTGGCGGCTGTGTCGGTTGCCGGATCTGGAGGGAGTTGGCCAAAAAGGCCGGCGGTTCCTACGGTCAAGAAAATTACGATGATCGCAGAAATAATGCGGGGCAAACCCAACCCTCCCGAAACGGATTTCGGTTGATTATACCTCGGAAAGCGGCAAAATCAACCCCCTTTCCTGCTTTCCCCCGCCATTGCGAACTTCCGGGGGGTTTGTTACCATGGGCGGAAACGGCTGAGGGTGAGATCCCGAAAAAGCTTCGCCATATGTGCTAAAACGGGATATCTCACCGTCCGTGGGCGACAGATCCGTTTGAAGCAGCCGTTCCGATCATGAATTTCGGGGGATGAAAGTGGAAAAGCAACCCACCTGGACCGAACTGGTTCTTCAAAAGATCGCGCAGGTTCCCTCCGATGCCCAGGGGGGATGGAAGGACCTCGTCCGCGCAATCGAAAGCAGGAATGAGAAACGGGTTGAACTTTGCATACAGAAGGTCACTGGCTCGGATTCCTTTTCCGTTCCCGCAAAGAAGGAGGATTTGGTCGCTTTTGGCCAGATTCTTTTCCTCTGCGTCCGTGAAGCCTATGCTTCACCGGCGTCCGGCCAGTTCGAAATGTATACTTCCCTGCTTCCGGCTTTCACCGAGTTTCTTTCCAAAAACGCTCGCCATGCCGAGTTGCGGGAGTTCCCGAAATTCCTCTTCGCCGCAGGGGATCAGTTTCTTGTTTCCTTTTTCGACCCGAAGTCAGGAGGCGACGTTCGCTATGACAATTTCTACGAGTTCCACCTCCAGAACCTTCGTGACTTCATGAATTCGGCCGGTTTCAAAGGCTGGCGGACCCATGAAGGGGCGGACGATTTTGTCCGGGCCTGCATTTCCCGCTGGCTGGTTCACCTTGGAAACTTCGCCAGGAACAGGCGTGAAAAGCCATTCCTCAACCTCCTGGACGTATTGATGCTGGTGTTCAAGAGCGCGGTCGAGCTCCAACCCGCCCTTCAAGGGCTTTCCCTGGTGTTGCCATGCGCCAAGAAAGCCTTCCATTTTCTCTACTCCGAATCTGACGATCCCGTGATGAAGGTTTTCCAGAGGACCAAGCAGAGCTGCCATCTCGATTTCCAGGAAACGCTCAACGCATGGATGTCCACCTACAACCTCGGCGGGCTACCGGATGTCCCCCGGGCAAGCGGAATGGAGGAGTCACCCGAACTCACGATTCCATTCGTCTACCGTTCGCTTCTGGAAGAAATCCTCGGGGACGGCAACATCTCCAGCGAGGAAGAATGGGTTATAAAGAACATCCGCGATTTTCTTGACATTTCCAACGAAAAATACCACCACATTTTCGAGCAGGTCCAGGAAGGGCGGAAACTGAACAAGATCCCCATCCTCGACCGCGATTTCTCCCCGCGTGAGTTCATGCGGAAGATTCTCATCAAGACGATCGAAGATGGGGTGATCACCGATGAGGAAAGAAACATCATCGGAAAGGTCGCAAATGCGCTTCTCCTCAACCAGGAAACGCTCGCGGATGTGTTCAAGGAAGCGAAGAAAGCCTTCAGCGAAGGCTCGACAACGTCCAGCGCAGGGTTGGGCATCGAAACCGAGCGCCTTCACGACCTTGTCCGCTACATCGCCATGGAGGAACGGATCAGGACTGTTCTCGTTTCAGACAGGGGAATGCGGATCTACCAGAAGGTCGGAAAATTCCTTCACGCCCTGAAGCCGAAAGCGGCGGCCCTCGGCGGGGAAAAGGGAATTCAAGCGCTGGGGCAGTGGGCTGCTGCCGCTTTTTTCTTCGAGCCTCAGGTCTATCTGTATCCCGTGATCATTCTTTTCGTGGAATCCTCGAATATCCACCCGATCAGGCTTCAGTTCAAGGGAGGGCGAATCGATCTCGATTTCCTGGAGGAAGTGAAGAACCTAAGGGGTGAGGACGTCTGGATCCAGGACCGGAAGGTCCTGAGAATTTTCAACGACGGTCTCGAGTCCGAAATCCCGCTTCAAGGCCTATTGGTCGGGGATTCCCTTCAGAACTTCATGGAGGGCTTTGAAGAGGTCAAGGGAAAGTTCGCCGTGATGGTCATGCATCATTCGAGCATGGGTGCGATTCTCGCCCTTCAGAAGGCGGGAAATCTGGATTTTTCCGGGAACTCCGCTCTCGGGATCCAGCACATGCGGGAAGGCAAGTTCCGCGAGGCCGTCGATCTCTTTTCGATCATCCACAAGGGTTTTCCCGACCGGCACGAACTTCTTTTCAATATCGGAAGGGCCTACGAGCTGATGTTCCGGGCCGATACATCGGTGGTCGAAAACAAGCAGAAAGCGCTCGAGTTCTACAAGAAGGAGTTTCAGTTGAACGAGAACTCCGACAAGGCGATGCGAGGGATAGGGGGCTTGCTCGCCGAGGATAACCATTGGGACGAAGCGTTGTTCTGGCTTCACAAAGCCCTCGAGTGCGCCCCTGGAAGCGTTCCCAATCTGCTCGCCATCGTGGAGATCTCTCTCCGGCGCGACCTCGAGAACCATGTCGAATTCTCCGGAGTTCCCGATTACTTCACGCGGTTCCTTGGTGAGGCGTTCCATCTCGCTCCCATGAACCCCAGGGTCCTCGAAATGATCGTGCAGGGGAATCAAAGGTTCGGAACGGACCTGGTCTGGACTTTCCGCAACCAGCCCGTCCAGTCTCTTTTCCAATAGGAACATGCCGGGTATCTTGTGGTTCCCCGCCCTGGCCTATGGATTGGCAGCCTTCTTCCGGGTCCGGGAAAAGGTTGCTGGGAGCACGATGAAATGGCACGGTTTGGGGGCCATGGGGGTCGGGTTCCTTTTCCATGCCGGAGCGCTCCTGGTGCTGTTCTTCGCCGGGCACGGGGTTGCAGAGTTCCCCTTGCGGAGCGCTTTTCTCGGGGCCGGGGCCTTCCTGGTGCTGGCGTGTTTCCTGACAGAACTGCTGGTACATGAGACATGGTTTTCGATATTCGCCCTTCCGGTAAGCGGTCTTCTGGTGGTCGTTTCCCCCCTGCTCGAGGAGGTCCTCGAAGGAACGCATTTCCGGGGTCCCCTGTTCCTCGGCCATGTTTTCGCTTCGATCGCGGGGGAGTGCTTTTTCTTTCTGGGAGCGATTTCCGGGGCCACCTACCTCTTCCTGACGCGAAAGCTGAAACAGAAGAACCGGCTGCGGGCGGTCCATTTTCTTCCCCCTCTGGCTCGGCTCGATTCGTTGACCGTTTCCTTCATCGCGGTGGGGGTGATCCTTTTCGCGGTCGGATTGACCCTGGGAGCGCTCTGGTCGGTTTCGAGTTTCGGGACGATCACCATTCTCGAGGCGAAACGGGGAGCCTCGGTCGGGGTCCTCCTGTTCTACGGAGTCCTGTTGTTGGCGCGGAAGCGGGGGCAGTTGTCCGGTCACCGGCTTTCAGTCATGACCCTCCTCGGGCTGGCCGCCTCGCTCGGACTGGTTTTCGGAATCCAGGGGACGGCCCATTGGTATCCGGTTAAATGAATATCAGCAGCTTTTTCCCGCTTTTCTTCAACCTGAAGGACAAGAGAATCCTAGTGATCGGGGGGGGAGCGGTCGCTCTCCGGAAGGTTCGTCTCCTTCAACCGACGGGGGCCCGGATCACGGTCATCGCCCCCGAAATGCGGCCGGAAATCGGCCAATTGAAAGGGGTAAGGGTCAGAACGAGGATGCCGGCTTCCCTGGACTTCGAAAAGCCCGTTGCGTTCGTGGTAATCGCCACGGACGATGCCGCTGAAAACGGCCGGATCAGGGATCTTTGCCGTGAGCGCGGGCTTCCGGTCAACTGCTGCGATTCCCCCGAGGATTCCGATTTCATAACGGGGAGCACGCTTTCCCTTCCCCCGATTCTCGCTTCGGTGATTTCCTCGGGTGTTCCCGGAATCTCCCGCCTTGTCCGGAAACGGCTGGAAAGCGTGATCGACCGTCCCCTCCTGGATCTTGCGGAGCTGATGATCGAGATCCGACCCATTGCCAAGAAGGTCTTCAAGGACCGGGCCCGGCGTGAGGAGTTCCTGGAATCCTGCGCGAGGGAAGAGACAGTCGAATGGGTCCGGAAGGACGGGATCGAAACGGTCAGGAAGGAGCTGCTCGAATGTCTCTCCTCCTGATAGGTCTGAATCACAAGACCGCGCCGGTGGCCTTCCGGGAAAAGCTTGCCCAGCAGTGCGGGAGGCCGATCCCCGGGGCTGACGGCGCAGGGCTCGAAGTCATTACGGTTTTCACCTGCAACCGGGCCGAATTCTACTTCGCGGGAGCGGCGGCGGCGGCGGAACGAGCGTTCGGCGAATGGCTCCGACACGCGACCGAGAAGCCGGACGAGTTCGAGCCGTTCCTCTACCGGCTTTCGGGGGACGAAGCGGTAAGGCACCTTTTGATGGTGTCTTCGGGCCTCGATTCCATGGTTGTCGGGGAGAACCAGATCCTTGGGCAGCTGAAGACTTCCTACCAGGCGTGCGTTTCGGAAGGGAGCGTCGGGAAGCGTCTCCATTCACTCTTCCAGAAAGCTCTCGAGGTTGGAAAACGCGTCCGAACGGAAACGGCAATTTCGGAAAACACGGTCTCGATCGCCTCCACCGCGGTCGATCTCGCGATCCGCATCTTCGGCCCGCTTTCGGGGTCGAAAGCCCTCGTGATCGGCGCGGGTGAGATGGCGTCCCTCGTCGCGAGGCACCTCACCGGCCGGGGAGTCAAGGAATTGATCTGCGTCAACAGGACCTTCGAACGGGCTGTCGAGATGGCCGAAGCCTTCAACGGTTGTGCCCGCCAATTCTCGGATCTTCCGACGCTCCTGGCGGAAGTGGACATCGTGATTTCCTCGACCGGGGCGAGCCGGCCGATCCTTCTTCGCCCCATGCTCGAGGAAGCCATGGCCAGGCGTCCCGATCGGCCGGAGTTCCTGATCGATATCGCCGTTCCGCGCGATGTAGAGCCTGAGTGCGGGGAGATCGAAAACGTCTTTCTTTATGACATCGACGATCTTCAGGGGGTTGTCGACGAGAACATCGGGGTCAGGATGGTGGAAGCGCAGAAAGCGCAGGCGATCGTCAACTGGGAGGTGAACCGGTTCCATCACACGGTCGAAACCTTCACGGTGGTCCCGCTGATAAAAGCGCTCCGGGAGAAGTCGGAGGAGCTGGCGAAGCAGGAGATGGACAAGTTCCGCTCCCGCAACCGGGACCTTTCTCCAGAAATCGAGGCGGAGATCGGTCACCTGGCCCGAATCCTTCTCGCGAAGTGGCTTCACGCTCCACTTGTCGCGCTGAAGGAGCTGGGGACTGCGGATCAAAAGGAACTGGACCTGATTGCGCGGATCTTCGACCTCCCGGCCGAAGCGCTTCCCACCGCCCCACTTTTCGGGCTTCCCGACCAATCGGGCGCAAAAACATGCGTAGATAGTAGGCTTGGGAAGGAATCCCGCGCGGGCATCGTCCAGGAACCCGGGGGGAAAAAGGAGAAAACCGGATGAACCTTCGCTTCGGAACCCGTGGAAGCCGGCTTGCCCTGATGCAGACACGGTACGTGATGGATAGGCTTTCCGCCGGGGCTCCTGGCCTCTCGTTCTCCGAGGTCATCATCAAGACCCTGGGTGACCGGGTTACCGACCAACCTCTCTTCAAGGTCGGGGGCCAGGGTCTTTTCATCAAAGAGCTCGAGCAGGCTCTGATCGATGACCGTGTCGACCTTGCCGTCCACAGCCTGAAAGACATGCCGTTCCAACTCGGTCGTGGCCTGATTCTCGCCGCCACGGGCCCCAGGGAGGACCCCAGGGATGTCCTGATATCCGCCAGGGGCCTGTCTTTCGCCGAACTCCCGAAAGGGAGCCTCATCGGGACTTCGAGCCTGCGGAGGCGAGCCCAGATCGCGGCTCTCCGCCCGGACCTCAAGTTCTGCGATCTTCGGGGGAACATCGATACCCGTCTTCGGAAGCTCGACGACGAGCACATGGATGCGATCGTACTCGCCGCTGCCGGGCTTATCCGGCTCGGATTGGAATACCGGATCACCGAGTTCTTTCCCGTGGACAAGATCATTCCCGCCGCCGGCCAGGGAATCCTCGGCATCGAATGCCGGCGCTCCGATATCGAGAGGTTCCGAACCATCCTGGCGGGTTTCGACGATCCCGCTTCGGAATCCTGCGCTTTGGCCGAGAGAGCTTTCCTGGGAAGGATCCAGGGCGGGTGCCAGGTCCCGGTCGGTGTGTTCGCATCGCGAGAGAACGAGAGGATCCACGTGATCGCGTTTCTGGGAGCGGTGGAAGGCTTGATACTGGCGAGGACCGAGGTCGATGGAGGTTCCGACGAAGCTGAAAGGTTGGGCTTGATCGCGGCGGAGAACCTGTTGAAGGAAGCCGGCCTGGAGGCTGTTCCCAGGGCGAAAAAAAGGGAGCCAGGCACACCGAATTCCGTGAATGAAGCAAGTGGAATCGCTTCCGATATTGCCCCAGGGGGCGATGTAACGGCCATACCGGCCGCTTCTAAGGGGGCCGGTGAGAGTCCCCAGATTCTCCCAAAGGCGTCGGGGAAAGTTTTCCTGGTCGGGGCAGGGCCGGGACATCCCGGTCTGATAACCGTCAGGGGCCTCGAGCTTGTGAGAAACGCCGATTCGATCGTCCACGATCAACTCGGAGCGCCCGGATTCCTGGCGGCTGCCCGCGAGGATGCCGAGCTGATAGATGTCGGGAAGCGCTCCGCCGATCACACCCTCCCGCAGGAGGGGATCAACGAGCTGCTGGTTCAAAAAGCCCGCGAGGGAAAGATGGTGGTCCGCCTCAAGGGCGGGGACCCGCTGATCTTCGGGCGCGGGGGAGAGGAGATGGAAGCCCTCGCCGGAGCAAACGTAGATTTCGAGGTCGTTCCGGGGGTGAGTTCCGCAGTCGCCGGCCCCGCTTTCGCGGGAATTCCCACAACCCACCGCGGTTTTTCCCCCGCCGTAGCTTTCGTCACCGGGCATGAAGCCGACCTGAAGGGGAAGTCCACGATTCCCTGGGAATCGTTGTCCGGGATCGATTCCCTGGTTTTCCTGATGGGTGTTAAGAACCTTTCAGAGATTGCGAGAAACCTGATCGGGAACGGAAAATCACCCCACACCCCCGTTGCCGTGATAGAGAATGCGACTTCGCCTCGGCAGAGAACCGTTGTCGGGACGCTGGCGAACATCCCGATCCGGGCTTCCGAAGCCCATATCAAGCCTCCGGCCCTCATCGTGGTCGGCCCGGCGGTTTCGATGCGCGAAAAGCTCGGTTGGTTCGAGAAAAAGCCGCTCTTCGGAAAGACCTTCATCGTGACCAGATCCAGGGCGCAGGCGGGCGAGCAGGCGGACGCCCTGCGGGATCTCGGGGCGGACGTCATCGAGTTCCCGGTCATCCGATTAGAGCCGATCGCACCGAACCCTGATTTCGAGAGATTCCTCGGCAACCTCGATACCTTTCGGCACCTCGTTTTCACCAGTGTGAATGGGGTCGATGCTTTTCTGGCGGGCCTTCTGGCTTCGGGCTTAGATGCCAGGAGTCTGAAAGGAAAGAGGATCGTATGCATAGGTCCGGCCACTGCCGCGCGTTTCCGTGATGTCGCGATCCTTCCAGATTTCGTTCCGGATACCTATGTCGCGGAATCCCTTCTTCCGTTCTTCAATGAATCGGAAAAGGGCGAGGTTGCAATACTGCGGGCGGAGAAAGCCAGGGAGACCCTTCCGGAGGAACTGCGGAAGCTGGGTTTCAAGGTGACCGTGATCCCCCTCTACCGGACCTTGCCGGAACGCGGAAGGAGCGAGGAGGTGATCAGGCTTCTGCGCTCGGGCTCGGTCAGTGCGGTTACTTTCGCGAGTTCATCAACCGTCGAACGTTTTCTCGAGGCCATCGAGGGTTCCGGAATCGAACCCGGGGGGATTCCGGCGGTGGCAATTGGCCCCATCACGGCAGGAACCTGCAGAACGCTCGGTTTGAACCTTCTTGCCGTCGCAGACGAGTCGACGATTCCTGGCCTCGTCGAAAAGCTTCGCGATCGATTCCAATCCGGAGATAGGAAGGTCGAGGAATGATCAATATCACCAGGTTGTATGTCGGGAAGGAGACCACGGGGGACCCACTGCGATACGGACGCGCGGGGCCAGATAAGGTCGCTCATGGACATCATTTCAGGGATCACGCGATGGCGGATAAGGCCGGCGAGAGGCGCCCGGTCGTGGTCTGGAATGTCACCCGGCGGTGCAATCTGAAGTGCGTCCATTGCTACACCGACTCCTGCGACGCGGAATTCTCGGGTGAACTGACTTCGGGTGAAGGGCGGGCGCTGATAGATGACCTCGCCCGGTTCCGGATCCCGGCGCTTCTCTTTTCCGGAGGTGAGCCCCTTATCAGGAAGGACCTTCTGGACCTTGCCCGATATGCCGTTTCGCGGGGGATCCGGCCGGTACTCTCCACGAACGGAACCATGATCAATGCCCCCATGGCCGCAAATCTGAAAAACCTGGGCTTCATCTATGTCGGCATTTCCCTCGATGGGATCGGTGAAACGAACGATTCGTTCAGGGGAATGGAGGGGGCTTTCTCCCTGGCGATGCGTGGGTTCCAGAACTGCCGGGATGTCGGGCAGCGGGTGGGACTTCGCCTGACTCTTACCCGAAGAAACGTCTCGGATCTCGACAGGATCTTCGATTTCATTATCAAGGAACGGATTCCCCGAGCCTGCTTCTACCACCTGGTTTATTCGGGAAGGGGAAGGGCACTGGAAAGCGAGGACCTCACGCACGAGGAATCCCGCAACGCCCTCGATGTGATCTGCAGACGGACCAGGGATGCGGTGGAGAGAGGGAACGATCTGGACGTCCTGACGGTCGACAACCATGTCGACGGGCCCTACATCTACTTGAAGCTCCTGAAAGAGGATCGGGCACGGGCTTTGGAAGTCGGGCGGCTGCTGGAATGGAACGGAGGGGGGGCCCATTCTAGCGGGGTGGGGATCGGCTGCATCAGTTGGAACGGGGATGTCCATCCTGACCAGTTCTGGCGCACGAAAGTTTTCGGAAACGTTCGTGAAAGACCATTCTCGGACATCTGGATGGATCTGTCCGATCCGCTGATGGCAGGGTTGAAGGACCGTCTCGCGTTGTTGAAGGGTAAATGCGCCTCCTGCCGGTTCAAAGCCATGTGCGGGGGATCCCTTCGGGTCCGCGCCCAGAGGGTTTTCGGGGACCCCTGGATGGAGGACCCCGCCTGCTATCTCACCGCCGAGGAATGCCGGTGAATCCGTCATAAAGGATCGCCACAAAGGCACAAAGAACACGAAGGCCACGGAGGCAGGGAAATTTGGTTTTCCTGAATACCTTCGTGTTCTCGGTGATCTTTGTGCCTTTGTGGTGATCTCCCGGGGGGGGGAAGGTGAAAAGCACCGAAGGAAAGACAGCCACAGAGGTCACAGAGGACACAGAGCCTGGAAGAGCCTGGAGATAACAAGTGGCCGGCAATTTCGGAAAGGTGAACTTGTAAGGATTCAAGTCGGATTCGCCGAATAGTTAGGTATCACCTATTTTTTTCGAGGGGTTGCGATGGTTTTCGGCGCGGTCTTCATCATCGGGTTCGTCTTCTTCTGTGGAATCTGTCTCGCCCAGGGGTTTTTCATCCGCCTGAACGGGCGCCCCTTCTGGCGGGCCATGGTTTCGGAGGAGATCCGGCAGACTGTTTTCCCCCGTGACCCCGTGAAGATGGACCAGTTCATGTTCCTCGAAGAATGGGCGGCCGTGCTTTTCCTTGGGGCTTTCCTCTGCCTCCCCCTGATAATGTTGAACGTCATGGGAGTGATCGACATTTTCCCCTGATGTACAAGGGGAAGTCGTCTGTGTACACCGCCGAAGTCGCACCATTTGGGAAAGCTTCCCCACATGGCTCGTATGAGCCCCCTCGGATCGTGAGAAATTCGTTGACATGGTCTGCAGATTGAGGTATCTTCCTCTCTCAACTTTATTTTGGAGGTTGGTCATCAAT
Organism: uncultured bacterium; assembly: GCA_964428355.1. Taxonomy (GTDB): domain Bacteria; phylum Muiribacteriota; class Ozemobacteria; order Ozemobacterales; family Ozemobacteraceae; genus CAYRYU01. Next base: position 14,203 of record CAYRYU010000038.1, read on the forward strand.
GAGGAAGATTCTTGCTCTGGTTATGGTTCTTGCGCTCGCCACGGTTCTTTCCGGTTGTCGCATTTTGGGCGACTATGACAACGACGGAACCACCGCCGTTGGTACCCAGCCGCAGCCGAACAAAGTCCAGGCGACGGGTGTGAAATATGTCCAAACCGTGAAGCAACCCGCCAATGCCGTTGCCACGTCTGCCACCGCGGTCCAGTCGATTCACGCCGCCGTCTATTGGAAGAACATCACCCTCACCCTCGGAACCGGGACCAACAAGATCGTTCTCACCCCTGCGAGTTGGTCAATCGACCCCAACACCGGTGATGTTAAACTCAAGTACGAGCAAAACCTTTCGATAGCCTCTCTCACAGCCGCCTCTCCTGGCTACACCGGCAAAACCACCCCGGTCAAATACACCATCACCATGGCGAACGGGAAAGTCCTTTCTGGAAACGCCGCGATCGACGATGAAGTTCCCGCCAATGACCCTGACGGTTGGGAAGAGGTGGATATCGAAGTTGACATCGATTATGATCCCATTACCGGGGTTTACAAGATCGGTGATGTGACCATCCGAGACGAGGAAGGGATCGTTTTCGACGACGATTTCGCCTGGGACAACGAGACCATTGCCAGCGGCGATATCGATGACGTGGTGAGCGCCTACGATGTGGAGTGGAATGAAACCTCCATTTCCGACGATGAAGAGACTTTCACGCCGGTCAACTCCCTGACCCCGACTTTCTTCATCACCCTTTCCCACAATTTCACTCCCGAGCAGCTTGCCGCCGCCCATTTCGTGGTTTATGTCGAGAATGTCGAAACCGGAACCAATTTCACCCTCGACAGCAACGATCAAGAAGATAAAGCGCTGTTCGACTATTCCATCACTGGCGTGGACAACAACATCCTCCGGGTTTCCCTCACCGGGGAAGGAAGACAGCTCACCAACGGTGGGAAATACATGGTGTCTCTTGAAGACTCCACCCTGACGGATGCGGATGGAAATGAGTTCAGCTACGCTGCTCCCCGTTACTTCCAGGTTGTCATCCAACCCTGATTCCCTTGTCTGAGAATGGTTTCCGGGGGCATTCGTGCCCCCGGATCCTGATTTTAGAGGTGAAATCGTTGACAGGGATCCAAGAATGGGGTATTTTCCTTGATTCAACATTTTTTTTGGAGGTTAATAATCCATGAGAAAGATCCTCGCTCTGGTCATGGTTTTTGCTCTCGCCACCCTTCTTTCCGGCTGCCGGATTCTCGGTGACTACGACGACGATGGAGTCACCGCAGGGGCGGGTGCCGCCCCCACCGGGAACGTGACCGTTACCCCGGTCGTACTGCTGCCCGTGGGCCTCGCCGCTGCTCCCGCCGCAAGTATCAAGGGAATGGTCTCCGTTCTGGATCTGACCTTCACAGTTAATGGTACGGTTCTTAGGGTTAAGAGTGCCGTGTCCGACGGAACCAACTGGACGGTCACTTTCGAAGCCTATACAGTCCCGGCGGGAACCGCATACACCAACAACTCCGCGAGTCTCACCGGAACGGTCGATCTGGGCAACGGACAGACCGCAACCGTCAACTTTGCCGTGAACAACGTGGCCACCACCCAGAATCAAGCAGTAACCAATACCGTTACCGTCACTGTCGCCGGTGGAACGAATACTCTGGCCATCACCGTTTCCACCACCAACAACACCGTCGGCGGGACCCAATCCGGAACCGGTTCCAGCACCGTCAGTTCGGCTGCGGTCACCCTCCAGGATTTCTATGTCAAATCAGTCCTTTGCGGAACCGCAACCTTGACCGCCTCGGTCGATTCCACCGAGACCATCAAAGACCTTACGCCGGATTTCGTCGTTGCCCTCAGCAAGGCGTTCACCCCCCCGACCAGCTATTCCTTCGAGTGCGTCAATCTTACCGACGGGAATAAGACCGTGACCTTCACTTCCCCCAACCAGGGGGTTGAAGTCATGGCGACGGACAACAATACCAAAATCACCTTCCACGTTTTCGGAACCGATCAGTTCAAACTCGAGCAGGGGAAAACCTACAAGGTCACCCTCAAGACAGCTTTGGTTGATGCGGCCGACAACACCAAGACCATCAACAATCTGGTCCGGTATTTCAAGACTTCGACCACTGCGGTCCAATAACGTTCTTTCAGAGAACCGGGCAGAGGACACCCTCTTCCCGGTTTTTATTTTCCGGGGTTCTCCGTTCCTGGATGGAAAAAGTCTTGATACCTTTTCCGAGTTCTGGTAAAGTTGGTCTTACAAATAGAGAATCTGGTTTTGCGGAGAGGAAACATTTCGGGGAGGTGGGATTCGAGAGCGAGAGATTTCAAAGCGGTTTTGGTCTTGTTTTCCCGGAAATTCGTTGACTTTTCAGATTCGCGTGTGGTATTTCTAGCTGCACAAATTTCATAGGAGGATATTCAATCTCATGAGAAAGATTCTCGCTTTCGTTCTCGTGGTTGGCCTTGCCACCGTTTTGTCCGGTTGTAGAATCGATGGTCTCTGGGGCTACGACGACGATACCGGCACCACCCTTGGTACCGGGACGGTTGTCAAAGCCACCGCGGTGACTCTGAAGGCTCTGGTTCCGGCTGGTGTCACTACCTCGGTTCGAAATTCGATCGTTGCCTTGACCGCGGCCGACCTTGGACTCAAAGTCACCATCGGTGGAGTTGAGCTCGATCTCGTTGTCGATGCCGATGGGAAACCGGTTCTTCTGAACGGGAACTACCAGTTTGAAAAGACCGTTACCTCGGCCACCGCCGGGTTCACCGACATCATCGCCAATGGTGGTGGAAACGCGTCACTCGTCATCACCTACCAGGGCGTGACCTACCCCGCCCAGAGCGTCGTCCTGACCACCACGGGCGCCACCTCCGTAACCCTTACCGTCACCCTGGCCAAGGCGATCGATACGACGACCGGAAACACCACCTTCACCCTTACTGGTGGCACCGGCATCACCGTTCCCACCACCCCGGTTGCGACCACCACCAAACAGCTCCTGGTTGCCGGCGTCGAGTACAAGAAGGCTGATGGTACCACCTGGGCTACCCTTAACGGCGCTTCGGATGTTCCCATGACCAACACCACCATTCGTGTCACCTTCAATGTCGCCGTGAACAAAGCCACCGATTCCTTCCTGATCAGGGCCACCTCCAAGAGCGGAACTTCTGCCGATCTTACCCAGGCCAATATCCCCGGGCTGATCACCGCCACCCTCGGTGGATCGGGCAAGGTGCTTACGATGGTTCTCAACCAGACCCAGTATGGCACCAAATCCCTGCACGCCGGGCAGACCTATACCCTTACCTTCGTCAATTCCACCGTTGAGAGAGCAGATGATGCCACTGTGAAGCTTCCCGCCAACTTCGTGTTGGCCAACACCTTCAAGATGGCCCAATAGCTCCTTTTTCGGAAAAAAAAAGCCTTCCGGGGGTAACCCCGGAAGGCTTTTTGCGAGAAGGTGCTTTCTTCTTTGATTAGAGACGTGTATGGAGAAAGATGCGGACCGCAAAGCAACAGAACGGGCGGCGATATACCTACGGGGATTATTGCTCGTGGGATGACGAGGGAAGATACGAACTGATCGAGGGGGAGGTCTTCGACATGACTCCCGCTCCCTCGCGAACCCACTCGACGATCACGACGGGATTGGTTTTGGCTTTCGGGACCTTCCTGAAAGGGAAACCGTGCGAAGTCCATGATGCGCCGTTCGACGTGCGTCTTCCCCAAGGAAATGAGCCCGACGAGGAAATCGAAACCGTAGTCCAGCCCGATGTTCTCGTGGTCTGCGACCCGAAGAAACTCGACGAGAAGGGGTGCCGCGGGGCTCCCGACCTGGTGGTCGAGATTCTCTCCCCCTCCACGGCCTCGAAAGATTGTATCAGAAAACGGGCTTTGTACGAGAAACACCGGGTCCGCGAGTTGTGGATCATCGACCCCGCCAACCGCATCGTCAGGATCAGTTCATTGGAAGCCGACGGCGGGTTCGGGAAGGACAGGATCTACTCGGCTGAAGACTCCGTCGAGGTCGGGATCTTCCCGGGCTTCAAGGTCGATCTGATGGATGTCTTCCCGCCGCTTCCTCCCAAGGTCGTCCGGGAACCTCCCCCGAGATTCGGCTGAAAGGCTCCCAGAGCCTCACCCTTTTCATTTCCCGAGGAAAGCTTCAACCTCCCGAAGGACATTCTCCTGCACCCCGGGTTTGGAAAGGTCCGTGAACGGGACTCCCGGCCGCTTCCGGAACCAGGTTTCCTGGCGTTTGGCATACTGGCGTGTATGAAGGCGGATCGCCGAATCCACCTTCCCGACCGTGGAGGCACCCAGAAAAAAAGGCACCCATTCGGAGTAGCCGATCGTCTTCATGCCGGGGGACTCCTCGCCGAAGCGGTCGAAGACGGCCCGTGCTTCCGCCTCGAGGCCTTCACCGATCATCCGACCGGTACGCTCCGCAATCCGTTGTTCCAGAATGGCACGAGGCATGGTAACTACGATGGGAAGCACTTCCGCCTCGAGCGGGACCCTCTTTTCCAGGGCCTTCCCGAGGGGTTCTCCGGATGCCAGGACGATCTCGAGTGCCCGGACGACGCGGCGGGGGTTCCGGACATCGATCAGGCCGTCGGCTTCGGGGCTCAGGCGGCGTAGGTCTTGTACAAGTGAATCCAAACCCTCGGCGTCGAGGCGGTCTTCCAGCTCGGCCCGGAGCCGCGTTTCTCCCGTGTCCTTCGGAAGCCCTTGTACCAGGGCTTCGAAGTAGAACCCGGTCCCGCCTACCAGCAGAGGCCTCTTTCCGGCCTTCCAGAGCGATTCGAGAAGGGGACGGGCTTCCCGGGCGAAATCTCCCGCGCTGAACCGGCGGTCGGGCTCGACCAGGTCGAGCAGGTGGTGCGGGATCTCCTTCCTTTCCTCGGGGGACGGTTTCGCGGTCCCGATGTCCATTCCCCGGAAAACCTGGCGGGAGTCACAGTTGACGATCTCGAACCCGGACCGCCGGGCCAGCTCGAGCGCGAGGGCGGATTTCCCGCACGCCGTCGGCCCCAACACCGCCACCAGCTTTTTCAATCAGAATCCTCATGGGGACCGGAACATGCCACAGAGCTCACAGAGGTCACAGAGAGGGGATGGAAAGGGAGGGGAGGAAGGGAGAGTGGGAAATGAAGGATCTAATGGAGATCACAGGGAAATCCTCCGGACTCCATCGAATTGATGGACCTCTATGGCGCAACCAATGATCCTTTCGGTAAACTCATCTCCCATTCGCTTTTCGCTCCTCCTCTGTGCTCTCTATGACCTCTGTGGCTTCCCGGCGTTGCCCTGGTCAGGTTCTCAGGAAGGAGCGCTCTATGGCCTTGGAGGTGATCCGGAGTGCGACGGGGCGTCCGTGCGGACAGGTGAAGGGATTCGGGGTCTTGAGCAGTTGCTCGAGCAAGGATTTCATTTCCGATTCCAGAAGCGGATCGCCGGCCTTGACCGCATTCTTGCAGGCCATCATCTTCAGGAGATCGCCTTTGATTTCCTCCACGGTCCTGGTTTCCCAGTTTCCGAGTACCGCCCCGAGCAGTTCCTGTATGATTTCCGAGTCGCCCGGCTTTCCGTTGAGGATCGGAACGGCGGTGGCGTAATACTGACCGTCTTCCTCCTCGTGGATCGAAAAACCCAGCTCCCGGAACTCCCCGCCGCGCTCTTTGACGATCATGCGTTCGGAGGGCAGGAGCTTCAGCGGAATGGGGAAGAGAAGCTGCTGGGAAGCGATCCGGGTGTCCCGGTATGCCTTGATGTATGTGTCGAACAGGACCCGCTCGTGAGCCGCATGTTGATCGACGATGAACATCCCCTCACGGTCTTCCCCCAGCAGGTAGCTCTGGAGCAGTTGCCCCAGGATTCGCGGTTCGCTGAGGGTTTTCACGGGTTCGAACGGACCCGCGACCGATGCGGGTCCAAGCCGCTCGGCTGTCTCCCCCAGATCGTAGATTCTTGGCTTGTCCGGCATCGGACGCGGGGCGGAAGGCCCAAAATGCGGAAACAGCGACCCCTGGAGGTTCTCTTCACTTCCCCGGTTCTCCCTCAGCGACCCTCCATCGGGATAGGTTTCCCCGTGCTTCTGGGCCTGGTCGCCAAGGGAGCCTGGCCTCACCTGGGCTGGGTCATTCCCGAGAAGGCCCGTGTCGGATCCAGTTCCGGAGGGGGGGAGCATGCTCAAGCCTGAAAGACTCGACTGGACGACGTCCCAGACCGCACCAAAGACGGAGCGTTCGTCGCGGAACCGGACCTCGGTCTTCTGTGGGTGGACATTTACGTCCACCAGCTCAGGGGGCATCCGGATATCTAGGACGAGGACCGGGTATCTGCCTTTCGGAAAGAAGGCGGAAAGGGCTTTGGCGATCGCCTGGGAAACCAGTTTCGAACGGACGAAGCGCCGGTTGACCATGACCGTCATGTATCTCGGGGAAGGCCGGGCTTCGTTTGGCATGGAGATGAAACCCCGGATGTCGAAACCGGACTGCCGGGCTCCTCCACCTTCCTTGAGCGGAACGAGCGTTTTGGCCACCTGGGGCCCGTAGACGGAGATGATGGAATCCAGCAGGTTTCCCGAGCCGGTCGAGGTCGCGAGCGGAATGTTGTTGCGGGTAAACTTGAATGCGAGTTCGGGATATCCGAGGATGTAATGGCAGACGATGTCCGAAATCTGTGCCATCTCGACTTGTTGCGATTTGAGGAACTTCCGCCGTGCGGGGACGTTGAAGAACAGGTTCTTCACCTGGATTCTAGTCCCCCTCGGGATCTGGTCGGCATCAACGCCGATGATCCGGCCGCCTTCGATGTTAACCCTCGTTCCACAAGGTGCCACTTGGGCTTTCGTCACGAGGGTGACTCTCGAGACGGCGGCAATCGTGGCGAGAGCTTCCCCCCTGAAGCCCAGGGTGTTCAGGATCTCGAGATCCTCTTCGGACTTGATCTTGCTCGTTGCATGCGGGGAAAAGGCCAGGACTGCATCCTGCTGGGACATTCCAGCCCCGTCGTCGGTTATCTCGACGAGCTTGAGCCCACCGTCCTTGACCTCCACCTCGATGTGCCGTGCCCCCGCGTCGATCGAGTTCTCGACAAGTTCCTTGACGACGGAAGATGGCCGCTCAACGACCTCGCCAGCGGCGATCTTGTCCACGACTTCCTGCGGAAGGACCTTTATCAGCCCGGTTTCCATCATCCCCTCTGGAAATTGGGATGAACCATGATACCAGATACGTTGCCGGAAAGGTATTCCCTGGTCACCACGAAGAATTGGCCACAGAGCCCCGGAGAGCACAGAGACAATCGAGTCGAAAGATTGGGCCCCCCACTCCAATCTCCGTGAGCTCGGTGACTCGGTGGCTTATTGGGTCAGGAGCGGAAGATGTCGAGGCGGCTGGAACGGCTCGGATGGCGCAGCTTCTGGATCGCCTGAAACTCGATCTGACGGACGCGCTCCCGGGTCAGGCCGAGGAGTTTTCCAATTTCCTCGAGAGTATGTGCCCGGGTCTGCTGGAGCCCGAACCTATGCTTGATGACGATCTTCTCCCTTTCGGTCAGGACCGAAAGAACCTTCTGGATCTCCTCTGTGAAGGCCTTCCTCTCGGCCAGGGTAAGGGGATCCGCATTGGGATCGGTGATCACATCCCTCAGGAAGAGGTCCTCGTCAAGGTCCACGGGAGTGGTGTCCATGGAAACCACGATCGGGGAATCCGCCAGAAACTTCCGGAGCTCCTGGCTCTTCATCTGCGCGGCCTCAGCGAGCTCGTCCAGGGTCGGTTTGCGGTTGAGCTTCTTGTTGAGAGATTCCTCCAGCTTTTTCAGCTTGAGTCCGAGATGGACACGATTGAGGGGAATCCTTATCGGATGCGTGTGAAGAGAGATCACCTGGATCATGGCCTGACGGATCCACCATACCGCGTACGATATGAAACGGACATTCCGGTCGAACTGGAACCTGCGGACCGCCCTCATCAAACCCAGGTTCCCCACCGCGATCAGGTCCTCGAACGGGACGTCGTTGATGAACTTGTACCGCTTCGCGACAGAGACCACGAAACGAAGGTTGGCGAGTATCAGCCGGGCTTTCGCCCGCGGGTCGCCGGCCTTGACCTTCTGGAGAAGGAGTTCTTCCTCACGTCTCGAAAGGGGAGGGTGCTTTTTCAGATCCTGGAAATACTGCTTGACCAGGTAATCTGCTGCGGCGTTCCTCTTGAATGAGGATCGGCTCATCGGCCCGACCTTGGCATGAATTCTCCTTGCGGGAAAACCTTTTTTCCCATTCTCCAGTATCGGCTGGGAAGGGGATTTCCTTAACAGCCCCTTTTTGCCCGCCACCGACCCGGAGGGGATGGAGGTCAGCTCCGAGGCACTGGGCCTCAGCTTTCAGGGTTTCCTGGTCGCACCCAGCCTTTCCGAAAGGACCGCCAGGACTCCGGAAAGACCCCGCCGCGGGCAGTAACAGATCGGGACCCCGGAAATCTCGGCTCCAGCCAGCAGTTCTCTCAGTACGGTGTGGGAGATCTGGCGCAGGATGACGGTGACAAGGTCGAACCCCCCCATTCCGGCCCGGACTCCCCCGATGTCCTCGAATCCGCTCAACCACTCCACGTTCAGATCGAAGCGACCGAAAAACTCCTTGAACCTCGGACCCACGTGATCTCCTCCGATGATCAGGACCCTTTCACCATGGAAGTTGGGGAGTTCGCCGGGCTCGGGAACGGCCTGGCTGCCTGGTTCCTCGAGGCAGACCGAACATAATTGATCCTTCTTGCATTTCCGGGGAAAGGGAAAAATACCGGCTCGGGAAAGGCACTCGGACCTTCCGCAAACGGGTCGGGTCGGAAGGGTGGTCCGAAGTTGGAAAAGCACCGAATCAGCGGAGGATTCGAATTCGATCCGGTCCTCGGCTTCGGAGAAGGGGATTCCCGTTTCGCGAAGCCATTTCGTGAACCCGGCCCGATCGAAATTGATGAGGCCCAGTGCCTTGCGGATCCTCGAGAAGGAAAGGCCGCGTTCTGCCGCTTCATTCGCGGGTGCGTTCAAGGATCGGAGTCGGAATACCCCCCATGGTCGATCCCCGAAAGCGGGGAGGAGGGTCCCCGAGACCACCGAACCCGGGGGAATCCTGGCATAGGGACAGTGGATGGGAATGCAGCCCTCGTCCGTCTCGACCCATCCGTCGTTCCCGGAAACATGCAGGGTTCCAATGCATTCCGTCTTTTGCGACAATTCGAGGCTTGCCAGGGAGAAACTTCCACCCGTTCCATCGGGGAGAGCGGCGACCCATTCGCCCACCAGAGGCTCCTCACCAGGCGGGAAAGAACCCCGGATCGCGCAAGGTTCCGCCCCCGGGCTGTCGAGGACCCAGAGTTTTCCGCCTCCCTGCGGGTCTGAGGAAAAACCGAGCAGTTTGCCAACGATCCTTCCCCGGAGTTGCCGGATCTGGTCCTCCGCGCCCTTCAAAGCCCTTTTTAGGCTCTCCGCCTGACGATCGCCGGATTCGCGATCCTTCGCCGAGTCACGGAGGCGGTCCAGTTCGCCCTCGAGCCGTTCGATCGTGGCATCCCGCCGGCCGATTGCCGCCTCGAGGCTGCCGATCCTTTCCTCCAGAAGTCGGGAATCGGGTCTGGGTTCCCGGGAAACGACCGGAGGGGAAGGCGGGACGGGGTGGGAATCCTGGGACTGATTGGAAAGCCCTTCCAATCGGCTTTTCAATCCCGTGATCTCGTTTCGCATCGCATCGTTGGTTTTCCGGAGGCCCGCAAGTTCCTCACCTTGGGCTGAAACCTTGGATTGGAGGCGGGAACGATCCTCCTCGATCTCCCTGATGCGTTTCCGAAGCGACCGGAGTTCTTCCTTGAGGGCGGGTTCCCCGGCAGGAGGTTGCGGGGGTATGGAATGGGTTTCGGGGGGGGAAGCCGTGGAGGATGATTCCTCGGAAGGGTGGGGGAGTCGGGTTTCCTGGGGAGCGGTTTCCCGCGCTTTCCTTAGAAATGTGTCGAGTGTAATTCGGGCGGCTTCGCGGGGGTCGATCCTTGAAAGGATGGCCACCTTTGCGGGTGGGCCGAATTCCCCTTTTTCGAGTCGTTCCCCGATCGTGCCATCTGGTGAGACGGTCGTGAAGCTCATCACAGTCGGGTTCGCGGCAACCCACTCCAGGAGGAGGACCCTGCGCAATGCGGCCTCTCCCCGGCAGTAACGGAGAACGATATCGGCAACCCGTTGGCGGTTGGCGATCCGGCCGCCCTTCAGGAAAGGGGCGCATTGCCTCTGGAGCCGGGGGTTGGGCGCGACAAGGCCGAAAAGAAGGGAATCGGGCGTGTCCCGGATGATCATTCCGATCAGCTCGAGATCTTCCTGCAGGCGGGCGAAGATCGGATCCCAGAAGGGGTCAGCCATTGGCGAGGCCTTTCAGCCGTGCAAGAAGGTTCAGCGCTTCGAGTGGGGTCAGGTTGTCGATCTCGACCTGCCTGAGAGTCATGGCGAGCTCGGTTTCAGGAGTGAAAAGGGAAAGCTGCTGCGGGTTGCTGGCGGGTCTGGCATTTCTGGTGACACGTCCGACCTCATCCTGCTCCGACTTTTCGAGTTCGAAGAGGATCTCCTTTGCCCTGTCGATGACCGCGGATGGGACCCCCGCCAGGCGTGCGACCTCTATCCCGTAGGATTTGCTCGATGGACCCTCCTCGATCTTGTGTAGGAAGACCATCTTTCCGGTCTTCTCGTCGTGGAGGACGGAAACGTTCAGGTTGAAGATCCCGGAAAGGATAGGGGCCAGATCGGTCAATTCGTGGTAATGGGTCGCAAAAAGGGTGCGCGCCTGGACCTTCCGGTTGATGTGCTCGATGATCGACCAGGCGAGCGCGAGGCCGTCGAAGGTGGATGTTCCACGGCCGATCTCGTCGAGTATCAGGAGGCTCCGGGGCGTAGCGAACTTCAGGATCGCCGAGGTTTCCATCATCTCGACCATGAAGGTTGATTGGCCCCGGACAAGGTTGTCGGAAGCTCCAACCCGCGTGAAGATCCTGTCGACGACCCCGATCCTGGCACTCCTGGCGGGAACGAAGGACCCGATCTGGGCGAGAAGCACGATCAGGGCATTCTGACGGAGGAAGGTCGATTTCCCTGCCATATTGGGACCCGTGATCACCGCCTGCCGGCGTTCCGGTCCGAATCGCATGTCGTTTGGCTGGAAGGCCCCGGTTTCGATGAAGGCCTCCACGACGGGGTGCCTTCCCCCCTCGATTTCGAGAACCGCCTCCTCGACGATCTCGGGCCGGGAAAAGCCCCTTTCCCTGGCGAGATGTGCGAGTGCGGAAACCGCGTCCAAGCGCGCGATCTCGGCCGCCGCCCGCTGGATCGTTCCCACATCCGTCTGGATGCGCGCGACAAGTCCCTCGAAGATCTCCTTTTCGATGGCCACCGCCCTGTCATTGGCGGAGAATACGCGGGTCTCGTAATCCTTCAACTCGGCGGTGATGAACCTTTCCCCGTTCACCAGGGTCTGCTTCCGGACATAGTTCGGAGGGGCTTTCTCCGACAGGCTCTTCGATATCTCGATGAAGAACCCGAAAACGTTGTTCCTTCTCACCTTCAGGGTCTTGATTCCCGTCTGGGTCCGCTCCCGTTCCTCATACTCCTGGAGCCATCGGTCGCCATTCCTCATCAGCCCACGAAGCTCGTCCAGCTCCTGGTTGACACCATCCGCGATCACGTCCCCGTTGGCGAGATTCAGGGGGAGGCTTTCCTTGAGAGAACCGACCAGCGCCTCGGCGAGTTCGGGAAGGACGGGAATCCCATCCACAAGGCCGGCGAGACGGGTTCCAAGGAGCCTTTCCCGGACAAGGGGAATCTTTTGCAGCCCCAGCCCGAGAGCCTGGACATCGCGTGGATTCCGGCCGCCCAGTACGGTTTTCGAAAGAAGCCGCTCGAGATCCGGAAGGCCCTTTAGAAGGTCACGGATCTCCGCGAGGAAAAGGAAATCGTCGTGGAGGTCGGCGACGAGCGCCTGGCGTTCGCGGATCGGAGCAGCCTGGATCATCGGCTTCAGCAGCCATCTCTTGAGTAGGCGGGCCCCCATCGCCGTTTGGGAGCGGTTGAGGACGTCGAAAAGGGTTCCCCCGGACGAACGGGAGCGGGAGTCCGGAAGGAGTTCCAGATTCGCCAGTGTCGGCTCGTCGAGTACCATTCCATCACCGAGGCGGTACGGTGTGGGAAGCCGGATGTGGGCCAGGGAACACTTCTGGGTGTCTAGGAGGAAGTCGGCGAGGATTCCGAAGGTCCGAAGCTCGAGAGCGGGCATGGCGAGGAACCTCGCCCGGTGCTCCTGGGGGTAAAGCCTGCAAAGGGTTTCCACCGCTTCGTTCTCCGGAAGCGTCCGGGAATGGACCTCGACCCGAAGGTCCTTCCACGGCACCTGGACCAGCGCGGCCTGGTCATCCCCCCCCTGAAGGAACAGGACCTCCCTGGGCCCCAGCCGGGTGAACTCCTCCGGAAGAAGCGCGAAATCCTGACTGTCGCCGGAAGTGAGGATCACCTCTCCGGTCGAGAGTTCCGCTCCCGCGAGGCAAAACCGGTCTCCCCGCATGCCGAACGAAACCAGGAAGTTGTTCGACTTTTCCTCGAGCATCTGGGGGTCGGTCACGGTTCCCGGGGTGATGATCCGGACGATCTCGCGTTTAACGAGTCCCTTGGCGAGCTTCGGATCTTCCATCTGCTCGCAGATGGCAACCGTGAACCCCTTTTGTACAAGACGGGAAATGTAGTTCAGTGCGCTGTGATAAGGAACCCCCGCAAGTGGAACGGGTTGTCCCGAGTGTCTTCCTCTTGCCGTGAGGGTGATCTGGAGCTCACGGGCGGCGACCACGGCATCGTCGAAGAAGGTCTCGTAGAAGTCACCGCAGCGGAAGAGGAGAATCGCTTCGGGATTCCTCGCCTTCAGGTCCGCGTATTGCTGAAGAAGGGGGGAAAGGGCTTTCTCCTCCGTTGCCCCGACGGTTTCACTTGCATCCGCTCCCTCCGTGTTTTCCGGCAGCGAATCTGGAGAGGGGGCGGGCACGGGCGCGGTGACCCTCTCAGTCGAGGGGGACTTTTTCATATTCTCCCGATCCGAGGCCGATTTCCTGCCCATAAGTTATCTGGACCATGGGATCGATCTCCGTATGGATGTGTTCGAATTTTCCTTCCCCGCGTCCGTGGCCGCCTTTCAGGGCCGTGCCCGCAAGCCCGATCTGGTCGTTTACCAGATCGATGGATGCCGCGTCGAGGGCAACAGGGTCGGTCGATGCGGCGAAACCGATGTCCGGAACGACCGGGGCGTCCGCGAAACCGTAACAGTCGCAGAGTGGAACGATATCCGTGAGAAGGTTGAAGAAGAATGCCGACTCCCGCTTGGGAGCAAGGACTCCGAGCGCATGCTCGACCATGCGCTCCGTCACGTTTCGCGTGTCCTCGCTCCAGTTGATACGGATCGCACCGAAACGGCACGCCATCAAGCATTCCCCGCAACCCCGGCAGAGGTTCGGGTTGATGGTGACCCGCCCCTTTGGTTTCACCTGGCGGATAGCACCCACCGAACACCACGAAAAACACCGGCCGCATTTCACGCACTTCGAATCCATCACCGTCGGCCGGATGGCGGTGTGCATGGCGAGCTTCGCGGATCGCGAACAGCAACCCATCCCCAGGTTCTTGATCGCCCCACCGAAACCGGTGACCTCGTGGCCCTTGAAATGAGAAACCACCACGAGGCAGTCCGCGTCGTGAATTCCCGATGCCACCGAGATCTCGCTGAAGTGCTTTCCCGGGATTTGTACCATCTGGCGGTCCCGCCCCGTAAGGCCGTCGCAGATGAACACCGGAGCTCCGGTGACCTCGAGGCCGAACCCATGCCTGATCGCGGTTTCGATGTGGTCAGGGGCGTTGCTCCGGCTTCCGGTATAGAGAGTGGCTGTTTCCGCAAGGAAGGGTTTCCCCCCTGCAGCCTTGATCAAATCGACGATGGGCCGAAGCAGGATCGGGCGGGGAAAAGCCGAGTTCCCGCGCTCTCCGAAATGGGTCTTTACTGCGACGAACTTGTTCTTCCAGGGGAACTGCTCCATTCCCATGGCCTTCGCAAGCTTCATCAGCTTGGCGAGGTGGCTGTCGGGAGGACCTTTTGCCCTCAACCCCGTGGTGAACACCTTCGGCGGATTCACGTTCTTTTTCACGCTTTTCGTTTTCCCTTCGATGCCCTGAGATGCCCCCCTGAAGAGGGTGCGCGGAAGCCTTCCCAGTCTAATTGTACCCCTCCGAAAAAGCAAGACGGGCCTGTCGCCATGGAGGGCGACGTGCACGATTTTCGCCTGGATGGCGAAGCTTTTTCGGGCCTGTCGCCATGGAGGGCGACGTGCACGATTTTCGCCTGGATGGCGAAGCTTTTTCGGGCCGGTCCCGGGAATTGTGGTATATTCCTTACAAGAGATGAATCGGAGGACGGAAGAATGAGCCCGCAGGGACCGACAAGGGAGTTCAATTTCGAAGAGGACAAGCCCAAGCCCTCGACCTGGTTCAGGGATCTGGTGCTCTTCGTCCTCGTTGCCGTGATTGGGGCCTCGGGATACTACATCGTCCGGAACCAGGACAAGGTCCGGATGACTCTCGGCCTGAAACCCCTCAACCCCGCAAATGTTCCCGCTCCCGGATCGACGACTCCGATCACGAAGCGGGAGTTTGCCGAGAATGTGATCAACAGGCCGATCCTTCCCCCCAACGTGGAGAACCCCACGCCTCTTCCCGAGCCCAAGACCCATCATACAGCCGTTGCCCCACCCAAGGATCTGGCGGGCGCAGGTTTGAAGCAGGGAATGACGGTGGAGGAGGTCCGGGCAATCCTCGGACCGCCGGAATCAGCGACCGAAATGGGATCAATGGTCCAGATGGAGTATCCCGGAGGGGTGAAAATCCTGCTCGACAAGGAAAACAAGGTGGTGGGCTGGTCCCAGTCGAAGTGACCGGGCCCCCCGAAGGGGCGGGACTACTTCTCGAACAGCCGAAGCTGGGGATCGTCGAGCGGTTTCGCGGGGGGCTTCATTCCCATGTATTCGTATGCCAGTTTCGTCGCAACCCGGCCCCGGCTGGTTCGCGCCAGGAAACCGATCTGGATCAGGAACGACTCGTAGACGTCATAGATGGTATCGGGTTCCTCCCCGACGGAAACCGCGAGGGTGTCGAGGCTGACGGGACCCCCATCGAAACGCATCAGCAGTACCTCCAGGATCCGGCGGTCGATGAAGTCCAGACCTTTCCGGTCGACCCTGAGCATTTCCATCCCGCGTTCGACGATGTCCATCGTGATGGAAGGGGAGCCCCGGACCTGGGCGAAATCACGCATGCGCTTGAAAAGCCTGATCGCAACCCTGGGGGTCCCCCGCGAGCGTCTGCCGATCTCGGAAGCGGACTGGGCGTCGACCGGGAACTGGAGGCGTTTGGAGACCGACTGGATCAGTGTTGTCAATTCATCCGTCGAATAGTAGTCGAGGCGGGCGACGACACCGAAACGGCCGCGAAGGGGCGCTGAGACGTCACCCTCCCGGGTGGTGGCTCCGACGAGGGTGAACGGCTGGACCTTCAGGCGAAGACTCCGTGCGGTTGGACCTTTCCCGACCAGGACATCGAAATGGTAGTCCTCCATCGCGGGGTAAAGGACTTCTTCCACCGTTTTTCCCAGGCGGTGGATCTCGTCGATGAAAAGGACATCTCCCTGCCTCAGTCCGGTCAAAAGGGCTGCGATATCGCCCGCGCGGGTCAGGACGGGGCCGCTCGTGATTTTCAGCTGCACTCCCATTTCCGCGGCGATGATGTTGGCGAGGGTGGTTTTTCCCAGGCCCGGTGGCCCGAGAAGGATCGCGTGATCGAGGGGTTCCTTCCGTTGTCGGGCGGCGGAAATGAAGATCCGGAGCCGCTCGACGATCTCCTTCTGGCCGATAAACTCGCCGAACCTCCTGGGACGGAGCGAAGGAGGGAGGATCTCTTCCTCATCGCTACCGAGGGGCTTTGGGGAGAGAACCGAAGAAAGGGGGGGGGAAGAAGTGCCCGCGGACGGTTTTTCTCCCGAGGGCTCCCCGTTCTCCTGGGCTTCCGGTTTGGGGGTGGAATCATGGCCTGCCGTCTTCTTCGTTTTTCTCATCGGGCCTCAATCCGTTCAGGAAGCGAAAAAGCGGAGGGCTTCCTCGAGGATATCCTGGAGGGTGGACTGGGGGGTGGCGTTCCGCAACCCTTCACGGAGAACCCGGTCGATTTCCCGGTTGGAGTAACCAAGATTCTCGAGGGCGTCCCTGATCTCCTTCTCGAAGGGAATCCCCCCGCGCATTGGGTCGGGAGCCGGCTCGGGAACGCCCAGGCCGAGGGTCGCGATCGAGTCCTTGAGCTCCACGATCAGGCGGGAAGCCAGCTTTGGTCCAACCCCCTTCATCGAGGTGAGTTCCCGGACGTTTTCCGTCAGGATCATCTGTGCGAGCCGCTCTACCGGTGCAGCGGACATGATGTTGATGGCGAGCTTCGGGCCGATCTTGTCGATCTTGGTCAGGAGGCGGAAAAGGCTCCGCTCCTCTTCTGTTGCGAAACCGAACAGCTGCGGACCATCCTCGCGCCATTGGAGGTGGCAGAGCAGCCTCGTTTCGGCCCCGGGATTTCCCAGGCGGCCGAAGGTCGAAAAGGGGACCTGGATTTCGAGGCCCATCCCTCCGACCTCGAGAATCACGCGTGAAGGAAGCTTGGAAACCAATAGTCCCCGGATGTTCTCTATCATGCTTTCCGAAACCAGAAGAGGGGGCACCCATCACGGACTGCCCCCTCTCCGGTCGATCAGGTCTACTCTTCGGCCAGTGCCTTTTCCATGTCAGCGTCGCTGACTTCGTAGTTGTTGTAGACGTCCTGGACGTCTTCGTTCTCTTCAATGGCATCCATGAGTTTCAGAACCTTGGCAACGTCGTTTCCCTTGACCTTGACCGTGGTCTTGGGCAGCATCGTGACCTTCGCCTCCTCGACCTTGATCCCCTTCTCTTCGAGCTTGGGACGAACGTCGGGGAATGACGAAGGTTCACAGGTGATTTCGAAGCCGTCCTCGAGGGCCTTGAGATCTTCACAACCGGTCTCGAGAACGATCTCCATTAGGGCATCCTCGGTAATCTTCGGGTTCGCTTCCTTCGAAACGAAGAAATAACCCTTGTTTTCGAACATGAAGGACACGCAGCCGGGTACTCCCATGTTTCCCCCGCCCTTGCTCAGGATCTTCCCGATTTCGGCGACGGTGCGGTTCTTGTTGTCAGTCAGGCAGCGGATGATTACCGCGACTCCGCCCGGGGCGTAGCCTTCGTACGTGACCTCTTCGTAGTTGACCCCTTCCAGTTCTCCGGTGCCTTTCTTGATCGCACGCTCAACGTTGTCCTTGGGCATGTTGGCGTCTTTCGCGGCTTGCAGCGCGCTGCGGAGGCGGGGGTTCGAGTTGATGTCCCCTCCGCCCTGTTTGGCCGCTATCGTGATTTCCTTGATGATCTTGGTGAAAGCCCGGCCCTTGATGGCATCCATCTTGGCCTTGACATGCTTCACCTTGGCCCACTTATTGTGACCTGACATTCAATCCTCCTAGCATCGTTGCCTGGAACTTGTGGATCGCCCGAAACAGGGACCGTTCCCGGTTCCGAGCGGGGTACTGCCCACCCGGGGGCGTCACCTGCGCGGAGTATAGCATGAGTTCAGCATTTTGCACAGTGGGCAGAATGAATTTCTTTTTTTCCTGGGAAGCATGGAAAGACGAGACCTGTTGAGACCGTTTCAGCAGGTCGAATCCAGGTGCGAGTGTACCAGATGCCTGATTTCGTCAATGATTCCCCGCCCCTCCCCGAGCATTGCCCGGAACTTTTCCGCCAGTTCGGCCTTGTACTTAGGGTCATCCACGGATCCGCAGTTGATCTTCGCGTTCATGGAGGCCCCCTCGAGAGCGGCGTAGGCTTGCATGGCTCCGACCCCCCAATCAGTGATCGTGTTCTTGTTGACCTTGGGGAGGGAACTCTTGAACAGTCGCAGAAGTTCGATCGAGTGTCCGCAGACTTCGATGGGAGCTTCATTGGCCTTCTTGCTCGCCTCGGATATGGCGGCCCTTCGCCGGGCCTTCTCGGGCTCGGTGTCCTTCGGAAGGGCGAGGGCCGCGAGGATGGCATCGCAACCGGAAATGTCCTTCTCGACGCACGCGAGGAGGAGTTCCAGTCTTGTGCCGACGGCTTCGAGTAGTTTCCGGTTCTCGGCATCGAACTCGGCATACTTCTTTTTCCCGACCGTCAGGGAAAAGACCATCTTCGCGAGGGCTGCGGAAAGGCTACCCGACAAGGCGGAAACCGCCCCGCCACCAGGTGCGAAGGAGTCCGAACCAACCGAATGGCCGAATGCCTGAAGGGATTGCGAAAGGACCTGACTCATCTCGATTCTCCTGGAATGAACTGGATTTGGATTCCCCTGGAACGGGCCTCCTCCTCAGCGAGGGCCGTGACGATGGCACCCATCGGAACGATGATCGGTTGCATCGCCTGAGAAGCGAGGATAACGTCATCCCGGGTCACGACCGGCCGGTTCGAACTGGAAAACCCGTGGTCGAGCTCCTGGCGGTTTCGCAGTATGGTGGCGGCGGCCGTCGAAAAGGAGTCCGGGTCGAATCCCGAAACCGTTCCGCAACGCACGTTTTCCCAATGACGCCGGTAGACCTTCGAAAGATGGGGGTTCATGACCGAGTCGCCCGAAGGAACGGCGGAACCGTCGAGAAGGATTGGGATCCCTTTTTCAGCCGCATTTCCCAGGACCCGCGTGGGGAAGGAATCCCTGATCCCGAGAGCGAACTTGGCCAGGGTGTTCAGGCTCAAAGGGGACACGGCAACCAGGTCGAAAGCGTCCAGCTTCCGCAAGAGCGCGTCCTCCTCGCTTTCGCAGAACACGTACCACTTCTGGGAAAGCTTTTTCAAAAAGCCCCTTTCCCGGGCCGACCGCGAAAGCGCGATCTCCCAAACACCAAATTGCCGGGGGAGATCCCATTCGTCGGGAAAGCGGACCTTCTGCCCCTCCGGACAACAAAACACGAGAAGGGGATTCAGCGCCTCCGCGGGGCGAGGACGATGCGACTGCGTCATACCCGGAAAGGTTACCCCACCAATGATCATCCGTCAACCTTCACCCACACCAGTCAGGTCCGCAGATCCGGCCGATGACAGCAGCCGGATGGCCGAATCAGATCTGCATCCATCGGCGTCATTCGCGTCATCCGCGGATCGTCCTCCCTTTCTGCTCTTTATCGGCGGGGCCGCTGCATAACCAAAAAAAACGTCGGAAATGTCAACTGGGCACCCATCTCGAGTCCTTCTTGTGGTATATTTCATTCTCGGCGGGGAAATTCGTTCCGCCCGCAGGTTGGGGGTTTTCTCGACATCTTGTTGTTCCCCGCTGGTCGGGATTCCCCTGGCGGCCTCGAACCGATGGCTCGAGGCACCGCGGGAGCGAACATGGGAGATGGACAATGGCTACAGCTAAGTTCGAGGGGTCCTGGACCGCCCTCGTTACACCATTTTCGAACGGTCGGATAGACAAGGATGCGGTTTTCCGCCTTCTCGACCGGCATCTGGAAGCCGGAACGGACGGGCTGGTAATCTGCGGCACGACGGGGGAGTCTCCGACCCTCTCACTCGACGAGAAGGCCCTCCTGATGGAAACCGTAGTCACCAGGGTTGCCGGAAAGATCGATGTAATGCTCGGGACGGGCGGAAACAACACCGCATCGGCGGTGGAGCTGACGAGGCGTGCCGCGAGTTTCGGTGCCGGCTCGGTCCTCGTGGTGACCCCGTATTACAACAAGCCATCCCAAAGCGGGCTGATTGCGCACTTCAAGGAGATTGCAGCGTCCACCTCGCTTCCCGTGATCCTTTACAACGTCCCGGGACGGACGGGGGTTAACATGGCCCCATCAACCGTTCTCGAACTGGCAAGGGTCTCGAACATCAAGGGGGTCAAGGAAGCCTCGGGAAATCTCGAGCAGGCCATGGACATCATCAGGGGGGCTCCCGACGGGTTCACCCTCCTCTCCGGGGAAGACTCCCTGAACCTGGCTATCATGGCACTTGGGGGGCGTGGAACCATTTCCGTCACCGCCAACGTCGTTCCAGGAAAGATGAAGGCGTTCAACAAGGCTGCCCTTGATGGTGCCTGGGAGGATGCCCGGGGGATCCACTACGAGCTTCTTCCCTTGCACCGGGCGATGTTTTTCGAATCAAATCCGGTCCCGGTCAAGGCAGCCCTGGCCCTTCAGGGCCTCATTGCGGACGAGTTCAGGCTTCCCCTCGTTCCCGCCTCCAAAGAGACCAGGGAGAAGCTCTCTGCCGTAATGGCAGGGAACGGGTTGCTGAAAGGCTGAACCAGAACCGTGTCCGAGCTCTTCGAATCGATGCTGACGAAGCTGGGCTTTTTCATAGCGCTGCTCAAGGACGTCACGCTGAGCGATGTCTTCGACATCTCCCTTGCGAGCTGGGCAATCTACAGGGTTCTTCTCCTCATCGAGGGAACGAGGGCATTCAACCTTCTGAAGGGCCTCGGAATCATAATCCTTCTATTGATGTTCACGAAGGACCTCGATTTCCACACTGTGAACTGGGTGCTTGCCAACACCCTCCCCACAGGATTTCTCGCGCTGGTCGTGATATTCCAGCCCGAACTCCGGCGGGCCCTCGAGGATATCGGTCGCGGGAGTTTCCTGGCTGACCAGATTGGCAACAGTGACAACCTTCCCGAGCTTGTCGAGGAACTGTGCAAGACCATCGAGAACTGTTCGAAGAAGAGGGTGGGCGCGTTGATCGTCCTGGAGCAGGATATCGGGCTGAAGGATTTCATTGACAAGGGCGTTCCTCTCCATAGCAATATCACCTCCGAGCTTCTCAACACCATCTTCATGCCGTTTACCGCACTCCATGACGGAGCCGTCATCGTGAAGGGGCCTTTCGTCGAAGCCGCCAGCTGCTTTTTGCCGATTTCCCAGAATCCCGACCTGGCCCGGGAGGTCGGAACGAGGCACCGGGCCGCGGTGGGAATCACCGAGATCACCGATGCGCTTGCATTGATCGTGAGCGAAGAGACCGGGACCATCTCCTACGCCAAGGGTGGGAAGCTCGTTCGGGAGCTCAACATGGAAAAGGTCCGGGAGCTTCTGCGCGGGAGCTTCAAGAAAACCATGAAGACCAGGAGGCTTTTGTCGCTGTGATCAACATGCGAATCGGCCTCAAGCTGGTATCGGTCTTCCTGGCAATCATCCTTTGGTTCTACGTGAACATCGTCATCTCTCCCGAGGTCCGGCGGACGGTTACCGCCCACGTCGAGTACAAGAACCTTCCCCCGCTTCTCCGGGTCAGCCCCAAGAAGGCTGAAACCCTCATCCAGCTCAAGGGGGCCAGGCGGGATTTCATCTTCGCGGGAAAGGATTCCGTCCAGGTCACTGTTGACCTGTACAACCTTCGTCCGGGTCCCGCGATCATCCCGCTGAAGGTGACCTCCCCGTCGGGCATTCATGTCGAGGGGATGAAACCTGGAAACCTCGATATCTTCGCGGAAGCCCTGACAAGGAAGGAGTTCGAGGTTGCCGTAGACGTCCGTGGGCAGACCGCGGAAGGGTTCATTTCCGAGGCTCCTCTCGTGAATCCCCGAAAGGTCATTCTGGAGGGGACCCGCGAAATGATCGACAAGGTTGCGGGCTGCCAGGTGTCCGTCATGCTTGTGGATGCAAGGAACTCTCTCAGCGAATTGAGGAAGGTCCAGGTGCTGGGGTCCGAAGGCCCCATTGAGAGCGCCTTCACGGTGATTCCCGAGAAAGTGGATGTTACCGTCACCGTCAAGTCCGGATACCCGTCGAAGAACGTCCCGGTCGTCTCACAGGCACTCAACAAGCCCCCCGAGGGATACAAGCTCGACGAGATCACGATCCAGCCTGCGACAGTGACCATCAGCGGGCCTGCCCGGGTTCTCGAGCAGGTCAGGGAGGTCCGGACCATGGTCGATCTTTCAATGGCCCGGGGGACTTCATCCATGACCGCGCGGCTCGAACCGCCCTTCGAGAGCGTCAGCTTCGTCGGTTCGGGTTCGGTCGAAGTCGAGGTCCAGATGACACCGATCATGGTCACGCGCGAGTTCAACGGTTTCCCGATAACGGTCAGGAAATCCTCGAACCAGCACTGCATCGTGACCCCTTCCAGCTACTCCCTGGTCCTCAAGGGGTATGTCCCGGATCTCGAAAAGGTCACCGGAGCCGACATGGAAGTCGTCCTGGATGTCCGCGGAAAGGCCCCGGGCACCTGCACGGTGGATATCGTTCCCCATGGGCTTCCCGACCGGCTTCAGACCCTCGAAATCCACCCCCCGAAAGCCGAGGTGGAAATTTCGGAGGCCGAGTCCCGCCCCACCGCTTCCGCTACCGGGCCCTGAATCCCCGGTAACGGAAAACATTGACTTGGGGTTTCCCCCCCAGTATATATTAGGGAACATCGTGGACCCCTTCATCCAAAAATTGATCGAATCCTTCCCGAAATCGGGGAAGGAACGCAAGCTCGAGCTGCTGATGGAGATCGGCCGGTCGAAGACCGACGGCGTTCTCCAGTTTCTTGTCGCCACGTTCGGAGACGAGCACTGGATAGTCCGCAAGACCTCGGCTGATCTCGTTTTCACATTCTCGGAAACCGCCATACCCGCACTTTCCGCGGCCCTCAACTCGTACAGCGAGGACATCCAGCACTGGGCGTTGCAGGTTCTCACCAAGTTCGGGAGCAAGGGAGCCCCGGCCATCCTCAGGGCTTTGAAAAGCCCGAACCATGATGTGAGGTATTTTGCCGCCATCGCCCTCGGAGACATCAGGGAAGCGCAGGGAGTCACCCCGCTCATCCGTGCCCTGGGGGACGAGAAATGGACGGTCCGGAAAGCCGCGTCAGACGCTCTGGTCAAATACGGCGAAGAGGTGATCCCCGCCATCGAGCAGGTGATGACCAAGACCAACGATGAGGATGTAAGGTTCTGGGCCATCAAATCCCTTGGAAAGTTGGGGCCGAAAGCTCAGCGGATCCTGCTCGAAGCCCTGCGGGCCGGGGACAAGCAACTCCGTTACGTCATCGCCGCCGCCCTCGGAGAGTCCGGCGACAAGCGCGTCATCAAGGTCCTCATCGAGTCGCTCGCCGACCCCGACTGGACGATCCGGAAAAGCGCGACCCAGGCCCTGGCGGAAATCGGTGACAATGCGATCGATCCGATGATCGAAGCCCTGCAGGATACCAGCGAGGACGTCCGAGACGGCTGCCTCCAGTCCATCGTCCGGATCGGTGACAAGGCACTTCTCCGCCTTTTCGAGGTCGTCGAGAAGGTCGATGACAACCAGAGATACCTGATCCGTAAGGGCCTGGTGAAGATGGGCTCCAAAGTCGTCGATCCTCTCGTGAGGCTCTTCAAGACCAAGAAAGAGGCTATCATGACCTTCTCCGCCGCCACGCTCGGGGAAATCGGAAGTCCCAAGGCCGTTCCGGTGCTGATCGATGGGCTTTCCGACAATTCCTGGAACGTCCGGCGAAGCAGCGCCTACGCACTCGGGGAGATAGGGGAAAAAGGCGTCGACCGCATCGCGGAAGCGCTCACCAGCACGAACGACGACGTGCGTTACTGGGTGACCCGGATCCTCGAATCGGTGGGGGAGGCCGGAATGCCTTACCTTGTCAGGGCACTTTCAGACAAGAACAAGAACATCCGTTTCTTCGCCGCGAAAGCGCTCGGGAGCTCCTCCAACACCGATGTCATCCGGCACCTGATCAAAGCACTTTCCGACGAATCCTGGAGCGTCCGCCGGGCCGCGTCCGAAAGCATCATCAGCCTCGAGCGTATCAGCATCGATCAGCTTCTCCGGAACATGTCCAACGACAACGAGGATATCCGATTCTGGGTCAGCCAGATCATCGAAAAAACCGGGAAGCAGAACCTCGAAAGGATAAACGAATCCTTTCGCAGCGGGGACCCCGAACTCCGCCTTTGCGCCTGCCAGGCCCTCGGAATCATCGGGGATCCCTCATCCACCGACGTCCTGATCGACGCTCTTCGGGACGACAGCGAATGGGTCAGGATCTACGCCGCCATTTCTCTCGGCAAGATCGGGGACCCCCGGGCGGTGATTCCCCTGATCAAGGGGCTGTCCGACCGCAACGCGGAAGTCCACCGGAACATCTGCAAGGCCTTCCAGAAGCTAGGGGAAAGGGTTTTCGAGACCCTGAGCAAGTGCGTGGAAAGCGATGACGTGGTCTTGAGACGGAATTCGGCCGTTGCTCTCGGGGCATTGCGGGAGGACCGCGGAGTCGACGTCCTGATCATCCTTCTCGAAGACCAGGAAGACAAGGTCAGACAAGCCGCTGCAGAGGCCCTGGGCAAGTTCCCCTGCCTCAAATCCCGAACCGTCCTCGTCGAAGCGCTCAAGGACCGTACGTACCAGGTCCGATCGTCCGTTATCGCGGCTCTTGCCGAGCATGCCGAGGCTCCCGCGATCACCCCGTTGATCGAGCATTTCCTCTCGCTGAAAGAGGAACGGGAAATCCGCACCGTAAAACGTCACCTGGGAAGCATGGCCCAGAGGATTCCCCAGGCTTTCATCGAACTTTTCAAACACGTCCAGGCGGCTTTCCGCTCCGTAGCCGCGGAAGCGCTTTTCGGTGCAGGAATGGTCATTCTCCCCGTCCTGACAGAGAGCGCAGCTTCCGGCGATGAGACGGTCGTTTTCTGGTGCCAGAAGGTGATCAAGAAGATCCGAAACCCCGAGGAGCCCCTCACCGATGCCTGACTCCCGGAACTCCCGAACCGATCCGCGCCTGGATTGGTTGAAACTCGCAGGAATCGGCTGGATCGGGGAGACCGTCAAGGCCGGCCTGATAAAACATTTCCGGACTCCGGACGCGGTTTTTCGGGCCGACCGGAGGGCCCTGTCCGAGGTCAAAGGCTGGACGCACCAGCGACTCGACCGCTTCCTCGCGGAAGGCCGGCATGCCCCCCCCCTCTGCGATCCCGGGAAGCTGGACGGGGATGGGCTGCGGTTCATCACGTTCAACGATCCGGAATACCCGCCCCTCCTCCGGGAGACCCACGACGCTCCAATCGTCCTTTTCGGTCAGGGGACAATCGTTCCCGATGACCGGCCCCACTTCGCGATCGTGGGGGCAAGGAACGGAAGCCAGCTGGGGTTCGACCTCGCCCGGGAGTTCGGTCATGACCTCGCGGCCGCGGGTTTCGTGATCGTCAGCGGGCTTGCCCTCGGGATAGACACGTTCGCACATCTCGGAGCCCTGGATGCCGGTTCCAGGACCATCGCCATCCTCGGATGTGGAGTGGACCAGATCTACCCTTCGGGAAACCGAAAAATCAGGGAGAGGATCCTCGGGCAAGGCGCCCTCCTTTCAGAATTTCCCCCCGGTGAACCTCCACGGCCATGGCATTTTCCGGTTCGGAACAGGATCATCTCCGGAATGTGCGTCGGGACCCTCGTCGTGGAGGCGACGGCCCGGAGCGGTTCCCTGATCACCGCCCGTCTCGCCGGAGACCAGGACCGTGACGTATTCGCCATTCCGGGTTCCGTCCGGGCGAATCTTTCCCAGGGAACACTTTCCCTTTTGCGCGATGGGGCGCACCTCGTGACCTCTCCCGCCCAGATCGTGGATTTCTATTCGCATCTCCTTCCGGCGTCCGCCCACCAGGAGGAGGAGGCTGTGTCGCCCCTTCTCGAGGAGGATGAAGCCCTTCTGGTGAGCGTTCTTTCGAACGACCCGGTATCCGTCGACAGGTTGCTCGGTGACGGCCGCTGGAGCAGGGATCGGCTTTTCTCGATGCTCCTGACGCTCGAGATGCGGGACATCCTGACGAAGCTTCCAGGGAACCTTTATCAATCGAAAATCAAGCCCCCTTTGGGGAGGTAGGCAATGAACAACGGAATGAAAAACCCATTGACCAACGTAATGAAGATCATGACCATGGTTCTCAGGAAAATGGAGAACAAGGGCACCATCCACGCCATCGGTTCCCCGATGGTCGCCCGGCTCCTCAAAAAGGGGTTTTCGCTCGAGGATATCGATTCCGCGATGAAGTGGCTGGCAATGATGACCGCTTCCCAGGAGCCTCAGGCGGCGACCGATGCCACGCAGGACGGGGAGGGGAAACCTCTTGGAGTCCGGCACCTTCACGCATCCGAAGCGATCCGTCTGACGCTCGATGCGCAGCAGATGCTTCTGAACCTTCTCGATGGCGGCCAGATCAGCCCGCTGCACTTCGAAAAGACCATTGAGTTCCTCTGGAAGAACGATCTGCGCGACGTCAACCCCACAAGGCTCGAACTAATCCTCTACATGAACGATCCCAATCCGGTGAAATCCCACCAGCCCGTGCTCAGCGAGAAGGTCGGAAAACCGTTGTACATCAATTAGGCCGGACAAATGGCAAAAAACCTCATCATCGTCGAATCCCCGGGAAAGATCAAGACCCTGTCCAAGTTCCTGGGAAAGGATTTCGTCATCGAGGCCAGCAAGGGCCATGTCATCGATCTTCCTGAAACCAGGATTGCGGTCGATACCGACAAGGGCTTCGTTCCTGCCTTCCAGGTCGTGCGGGACCGGGAACCCGTCATCCACCGGCTCAAGGAAGCCGCCCAGGGCGCAAAGGAGATCTTTCTCGCCCCCGACCCCGACCGGGAAGGGGAAGCCATCAGCTGGCATCTCGCGAACGTCCTGAACATCGATCCCCTTTCGCCCTGCCGTGTCACGTTCAATGCCATCACGCAGGAGGAAGTCCTCAACGCCTTGCGCTCCCCCCGGCCGATCAACCTCAACCTCGTAAGCGCGCAACAGTCAAGGCGAATCCTTGACCGGATAGTCGGATACCGGCTTTCCCCGCTCCTTTGGAAGAAGATAAGCCTGGGGCTTTCCGCGGGCCGGGTCCAGTCGGTCGCCGTTCTTTTCATCTGCCAGCGGGAAAAGGAGATCCTCGCTTTCCAACCGGTTGAATACTGGACGATCTCGGCTGAGCTGAAAGCCGGGAACAAGGGAAAGTTCAAGGTCAAACTCGTAAAGACCGATGGGAAGAAGCCCGTCCTTTCGACGGGAGCGGATGCGGAGGCCGTGGTCGCCCTGGTTCGCGATACCCCTCTTGCGGTCGACAACGTCGCGAAAAGATCACGGAAACAGAATCCTCCTCCTCCCTTCATCACCAGCACTCTTCAGCAGGAGGCCGCCCAGCGGTTTTCATACACGTCCAAGCGTACGATGTCTGTCGCGCAGAAATTGTACGAGGGAATCGAGATCGGCAGCCAGGGATCCGTAGGCCTGATAACCTACATGCGAACCGATTCCGTCCGCATCTCCCCCGAAGGGTTGGATGAGGCCCGGACCTACATAGCCGAAAAGTATGCTCCTTCATACTCCCTCCCGGCCCCCAGAATCTATAAGACCCGGAAAGGGGCTCAGGACGCTCACGAAGCGATCCGGCCGACCTCGGTTTGGCGAACCCCGGAAAGCGTTTCGAAGTTCCTTCCGAAGGATGCCCTTCAGCTCTACACCATAATCTGGAGGAGGTTCGTCGCTTCCCAGATGGCCGAGGCCCAGTTCGAGGTTTCGACCATCGACGTGAAAGCCGGGCCCCATCTTCTTCAGGCAACGGGAACCACGATGACCTTCGACGGATTCACCGCCCTCTACTCCGAGACCGCCGCCGAGGAGCCCAATGGCGAGCGTGACGGCGAGCGTGACGGTGAGCGTGACGGCGAGCGTAACGGCGATCGTCCCACCGACCTGGAGGATGATTTCCGGCAGAAGCTCCCCCCCTTGTCCACCGGTGACGGCGTTTCGCTGGTTGGAATACTGCCCGAGCAGAACTTTACTTCTCCTCCCCCGCGGTATTCCGAGTCGATGTTGATCAGGACCCTCGAGAAGGAGGGGATTGGCCGCCCCAGCACCTATGCAGCCATCATCGAGACGATCCAGCAGCGCGGATACGTGCGCAAGGTCGAGGGGAAGTTCCGGCCCTCGGATGCGGCATTCCTCGCAACCCAGCTTCTTACCTCGAGTTTCGGGGACATCATCAACAAGAGTTTCACCGCGCAGATGGAGACCAGCCTCGACGAGATCGAGGACGGAAAGAAGGACTGGGTGAAGGTTCTTCGCGATTTCTACCAGCCGTTTTTCACCGACCTGAAAAAGGCCGAGGCGGAAGTCAAGAAGGTCCAGATAGAGTCCGACATCACCTGCGAAAAATGCGGCAAACCCATGGTGGTCAAACTCGGCCGGACCGGGAAATTCCTTGCCTGCTCGGGCTATCCTGAGTGCAAGACGACCCGGCATATCCCGGAAGACATGATCCTGTTCGCCCAGGACACCACTCCGGAGCGTTTCCCCTTGAAGGAGGTGCTGGACAAATTCCAGGAAAGCCAGGCTCTTCCACCGGAAGTCACCGACCAGACCTGCGAAAAATGCGGCGCACCGATGCTCGTGAAGAATGGCCGCTTCGGTCGTTTCCTCGCCTGCTCCAAATATCCCGAGTGCCGCTCCACCAAGCCCATCGCGCAGGAAGCGGGGGTTAACTGCCCGGTCCCGGGTTGCGGGGGGAAAATCCTGATCAAGAAGTCCAAGCGGAAGAGGGTCTTCTACGGGTGCTCGAAGTACCCCACGTGCAGTTTCACGACATGGCAAAAGCCGACGGGCGAGCTTTGCCCAAAATGCAGCTCCCCGATGGTGTTTCACACCACGAAGAAGCTCGGAACCCATTCGAGATGTTCGAACAAGACCTGCGGCAAGGAGGAAGTGGCCGGTGCCGAAAAAGAATAGCCCTCCTCCCGTTACCGTGATCGGGGCCGGTCTCGCCGGAACCGAGGCGACCTTTCAGCTCGTGAGGCGGGGAATTCCCGTGCGGCTGATCGAGATGCGCTCCAAGGTGACCACGGGGGCACACACCACGGATCTGCTCGCCGAACTCGTCTGCAGCAATTCCCTTGGAAGCAACCTCCCAGACCGGGCCTCCGGACTCCTCAAGGAGGAACTCCGGACCCTTGGAAGCTACATCCTCGAGATCGCCTACAAGTACCGCGTCCCCGCAGGAAACGCCCTCGCGGTCGACCGGGAGGCTTTTTCCCGGGAGATCACCCGTTACATCAGGGGACACAGCCATGTCGAGTTCATCAACGAGGAACTGGTAAGCCTTCCCGATGAGGGACCGACCATTCTCGCCACCGGTCCGCTCACCTCACCCAAGCTGCTCCAGCACCTTTCCAAGAGGTTCGGCAGCAAGCATCTCTTCTTCTTCGATGCTGTCGCTCCGGTCGTGACGGCTGAATCTATCGATATGTCGAAATGCTTCAGGGCCGACCGTTACGAAGAGAAGGCGAAAGGCGATCATCTCAACTGCCCTCTTTCGAAGCCGGAATACGAAGCCTTCGTGGCCGCGGTCCTTTCCGCCGAGAAGATCGAACTGTCGACGATGGAGAAGGACGCCCGAAAGAGTTTCTTCTCGGCCTGCCAACCTATCGAGGAGATTGCCGCGTCGGGTCCCGAATCCCTCCGGTTTGGGCCGATGAAGCCTGTGGGGCTTGTCGAGCCCGTGACCCGCCGCCGCCCCTATGCCGTGGTTCAGCTGCGCCAGGACAACCTGCTCGGGAGCCTCTACAACCTCGTCGGATTCCAGACGAATATCCGGCACCCCGAGCAGGAACGCGTTCTCAGGATGATTCCCGCCCTCAGGGAGGCGAAATTCGTGCGTTTCGGGACCATGCATCGCAACGCATATCTCAACGCCCCCAAGATCCTTACACCGACCCTCCAGGTCAAGGGGGACGAAGATCTCTTCATCGGAGGCCAGGTTTGCGGGGTCGAGGGGTATTGCGAGAGCGATGCGACGGGCCTTCTCGCGGGTTTGAACGTTGCCCGGAAGATCCTCAAGAAGCCCCTTGTCACCCCTCCGCCCGAATCGATCCTCGGGGCGCTTCTCCAGTACATCACCTTCACCGGACACAAGCAGTTCAACCCCATGAACGCCAACTTCGGGCTCTTCCCTGAAAAGAAGGGCCTCTCGGGCGAGGACCGCAGGAACGAGATCGTTGCGGAGGCCCGCCGGGCCTTCCGGCAGTTCATCGGTCACATGTAGCTTTCCCACCCCCCGAGTCGCAGTTGCGGGGGAAGAGGAAACCGGCGGGAAACCCGCGCTCGTCCCGATCCCGCGGGACTTCTGCCTCATTCGCCTCATTCCCGGAAACCGGTTTTTTCTTCACCCGTCTCCGCCCTGAAAAAAAGCAGCCCCGCCGGAGCGGGGCTGTTTCTTTCCCTGGGGGATTACCATCCCGAGGAGTTGCCGACCCGGAGATGGATCAACCGGTTGTTACCGGTATCGCAGATGTAGAGGTTCTTTCCCACCGAATCGTAGACGAGGCCCGACGGGGTGTTGAACTGCCCTAGACCGTTGTTGGGGCCGGAACCGAACTCTACGAGCAGTGCCCCGTTC
Source organism: uncultured bacterium (assembly GCA_964428355.1). Classification (GTDB taxonomy): domain Bacteria; phylum Muiribacteriota; class Ozemobacteria; order Ozemobacterales; family Ozemobacteraceae; genus CAYRYU01. The sequence goes on from CAYRYU010000038.1 coordinate 44,769, forward strand.
GGGTCAAGGACCTTTATCACGTGGTTGGCGGTATCCGCAACGAAGACCCGCCCCGCGTCGTCCGCATCGAGGGCGACCGGCATTCCGAACGAGAAGGAGGCGACTCCGGCAGATGCCCAGGTGAACTGGGTATTGAGAGCAGTATTGAATTTCCGGACCACGGAGTTGGACCCCTGGAGGTTGGCTGCGTATACCATTCCCGTGCTCGGGGTGACCGCCAACCCGGTCGGGGAGGCAAGGAGCACCTCCGGGGCGATGATTGCGCCGGTGGAGGCGTTGAAGGTTAGGACCCTTCCGGAGCCGTAATCAGCGGCGAACCCCAGGGTATTCAAGTGGATATCCATCCCCATCGGAGTGCTGAATCCGGGGAAGTTGGCGGTCCACGTCATCGGAACCACTGCCCCATTGATCTTCGTTATCCGGTTCGCGGTCGAGTCGGTAAGGAAGATGTTCCCGGTATTGTCGACGGCAAGGTCGGCGAGGCCGGGGGAGAAGCTGCCGGGGACGCCCCACGAAGCGATGAGGTTGAAGTTCGAATCGATGCGCAGGAAACGCCGGTTTCCCCGGTCGCAGAGGAGAAGTTCGCCGAAAGCCGAACTGAATTCGTGGATACCGGTTGGGGCGTTCACCTGGCCACCCAGTGCCCCTCCGATGCCCCATGCCTGGAAGGTGAAGGTCACCGAGGCGATGCTTCCAAAGTTGTCGCTGGCCTGGAGGCGGAAGGTGCGCTCGCCCACGGGGAGGATATTCTGGTTAAGCGTCAACCCCTGGCCAAGGGTGGCGATTCCCGTCGTTACGTCGAGCCATGTGAAGCTTGCGGCATCGATATCCCCGAGTTCATAGTCGGAGCCCGTGGCGGTGAGGACGATGTTGTAGCTGGTGGATCCGACGAGATAGACGGGGATTCCCGACGTCGTTGTGGCGAACTGGTTCGGGAAAAGTGTGGGAACGAGCGAGACCAGAGAGGGAACCGGAAGCCGGTTCACCAGGATGTTCAGGCTGGAGGTGGCGGCGTATCCATGGTTGTCCATCACGCAGGCGAAGATCGTCCGGGGGGCTGAAGCGAGCGATGTGGTGAACGAATCGGTGAAGGGGCCCGCCCCCGCGGGGATGGTCGCCTGACGGAGGGTATCCGTGGCAGTCCCGCGCGCGTCATACCAGGTGACCGTGACTGGGTCATATCCGTTCGAATCGGCAATGTTGCTCAGGGTGAAGGTGATCGGGGTGTCGGAATCGAACCGGAGATCGGAGGGGGCGGGGTTGGTCGTGATTGCGCCCACCGTCGGGGTCGCGTTGAAATACACATCGATGGTGGTCGAGGAAACCGCCCCGTATTGATCGGCGGCGTCGAACCTGATGGTGTGCGAACCGAGGCCATTTCCGATGGTGAACGTGTACCAGAATGTGGATGTGCCGAGGCCGAGGGGGGCACCACCCTGGGAGACATCATACCAGTTCATCGTGGACGTCGCGATCGCGGGTGCGCCCGTGTCGGGGTCTGTGGCAGACCCCTGGAAATGCACAGTGGAATTCAAGGGAAAAACGTGGTTGTTGGCCGGAGTTGCGATGTTCACCGTCGGAGGGCGATTGATGTAAATAAGGAAGGTGAGGGAACCAACCCCACCGTGGGCATCTGGAACACGTACCAGGACTGTATTCGTGCCCGCGTTCGAGGGGGTGGTCGCGTAACTGAATCCGGTGTAGAGATCGTTCCCGTTGAAATTCCAGACCGGGTTCGGGGCGGGATTCTGGTCGGGGTCCGTGACGGAAACGTTGAACGTGAGCGCGGAACCGAACAGCTTGACAGCACCGCTCGCGCTAACGACAGGTCCTCCGTCGTCAACCGTCGGACTTGTGACGGTCGGAGTCGTGTTCACGAAGACACTTTGGGAAACCGACGCAGACACGTTCGTCGAATCGGTCGCGGTAAGCCTGAAGGTGTTCGTTCCAGCGGGAAAGGCGTAGGTGAAGTTCGAGCCTGCGCCGAACTGACTGTCGGTCAAGGGGGGGGCCGTCGAGGCGTTGGAAACCGTCCATTTCAGTTGGGCTGGGTTGCCGATCGTTCCCCCGTCCTCGAAATCTGATGCGCTCGCAATGAAGGTCAGGTTCGTTCCCAGTTGTATCACGGAGATTGTTGGAAGAGGTTGGACAATCTGCACGGTGGGAGGGGTGTTGCCAACCGTTATCGCGAAAGAAAGAGAGGAGACCGCCCCCTGGCTGTCGGAGGCAACCACCTGCATCGTATGCGGGCCGGAGGCGAGATCCGATTTGGTGAAGGTTGCACCGATGTTTACCGGCAAACCGTCGGCGTTCCAGAGGATGCGGGAGTTGGGGATCGTTACATCCTCGAGGTCGGAGACCGAGGCTACGAAGTTGATTGGTGAACCAACCGGAAAGGTGGTTCCGGTGGGTTGGACGATCTGGATTACGGGAGCCTGGTTGGCTCCGATGCTGATGTTGAAGGTCGTGGAGCCCTGGGCGCCGTGGCTGTCGGAAGCGACCAGCGAGATCACGTGGGTGCCGGAGGCAAAATCATTCTTGGTAAAGGAGGAGCCGTTGAAAACTATCGCCCCATCGGCATACCAGAGCATCGATGTCGCTGGAATGGTCTCGTCGAAATCCGTGATCGAGGCCACGAAGTTGACTGTCTGGCCGTAAAGGAAGTTTCGTGCCCCGACCGCGGGAGAGGAAACGCCGACGACGGGAGCCCGGTTGATGTAGACCGGGAAGGACATCGATCCGAGCGTCGGGTCGGTCATTCCATGTTGGTCGAAGACGGAAATCTGGATGGTGTGAGTTCCTGCTGTCAGAGCTGATGTGTTGAAGGGGTTGGTGGACCCGAGCAGCGTCCCGGGCAATCCGCCGGTGGTATCGCGCCATTGAACGGCCAGAGTGGTAGAGGCCTGGTCGAAGTCCGAAACATCTGCCAGAAAGGAGAGGTTCGAACCGAGGAGGGTGACGGAAGGAAGTGTGGGGGTGATCAGCCCATCAACCCTGGGCGGAGGATTGATGTAGACACCTATCACATCGGTGTCGGACAGCCCCAAGCGGTCGAGTGCGGTGAGGGTAATGTTGTGGCTCCCTCTCGCGAGCGTGTTGACCGCGAAAGTGGCTTCGGTCGAGAGTTGGGTTCCTCCGTCATGCCAGACGAGGGAAAGCCCGTTGCCCATGGAATCTTCGATGTCGGTTCCCTGGCCTGCGAAGGTGATGTTGAACCCTTCGATGTAAACCGCACCGGAGGCCGGCGCGTTGATCTGGGCCGTTGGGGTGGCGTTGATCCGGAAGGAGTGGGAGTAGGTTCCCGACTGCATGAGGCTGTCATAAACCGTGAGGGAGATCACATAGGTCGCGGCTTCCGTCACCTCGTAACCTGCGCGAAGGTAAAACGAGGAAACCTTTCCCCAGGTTCCGTGCGGTTCGAGGACCCCGCCTCCCCTGTCGATCGAGAGTTTCCATGTGAAACTTCCCAGTACAGGATCAAGACCTGTATCTTCGGGATCGTAACCCGAACCGCTGACAGTGAGGGCCTGTCCATAGTTGCCCATGTTCAGCAACAGGTTCGCGATCGGATGGGAAATCGATGCGATCGGATTCTGATTCGCCTGGGACGGGGGGTTGCCGGAGCAGTAGATGTCCCGGTATGCGACTGCGGTCCCGCCGCGGCCATCGGAGACCTGGACGGAGACGCGGTAGGTTCCGGTTGCGGTCGGAGAGGTCCAGATGACGCTTCCCGAGTTCGTGCTGCTCAGGTTGCCCGAGTCGGCTGTCCAGGAGTAGGAAAGGGCGTCCCCGTCCTGATCCGTCGCGCTGGCAATGATCTGGAGCCCCTGGGCCAGGCAGATCGTCGAGCCCGTAGCGACCATCTCGACCAGAGGATTGCGGTTGGTGCCGCCGCCCGTTCCGTAACTCAGGCCCAGGATAGCTTTTCCGGCCAGGCCCCGGGAATCCGAAGCGATGAAGGTGATGGTCGCAACGTTGTTCCCGGCCGGGGGGGACCAGATCGCGTTGTAGCTTCCCTGGGTCGTCAGGGTTCCCGCGGTCCATGTCCAGGTTGAGATGATCGTGTCTCCGTCAGCGTCGGAAACGTTCGCTGTTATGTTGATGGTGTATGGGGAAACAACGTAATACTTGTCCGCCGAGAGGCTGACGATCGGGGCACGGTTCGAATCGGTCGTGGTGGGAAGCACGGTCTGGATGTGCGGGGTCAGTGGTGAAGAGAAGTTCACCGGAATCGAGACAGTCTGGTACCCGGGCACGGAAATCGTCAAGGCTTCCGATGCTCCCGAGGGCATCACCGGTGAGGTGTAACTCCCCGGACCCGTGCTGGTGAAAACCTGCCCCCACACGGAAATGCTCGCTCCCGAAATCGGTTGGCCGTTCTTGTTGACCAGCTCGATCATGACGCAGTTGGTTGCCGACGCCAACCGCATGGTCCCGGCATTGCCGTCGGGGGAATTCTGGGAAACCACGATTGCCTGCGACCGGGCTTTGTATACTTTGTTGTTCTTCGTGAATTTCGCGACCACCCGGTGGGTTCCCCCGGATGGAATTGTAAGGTCGAATGCTCCGCTCGAATTGGTGGTAGTCGTGTATCCGGGGTTGGATTCAAGATAGACCTCGACGCTCGAAACCGAATAGTCCGGTAGGATCGAAGCTTCGAGTTCCTGTATCGATCCAAGGGTTCCCGAAGCGGTGACGCTTCCGGCGATGTGCAACCGGAAGGGTCCGGTGGGTAGGGCGTCATCCCCGTTCCCTCCACCTCCGCATCCGTGGAAAACCACCGCACCGAGAATGCAAACCGCGATGATAAAGAAGCTATACGAGCGCACGGAACGAGTCATTCGAATCCCCCCGTCTAAGGCAGATTTGTAGCATTATGGAATGGAGGGAGGCTCTCTGTCAACCCTCCCCCAGGGAAAAACGTTATCAAGAAATCTTTTCGCGTCCCAGGTTGGCCAGGGAACAGGCCACCGACGGTCTCTGCATCAGTGCGTCGAAAAGCGCAAAAAAAGCGCTTCCGGAAACCATCCTCGTCAATGCTGTCGACCTTTTTCCGAACTCGGTCTGAAGGAAATCCATGGCATGAGTCAGGTCCTCTCCGGTCGGGGCGGATCTTCCAGCGGCTGCCGCAAGCGCGCGAACCAGCCATTCTCCCAAAGAAAGGGCAACGATCATCAGGCAGACCCCTGCGTGGATCGATGACTGCCCTCCGAGCCATCCCGATCTGACCAATCCGGTGAAAAATTCGAGAAAACGTGCATCGATTTCTCCACGCAACGGAGAAACCGTGATCTTGTCGACCTGGGGAATCGAGACCGACCGGTTCAGCCGCTGGAGGAAGACCGACCCCATGTTTAGGAACACCTTCGCCATGTCACGGAGGATGCCGATCATCGCCCCAAATCCAGCTTTCGGTGCTTCCGAAGTGGGGTCCCGGTCAAGAAAGCTGAAGAAAAGCCCCCGGATCAGCCGCGCCTTCGGGCATTCCGTCTCCGTTCCAGCCTGCTTCGCATCTTTGATGACCTCATCGAGTCCACGGGGTGGCGATTTCCCCTGCTTTGCCCTCACGGTTTCCCCCGTCAGAAGATAGACCGAGAAGAGCTTCTGGGGCACGTTCATACCCTCGTTCTGAAGAACCTGCAGGACCAGGGCTTCGAAATCACGATACTCTTTTTCGTCCATGGGGATCTTGTCCACAAGGGCAACTGGAAAGACCAGTTTCCCCGGTTCGGGATCGAGGCTCTTCGAAGCCTGTGAAACGGTGTCTGCCATTTTCTCTCTCCTGCGGCCCCAGCCTGCCTCACATGGAGGGGGGGATTTTCTCATCGAACAGCGTCATGGTAAATGATCCTCCGCGGATTTTCCAGCCGGTGGGTTTGTTGGAACCACCATGCTTCCACGCGAAATCAGGAGGAATTCGTGGAAAAACGGCCATAAGTGCAACGTCCCCTTTACCCTGGAACCCGGGCCGGCGAATCCTTGTGGAAAACCCGAAAACCCGGGGTCTTTCCTTTTCTCACCGTGGTCGATGATAATAGGGGGGAGTGTCTTGTGGAGGAATAATGGAAAACAGCGATCCTACGGTGAGAACGACAGGGCGACGGCCGCCGTTGGCGCGCCCTTCGCAGGTGGTGATCCTTTCCCGGGATCCGATGTACTCGGTTCTGCTTGAAATGACCATCCGGGAGTACAACTTCACTCCCCGGTTGACGGCTGTCCTTGAAAGGGTTGAGCAGCTTTCCACAACCTGTCCCACCGTCGCATGGTTCATAGACCTTGATGGGATCGACGAAAGCGTTGACGCCGTTGCCTCCCGGGCAAAGGGCAAGGCTCCGGATGCCAAGATCGTCTTCCTGAGTTCCAGGTTCACGCGGGAGTTGGCGCAGGAGTGCCTGAAACACCAGGCCCTCGCTCTCCTGGTCAAGCCATTGAACATTCCGCGGCTGATCAGTTCCCTCAACCTCCTTCGGCAGGAAACCGAACTGCTGGAGAAGGATCATGTCCTTCCCCTGACCGAGAATCAGCTGGAGACGTTGGAAGCCCCGAAGAAGGCGCGGAAGGCAGATGTTCACCCGCTTCTCCGAACGATGAAGATGTCCTGTCCGATCTGCGGAAGGAACTTCGAAGCCCTGTCCTTCAAGCTCTGGACAATACCTGTCAGCGATACCGACACCGACTTCTGCCCGATCTGCCCGGGGATGATGCATCCGGAACTCTACACCGTTATGGTCTGCACGGGTTGCCTTTTCGCCCATTATGTCGGAAAGTTTCCAGAAACCAAGGTTCCCGACGGACCCCGCGGGCATTTCCTCGGTCCCATTTCGACTTCGGAGAGGAGACAGATTGCGATCAACCTCGAGTTTTCCGGAGAGCGAACGCTCCTTCACGGGATCAAGAGTTTCGAGCTTGCGGCTTTTTCCGCGAGGGCACTCAAACTCCGGAATTTCGAGAAGCTCGCGGGGGAGTTCTTCCTGAAATCCTCCTGGTTGAGCCGTCGGATGGGGCATTCTATCCAGGAGGAACAATCCCAACGCAAGGCACTGGAATGCTTCCGGAAGGTCTACCTTCCCTACCAGACGATCAACGGGATCTTTCCGGGCGACAACACCATCCTGGCCAAGATGGACCCCGGAATGGACAAACTCTCCCCCCGGGGAATCCTTGTCACGGGTTTCCTCGCGGGTGAGCTCGCCCGCAGGTTGAAGATGAGGCGGGAGTCCCAGTTCTACTTCGACGAGATCGTGAAGCTCCCATTTTTCTCGAGGTTCACGTCGCTCATGAGCCACATTTCCCATGTGATCCGACTCGCAAAAAAGGAAACCGGCCAGTCCTGAACTTTTTCGAAGGCGTTCACCTATCCCGGTTTCACCAAAAAGGCACAAGGGACACGAAGGCCCGAAAGGGGGAGAAGGTGAAGAACCTCGGGAGTGAGCGGTTACCTTTCATTGATCCGTACAAGCGAAAACCCGGTTCTTTCGAACCGGGTTTTTCTTCGAAAAACTCCTGGGCAGGCGGCGGGGGATTACTCCTCCTGGACCTCTTCGGCCTTCCCGTATTCCTTGACAATCTGCTCGGTGACGTTTCCGGGGACTTCCTCGTAATAGGAGAATTTCATCGAGAAGTCCGCCCGGGACTGGGTCATCGATTTAAGATCGGTTGCGTATTTGTACATTTCCGCGAGGGGGACGTTTGCCTTGACGGTCTGGTTGCCGTCGGCACCGGGTTCCATTCCGAGGATCCTGCCACGGCGGGAATTAAGGTCGCCGATGATTGCTCCCATGTAGGCTTCCCCCACAATGACGCTTACCTCGTAGATGGGCTCGAGGAGAACGGGTTTCGCTTCGGCGATTCCCTTCTTGAAGGCCAGTGTGGCGGCCAACTTGAACGCGAGTTCGGAAGAATCGACATCGTGGTAGGATCCGAAATCGAGGATCGCCCGGAAGCCGATCGTCGGGAACCCGGCGATGGTGCCGCGTTTGCGGGCTTCCTGGAGACCCTTTTCGACCGCGGGAATGAAGTTCTTGGGAACGACACCGCCGACGATGGCATCGACGAACTCGAACTCCTGGCCGGGGAAGGGCTCGAAGGCGATCCAGACGTCACCGTACTGGCCGCGGCCGCCGGTCTGTTTCTTGTGCTTCCCCTGGACCCTTGCCTTGCCTTTGATCGTCTCGCGGTAGGGGATCCTGGGCTTGGTGATGTCGACATCGACGTTCCACCGGGCCTTCAGGCGGGAGACCGCAACATCTATATGGGTGTCCCCCAGACCTGAGATGAGCCCCTGGCCAAGCTCGGGGTCGAACTCGTATTTCAGGACCCCGTCATCACCGCAGAGGGTCTGGAGACCAGTGCCCATTTTTTCCTGATCCTGTTTCGTGCGCGGAGTGACCGCGTAGGTCAGCTTGGGGGCGGGAAGTGCCGGAACCTGGAAAACCACGGGTTTCGATTTGTCGCACAGAGTGTCACCCCGGACGGTGATCTTGGGCTTGACCACGAGGGCGATATCCCCGGCTGTGAGGGCGTCGAGGTCGAGGCGGGCTTTCCCGCGAAGGGTCGTGAATGCACTGAAACGTTCGCCGGCTTCCTTCGTCGAGTTGTAGTAATCGGTTCCGGAGGAGAATTTCCCGCTGACGCAGCGCAGAAAGATCATGTCCCCGGCCTGCTCGTTGATCTTCTTGAAGATGAAGGCGGTGGGGGCACCATCGAGTTTCGGCTCCACCTTGATCTTGTCCTGGGTTCCCGGGACAAGCGCTTCGATTGGGCCGCGCTCGAGGGGGGAGGGTGCGCATGAGAGAATAAGGTCGAGAAGCAGATCGGTCCCGATGTTCTTGAGCGACATTCCGCACACGAGGGGTTTGATCTTGTTGGCGGCGAGGCCCGCTTTCAGCGCGCCACGCAGCTCGGCGGGGGTGATCTCCTGCCCGTCGAAGTACTTGGTCATCAGGGCATCGTCGCACTCCACGATGGATTCAAGGGTGCTTTCACGAAGTTTCGCTGCGAAATCCTTCTGGTCGGCCGGGACGTCCTTAACTTCGACCTTCTTGCCAACGTCGTCGGTGTATTGGTAGGCCTTCATGTCCAGGATATCGATGACGCCCTTGAGGTTGTTTGCGGTTCCCCAGGGGATCTGGATGGGAACGATCTTGGGGTCGAAACCCTTCAGTTCGTCGAAGATCTTGGTCAGGTTCAGGTTTTCCTTGTCGAGTTTGCTGAGGAAGACGATCCGGGGAAGGTTATGGGTGTTGAGGATCTTCCAGTTCTTTTCCGTTCCGACTTCGATTCCGGAGGAAGCGTTGATGACCACGACCGCCGAATCCATTGCGTAGACCACCTTGTGGACTTCGCCCAAAAAATCGTCGAATCCGGGGGTGTCGAGAAGGTTTATCTTGTGGTCCTTCCACTCGAGAGAGGCAAGGGAAGTTCCGACCGTGGTCTTCCGCTTGACCTCTTCGGGGTCGTAGTTGAGGACGGAAGTGCCGTCGTCGACCTTCCCGATCCGGGAGTTGGCCCCTGTTTGGAACAACATTGCCTCCGCGAGGGTGGTTTTCCCCGCTCCCCCGTGTGAAACGAGGCCGATATTGCGGATTTTCTCGATTGGATAGACCTTCATGTTCATCTCCTAGAAACAAGTGTTGACACACGGCTCCTTGGGTCCCTGACCGGGCTTAGGAGCCACGGGTCCCGCAGTGAAACGGGGCTCGTCCGAATCCCGGATGGTTTCCGTCCTTTATACCGTACCACGACCACGTTTGCAAGGAATAATGAAGTTGTTGGAGGGGCGGTTGCATTCGCGTCCACGTTGCGATATACAGGATCTCGACCTGTCGACCACGCGGGATCCGGGATCCCACCCAACTAACGTTCTACCATTCCACGGATGTGATGCATGCCGGGAATCGAAACTTCTTCGGAGGAACAGACTTGCTGAACTCTCTGAGACGACAAGCGGGGAAAACAGTCTCCGCCATTTTCGCGGTCTTTTTCCTGGCGGCCGGCGTCCTTCCAGTTCTGGGAGCGGGGAGTTTCGAGACGAAACTCGACACCGCTTTCGCCCTTCAGCAGGGGAAGAGGTATGGCGAGCTCGAGAACCTCCTTCGGGGATCCGGGGCATCGAAAAATCTCGAGGACCTGCGCCAGTTCCTTCTGGCCGAATGCCTTCGGAACACCGGGAGAGAGGCCGAAGCTCTGGCCATCCTGGACGGGCTCGCCGGAGGGGACCCGACACTCAAGACCAGTTCGGATGCGGCTTTCCAGTTGCTCCTCCTCGCCTCCCGTGTCCCGGGAAGGCTCCCCCCCGAAAGGGCGGAAAACCTTGCCGCCGACCTGCCGACGGCCTACCAGCGGGGCCGGGGGCTGGAGGCGGTCATGGACATGGTGCCCGCGCCCCCCAGGGAAAAGGCAAGGCTCGCCCTGGCCTCGCTGCGGGCTTACGGTGCCGATTCTACCCTTTCGGGGGAGTTCCCCGAATCCCGCTCGCTCCTCGAAAAGATCATCGGAAATTCCTCCGGGTTCGCTTTCACGAGGGACGAGTGGATGGAGGTTCTCATGGCCGCCAACCGGTCGGGGTTGGCTCCCAATGCCCACAGGTTGGCTTACGTCGTTCGCCCCGCCCTTGGAAAGACAGCTGAAGACGCCGTGACACTGATCGAGGCGGATTCCCTTTCCGCGATCGGGAAGAAGGACCGTGGGTTGGCCCTGATCGACCAACGGGGCCGGACGTTTTCCGCCGACCCCGTTCTTCAGAGCCTTTCCAGGTTCATTCGCGGTGAGATCCTTTTCCGGTCGAACCGATTCGCGGAAGCCGCAATCGAGTTCGAAACGGCTCTTGCGGCGGGGAAAGAGCCCCACGATGGGGCGAATGTGCCCGAAGCGCCAGGATGGCGCAGTCCTAGAGGGCACCTCCCGGCATGGTCGGTTACCGCCCGTTATCGGGGGATGCAGTCCGCTTTCCGGG
>CAYRYU010000038.1:55822-61441 GCA_964428355.1 uncultured bacterium
CTCCCGGCATGGTCGGTTACCGCCCGTTATCGGGGGATGCAGTCCGCTTTCCGGGCGGATAGGGATGAGCTGGCAATCGTCTTCGCGACGGCCCTGGCGGATTCCGAGGTCAAGAGCGCGGCTTTTCCCGCGGCTCTTTACGAGATGGGCCTGGCAAGATACGATGTCGGGGCCTGTCCAAGGGCGATTTCCTATTTCCGGCTGCTGGCGGAAAGGTTCCCGGGCCATTACAGGGCTGACGATGGGCTTGCCTACTCCGCGCTCTGTCTTTCCCCCGAGTCCACGGCAGGCAAGACGGCTTTGAAAGAGCTGCGGTCCAGATATCCCCACTCTTTTTTCCTTTACTGGCTCGAACCGTCCGCTAGAACCTCCCGGATTCCCTCCAGATCCTTCCAGGTTCCACCTGATCAAAAGGTTTCCAAACGGCTCGGAGCATGGAAAGTACTGTTCCGTTCACAGTTCTCGACCCATGCTCGCGAGGAGATCCGGAGAGCGATCGACCGCGATCCCGGAGACTTCGGTCTTGTGCGTGCTGTTGCGGAGGTGGCCGCCGAGGCAGGTGATTACAACCTCGTGACCGGATACGGGGAAATCCTCCTCCGCAACGTTCTCGAAACGCGCAAAACCTCAGCGGAAATGCCTGACTGGGGCTGGAAGATCTATTACCCCCGACCCTTCTGGGCCAAAATCCAGGCGGAAGCGGCGCGGAGCGGGCTCGATCCGTTCTGGGTCCTTTCGATCATGCGTGAGGAAAGTCACTTCAATCCCAAGACGCTCTCCAAAAGCAATGCCATGAGTCTCATGCAGATCCTTCCCTCGACCGGGAAGTGGATTCACGGCAAACTTGGACTGAAGGGCAAATTCAAGAAGGAAACACTCTGGAACCAGGATTTGAACATTCGGTTCGGGGCCTGGTATCTGGGTTATCTCCGCGACCTGTTCGCCGGGGACCTCTTCCTTGCAGCGGCGGCCTACAACGGCGGCCAGGGAAACATCCAGCGGAAGGTCGAAAACGGTCCCTACAAGCACCTCAGCGTCCTTTCCCGGCTGGACCGCGTCCCTCTTCCGGAAACCCGTGACTATTACAAAAAGGTCATGGGGAGCTGGTGGAATTACCGGCGGTTGTACCAGTAGATTTGCCGGTCTTGATCAAAGCCCTTTCCTGCGGCCCCCGCGGACTGGGCGCCCTCGACAAGTGCTTCAGCGAACCGTTCTGAAGCCCCCACCCCGGGGTCAGGGGAGGTGCCGGCCTTTCCGGATATCGGCCGAGGCAGCCTCCCTGAGGTTGTCCAGGATCGCGAAAAGGGTTCTGCTCAAGCCGATTCCGAGGAAGAGGGAAAAACCGCAGAGCAGGATGAACTCCTCGTGTACTCCGATCATGGCTCTAAAGCAGGTGTGAAGCGTCCTTCCTGAAAAAGGTCTCGACTTGCGATCGGTTGCTTTCTTCCATCTCTATCAGCCACTGCCTGATGCTGTCGGCCCGGAAACGGACCGAGCGCCCGATCTTGACCGTTGGAAGTCCGAGCTTCCGAAGCGTATAGATCGTATTCCTCTTGACCTGAAGAAAGGCCATCAACTCGGGAATCGTCATGAGGCTTTCACTGTTCATCTGGAACCTCCCGAAGGTGCATGCTACGCGGATATACCATTTTATCGTCATGGGCAGGGCTCTTGTTGAGGACAATCTTGGCGATACCGAATTTCCCTGACCTGCAACCGAATTTCACAAAAAATCGAAAAATTGACTTCGGAGGTCCAACGATTATGCCGAAGATGAAATTGAAGTTCAGGTTAAGTTTAAGTTCAACTTGATCTGAGCATCTGGACAACCAAATCCCTAACTCCCTTTCAATGTGTCGTGAGAACGGCACATTTTTTATTTGCGGCAGATCGCTTTCATTCAGATTCCCCCCTTTCCTGATTCCGGAATTCTGGTAGAATATTCCCTGAGCTGATATGGAACTCCGCGGGTCGTCATGGCACCCGGTTCATTGCCTGGTTCATGATTGGCTGGTGGAAATTGCGTGGGCGCAAGGGTTTCGGGGGGAAAAGTGATGGGGAAGGCAGGAAACGGGCAGGGAGCTGGAAATCCGGCTCCTGGAAGAATGGAACCTGCCACCGCCGTTGTGTTTTCTGGCAGGGCCAGGTTCTTCTTCCTTTTCCTGTGGTTCGGATTCGCCATGGGAGCATTCTTCCTTGCCCCTGCGGGTTCCGAAAAGGTTCCGGCCCGACAGCCTTCGGGCAATGAGCCCCCCCTTCCAATCCGATCCTCCCGTGGGCCCGTGCCGGGTTTCCCCCCTCCCAAGGCTCAGGGGCGCGTTTTCCCTGAATCCCCGGATCAGAATGTCCCTCCCCTTCCTCGACGACCCTTCAGAATTCCCAAGCCCCGCGCGGAAGAATCGGGGAGCGGGGTGAAGAACCTGAGGCCGCGGGTTTCCCTGCTCTCCCCGACCTTTCGCCAGATGTTCCGGGCCGGAGATCCCATTTCGATCCGTATCGAAACCGTCGATCCGGAGGGCGAACCCGGGCAGGTCGTGGCCATGCGTGATAACGAGGTGATATCGAGGAGCTGCGGCGGATTCCTCGAAACCGTCGTCAAGGACACCACCCCGGGATGGCATGAGTTCTGGGGCTACTCGAACGATCAGCAGAACAATGTCGGTTCCTGCCCAAGAGTCATCGTCTTCGTCGCGGGGAGACCTTCCAAAAGTTCCGATTTCGAGATCGTCCTGGGACGCCACCTGACGATCCCCTTCGTTTCTGTCCCCCCGGGGTCTTTTGAACAGGCGGGGGGAGGCGGTTCAGTGACGGTAACCCAACCTTTCCTGATCGGCCGTTTCGAGGTCACGAGGGCCCAGTTCGCAGAAGTGCGGCGGAGGATGCGCGCCACCCCTGCCTCCGATAACCAGGCCGACCCCGACGGTCAGAAGCCGGTCACAAGCGAAAACTGGAACGACGCGGTCGGCTTTTGCCGGGATCTCGGGAACCTGATGGGGTTTCCGCCCTGTCTGGCAGCTACTTCCCAGGGAGAAACCGGATGGACATGCTCCTTCGAAACTATGGGCTTTCGCCTTCCAACCGAAGCCGAGTGGGAGCTGGCATATCGGGGCCCCCCGGGAACCGACTTTCAGGACTGGTCTCCCGAGAAAGGAATGGGCATTCCCTTCGCCTGGGGCGCTTCGGATTCCTTCGTCTTCGAAAAGGGAATCCCGGGATGGGGCGATCAATGGGTCCCCGGGCTGCAGATGGTGGGCCTCAAAAAGCCCAACCCCCTCGGGATCCACGACATGATGGGAAATGCCTGGGAAATGTGCTGGGATCGCTTCCAACCTTCCCGGAAACTCGAAGGGGCGGACCCCCATGGCCCGGACTCAGGTGACCGCAGGCTGATGAAAGGCGGGAGCTTCAAAGGGATTCCCCCCGGAGCGGCGGAAACCGGCGGGGGGAGGTCCTCCGTCTTTCCAGGTTACAGGAAGTGGAGTGAAAAGTATGGCGATGAAGGGTTCCGTCTTGTACTGACGCTTCCAGTATTGTCATCAGACAGCGGACGAATCCCCATGTCCCCGGATACCCCGATCCCGGGAAAGCCGGGGATGAAGACGATGATGCCCCGCGGGCGTGTTTCCCCAGCCCAATCGGGACTGGTGGTCCTCGATCTTGGTCGCAATATCAGAGTCCCGTTTGGGCTTGTCCCTTCTGGAACTCTCAGAGTGGGAGGACCTCCCTACATGAAGGTTTCCGGTCCCTCCGATATCAGGATTCCACGTCCATTCCTCATGACCCGGTTCGAGATCACCCGGGACCAATACTCGATGGTCCTTGCCGGCCAGAAAGCTGTCCCCCTCCCGGGAGCGGAAACGGGACCTGCCCCCCAGCAAGGGGTTTCCTGGCTCGGTGCGATACGCTTCTGCAACCTGCTGAGCCAACAACAGGGCCTCGCACCCTGTTACTCCATCGAACCCTCACGGGTGGCTTGCGATTTCTCCGCATCGGGTTTTCGTCTTCCCACACGCTCCGAATGGGAGTTTGCCAGGGGGTTCGAATACACAAGTTCGGGGTTCGGGCGGGAGAAGGTGGTCATTTACCATGATTGGGGCCGCCCCTGGGAAGACCTCCCCCCCTTCGACGGGAAATGGAAAGGGCCGGGGGAGGCCTGGGCAGGTCCCGGTCCTGTCGGCAGTCGGCCTCCCAACCCCCTGGGTTTCTTCGATCTGGAGGGGAATCTGGCGGAATGGTGCTGGGATTCGGTTCCACTTTCGCCGGAGAGAACGGCCGGGAATCGGTCTTTTGGGCAGCAGGATGGAGTGGAGTGGAATGCGGATTCCAGGGTTTCGATCATCCCCCTTCCTGGCCAAGCTTCGATGCCGGCGAGCCTGAACCCCGCCTCCGGAAGCACCGAAATACTTCCGGGGAATGGCTATCCAGGCATTGGCTTCCGGGTCGTCTCGAGCCTTCCTGTTTCTGATGCAAACCGATAGTCTGACAGGTGAAGGGGGTCTTGGAAAAATGGTGTTTTGCATAGGAAGATGCAATGGTATAATCGATTTGCTCGGAAGACGGTTCTTCAAATCCATGCTCCGGGAGAACACATGATCCAGAAGTTCAGTTTCAACCCGCGAAAAGAAGGTGATTTCATCATTCTCGGCGTGGGGGGATACCTAGAAAACACGGGCGGGTCCCTTCTGAAGAATTATGTGGAGAAATGCCTCCAGGAAGGGTCTCTGCGGTTCATCTTCGACTTCTCTTCGATCGAGTTGATCAGCAGCCCTGGTGTGGCTGCACTGCTCGACATCGGGAGCAAGGTGGTGGACGATTTCGACGGACGAATCTGCGTTTTCGGGCTCGATTCTCACCATCTCGCCGTTCTCGAGATGTCGGGTTTCTTTTTTCTCGCGGCCCAGGCCGGAGATCTGGCGAGCGCAAAGGTAGCCATCGCCGAGTGACCCGGCTCCTTGAAACCTTTCTCTGTCAGGATTAGAATTTCTCAACGAGGGTTTTTCGATGTGTCCACGGTTCGATGATGTGGGATAGAACCAACGGTGCATGATGCTGAGAGCAAGAGGGGTATTGTATGCCAGCTGAAAAGAATCCGGGAAGCCCGACGGCGGGTGTTCCGAAATCCGTCTGTCCTTCCTGCAAGACCGCCAACGACATGGGGGCCGTGACCTGCAAGAAGTGCGGTGAGTTCCTGACTGCGAAAAAGGCGGGTGTAAAGAAGACCAGGTCCGAAGAGGAGTTCGACGCCACCGAGGGGGGCTTTTCCCCTACATGCATCATTGTCCCTGCCGTGCTTCTTCTGGCTGCGGTTGTCTTCTTCTTCCTCGCGGTCGGGCATGGCCCGAAAGCCGGAACCTGCGAGTTCAACCAGGCCAAGATAGGGAAAGCCGTGTATGCCTACAATCGCGCACACACCGGAAGCAAGATGACCACCCTGAACTGGGAGGAACTGGCAAAGCCCGGGAAGGGGGGAAAGGCTTTCCTCAAGGACCGTTTGACCTGCCCCGTGGATCCCTCCGCGTCGTATTCTCTTGCGGATGACGGCTCGGTACGTTGCTCGAAATGCACCAAATGAACGGGCACGAGCCCCACGAGGGGGCGAATGTGCCCGATAAGCCAGGA
>CAYRYU010000039.1:0-33571 GCA_964428355.1 uncultured bacterium
GAGTTGAGGATCCCGCGGATCCGGAGGTCGATCTGGAAGTTTTCCCGTAACCGCTTCCTCTCACGCGATATCTGGTCGAGAAGCGCGGCGCCGACGTTTCCGATCCCGATCACCCCGATACTCACGGTCTGCCGGGACAGGTAGAAACCGGCATGAACCGCTCGAAGGGCTTTTACGGACTCCTTGGCGTCGACAACGACGCTGATGTTCCGCTCGGAGGAGCCCTGGGCGATTGCCCTGATGTTCACGCCGGCGGTTCCAAGTGATCCGAACAGGCGGGCGGAAACGCCGACCGTTCCGGCCATTCCTTCGCCGACCGCGGCAAGGATGGCGCAGGGGCCGTGAACCTCCACGGTCTGGACCTTCCCGTGCATCAGCTCAGATGCGAAAGCCGCTTCGGCGGCCTTTTTCGCGGCCCCGCCCTGGGGGGCTGGGACGGCGAAGCAGATGGAATGCTCGCTGGAAGCCTGGCTTATCATGATCACGGAGATGTTCTGTGCGTGCAGAGCGTCGAACAGCCTTCCCGCGATGCCGGGCACTCCCATCATGCCGGTTCCCTCCATGTTCACCAGGGCGATGGGTTCTATCGTGGCGAAACCCTTGACCGGCCGCTGGAGATCGAGAGCGGCTTCCGCCTTCACCACGCTGCCGGGGACCTGTGGGCGGAAGGAGTTCTTGATGAGTATCGGAAGCGACTTGGTGATCGCCGGGGCCATGGTTCCCGGGTGAAGGACTTTGGCTCCGAAGTAGGCCAGCTCAATCGCCTCGCGGTAGGTGAGTTCGGGGACCACGACCGCCTCGGGGACCTTATTGGGATCCGCGCTCATCACTCCGTCCACGTCCGTCCAGATCACGACTTCCTTCGCGTCGAGGAGATGGCCGAAGATCGCGGCGGAATAATCCGACCCGTTACGGCCCAGGATGGTCGCCACCCCGCCGCGGGTCTGGGCAATGAAGCCGGTGATGATAAAAACCCGTGGAAACGATCCTGCTTCGGCGGCCCGCTCTTTGATGACCTTCCTGAGCCTGGAAAGGCTCGCTTCCCAATCCACGTTCACGTTGGGCTGGGCATGTTCGACCACCAGTACCTTGCGGGCGTCTATCCATGAACATTCCAGGCCCTGGTGCTTCAGAAACGAAGAGAGGATGCGTGTCGACCAGACCTCACCGAGACCTGCCACATAGTCGCGGGCCCGGTCGGAACATTCGTGCAGAAGCTGGACGCTTTTCAGGATCTCCCGGATGGCTCCGACGTCGGCGTCTATCGCCCGCTCGGTCTCGTCGCGTGCCGGCTGGGGAAGGAGGTCTTCGAGCGTCTTGAAATGATGGAGGCGCAGCGCCTCGATCTCCTTTGGAAGATCCGGATCGGCCCTCTCGGCGAGCGAAACGATCTTCAGGAGACGATCAGTGACCCCGGACATGGCTGAAACAACCACTCCGAGGTGCAAACCAGCCTCAAGTCCTCCCCGGACGAGGTCGGCAACGCGGGAGATCCTTTCCGCCGAGCCCATCGAGGTTCCACCGAACTTGTGAACGACCCATTTGCGATTTTCCATGTGCGTTTGACCTCCAGCGCGTTTGATGGTGTGACTATTTCGTTCCGCTCGCGGGAGCCGCGGGGACGTTTTTGGGGAGTGAAACCACAGGCCCCCGGCCGAAATTCTCATGGATCTCGTTCATGTCGATGAACATGGGGCCTCCCATTTTGATTGCTTCAGGATCCTGGAGGAGTTTTTCGAAAAGTGCGGCCGCCTTCTCCTTTTCCCCCAGCCGCCGGGAGAGCTCCGCCTGGAGATAAAGAACCACGTGCGGTTTTCCCTTGGTTCCGCCCTTCTCGTACGCTTCCTCCAAGGCAGCTCGGGCCTTTCTCTGGAACTCCCTTTCGATCCCGATGTTCGACATTACCGATTGTTCCAGTGCGCTCCAGTCCTTTTCGGGGAAAGCCGATTTCAAGAGCGGAAACGAATCGAGTAGGACCTGGTTCTCACCGTGGTCCCGCAGCAGCATCGCCGTCATGACGACGGCGGCCGTTTTCATCTCCGGAGAGAATTCGGGGATCTTCCGGAGGAGATCTCCAGCCAGGAGAAGGCGCATCACGCTGGGGTTGCGGCCCTTTCCCTCCCGGGGGGGGATTGACTGCTGGACCTTGTTGATGGCCGTTTTGTCGAGTGTCTTATAGATGCTGTCGAAGCAATGGGTTTCCATCCTGGTCGCCCATGCGGCCCGAAGATATGTCCAGCCGGTTTCTTCCGGAGTCCGGCCCTTGAGAAGGCCGGTCTGGGCGATAAGGTCGTATTTCACCCACGCGGGAAACTCCGCTATTCCAGGATTGAAAGGCTTCCCGTCGAGATCCTTCTCCGGGAGTTTCAGGGGCTTTTCCCCCTGGATCTTCTTCTTCAGTTCGTCGGGAACCTGCTTCTTGAAATCCTCTCCCAGGTCGGCGAAAAGGCAGTTGGGGCATGCCGCGGGGACCCGGAGAAGGGGTTGATGACCAAGTGCCCGGGTCATGAAATCCGAGTCCTGACCGCCCATGTTGTTGGTGCTTCCGATCGAGTAGACCATGACTTTCGTTCCGCAAACCGGGCATGGAACTTCTTCGCGGTCCAAGGTGGTCGCGATCGCGATCGATGGGAGAGCAGAGACAAAGACGGCAAGAAAAATCCGGACGATACATTTCGAAAAATCGGTTTTCATTCATCCCTCCTTTGGAAAGGACGGACCCAGGGTACCCTGTTTTCCTCCCGATGAAAAGGGCCAACCCGATCCTGGGGGAAAGAGGACGGTTGAAAGGAGGATGATGGCTTGGATATAATCGGGCGATGGCGGAAGGAAAAGGTCTTTCCGATCGCGGACCCGGCGGTAACAGGCTCGAAGAGGGTTCCCGTCGCGGCGGATGGTTGGATTCGGTCGCGATCGGGCTGGTGGTTTACGGGGTCTGGTACCTTCTGTTCGGTCGGTTCCGGCTTTCGGACGTCTTTTTCTCGGCCCTTTTCGAGAACATGGGTTACATCGACCTGTATCCCACCTTCGTCGCCTCGAAACTTTTTCAGGCCGGGGAATACGGATCGATCTATCATCCTGAGCTTTTCCTCGAATCGGCAAAGTCCATGCATACCAGGTGGTTGGAGGTCGCCAGGAGTCTCCAGATAATCAATTTCGGAACCTCATTCGTCTATGGGCCGCTCTACCTGATGCTGGTTGCCCCTTTCGTCGCGGTTTTCGATTCCTTCACCACTCTCAGGGCGATCTCGGTCTTCGTCAACGCAATGTCGATAGGAATCATCTGCGGGGAGTGTCTCCGCCTTGCGGATCGGAGATCACTCCTTGAAGTTGTCGGATGCGCTTTGTGTGCGGCCGTTTTCTTCCCGTTCGGTTATGCCGCATACCTTGGTCAGAACACGATTCCCGCCGTAGCCTGCGCGCTTCTTTCCTTCAGGTCCCTGCAACGCGGCGGGGTGGCGGGAAGGGGTGGCGCATGCTTTCTCGTAATCCTGGCATGCGCGTGCAAACCCTGGTTCATAATGCTCTTGGGGGGATTCCTGGCCTTGCGGGAATGGAAGATTCCCATATGGACCGGGATCTGCTACATCCTTTTCTTCCTCTGGATGCCTGGTTTCCTCGTTCCCGGGGAACTCTCCGAAGGGTATTGGGCGGTGAACCGCCAACTGGTGCGTTTGAGCCTTCTTGCCTGGAACAACCTCTCCCTGAGGGGTTTTCTCCACAGGTTGTCTTTTCCATCCTGGGGGGACTACCTGGGAAGCTTCGTTCGGGTGCCTCCTCCGGTCTTTTCGGTCTACCTCGCGGAAGGGGTTGTACTCCTGCTGTTTTTTGCGATCTTCATCAAGGGGCTCCGCCCGGGTCAGCAGGTCCGGAACCCTGGGACCCGGAAAGGGGGGGGCGTGGACCTCGCTGGGAAAGATGCTCCGGACTCGTCCGACCCCTCTCCTGCGGCTTCCGCAGGCGAGTGTTGCGGGAACCCATCGGCGGTTTTCCTGGTATGCCTTTCCCTAATGATCCTGCCGTGCGGGGTCTCCTGGCACCATTACCTTGCGTGCGTGTTCCCGCTGGCATTGACCTTCCTTCTCACGAGGAAAGCCGATCTCAAGGTAAGGCTGATGGCCGGGGGATTCCTCCTGTTCGAGTCTCTACCGGTCATTCCGTCGTGTTTTTATGGAAACATCACTCCCCAGGCAGTCCACGGCTCACCTGAACTTTGGGCATCGGTCTTCTTTCTCCCAACATTGTTGTCGATCCTCCTGGCAGTTGCCGTCATCCGTTTCCCCGTAAGGGGTTGACAACCCGGGTGGTTGGCTCAGGGAAACCCCTTCAGTCGCCGGATCGAATCGACGAGATTCTCCCTTGCCCGGATCTCGAAACGTTGGGCGATGGGGGGATTGGAAAAAATCCCGGGCCGGCGGAGGAAACCCTCCAGGATCGAGGCACGTGAAGAGCGGAACAGGTCTTCGGAAACCCACCGGTATTCCTCGCGGATCTGCTCTTCGTACTCCGCAAACCTGGCGGGGGGAGCCCCGAGGATCGCAAGATCGATGTCGGTGACGAGCTTCCCGTCATCATCCTGGGAAGCGGTTCCGTGGCGTGTTGCCAGGATCGATGACGCGATCCGGTCCGCCATGGAAGAGGAAAGTCCCGCTGCCAGGACGGCCTTCGATGCGGAATCGGCGCTCCGTTCCTCGTTGTCACGACGGTGGGTGTCATATAACACGTCATGGTACCAGAGCGCCAGGGTGACCTCCCAGGGGTGGGGGGCCAGGTTCCGGAACTCCTCCGCCAGGACGAGGCATTCCTCGAGATGCCGAAGGTCATGGTACCGGCGATGGGATTCGGAATACGATGCCAGAAGTCCCGACAACTCCGCTTCGGAAGGGGGCCGGGCGCCCAGGTTTTTCCAGGTTTCCGCCCAGATCCCGGTCAGATTTTCACCTGTCATCATCATCGAAACCGGGTTTTCCCAATCCCGCCGCTTCGAAAAGACGGGCTGTTTCGTCCGTGGTCAGCCTTCGGCAGGAACCTGGGGCTAGCCTGCCGAGATCGACCGGACCGAACCTGGTCCGGTGCAGGCTGACGACGGTCCGGTCGAGGGCTTCGAACATGCGTCGGATCTGCCTTTTCCGGCCCTCCCGGAGATCGACCCGATAGGAGTCGCCTCCGGACAAAGAGATCCGGCAGGGGGCGGTGGTTCCATCGACCAGGATGATCCCGGATCTGAACCGCTCGAGTTCGTCATCGGAGAGGGGGGCGCCATTGATCCTGACCTGGTAGGACTTCTCGACCTTGTACCGGGGGTGGAGCAGCCTGTTCGAAAGGCCGCCGTGGTCAGTCGCCAGAAGAAGGCCGGTCGAGTCCTGGTCGAGACGTCCGATGGGAAACAGGCGGGGGCTCCGGGGAAGGAAATCGCGAATCGTGGGACGGCCGAACGGATCTCTGAGGGTGGAAACCACTCCCGCGGGTTTGTTGATAGCCACCACGACCGGGCCCGAAGGCTCCGGTGCGGTGACCCGTCTTCCATCGACCGAGATCACGGCAGTCGACGGATCGACCTGCCTCCCCGGGTCTCTGACGGTCTCCCCGTCCACCTTTATACGATCGTCGCCGATCATCTTTTCGATTCCCCTGCGTGAGGCAATCCCCCAGCTCGCAAGGAGCTTGTTGAGGCGACAAAGGCCATCGGGCATCGGTGAAGCCCGCCTTTCAGGAAACCATGGTCTCCAGATTCCGGTCTGTCAGCGTTGCGGTGTGAATGGTGCGGTAACCTTGAAGGTCATCAGGCGGCCCATGACGTGGTCGGAATATTTGCCCTCGGTGAAGAACGGCTCTCCGATCCCTCGGATGAGTTTCAGCGAGGGAAAGAACAGTGAGAAGATGTACTTGTTCTTGAGGGTGATCCCCTTGAATTCCAGATCCCCGGTTGCGGGAATCTTCACGCTGGTCAGGATATAGCCTTTTTCGAGTGCAGAGTCGGGCTGGTTCCAGGGCAGGACCGAAAAGACGGTCTTCATGAGTCGGTAGATCTCCAGCGATCCAACCCCTCCCTGGATCTGGACGAACTCCGCCCTGATAGGTTTTCCGGGCTCCGCGGTGGCGGAAAATTCCACGAGAGAAAGGGTTTTCTGCGCCTCGAAGTATTGGAAGAGTTTCGGGAGATCCTTTGGCTCGAAGCGAAGGACGGTGCGTTGGCCAAGCTTGGATGGGGCGTTCTCGAGGACCTCTCCGAAGCCCATGAACTCGCCCGATCCCTTGAAGACGTCGAGCCCCGAGGTGAGGACTCCGCCGGGCCGTGCGCCCGACCACCGGAAGACCGTCTTTCCGTCGTCGGTCTTATCCTGGCCTGAGGATTCGGTGGGTGAGAGGCCCAGACTGGCAGCCACGGTTTCGACCGAGTCTGCCTGCTCCCTGGTCTCGAGGTTTCCCTGGACGGAAATCTTCGATGGGGTCCAGGTAATCGTGAGGAACGATTTGACGGCCTCAGGCCAGGGTGCGCCAAGGGCTCCCACGAGATCGGAAACCGGGGTCTGCGTTTTTTCGGCTTGGACCGGTGCACCGCCGCCCGGAAGGAAAAGGAAGGTGCAGTTCCACTTCGAAGGCGTGGAAAGAGTGTCGATGTTGGCTTCGCATTTGAGGAACCCGAAATTTCCCCCTCCTGCAAGCTTCTGCCAGATCGCAGGAAGCTCATCCGGCGCTGCCAGAACGCTTGCCTTGAACAGTTGCGATCCGTCCGGGGCGTCCTGGACCGTTAGCTCGCGGGCGTTTGTCACCTGCGCGAGGACCTTGAAGAGATCGATCAGTTCCCCCGTCTTGAACAGCTCCTGGTTGCTGGAAAAATCCAGGGTGTACAATTCTCCGCTCAGGAAGCGGCTCCGGGAAACGGTGCGGGACCTCTCCGGAAAACCCTTCGACCCCGCAAGGGCGAAAAGCGGGGCGGGCTCCTTCGAAACGAGCTGGAATGATACGGGTTTCGTCTTTTCGAAGGTGAATCCGAAAACGGTCACTCTGTCCGAAGGTCCCTGGGAGATATCGAAGAAGGGGAATCCGGCGACAGGCCCGAGGGCGCCATCCAGGATGTCTCCCGAACTGGAACCGACGGGAAAAAGATGGATGCCCAGGATGATCTCGAGGGTCATCTGGCTTCCTCCCAGTCCGGAAGGTTTGATTCCCAGCTTCAGGATCTCGGTCCGCCATGTTCCCGAAATCTCCTTCAGGAACTGCCGGAGATCATCTATTTTCTGTGCCCCGAGAACCATTTCGACGTTGCTTCCGCCGTCGGGTGCTGCCAGGGCTGCCGAAATCGAGCATCTCCGGCATTCCAGTCCGGCTTTTGAAATCCTTTCCATCATTTCCGTAACAAGCTCGGCCTGGCGCGGTATCGGCGAGCCGGAAAAGGATGGCTGGGCTTCCGGGGTCGGTTCGGGAGCGGTGATCGGTTTTTCCTTGGGAGCTTCCGTTGTCGTTGGTGGGATCATGATGTTGTCATTCTGGCCGGAAGCGGACGAAACCTGGAAGAAAACACAGACCGCGAACGCGAAGAGAAGGACTTGACGATGTGACATGAGGATCCTCCCATGCAAGCACTGGTAAGATTTCCCGGTTCAGGCGGGGTTTCCCGAAACGGGGAATTCGATGGTCACGAGCGTGTTGGTTCCCGGTACGCTTTTCAGGTTGATCTTTGCCCCGAAAGAGGAAAGCAGCTTTCGGACGACCGCAAGCCCGAGTCCGAGGGTTTTCCGGCCGATCGGATGGAACGGGGCGAAGAGCCCTGGCTGTTCCTCGACCGGGATTCCCTGCCCGTTGTCGAAGATCACGAGCTCAACGTGGTTGGCGTCCCCCGGCTTGGCACGGCTCATCACCTTGATCTCACCACCCTTGCCGAGGGCCATCAGGGAGTTGATGAGAAGATTGCATGCTATCACGCGGAATGCGTCAGGATCGCACGCGATGGGGGGAAGCGTCTTCGAAAGGTTCTTGGAAAGCTTGAGCCCCTGGCCGATGTCGGTTGTTCCCGAGAGAAGGCGGGCGGTGATGACATGGTTCTTGAGCGCTCCGAAGATTTCCTTCTCGACCAGCTCGTTCAACTGGAGTGGAACGACATTGGGCGCAACTTCGGAAAAATGGTGAAGGAGGTTCTTCACGTTGAAATCCAATTTCTGGCCCTGGGCAAGTATGAAAGGGAGGATCTTGGAAAAATCGCCTCCCGAAAGCCCGGATTGAACCTGGGTCTGGATGTTTGCAAGAGGGTCGGCAAGGTTCCGTCGGAGGATCTCGTCGTCGATCTTTGCGGCAGGGGTCCCTCCAGAAAGTCGATCGAGGGCGGATTTGAACTCCTGGATCTCCCGGGTAAGGCCTTGGAGATTTCCCGAAAAATCGCCGCCGGTTGCTGCCGATGCCTGTGCTGAGGGCTTGGATAAAACCACGGGTTTCTTCGCGGCCTTTCCCTCTTCGTCCCCTCCGGCCTCCATCGTCGTCCGCATGACCTCTTCCACCGTGGTACGCTTGGTGAGCAGTTTGTACAGAGCGGATTCGCGCAGGGAAAGCATCCCGTCCCTGAGTGCCTGCCGGCGCATTTCTTCGGGAGTGGCGCGATTCTCGACAAGCTCCCGGAACTTGTTGGTCATCGAGAGAACTTCGTAGACACCCTGGCGGCCACGGTATCCGGTGTGGTCACAGTCGGGGCAGCCCGCACCCTTTGCGAGCATGAAGTTATCGAGGTGGAAATCCTTCAGCCGCATCTTTTCGATCAGATGCTTGTTGATTCCGAGAGTTTTGATCAGGTCATCGGATGGCTTGTACTCCGTGTAACAGGCTTTGCAGATCTTCCTGACTAGGCGCTGCGCTTCGACCACGCGAAGGGATGTGGTGAGGGAGAAGGGTTCGAGGCCCATGTTCAGGAGACGGGCGACGGTCGAGGGAGCATCGTTGGTGTGAAGGGTCGAGATGACCAGGTGGCCGGTCATCGCGGCCTTTATCGCAATACTGGCGGTTTCAAAATCGCGGATTTCCCCGATCATGATCACGTTGGGGTCCTGGCGGAGGAAGGACCGCAGCGCAGCGCCGAAATCGAGGCCGATGTCGGCATGACATTGGACCTGGTTGATTCCCATCAGGTTGTATTCGACCGGGTCCTCCGCCGTCATGATGTTGATTCCGGGGTTGTTGAGGAGGAAGAGGGATGAATAGAGCGTGGTCGTCTTTCCCGACCCGGTGGGGCCGGTTACGAGGACTATTCCGTTCGGAGCCTTGACCCCCTCCATGAAAACATCGAGCATGTGGGGTTCGAAACCCAGGTCTCCGAGGTTGACACGGAGGTTTCCCTGGTCGAGGATACGCATGCAGACCTTTTCTCCCCAGATGCAGGGAACGCAGGAGACGCGAAGGTCGACCTTCCGATCAGCGATCGAAAGCTTTACCCGGCCATCCTGGGGGAGGCGGGTTTCGGCGATGTCGAGGCCTGCCATGATCTTGATCCGGCTTACCAGCCCCGCATGTGCGGAACGCGTAGGTTTCATATGGAGCTTAAGGATTCCGTCCTTGCGAAGCCTTATCCTGAGCTCGTCTTCATATGGCTCGACGTGGATGTCGGAAGCCCCGAGCTGGATCGCCTGGGAAACGATAAGGTTGACCAGCTTGATTATGGGGGCATCGTTCTCGCCCAATGAACCGAGGTCGTCATCTTCGCCCGCCGACTTGTCTCCCCCTCCAACAGCGTCCGCGAGCGAATCGACGCTTTCCCCGTATAGTTTTCCCAGGGCGGACATGATCGAGAGTTCGGAACTGACCACGGGAGAAATCCTCATCCCGGTCATCATCTCGATATGATCGATGGTGATGATATCCGTGGGGTCGGTCATGGCAACGATGAGTTTCCCCTCCTCGCGCTTCACGGGGCAGAGTATCTGGTCGTAACAAAGCTTCTTGGGAAGGAGACTTGCCAGTACAGGGTCGACGAGGCTTTCCTCGAGGTCGATGAAGGGGATGTCGAACTGCTTCGAAAGGGCTATCGAAAGCTGCTTGTTCGAGATGGTCCCTTTTTTTACCAGGTAGGCCCCGAGCCGGGTCTTTTCCTTCTTTGCGCCGTCGATGGCTTCCTTGAGCTGCTCGTCGGTACAGTATTTTGACTCGACCAGGATGTCGCCCAGCCGTTTTCGCGGGCCCTTCTTCACATGGGGTTTCTTGGCCTCGGTCATCTGCTTGATCTTCTTCTCGAAGGATTCGAGCAGGATCTTCGCAGGGCGCAGGCCCAGGGATGTCTGTGCGCCGAGAGCCTTCACAAGGTCCTGGTTCCCGGGGGAAACCATCCCGATCAGGAGTTCGGGCCCGGTCAGCTTGATGGGGATCGCCTTCGATTCGACGAGGACTTCGATCTTGAAGATCTTCAAAACCTCGGCCGGGATCTGGGTGGAATCGAGATCGACGAAAGGAACGTTCAGAAGAGTCGCTTCCATGTCCGCGAAGTCCTTCAGCTGCATGGCCGGCTTGATGGCGATTTCGCGGATGGTATCCCGGGGTTCGGGTTTCTCCTTCCGAAGGGTGTCCCACTCCTCCTTCGTCAGGACCTTCTTTGTGCGCAGCAGAACGCTGAGCTTCTGGAGCTCGTCGACCCCGGCCGGGAAGTTGGGGAAGTTGGCCTGAAAGACCGCTTCATCCATTGGCTGTCCTCCGACCTCTTCCGGACATGTTCCTGGTCACGGTTCGTCCGTCTCCAACTCGAGGGCTCCCCGGGCTATCTCGGCGAAGGAACTCCGCAATCCCAGCTTCAGGGCTTTTTGGAAGTGGGCTCGGGCCTGGGAGGGCGACTTCTTCCGAAGAAGCATGCCGAGCTGGAAATGGGCATCGGCATACTTGGGGTTGATCCTCAGCGCTTCCCTGAGGTTCTTTTCCGCGGCGGCTTTCTTCCCGAGTTGGATCCGGGCTTGGGCCATCCAGTAGAAAGCGTCGGGATATCCGGAATTGATGGCGGAAGCTTCCTCGAAATGACGGAGGGCCTCGGTCCAGAGACCTTCCTCGAAATAACGGACCCCAAGGTTGATTCTGGAGGCCGCGAGGTCGAGCTCGAGGACTGCGATCTTCTTCAGTTCGATCAGGGCTTCCTCGAGATAACCCTCCTGGTGAAACCGCTCGAAGGCTTGATACTCAGGTCGATCGGACTTCTCCTTCCGGAGAACCATCTCCCTGAAGTGGAAAACGGCCTTGTTCAGGGAACCCTTCAATTCGAAAAGGGTTCCGAGAAAATAATGTGCGGAAACGATGTTGGGATTCTTCTGGAGCACACCTTCGAGGACGTTCCTCGCCTCCGGGAAAAATCCCCTGAAGAGGAGGGCTTTTCCGAGGGCCAGCTGGATGTCGAGGTATGTCGGATGCTCCTGAGCCTCCGCCCTGTTTTTGGAGATTTCGTCTTCGAGGCTTCGGATCCGTGTTTCGAGATTCTCGAGGTTTCGCCTTGAAACCCCGGCCCTGGGATCCTTTTGAAGGATCCGTGTGAAGACGTCCCTGGCCTCGTCGAGATGGTAGGTCTCCATCTTCAATGCACCGAAGTTGTTGAGGATCTTGAGGTCGTCGGGGGCGAGGGACATCGCCTCCTCGAAATGCTCCCGGGCTTCCTGGAACAGGTTTCTTGCAAGGTAGACGTTTCCCAGGTTGTTGAGTATCTCCGGATCTTTCGGGAAATGGGTTCGTGCCCGGAGAAGGGTCTTTTCGGCATCGGCCATCTGACCGATCCGCCGCTGGATGTTGGCCATCATCAGAAGAAGGGGTTTCGACTGCGGAACGAACGCCTCGGCGGCGCGCAACTTCTCGAGAGCCTCGTTGATATGGCCCTTCCGAAGGAGTCCCTCCACCATCGATGCGAGGCTTCCCGAACCTTCCACCACCAGGTTTTCCGCGAGGGATTTGATCTCGGCGTCAAAGGTTTCCTCGATGAAAGAAGAGAGGTGTCCCGAAACCTCCTCGGTCTTTTTCCCGGTTACCTCGATGAAATGATTGATGTTTGGGTAATCGGGATCGAGCTGGCGTACGAGACGGAATTCCCTGAGCGCAGCGGGAAAGAATCCTCCCCGAAAGAGGTGGATTCCCCGCTCGAAATGGAGTTCCGCATCCCTGGATTTCATTCTTTTCCGGGTGTTGCCTTGTTAAATCGTTAGTGATACAATAGTCTATACCTTATCGAATTCCGCTTGTCAACGGCAACATTCCCCCAGGAGGGCCTCCATGGATTCCACGCCTGGAATCAAGATGAAGTTTTGCGAATCCCTAGACCGGTTCGTGGCGATACGCGCCTTTACGCCGGAACAGAAACAGCAGCTGTTCAAGAATATCAAGATCACCGACAAGAAGTCTTACAAGCGGTTGATCATCAACGCTTCCGTCGTGAACTATCTCGACGAGATCGCCCCCCTGGTTTTCGGAAACAACGAGTACCCCCTCCTCGGGGAAATCATCGAACAGGAATTGTACAACCTTTGTGTCAAGGTCAATCCCACTCTCGACATAAAGGAAGTCACCATCCAGGTCGACGAAGCTCAGGCCGGAGGCTCGATTCCCATGCTCGGTTCCGAGGTCTCGAACGAGGCCAAGGCGAAGCAGCAGCGGTTCATGGAGATCGAAAGTCATCTCCAGAAGCGTATCATCGGCCAGGATGAAGCCGTGAAGGTCATTTCCCAGGCAATCCGGAAGGCCAAGGTCGGGCTCAAGAATCCCAAGCGTCCCGTGGGAAGCTTCATCTTCGTCGGCCAGACCGGGGTCGGGAAGACCGAACTGGCCAAAGCCCTCTGCGAGTTTCTGACCGGGAACGAGACCGATCTTGTACGTATCGACTGTTCCGAATATGCGATGAGTCACGAATATGCCAAGCTCATCGGGGCCCCCCCCGGTTACATAGGCCACAACGAAGGCGGCTACCTGACCGAGTCGATCAAGAACAAGCCCAACGGGGTCGTGATTTTCGACGAGATCGAGAAAGCCCACGAGAAGGTCCACAACCTCCTGCTCCAGCTTCTCGATGAAGGCATCCTTACCGACAGCAAGGGTGAGACCGTCAGCTTCCGCGAGACCTGCATCATCATGACGACCAACATCGGGGTCAGCGAGATATCGTCCGAGGAGTCCAAACCCGGATTCCGCGTCTCGGAAAAGGCCGACCAGAACAAGGAGAAGCTCGACGAACTCTCCCATTCGGAGAAGGCCAAGATCACCCGCAAGACGCTCGAGAAGAAGTTCCCGCCCGAGTTCCTCAACCGTATCGATGAGATTATCGTCTTCCGGGCCCTCACCAAGGAGGACAACCTCAAGATCCTCGGAATCCTGATCAACGAGGTTTGTGAGCGGGTCAAGGCCCTGAGCATGGGGCTCGAGTTCACCGAGGAGCTGAAGAGCTTCCTCGTAGACCAGGGAACCGACCTGAAATATGGTGCCCGGCCCCTCCGCCGGACCATCCAGAAATACATCGAGAACCCCCTCGCCGAAATGCTTCTGAAGGGTGAAACCTTCAAGAAGGGTGACATCATAACCGCGAGCCTCGAGAAGGCCGGGACCCCCGAACCCCTGGCCGGTTTCAATGTCACGGGGCATTTCGAGGTGCCCCCCGCACCGCCTGCAACAGCGGCTCCGCCCGCAGCACCTTCGGTGGCCCAGAAGAAATCCTGAATCTTCCGAATTCCAGGAACCGGCTGTTAATCGGCCGGTTTTCTTTTTCTTCGAAAACCGGGCCAATTCCGGTTGCCCCTGCCTGGGGGATCAGTTCTTTTTTGGGAGGGTGGGATTGCTCGGCGGAGGAGCCTCTTCCTCGGGAGGAGAATCTTCGTCCAGCGCCCGAAGGGTTTTCGAAACCACGCGGTCCTCGGCGGCGAGGCGGATTTCCTCCTCGCGGAACCGCTCGAAGGTGGAGTGGAGGATGGCGGTCGGGTCGGCCATTCCTGCCTGCCCGAGACCGAAAAGGCTGTCCTGGATCGCCTGCGGATCGGGAGAACCGCCGCCCAGCGAGCTGATTCCCTCGACTAGACCGAGTGCCTGCCTGGAAAGGGCCAGGAGTTTGCTCTTTTCGAGGGCATCGATCTGGCGGGTCAGCATATCGACCAGGTGAAGGGGGTCCCGGGTGTCGAGATCGGGGAACCTGTTCTTGAGCTCCTCGATGATATGGCTTCCATCGCTTATCAGCTTCTCGATCACCCCGCTTGAATCGGAGCCCTCGACATTCGGATCGCAGATCTCGATGAGAACCTTCCGGCCCTCGGCCTTCCAGAATTCGATCTTGACCGCCTGGCGGAGCATCGCGTAATCCTGGAGCTTTGCTTTCAGGACCCTGGATGCCTTGTGCAATGCTGCGAAGACTCCGTCCATTTGCTGAAGGCGGGCTTCCTGGGGCATCAGCTGGGCGACCTCCTGCTGGGCCTTCTCGAGAAGGGTTTCGAAGTGGCTGCGGGGGATGAAAAGCGATAGATCCTTGAACCTGTCGAGAGCTTCACGGGTCTGTTTGAGGAAGGTCTCCAGTATCACCAGCCGCTTTTTCAGTCCCTGGTCGGTTCTCAGGAACTCCGGGTCGGTCACCTGCTGGAAATGGTCGAATCCTTTGAGGGAGAGGGGAAGGGTGTCCTTCAGGAGTTCATTCAGGCTACCTCCGCCGAACTTGAGAAAGGCGGTCCGCATTTCCTGGAGGATCGGTTCAATTCCCAGGGTTCTGGAGATGGTCTCGAATTGTCTCCCCAGTCTTTCCAGGGTTTGCCGGGAATGGGTGACCTGGATCTCAAGGTTCTTTGCGAGCGTCTCGAGGTTGCGCGGGTTGGGTTCGTTCATGCCAACGGCATCCCTGACCCAGGTGATTGCCCGGCCGACCTTTCCCAGCCTGGTTTCGTTCCGGTGTCCGCAATATGGACAATGCCTTGAATCCGAGGAAAACGGCCGCTTACATCGGACGCAGAAAGTTTGCGCAGGAATAACCATGATTCTGAGAACCAATTATAACACAAGGCCCGGATTTCGATTCGCCCTGCCCAGGCCGTTTTCCATTTGTGGTTTCCCGTGGGCGGGGATTGATGAAAGCGGCCGAATCTGATAGTTTCGGAATGCAAACATCGGAATCGAAGTGATTCCGTTTTCCCGTCTCGAAAGACCTCGATGAAACAACCATCTGGAGGGATCCGATGAAGATCCGGCCCAATCTCTTCTTTCTTATCTGGTTCTCGCTTGTGGGGTGCGGGTTTTCCCTGGGTCAGGAGGGGTTTCCCGGCTCGGGGATTCCATGGAAATCCATCAAACTCACGCCCTCAGAATGCGAGGAATGCCTTCGGCGCGCGAAAACCGCTTTCGATCCGGTTTTCCTCGATGATCTCGTGAAACGCTGGGAAGACTCCCTCAAGAATGCCTTTCTGCCGCCTCCTCCCCCGCCCGATGCCATCGAAATGGCAATGCTCGATTTCTACCGCAACGAGCTCGGCTACGATGCCGTGAACCGCTTCCTGCGTGGGGAAAAGAATGGCGACAAGTCACCCGAAGCAGTGATGGCGGTCGCCAAGTTGATTGCCTCCGCCCTTAATCGCCTTCCCCAGGGAACCACGGTTGCGGAGCGGGAAGTCTACCGCGGCGCACCTCTCGAAAGCGAGGTGCTTGCCAGGTTCGTTGTCGGAGAGAATTATCTTTCCCACTCCTTCATGAGCACCAGCTCGAATCCTCCCACCGCCCTCAAGTTCGCCACGGGGACCCACCCCTCATCCCGAAAGCAGGTGTTTTTCACCATCCTGTCCCGCACCGGTCGCCTTGTCAACGACCTGGGCGGTTACGAAAAGGAGATCATCTTTCTCCCCGAAACCAGCTTCAAGGTCAAGAGCAAGGGAGAGAAGGCCGGGGACGCCTTCATCGAGATGGAGGAGATCCCCTGACGGAAAATGGGGACACCCGACCAGTTTCTCCCGAGAAACTGGTCGGGTGTCCCCCATTTACTATCGGGATGCCATGTGGCTGGGGGGTTGGTTCTTCATGCAAAGGAGGTCCCGCGCTATCCGGCCCGCCAGGTTGCTGGCCCGTGTGCGGGTGTGGCCTGACTGACCGAGCAGCACCGTGATGGCAAGGTCCCTGCCCGATGTCCGGGTGAATCCACCGAACCAGGTGAACCAGTATTTGGGGGAGACCCCTGTCAGGGTTCCGGTTTTTCCGCCGCAAAGTGAAGCCAGGCCCGGGAACTCCCGATAGCATCCGAACCCCTTCTTGGCGGTTCCATGGGTGGTTGTAGTCTTCATCATCTCGTAGACCTGGAGGGCGACGTTCGCGGGGATGGGCTGTGAAAGTTGGAACGGTTTCCTGCGGAAAACGACCTTTCCCTTGTACATCACGTAATCGACCAGGTAAGGTTTCATCATCCGCCCGTTGTTGAGGATCGTCGAAATCAGGCTGGAAACATGTATTGGGCTGGCAAGGAGTTCCCTGTCCAATCCGGCCGCGGAGTTTCCCAGCTTGATTCCCGAGGGGGGCATCCGCGCCACCGAGGGGGTAACCGGAAGGTCGAAGAAGAAAGGGCGGTTGAAACCGAAAGCGTTTGCGTAGGACTGGAGGACCGTGCATCCGAGAGCCCTTCCCACAACCCCAAATGCGCCGTTGTGGGATTTCGCGAAGGCTTTCCAGAGCTCGAGGAACCATTTTTTCCCGAGCTGGATCCTGCTTGCGGGAACCACCTTCTTCCGGTCGATTCCGGCGGAAGCGGTCACGATCTTGAAGATTGAGGCAACGGGGAAGGTCGCGTCGAAAGCCCAGTTGTGTTGTGCGAACTGGGACGAGTCGGGCGAAAGGAGGTTTCCCCGATCATACGTGCTGATGGCGAGAATTGCGCCGGTAATGGGATCCTGGACGATGGCTACCCCGATCTTGCAGGAATACAACCTGAAAAGGTTCTCCACCATCCTCTGAAGGACCGGACGGATCGTGAGGACTATTTTGGTGTCAGAGTCGAAATCCACGACGTACCGGTCTATGACAGGATCGTAATGCCAGCGCCGTTCTTGCAGCGATTTGATGATCGTCAGGATCGAGAGCTGTCGCGTTCCATTTTCTGCGGGAAGATTCCCCTCGCCGGGCGGAAGGGAAGAGACGCACAACTCCGGTTCCGCAGCGGGTTTGGATAGACCCGAACTTGGGGCCATCTTGAGAACCGACGATTCCGGAATCGCCGCGGAAGCTACCTGGCTTCCCGCCGTTGGGCCGGGTTCGTCGGGGGTGTCCGATGCATTGGCCGCGGCATCCTCCTCGCCTTCGGATTCGTCCTCAGAATCCTCCGCCGAAGGGTCGGGAGGAGGGGCCACGAATGACGCGCCTGAGGCGGGGCTTTCGATGATCGAGGAATCCTGGGAGGCGACCTTTTCCGTTCCCTCCGCCGCAGCGAGAAAGAACGACCCCGCGTGTTCCCCAGCCCCGGCGATCTTCTCGACGACGCTATGATCGGTGGTTTCGGTCTTGAACTGCAGGGCAACCATCTTCCCCGGTTCCTTGTCGCGGGGTCCGACGGGGGAGCTGGTAATGCTTCCGGTCCTGATTACGGGTCCCTCATCCTCGTCCGTGACATAGAACACCAATGCGTCGACCATCGAGGAATCGATGGCCAGACTCATGAAAACCAGATATCCCACGATGCACAACAGGTTCATCGTCTTGATGGGATTGCTCATGACGTTGACAGCTCGACCTTTCGGGGTTGGATTTTCGCCGCGCTCGGGGCGAAGCGAAGAGGAGTCAATTTGAAAGGTTGGCGTTCGCCAGGTTCAGCCTGGGAATTAGAAGACGGGTGCCGCACTTGAGGTTCCTCTCGTCCTTGATCCGGTTTAGGCGGACGATGGCCGGGATCATACGGGAGGATCCGAAAAGGCTTTTGGAAATCGATTGCAGCGTGTCGCCCCTGGCAATGGTGTATTCGAAATACCTTCCCCCCTTGTCGTCCAGAAGCGGTTTCTTTGGAAGGGAGCGGGTCGAGGGGCGCTCGGCCTTCTTCTGGATGACCGCTACCGGCTGGGGAGGTGTGGCAGGGGCGAGGACCCCTTCGGGAAGGGGCTTGACGGGCTGCCGGACGGCGGGCGGAGTGATCAGGCTGTCGATCCGTCCGATCAGGACGGGGGCCGCAATCGGTTCGACTCCCGGATTGATCTGGGTCTGGGGGCCAATGTCGCCATGGATAGTGAACGCGAAGGCAATCTGCAGAAAGAACAACCCCATCGTGAAGATTAGGAACAACCCTTTATGGGAGGACTTCTTCTCAACATCCTGTTGCATACTCATAGGCCAACCTCCAGTTGCGGCTAGGAATACTATCGGCAGCCGCCGGGGCAACCATTACATGCTTCGATTCCGGGCACCTTTCCTGGGGAAGGGGAAAGTTGACAAGAGGGGAATCCTCTGCTTTCATCGGAGTATCGAAATTTCTTCCGCGGGGAGGGTTGGGGAATGTTCCCGCGGCGGGGCGGAAGGGGGAGACGATGGGGAAGTTCCTTCTGTCGTCAGCGTTCAAGAAGAAGAAATCCCACGGTTGCCTGAGCTGCCTCATCTGGCTGGGTGTTTCTGCGAGCGTCATCGCCGTCGTTGTCGTGATGCTTTCCCGGCTGGCTTTTTCATTCATCATAGGGATAATCCAGAGGATGTTCGATTTCCTCAGGGACTTCCTGGTAGCCGCCGTGAGCTTGATCGGGAATCTCCCCGGCTGGTTGGCGATGCCGATGGGTTTGGTGCTTTTGTGCGGTGCCGCCTGGTTTTTCTGGCGCAGGTATCAGGACCGGCAGTGGCGGGACCTCGAGTGCATCCGGGAGGAATACGAGCCCCTGGCCCGGTTGCTCAAGAAGAAGGGGTTGAAAACCTATCTCGCCGAGATCGAGCGGCTGAAACTCAAGATGTTCCAGGAGAGGGACAACGTCGAGGAGCTGCGGATTCTCCTCGCTGACGAGCTTCCCAAGATCGAGGACCGGTTGACCGAGATCACCCTTGAATCGCAACACGCCAGGGAGGAGGATCGTCAGGAATGGCGTGGTCTGATGAAAACCCTGGTTGGAAACAGCGCCCGGCTCCGGCAGAAACAGGATGACCTGAGAAAGTTCGATTTGTCGAAAACCCGTCTTGCGTCCGAGATGAACTGTCTTCGGCAACGGTTCAACGATGTGGGATACGATGACATCGAGGTCCGGAAGATCATGAAGGGTATCGAATCCGTCTCTTTCCTCGCGGATGTGTTCGACCAGCCTTCATCCGTGCCGGAAGAACCGCAACCTGGTCCTCCGAAAACCCCGGAGGGAGATCGGGAGGGACGGTAGTCCGGCCCAACCTCGGCTTCAGGGTTCGGTTGCCGCTGTTTCCCGGTCCTTCTCCGTCGGCGTGGGAAGTTGTTCCTCACCGGTCCCCAGTTCGGCGAACCGGATGTTCTCCCAAGCAAGGATGCCTATCCCGACGGCCAGAACGTAGAGGTAGCTCATGGTGTGGAGGAAGATTCCGACCGACATTCCGAGGTCCTTGTCCATTTGAAGGATACCGACGAAAACCAGCCTGCAACAGATTTCGTAGATTCCGATCATTCCAGGGCTGGATGGGATCATCGCTCCGAGTGAAAGGACCGAGATCAGCAGTATCGAGATCTCGATCTCGAAAGGAAGGGAAAAGGCAAGAAGGCCCAGATACGTGCTTGCCACGGAAAACCCCCATCCCAGGAAGGAGAGCCCTGTTGCCGCCAGGAAGGTTTTCCCGCTCCGGATGGTCTTCAACCCGTCGATGAAGGAGTTCAGAAGCCCCAGTATCCGCTGGCTGAATGCTGTGGGAAAGGGTCTGAGAAGGAAGTTGGAGAGTCTGAGGAAGAGTTCCCGCTGGAATTGCATCAGCAGTATTACCGCCAGAACGCTGAGGTAGAAGCCGAGCGCGGTTCTTCCCGCGGTTTTGTATGCGGAGTCCAGGGGGAAATGCGCGAGGGAAAAACCTATCAGCGACATGACGGCAATTCCGTCCAGGAAACGCTCCATGACGATCGATCCGAATGCCCGGGATGTTGGAACGAGTTTCTTGCGACCCAGATAGAATGAGCGGATCACCTCCCCCGCCCGGGCGGGAAAGATGTTGTTGCAGAAGTAGCCGATGACGAGCGCGGCATAGAGGTTGAAGAAGGGAACCGGGATTTCCCCCAGGATCACTTTCCAGCGCCACGTCCGGATCAGATGCTCGATCGTGTAGCTCAAGGGGAGCACGATGAATGCCCACCATCGGACCCCATACATCGCGGTCAGAACCTTCCCCCAGTCGAGCCCCCGGAGTGCCAGCCAGAGGAATATCCCGCTCAGAAGGAAACCGAAAAGATGCCGCCCCCACTTCATTGGGGAATCTTATCACGGGTTCTCCCCGTGGGGAATGGAGAAATCGGGGGAAACGGGGGACACCCGACCAGTTTCCGGAAACGGGTCGGGTGTCCCCCGTTTCCAGGTTTTTTTTTACCATCTTGTGGATTGCCGGACCCGCGGATATAATAGGACCACCTTCGGAACGGGTGGGATCCCCATGTTGCTGTTGGCTCAGATCGCGATCGTGACGGTGATTGTCCTCGTCATCTGTTTCATCGCGGGAAAAAAATACGGGCAGAGAAAGTTCCTCGTGATCCGCGAGGAGATGAAAGCCCTGGAAAAAGCCTTCAGTCAGCTTCTCGAGCAGATGGAGCTGGTTTCGGGCCACAACCTGAAGGTTCTCCAGGCCAAGACGGAGGAGCTCCAGGAGCTCCTGCACGTCGCCGACAAGAAGTGCCTCTACGCCAACGATCTGATGCAGGAGTTGGAATCCCTCAAGCGTGAGATGCAAGCCAGATTGTCCGCCCTTTCCACGCAGGGGTCCCTTCCCGATTTCAAGTTCAAGAGGGAGTTCCAGGATTCGGTCGCCCAGATGGGCGAGCGCATGCAGAACCTTGAATTGAGGATCAACAACCTGGAGTCCTTCAACCAGGATTCGGTGGGTCGCCTCGAGCAGCTCGTCCGGCAGGTTGCAACGGCCAAATCCAGTGTCGAAGCCGCTTCAACCCAGAAGCCCTCCCTGATCTACGCCGTTCCCGCCAAAGATGCCCCTCCCCCGGGCCTGGCGTCCAGGGATGGCGCCGTGCAGGCCATTCGCCCGGATGGCGAAGTGTTGGCGGGCCTGGCGTCCAGGGATGGCGCCGTGCAGGCTTCTCGCCCTGACAGGGAAGCCTCCCCTGGTGGGATTCCCGGCCCCTCATTTTCCCAAGCTCCAAAAGTCACGCCCAAATCCTCGGCTTCCCTTCCGGGAAAGATTTCCCCGCTACCCTCCCGGTCCGACCCCGCCCTTTCGCCAAAGCCAGTTTCACCGAAGGAAGCCGACACAGACGCTCCTCTTCCAGAGCCTGGTTCCCCCCTGTATGACGTTCTCAATCTCCATCAGCAGGGGATCACTTCTCCTCAGATCGCCCGGAGGCTGAAAATGGGAAAAGGCGAAGTGGATCTGATCCTCAACATCTACGGATCCCGCCTTCAGATCCGGAAGGTCGTCTGACGGATGTTCATCCGGGAGCTTTCCCCCACCGTCAAACACGGGCTCATCCTCTCGGGCGCGGTTCTCGGAGCCATAATCATGTATTTTCTTTCCGGGGCGATCGCGCCGTTCCTGGTTTCCCTCGTCGTCGCCTATGTGCTCAACCCTCTCGTGCGGCTGTTGGAGGGGAAAAATGTCCCGCGCCCGTATGCCGTTCTCACGCTGTATGTCGCTGGGCTTCTGCTCGGGATCCTTATCGTCATCCCGCTTTCGGTGACGATCGTGTCCCAGACGAGCGACCTCGTCAACCGGCTTTCCCAGTTGGATGTCAACCAGATCACGAACGACTACAAGGCGATGGGAAAGGGAATCTACGAAAAGTATTCGCAAATCCCCTGGGTCAAGGAGTATCTCGAGGTTTCCGTGAACAGCGAGAAGTTCCAGGAACTTGCCGCCAGGGTCGTGGTCTTCGCGAAGGACCTCCTCGTCACGCTTATCAAGAGCGTCTTCGGATTTTTCTTTTCGGCGTTTTCCAGCGTTTTGAGCGTGTTCCTGATTCCGCTTTTCACCTTCTATATACTCGTCGACCTCGATCTTCTCTATGGAAAGGCGATCCTCCTCATTCCCGCGGCCTACCGGGAATCGATCCTTCGGCTTTTCGGCGAGATCGATCGTCACCTGGAAAGCCTCTTGAGGGGTCAGTTCATCCTCTGCCTGATTTTCGCCGCGCTAATGACAGTGGGTCTCTGGATATCCGGACTGCACTTCGCCCTACTTCTCGGCCCTCTTTCCGGGATCGCCAACATGGTCCCCTACCTTGGGGGTCTCG
This sequence comes from uncultured bacterium, assembly GCA_964428355.1. Taxonomy (GTDB): domain Bacteria; phylum Muiribacteriota; class Ozemobacteria; order Ozemobacterales; family Ozemobacteraceae; genus CAYRYU01. The sequence goes on from CAYRYU010000039.1 coordinate 22,310, forward strand.
TGACCGTCGGCCTGTCCATTCTCGTCGCCCTCGGACAATCCGGTCTTTCGACGGGGTTCCTGTCCATGATGCTGAAGGTTGGAATCACCCTTGCGGTCATCCAGGGGATCGACGGGTTCTTTCTCCAGCCTCGCATCATCGGGGAGAACGTCGGCCTCCATCCGCTCGCCATCATGCTCGCCCTGATCATCGGGGGGAGCATCTACGGACTTTTCGGGATGCTTGTCGCGGTTCCCATGACCTGCATCCTGAAAGTCCTTTCGAGGGAACTGTATCACGAACTCTATGACCCAACCTGAGCAGCCGAATATCATCCGCGTCAGCGACCTGAGCAAAAGTTTCGGGAGGAAGCACGCGGTCGACGGAATGTCGTTTTCCGTTCCCGCGAAAGCGGTCGCGGGATTTCTCGGTCCGAATGGCGCGGGGAAGACCACCACCCTCAGAATGCTCCTGGGCCTGATCTTCCCCGACCACGGATCCATGGAGATGCTCGGAACCGGCATGCCTTCCGGGAGGATGGACGTCCTCGAGAAGACCGGGGCACTCGTCGAGCAACCCACCTTCATCGAAAGCATGTGTGGGGCGGAAAACCTTTCCTGGTTCGGCTCGCTCAACCAGCCTGTCAGCGCTTCGAGGATCTCGGAGGTCCTCGAGAGGGTCGGCCTCACCGAAGCCGCCAGGCAGAGTTTCGGAACCTACTCCACGGGAATGAAACAGCGCCTTGGAGTGGCGTTCGCGATCCTTCACCGGCCCACCCTCCTGATCCTGGACGAGCCCACCAGCGGCATGGACCCCCAGGGTCGGGCCCAGATGCGGGATATCCTGCGGGAGATCCACGCTGCCGAAGGGACCTCGATCTTCCTTTCCTCCCACCTCCTCGACGAGGTCCAGCGGCTTTGCGACTACGTCGTGATCGTGGACCACGGAAAGACCGTCAGGGAAGGGTTCGTCTCCCAGCTTCTCAAGACCGACCAGGAATGCTGGGAGGTCCGTCTGCCTTCCGAGGAGCAGAAAAAGGGTCTCGAGCTGGTCTCGAAAATGGATTTCGTGATCGGATCGAAACCCGGGCCCCGGGGCCTGGAACTCGATCTGAAGCCCGGAACCTCCGCCCGTCTCAACAAGGAACTCGTGGGCGCGGGACTCACGGTGAACGCGCTGATTCCCATGGAAGCTTCGCTGGAAGCGACCTTCCTGGCACTTACCGACAATTCGACGACATGACATGGTGAAACGATTTATCGTCCTGTTCCAGTTCGAATGGAAGAAGATCCTCGCCCGCAAGAAGGCTATCCTCTTCCTGCTCGTGTTGAACGTCCTTCCCATCCTGGCGAGCATCTTCGGGCTGCTGGTGTTCGCCAAGTTCAAGAGCTTCGGGATCGGTTCGATGAACCTCTCCTTCCTGATCGGCATCGTGAAGGGTCTGTTCATCGCCCACATCGTGACCTTCGCGGCGGTTTCGCCGTTCTTTATCGCCCTGATCATCGGCGATACCTTCTCGGGTGAGCTTGGCAGGGGCTACATGAAGACCCTTCTTCTGACGCCCGTTTCGCGGGCCAGCATACTCGTGGCGAAGACATGCGCGGTGATGACCTTCCTGATACTGGCCCTTGCGCTCGGAGGAATGTTCCTGCAGACCGACATCTGGGTGGCTCGGTCGATGGTCGATGCCCCCGGAATGGTCATGGACGTCGCCGCTCCAGACACCACCCTGGTCGGGTTCCAGGTAGCGTCCAGGATTCTCATTCTGACATTCCTGGCGAACCTGTCCCTGGTCGGGTTTTTCATCCTGGTGTCGCTTTTCTTTGAAAGTCCCATACTGATGGCGTTCGCCAGCCTGCTTTGCGTGATGGGTGTCACGACATTTTCCCTCATGGCCCCTTTTCTCCAGAACTTCGATCCCCGGTACGGCACTTTGGGCGAGTGGTGCTTCACCAGGCACCTGATCACGATGTTCAATCCCACCAAACTCCAGGGAATCCTCGATGAGAAGCTCTTTCTCTCGAGTCCCGAGATCAGCAAACCCCTGCTGTCGAATCTTGGCTGGGCCGCGTTCTTTTTCATCGCTGCCCTCTTCGTCTTCAGGCGGAAGCAAGTCCTGCATTGATGGCTGATTCCCCAGGCCCGGTCGTTTCCCCAACCGTGCCGGTCATGGTCGCGATGTCCGGGGGGGTCGACTCCTCGGTGGCCGCCGCCCTTCTCCTCGAGCAGGGCCATCCCGTTGTGGGGGTCACGCTGAAGACCTTTTGCTACGGGGAGATACCCGGAGGCCCGAAAAGCTGCTGCGGCCTGGACGGGATCGATGAGGCCAGGGCCGTGGCAGCCAGGCTCGGGTTCGATCATTTCGTGATCGACGTTTCCGACCGGTTCCATGACGAGGTGATCCGGGATTTCGTGGAGGAATACGCCGCGGGCAGGACTCCCAACCCGTGCGTTCGATGCAACGCGACGGTGAAGATCCCCTTCCTTCTGGAAAAAGCGCTCTCGATGGGCTGCGAGGCCCTCGCGACCGGCCATTATGCCCGGCTTTCCACCTTGCCCGATGGGGAAACCGCCCTCCTCCGGGGAACGGACAGGGCCAAGGATCAGGCTTACTTCCTCTGGGACATCCCGCGTGAGGTCCTTCCCCGCCTGAGGCTTCCACTCGGTGGTCTCGAAAAAAAGCGGGTTCGGGAACTGGCAACCAGACACGGTTTCCGGAATGCCCAGAAACCGGAGTCACAGGAGATCTGCTTCATTCCGGACGGACATTACCTGGATTTCCTTCGGCTCCGGCTCGGGCGGCTACACCCGGGCTTCCAGCCCGGAACCATCGTCGACTCTGCGGGAAAAATCTTCGGTAGGCACGACGGCTTCCTGGGCTTCACGGTCGGTCAGCGCAAGGGGTTGGGCGGGGGGCGCGGGAAGAGGCTCTATGTCCTTGCGATCGATCCGGAGAAGAGGAAGATTGTCGTCGGTGATGAAGACCGACTGTTTGCACGCTCGGTCGAGCTCGAAGGGGTGAGGCTCATGGTTCCCGACCTTTCCCAGGGAAGCAGGGTTCAGATCCAGATCAGGCACCGGTCGAAGCCGGTCCCCGCGATCCTGGCCAAAAAGGGTGAGCGATGGCGCTTCGACCTGGAATCCCCCGTCCGGGCGGTCGCCCCCGGTCAGTCGGGCGTCCTGTTCGACGGGGACCGCCTCCTGGGCGGAGGAAGGATCGCGGGAAAAGGAACCCCCGACTGATCTCGACCCAGGGCTGGCGCAAAAGAAAAATCCCCGGGCTCCGAGTTTCGGGGTCCGGGGATCTTCTTCTCGAGGAAGGGGGGTTTCAGCGGACCGAAGCGCAGATCACCCTTATGGGGAGCTTCTTTGACGACCAGAGGCTGATCCGGAGGAATTGTTTCCCCAGGTTGACGCATCCGGCCTGACCGAAAAGGAACGAGGGATCTTTCTCGCCGGCTTCGAGTTGGATGAAATCGACTCCTCCCATCGTCCGGAGGGTTCCCGAGAGGGTGATTTCCTGGGCGCCAAGGATGAGCTTGAGTTGGGAAGGCCCTTTCCCCTTCGGAGGCTTGATCGTAAGCTTTTCGGAGGATCTTCCAGCCCGGAAGGCTCCGGGGGCGGTTTCCACTGCGATGACCTGGAAGGAGCCGGTGGGTTTCCCCGGAAGCCGCTGATACTTCGCCGGTTTGATCTTCGAAGCGACGAAGTCGCGCAAGCCCATCCAGGGGTTGACCCGGGTATTGGGGCCGACTTTCGGAAATCCCTTCCGGGTGGCGAGCTCTTCGAGTTGGTGAACGCGCTCGGCGAGATCAACCCGGACGAGGCGTCGGCGACCGCGGCTCCAGGAAGTCACGGAATCGTAGGAGACTCCGCAGAACATGGCGAACTCCGCCTGGCTCATTCCCCAGCGGCGCATGATGACGCGAATGTTGGAAACGGCCATCGGCTTCGCGAGGCGCTTGAACTTCCGCTCTTCGCGCAGTTTCCGGGCCTCCAGTCTCTCGACGGCGAATGCCCGGAGCTTGGGGATCTTTTTCTCGAACTTCTTCAGGAAGGATTGCATCCGGGGGCTGACCGCCTTCGTCCGCCCGCTGATCCATGCACGAAGGGACGAATAGGAGATGCCGAGATGCTCAGCCAACTTCACCTGGGACAACGCGAGGAATTTTGACAATGCCAGAATGTTCTTCGGAGTCCAGGGTGGGACGGGACAGGAAACAGGGGCACTACGGGTCGGTTTCTTTTTCACTCGATTTCCTCGCTGCTTTCTTGATCCAATGCAAATTGGACGTAATCTTCCGCTGAGCCCAAGAAACCTTTGGGCCTTAAATCAGGATAATATTAATATATCAAAGTCCGATCGTCAAGAATGATTCTGGAAATTCAGGGGGAAACGAGAAAATTTCTTCCTTGTACTCGAAGGCTTGTTCTATTTCGCGAGGTTTCGCGTGTTTTCGCTTGGGCATATGACGGAAGTCCTTCCTCCCGGTTTCTATTCCAAGGCATGGTTCAGGACTCCACGTTCCTTCCCGCGGCATTTCTCCGCATCGCGTCCCTCGTGAAGGCGGCAATGCCCACCCAGATCAGTCCGAAGCCGGCGAGCCGTGTTTCCGAAAAGAGCTCCCCGTAGACGAGGACCCCGATCAGGAACTGCATGGTCGGGGCGAGATATTGCAACAGGCCCAGGGTGACCATCGTGGTATGGCGGGCGGAATAGGCAAAGAGCAGAAGTGGAAGGGATGTGACGACGCCGGCGCAAAGAAGAAGCGCATCCACGGCGTGACCCTTCTGGAACAGCGAACCAGCGCCGGTTCCTTGAAGATGGAGGAGATATCCGGCCGCGAAAGGGAACAACAGGAGTGTTTCAAGCGCGAGACCGTCGATCGACCCCGCCGGAGAGGTTTTCCGCCACAAGGTGTAGAGGGCGAAAGTGACCGCGAGGAGGATCGAAAGTCCTGGAAGCTCCCCGTAGATCCATGTCAACCAGATGACGCCAGCGGTCGCGAAGGTGACCGAGAACCATTGGGCCGGTCGGAGTCGCTCTCCAAGCAAAAAAATTCCCAACGTCATCGTCAGGATCGGGTTCAGGAAATATCCCAGGCTCGTGTCGACAATCCGGCCTTGCTGCACCGCCCAGATGTAGGTGAACCAGTTGGCCGCGATAAGGATGGCGGTAACGGTATGTCGCGCAAGGATCCTCCCCGTTGTCGCCGCTTCGATGAGGCGCTTCCATCGGTCCCTGACTCCGCAAAGGACGAAGAGGAAGGCGAGGGACCACACCATACGGTGACAAAGGACCTCGACGGAGGGAACGGCCTGGAGGAACTTCCAATAGATCGGGAGAATTCCCCACAACGCGTAGGCGGAGACTCCACCGATGACTCCGTTTATGGAATCGGCATTGGGCAGTGACTGCGGAAGATCGGACATCTGCTTCCCTTGCTTCGAAAATGCCGTTGTTGATGCGTGGATTTCAGTGAAGCCGGGGCCCCAACCGGACCCGGAACAGGGCGGGCTTACTCGGGTGGGCGAGGTTTGGAGAGCAAAGCCCGAGCTTCTTCCTGTGTTGGGGCGATTTCGGCCTGGGGAAGGATCCCCACCATTTTCAGCATTCTCAGAAAAAGATTCGACAGTTCGCAGAAACAGAGGCGCCCTTTGAAATCCTGGGTGACCTTCTCGGCAATTTCGAGGAGCTTTCCCATTCCGGGACTGCTGATGACAGAACAATGGCCCAGGGCGATCACAAAATTCAGATTTCCGGAATTCAGCTGTTCGAGAACGGTATCCCCGAGACGGTTTCCAATCCCTGCGTCAAGGTATCCGGTTACAACGATCAGGGAAGTCCCATCGACTTGCCGGATCTCGATTTTCCCTGGTTCATTATCCATATGATCTCCATTTTTGGAATCATCCTCGGACCGATCAGAACGATTATAGGGAAAACCCCCGTTCTTTTCAAATCGCCCTCGAGACACTCTGGAGCGATCAAGGCTTTCCCGTTGCGGTGAATGGAAGCAGATCCTATAATGGGACCGGGGACAGAATGATCAACGAAGCCGAACTGGTCGAAAACCTTCGCCTTCCCCTCAAGTCTTTCAGGATCTTCGCGATAGAGCGGGCGATCCAGGAGGGGCGCAGCGAAGCCCTGCTTGCAGAGTTGCAGAAATGCCGTTGCGGCGAGGATGACGATGAGTGCCGGCTTCTTCTGGATCACGCCATCTCCGCCGTCAGGGCAAGGGTGAAGGGGGAAACGGGAGGGATCGAACCACTTCCTCCCCCCGAAAAAGTCCCCGAAGCCTTTCGCGGGTCCGATGCGGCCGGAAGGTTCCGTATCCTTTCGGGACTGGCTCCCGCAGTTCTTCCGCAGTTGGCTGACTGGGCTGAGGGAGAGCTCCCTATTCAGGACAACCCCGGAGTCGCGCTCCTGATGCTCAAGACCTTTTCGCCCCACTGGCCACGGGAACGACTTCGGAATCTGGTTCCGCTCCTTTCCACCGGTTTTCTCAGCCTCCGTTCGGCCGTCGTGGAAACTCTTGCGGAAAGGGCTCCCCAGGAACTTGCCGGCGACCTTCCCCGGCTGCTCGTCTCCGATGATCCACGCGTCCGCTCCCTGGCGATCCGCGGGTTGGCCGCAATCGATGCCGCCGAAGCCGGGAACCATCTCGAGGCGATTCTCCTGGGCCGTGACCCATTCCAGAAAAAGGCCGCTCTGCGCGAATGCGCCCTGCTTTCCTTCGATATTGTCAAGCCGATCCTCCTGAAGTTCCTTGCGTTCGAGTCTGATTCCGCTCTTCTCGAGGATGCGGGATTGATCCTGGAGATGAACCCCGAACGGGAAGTCCCCTTCCGGATTGCGGAGGTTGCCGAGACGGGGACTCCAGCCCATGCCGCCAGGCTCAGGGAGATCCAGACCGCGGTGACCGAGGCCCTGATCGGGTCAGGGGTTCTCCGCGAGGAGCCCCGGGTATTCGAAAAGCTGTTGGAGGAGTTTTCGCAAAGGTCGGGAGAGACGAGGCTCCTTCGCGACTTCCTCGACTCGCTCGAGTCGGACGACCCTGCCCTCCTGGCGATCGCCCGTGATTCCCTTCGAAAAGAGCTCGGGAAGCCTTCCGTCCGGGCTTCAGCCCTTCGCGCAATGGGATGGCCTCTTTCGGAATCAGGTCGCAAGCGGCTGCAGGAGCTTCTCGACGGTGCGGATGAGAAACCTCCTCCCGAACCCCTTGCCGCAGCCTCCGACAAGGCCGGGAACGCTGATGACGTTTCCCGGATACTCGCCGGAATCGGGAGTGTCGATCCTTCGCATACCCTCGCGATGATCGGAAAAGTCCTTGGGGATCCGAAATCCCCTTCTGACGTCTTGACCACGGCCCTGAGAGCCGCGACAAGGCAACATGCAAGGGAGTTCTCCTCCCAGGCTCGGGTTCTCCTTTCCGCCGCTGATCCGAACGTGGTCTCTGCCGCGATCGAGTATCTGGGAGTTTCGCAGCCCGATTATCTATTCACCCAGGTCGGCCGGTTTTTGAAACATTCCCACCCCAGGGTGAAAACTGCCGCGATCAAGGTCCTCAGGAGTTCCGATCCGATCCAGGGGGTTTCTGCATTGATCAACCTCCTCAGGCAGAGTGACCGTCAGTACCGGATCCAGGCGCTTTCCGCCGCCGTCCATTTCGACTTTTCCATCCTGAGACCCAAGCTGACGGATTTCCTTCTGACCCCGCAGGGACGCGAGATTTTGACGGATTCCCTCCTTTTGTACCAGGCGAATCCGGATCCCGAGAACTTCTATTGTTTCTACCGCCTCGAGAAATCCCTTCCCGGGGAACTTGCCCCCCAGGTCACTGAAGTGCGCATGCAGAACGAGAAAGACCTTATGGAGTTCGGGCGGCTCGAGAAGGATTTCTGGAAAAACCGGCAGGAGGAGTTCCAGTCACGTTTCCTCCGGGAGCAGGAAAAAGCCCGGGCGGGATTGCCATCGTATGCACTCCAGCGGCTGGAGGCTGAAAAGGCGAAAGAGAGTCGCACTCCGGGGGCGGTTCTGGTCTTTCTGGTCAGGGAATACGGGATCGTCCTTCTCGGGACGCTCATGGTTCTGGGCCTTGGCCTGGCGGCATGGTTCGCGGTTGCCCCTCCTGAGGAGGCTGCGGCAAACCGGAAGCCCGCCGCATGGAGCAAGCCGGGAAGGGTGATTCCACCGTCCAGGTCGTTCCCTGGAGACGGCGCAGGAAAACAGCTTTTCGCTCCCCCCGTCAATCCCGATTAGCTTCCCGAAGCTCAAGCAAAGTTGCTGGCAGAAAGGCCACCGAGGCGCGGAGGCACAGAGGCCAAAATGGACTTCAGGGGGTTTTTCCCGGTGGGGAGGCGGGTGTTGGCTCAGGCTGGGTGGGTGGGGACGCCGTCTCCGAAGCGCTTTCAGAGAGAGTGAGCGGAGCCGGAACCTGCTGCGAGGTCGATGCGGTCGCATGGGAAGCTGCGGTCGCGGGGAAAACCGCGGTCGCAGTGGAAACCTGCTGGGGCGCGGATGCTATTGCGGTCAGGGATGCGGCCAAAGCCGGACCCTCGGAAGCGATCCGGTTGAGTATCCCCGTGAACTGGACGTTGGAGAGCGTTCTGGCAATGGAGAGGGGTGTCCGCCCGTCCAGGTCGGGGCTTTCGAAACTTCCCCCCTTCCGTAGAAGAAGTTCCGTGAAACTTCCTGTACGTGGATCGGGGTTTCCCGCAAGAAAATGGAGAGGCGTCATCCCCTCTTCGTTTTTCGCGTTCGGGTCGACTCCCCGGGCGAGGAGAAGCCCGGCAATCCTTTCCTGCGCAGGGCCCGAAAAGTTCAGGGCCATCATATGGAAAGCGGTGTTTCCTGCTTCGTCCTTGATCCCGGGATCCGTCCCACGATCGATGAGAAACGTGACGGTCTTTTCCATCCCGTCTCCCGCGGCCAGATGGAGAAGACTGGTTCCTTTCCTGTCGCGGAGAGCGATGTCGGCTCCGGACGAGGCCAGGAGGGCGAACATCCGCTCCTTCTCCTCGGCGGATCCGGAACTCTCGAAAAGAAAATGAAGGCAGTTCTTCCCGTCGTCGCTCTTGATATTGGGATTGGCCCCCGCCCCCAGCAGAAACTCGGCGACCTCGTAATGGCCGCGGGCGGCGGCATAATCGAGGGCGGTGACGAATGTGGAGGTTTTGGCGTTCAGTACAAGGACGTCGGATGCGACGAGATTCTTCACCTTCTGGAGATCCCCGCTCGCGGCGGCCTCGTGGATGTCTGCGGCGAAACCCGTTCCGCAACCCAAGCCGAGGACCAGAAAGGCCACAACCAGCCCCTGCTTCATGCTTCCCTGCTCCTCATCAAAAGCGTTTCCGGCCAAAAGATCCGTTGCCGGTTCGCCAACATTGTAACATTCCGGTATAATCCCCACAAACCCCAATGGGCGAACGGAGGGAAAGATGAGCACGATGTTGCGTTGGATGCAGGAGATCCGGCGATTTCTGCCGGTCAAGCCACAATTCCTCGTCTGGGGGAATATTTTCGATGTCTACCCCTACGTGATGGACGAGAAGACCCCGCCGATCACGCTCAAACTACGGGACTATTTGAAGAATGGGCTCAAGGAGACGGGAAAATACTCCATCTTCATCGAGTATGTCCCACTCGTCGGTTTCTACCTGCTCGAAGGCGACGGTGAGCTGTTCAAGAAGATCACGGGATACGGAATTTCCCTGGAAAAGCCGCTCGCTGCGACTCTGATCAAGGCCGCGGATATAATCGAGAAGCTCGTGGCAACCCCTGAAGCCCATTCAGCGATAATCATGAACATGGCCAGCAAGTTCCGCCTGCTCGAAAAGGAGGAGGTCCTCAACGAGTTCTTCTTCCGCATGTATCTTCTCGCCTATGAAACCAGGGCGAAGATGATCCAGAGCGTCGGTGACACCATGCCCCTGTTCGACCCCGTTTTCTGGCTCGTCGACCGGGAGAACGAGATGCCCGACTGGTTCGCGATCAACAACATCAAGCTTCGCTCGATAGGCATTGCCAAGCCCGATTACGAAGTCAGGAAGATCGTCATACAGGCCCTTTGCCGGAACATCGAGGGGTTCTCCGAACTCTCCCCCGAGAAACAGAAGGAGAACATCGGCCTGTTCATCGACCAGACATCGCGGATGTTCGCCTCCGAGATCATTTCGATCGTGCAGCTCGCCCGCAACGAGAAGCTCCAGTTCTCCGAGATCGGGGAAGCCATCAAGAGATACCGCGTCGGGGTGATCGAGAACCCATGGGCGAAACTCGATATGGACAAGATCCGTGACGCCGAGAGCATCCTCAACGTTCGCGTGAAGGGCCAGACGGAGGCTGTCAGGAAAGCCGTCGAGATCATCCGCCGCGCAGTGTACAACCTCAGCGGTTCTCAATACTCGCGGTTCTCGATGCGGCCCAAGGGTATCCTCTTTTTCGCCGGACCGACCGGGGTGGGGAAGACCGAGCTCGCGAAATCGATAACGGAGCTGTTGTTCGGATCGGAGAGCAACTACCACCGGTTCGACATGAGCGAGTTCGCCCACGAGCATTCAGACCAGCGGCTTATCGGGGCCCCTCCCGGGTACATCGGATATGATGTGGGCGGAGAACTGACCAACGCTGTCAAGGCCAACCCCTTTTCGGTCATCCTTTTCGACGAGATCGAGAAAGCCCATCCCAAGATCCTGGATATCTTTCTCCAGATCCTCGATGACGGCCGCTTGACCTCGGGCCGTGGCGAGACAGTCTACTTCACCGAGAGCCTCATCGTGTTCACCAGCAACCTGGGGATCTACGAGAGGCGCCCGGACGGGACCAAGGTCCAGAGGGTGAGTCCAGATATGGATTATCCGAAGATCCAGAGAGAGGTCATCGATGCGATCGAAGATTTCTTCAAGTTCACTATCGGCCGTCCCGAGATCCTCAACCGGATCGGGGAGAACCTCGTCGTTTTCGATTTCATCAGGGCGAAGATCGGGGTCCAGATCCTGACCCGCATGCTGGGCAACATCCAGGCGAAGATCCAGGAATCCCACGGAATCAGTATCGAGATTCCCCCCGAGCAAATGCAGCGTCTCGCCCTCCTCTGCACGTCCGATCTCTCAATGGGAGGCCGCGGCGTGGGGAACAAGATCGAGAAGGTTTTCCTCAACCCCCTCTCCTCGGCCCTTTTCGATTCCTCGGTCAAATCGGGCCAGAGCCTGAAGATCGGTTTCGACGAGAAAGGGAACCTGAAACTCCTCTAAAATCCGGGGACACCCGACCGGTTTTTC
>CAYRYU010000039.1:33671-56588 GCA_964428355.1 uncultured bacterium
CGAGAAAGGGAACCTGAAACTCCTCTAAAATCCGGGGACACCCGACCGGTTTTTCTCAGAAAAACCGGTCGGGTGTCCCCGGATTTTCCGGGTCAGGTGCGGGAGAGCTTGCCGGTCAGGTCGGGGTGTCTGGGGATCCCGATCAGGATCGTCGATCCCCGTGACTGGATGACCTGCATGCTGCCATGATCCTCCGCGGCGTCGACGAAGGGGGCATACGACTCCCGGAGGGCGGGGTCGCGGGTCAGGATGTGCATGACCTGGTTTTCAGATCCTCTCCAGATCTTTTTCGTCGGGAGATCCTGGCGGAACGCTCCATCAACCAGTATGTCTATCAAATCCAGGATATCGGCGAATCCGGTTCGAAGGGCGGCAAGTTCCAGCCCCGAGTAGACGAAGATGTCGTTGTAGCCTTTTTCCCGCGCGGTCCGGATCACGCCCCGGAGGAAATCGGGCTGGGCGAAGGGTTCCCCGCCGCTGATCGTGAGCTTGTCAGTGAAGAGTGAGTATCCTCCGATCTTTCCGGCGACCTCGGTGAGGGGCATCCGGAAATGCTCCTCGAATTCGCGTGTGTGGGGTGAAAAGCAGCCGGGGCAGCGCTGGGAACATCCCTGAAACCAGATTCCCAGCCTTCGGCCCGGACCCAGGACCTCGACTGGAAAAGAGATCATGTTGATCAAGCCCGAGTCCCCCGGTTTTTCCCGGGATCGTTCAGGGGAGGTCGGGGCTGGGAAATCCCTTGGAGGGTTCATCGCCCTTCCGAATCGTCGGTCCGGATCTCGAAGGTGACCTTCTTCGAAATCCCGAGAAGGTCACCGACCTTCAGGAGATGCTTGGAATCTGGGGATAGCATCTTGCCGTTCTTGTAGGTTCCGTTGGTGCTGTTGAGATCCTCGATGTACCAGTCGCCTTCCTTGAGGGTGAAAATGGCGTGTTTCCGGGAAATCCCGGGGAATTTCGTGAAATGTTCCTGTCCCACCCCGTTCCGGCCGACAATATCGCCATCCTTCACCCGGATCCGGAACTCCTTGGTCGAAAGGACGAGCCAGGGGCCTTGGACTGCTCCACCCTGTTTGTCGGTTACCCCGGGAGGTTGCTCGGGAGATTCCGTTCCCGCGCTGGATTCCGGGGCTTGGGGAGGCTGCCCGGAAGTCGGGGAAACGGCCGAAATGTCGGTAAGGCATTTTCCGCACATGACGTCCTGCGCCTGGTTGAGATGTTGGCAGACCGGGCAACGCTTCTTGAGTTCCATTTCGCTTGGTCCTGTTTTCGAAAGGTGGTTCCGTCGGGAGGTTCTGGCCCTGAACCGCCAAAGGAATATCCCGACTTTCCACATCCCGTGGATATGTTCGCAATCCCTTTATAGCACAGTACCCCCGATCGCTCAACCGTGCTCAATCCGATTCGGGTGCTTGAAATGGGGACAATCATCCTCTAAACTGTGTCGGACAGCTTCGGACACTTCTTGACGGAGGTTTTCATGAGCACCGGAATCGTCCTTTACCCGGTCGTCGTCCCGATCGTTTTTCCGGCAGCCGCAGTTCCTGGAGCAACTGCCGCCGCTGCTGCCGCGGGTGGTTTTTCGGTCGGGGCTGCCGGTGCCTCGGGAGCTTCCGCCGGGGCCTCGGCGATTGGATCTTCCGCAGCAGGCGCGGGCGGGCTTGGCCTTCTCGCTCCGGTGGGAATCGGGGTCGCGGTCCTGGTCGCTCCGGTCCTCGTAGGGGCTCTCCTCGATTCCCTTGCATCAACGTTGTCCATGTCGGACTGTACGAAGGGCCGTAAGGAGGATGTCGGACTCAAGAAATGCTCCAGGTCCCTGGAGAAGGAACTTGAAAAGGCCGTTTCCCTCATACACCGGAATTTCCAGAACGCGGTTCTCAACAAGGAAGGGATGGAAGAACTGCTGAAGGAAGAAGCTGAGATCAAGAAGGAAGCCGCAAGGATCGTCGAGCTCGTCGGGACCGGTGCCTTTTCCCCCGTCGACGCCAGGCATTTCCGCAGTCTCCTCGAACGTTTCTCCGAGAACCTCTCACGGCGGGAGCAGGAAGCCCGTGAACAGACCCGTCTGGCGGCATACTTGCTCGAAAGGGTCCGAAAGTCCCTCGATCGCGCTTCGGAGAGCTACCCAGACAGGAAAGACGAGGTCGGTGAGTATCGGGCGAAGTCGCGCAAGTTCCGCGATCTTCCCCCGGACAAGTTGGTGGAGCATCTCGGCGCCCTTGCCGACCTGTGCGAGAAGGTGACCCTGTCATTCATGGAGGAAAAGGCAGTCACCGATCGCGACCTTCTCAAGCCCCTCCAGGAGATCGAATTCTATCTGGAACGCCTTCGGACCGAATTTCCCCGCTCCACGCTCGGGGAGCTCGAGACCTCCGTCAGGGAAGCCCGCGACTCCGTTTTCCCCGAAAAGATCCTGGCGATACGGGATGAGATACAGTTGAAGCTCCAGAAAGCACGGGAGGAAAAGTTCCTCGGCCAGTTCTTTCACGACAATCTTCAGGCCTCCCTGGTCCTTTTCGAGGATGGCCATCCGGTCCGCGTCGCAATAGCCCGGGAACTTCGCGAACCCCAGATCTCGCGGGAGTCTTTCCGGGCACTTTCGATGCAGATCGAAAAAGCCCTCCAGGCGAAAGTCGATCTGGAGAGGAAGAAGGTGCTTCAGGAGAAAGTCCGGGAAGGGTTGTCCCGTTTGGACTACGTCGTTGGGAAATCGTCCCTCGCGGAGAAGGCTGGCGAAAAGCTCGAACGAGGGGAGATCCTGCTCCTCGAGACCAGGTATCCCGACTACAAGGTCCTGATCAAGCTGGGAGAGGACGAATCGCTTGTCATCCGGCTGATCCGGGTCGTCGAAACCGCCCGGGAGAGGGATGACGTTTCCGAGTTCCAGCGGAGAAAGGACTCCGAGATGGTAAAGGAGTGGTGCGGAAGCGTGGACATTCTGCTTGAAGATCTCCGGAAGAACGGGATCGGAGTCAACGAGCACCTCCGGGTCGAAGAAAAGGTCGATTACATGACGATCGAACAGCTCGAACTCTCGGGCATCCACCTCGGAAAATCGAAGAAGAAAGCTCCCGGCGCTCCGGCCGCCTCGGGGCGAAAGAAAGCCTGACCCGTGGGGGGAGCGAAGAAAACCACGGAAGGACAAGGACGCTAAGTCCACGAGGGTTTGGATGTTGGGCGGGGTTTTCCGGCATGACGGAACGCTTCTCCCGGGCCTTTTGGCCTTTGCGTTTTGTGCCCTTCGTGTCTTTGTGGTGACCTTCCGCGGCCCCGAAGTCAGGAGTTGGGGCGGGTCTTGCGTTGGATCTCCTGGATCAAGCTGTGTTTTTGCTCACGTTCCTGGGCAAGGCGGGTGGATTCTTTCCACTTCCCGTGGCCGAAGACCCCCAGGGTCACGAGAAACATTATTCCTGCCGGAATCTGGAAGACCCCGACCAATAGCGTTACGAAAAGCAGCACGAGTGAGAGCCCAAGGGTGATCTCGACGATATGGGACTGCCCATCCGATGATGAACCCGTTCCCGAAGCCGGACCGTATTCCCTCATGAATTGGGCCAGTTTTCGGACCGATGGGGGATTCGTCCAGTCCACGGCGGTGATCCCCTGTGCGGTCAGGAATCTGGCGAGGGCTTTGTGGTCCGGGAATTCCCGCGTCTTTGGGGGAAGCTGATCCGGGTTCTGAATCAGCTCGGCGAGGTTTTCGGGCTTCATGCGTCCGAGGAAGTCCTTGAGCATCTCGGGGTCGGATTTCCAGGACCGGGTTTTCTCGATTTCCTCCGCCAGGCCCGGAGGGAGGAAACGTTGCCTGAGGAGCTGATCCCGGCCCAGCAACGTCGCGAAGAGCCGGTATCGTCGAAGGAAAAGCGCGGTTCCCGCGGTTCCTTCAAGGGAAAAATAGATCTCGACGAATTTCTTCAACCAGGGCAGTGCCTCGAGGCTGGCAAGGATCTTCTCCCAGACCTGCTCGGGAACTATGTTCCCCTGGAGGAAATCCCCGAAACCGTTTGCAAATCCCGAATCCGAGGCAAGAATCGTGGAAAGGTCGCGTTCGTGGGCCTTGAGGTGGTCGACGATGGTTTGTGCGCGATCCAAAAACCAGTTCCGGCTGCAGACCATGTAGAGATCCCACAGAACGGCACTTTCACGCGAAATGACGTTTCTCGAAGAGACCCAATCGATGAACCCCCTCGTTCCCGCCACCTTGAAAAGCTTCATCGCGTCAGAATCACCCTCGATCAGGCGCAGAGCCGTCGACGAGGGGGAAAGGTCCTTCAACGGACCCTTGATGGTGAACATCAGGATCGCGGCCTTTTTGGGAAGGGGAAGAAGTCCCATTGGGGTGGTTTTGAGCGACAGGGAGAGGTCAAGGACGGCCTTGGTATCCTCGGAAAATGGAACATCGTGGGCTGCGGAAATGCGCAGGAACCACCCCGAGAAAAGGTTTTCCACGAAAATCCGGTCGATTCCCTCGAGGCCCGAATTCGCCGCTTTCTGAAGCACCCCGTGAATGAACTCGGGCGTTATTCGCCGGCCTCCCCAGGCGGGGGGAAGATCCGATCGGGCCGATGAAATAAGCGTGAAAAGCGCGTGGTCAAGGGAATCGGCCTCTCCAAGGATGCGGGAAAGCTTGTCGGCCCGGTCCATGTCGTGGCTGTTCCTGAGCCACTTGATCAGATCGCCATTTCCAAACTGGGATTTCCCCGTTTCCCATCCTGCCGGGGAGGAGGAAAAATGCTCCAGGGCTTCCTCGAGAGTTTCGAAGAGTTTCCCCGCGATCAACTTCGGGATGGCAAGCTTGTCCCACCATTCCGCGCGGGCCCCGCGGTCGTGGGGGGGGGCCTCGGTGGCTCCGGGGACTTCCTCGACCGGAAGTGGGACCTCCTCCCCCGCCTGCCATCTCCGTACCTCCTCGGTTCCCCATCGCTTCTCGGGATCCCTGAGGAGAAGCCCTTTCACCAGTGAACGCCATCTGCCCCCGATGGCGGCGGGAATGGGAACTCCCCGGGTCGTGAGGTGGTAGAATACGACCTGCTGCTGGAGCCCCTCGAACGGATGCTCCCCTGCGAGCAGCTCCAATACGATGATTCCGAGTGCCCACCAGTCGCTCTTGGGACTAACCACTCCCGAAAGGCTTTCGGGAGATTGGTACAGACTCGTTCCCTTGACCTCGGTGACGAGGTCCTGGCCTTTTTCTTTGAGCAGCGATGCGATTCCGAAATCGGTCAGGAACACCATAAGGGGATCGAGGCTGCGGATGAGTATGTTGGCGGGCTTCAGATCGAGGTGAAGGACCCCGTTTGCATGCAGGGTCGACAGGATTCGTGAGATGCTCTCCAAAAACGAACGGATCCTCTCCTCGGTGAGTTTTTCGTTGTCAGCAAGGGTTCGCAGGGTGCCCAGGGGGGCGAACTCCTGCAGTTCGAAGAAACGGCCGGTCTGCCCGTCGTACCCGAACTCCTCGAGCCGGACGAACTGGTCCGGAAACTGTCTGCACAACTCTCCGATCTTCTGGTGGACCTCGGGCCTGGGTTCGATTCCATGACGGTAGAGCTTCAGGATCCTGCGCTCGCTCGTTTTCCCCACGAGGTAGATGTCCGCCTCCCCCCCGCGGGCGGGAAACGGCTGTCTCACGCTCCAACCGCGGAACTCGTGAAGAGGGGCACCCAGGGTCGATGTTCCTCCCGAAATCCGCTCCAGGACGGTTTCCGAAACGGCGGGTTTCCCCTGCCCCGGACGTGGGTCCGCGAATGTGACCTGGGGCGGCCTTTCGGCTGGTTTGTCGTTAGGATTCCTGGCCATGCTCCCCAAAGAATAGTCCGCTGAGTCCCTAAAAGCAACGCTCAAATTCCCCGGCCCTCTTCCCCGCCTTCCAAACATGCGGGGGAAGTGGTATCGTGTTGCCGATGAACAAGGACGAAAGGCTTTCCCAATTCGATTCGTGGCGTCCGGTGCTCGAAAGGTGCCTCGAAAAACTGCGGGACGAAGTGGGGTTCCTTCTGAAACGGGAGGGGATCGCCATTCATCTGCTGTCCGGTCGGGTGAAATCGAGGGAAAGCCTTCGCTACAAACTGTCGAGGCCCGACAAGACATACAAGACCCTGTGGAACGTTTCCGACCTTATCGGTTTGCGGATTACCGTCTACTTCGAGGACACTATCGAGCGGATCGCCCAGGTGATCGAGGGAAGCCTTCCAGTGGACTTCTCCAAATCCACCGACAAGTTTCGCATCAAGGATCACGGGACTTTCGGTTACCGTTCCCTCCACTACGTCAGCGCCCTTCCCGCAAACCGGGAGTTCGAAACCCCCCTTCCACCCGAGTTCAGGTTCGAAATACAGATCCGGACCGTCCTTCAGGACGCGTGGGCCGAAGTCGAGCACGATCTCGGTTACAAATCCCTCCGGTACAAATCGGAATCTTTCGTCCCCAGCGGGATCCGGCGACGGTTCAGCCGCATCGCGAGCCTCCTCGAGATCGTCGATGAGGAGTTCGTCTCGATCCGCCGGGAGCTCGATGCGCACGAGCAATCGGCCAGGACCGCTCTTTCCGACCCCTCAAAGCCGGTCGCCATCGACGGAGTCTCCCTGAAATCCGTCCTTGACGAGGGAGGCGTTCGCGCCCTGGACAGGGAGGTTGCCGGCGTCCTGGGCAAGGATCTCGCGGAGGAGGTTTTCTTTCCGGAATACCTTTTGAAGCTCCTCCGGTTGGCAGGGCTGAAGACCACGGCGGATCTGCTCTCCGCGATCGAAAAGCACGGTCCCCGTGTTCCTGGGATCATCCCGCCCTATTTCGAATTCACGAAGCGTGCCTGGCAGCTGACCGTCAACAGCATCGACCGGGTTTACCGCGGTTACGGGCTGTTTTTCCTGGCGCATGTCACCGTCATCCTGAGTCATCACCTCGAGATCGACAAGGTTTCCCAGCTTGCCTCGATCTACCGGGAGTTGGACTATCCCGACGACGAGAAGTCCGCCCGCGAGGTGGCCGGTGGCCTCTTTGCCGCCCTGAAGGAAACCCTCAACGGAGCCTGAGACCCGAGGTCGGCGGCGAACACTCTCTCTGACGCCTCCGGGAACCCTTCGCGTCGCTGCTCATCCATGATCGGGCCAACGAACCAAAACCTTGTGTCGGCCACTCTTCTATAATATGATTTCCCGGCTGGTCGTTCCGGCAAATCGCACATTGGAGAACCGTCATGCAAAGGACTTTTCGAAAAATCTTCCACCCGGTGTTCCTCCTTTTCCTCGCGATCGCGCTTCTTTCCCCGGGTGCCTTCGGGGCGGAAACCCCCGAAGACTTCAGCACCATCTTTATCGGCGATATCGCAGAAGCTCTGGGGGTTCCCGAGAGTTCCGTTTTCCTGAAGGTGGTCGAAGTTATCAGCGATAACACGATAACCATCACCAACCCCTCTTTCACCCAGATCGTCAAGCCCAAAGACAAGGAGGCCCAGGAACTGTATGATTCCATGCAAGACCTGGTAAATGATCCGAACGCCCTCCAACCCTTCAAGGTAACCATCCAGAATTCCTCCAGGGTTCTGGTCCAGTTCAGATGCGGACTCGCCATCGGTGGAAGCCTTCAGAAACCCATCGGAAAGGGAAAGATCAGCCCGTCGAAAAATGCCGTGCTGACCTTCCAGGCCAGAATGATGGGGCTTTCATTACCGGTGCAGGCAATCGTCAGCATGAGATGGATCAATTCGAAAGGCAAGGTTGAACGAAAAACCCTTTACCGCAAAGCCACCACCGAGGGGGTCACCCTGAAGATCACCTCAAAGATGCTGGGAATGTAACCCAACCCCGCGCTCCTCCCGCTGGAATCCGGAGCGCCAGGGCATCACCGGTCCCAAACCCGGTGGATGAAAAGCATGTGGTCCTTTTCACCGGCCACCTGCTTTTTTCCTTGTTCGGGAACCCGAGGAAATCGATCTCCCTGTCGCGCGTCAGGTACCGATGGGGGCTGGAAAGATCGGGGGAAACCACTTAACATGTTTTTGATACTCAGGGAGGGAAGCTCCATGAAATTCCCCGTTGGGCGGTTGGTGATCGTCGCAATTTCCGCGATCTCGGCATTGGCGGCTGTTGCTGGAGGTGAGAATGTGAAACTTAACCCGTTGACTCCCGAGGAAAAGGCCGTGATCCTGCAGAAAGGGACCGAACCGCCCTTCTCCGGCCGGTTCTACGCCCACAAGGAAAAAGGGACCTACGTTTGTCGCCAGTGCGATGCGCCCCTGTACCGATCTTCCGACAAATTCGAATCGGAGTGCGGCTGGCCCAGCTTCGACGACGAGATCCCGGGAGCGGTCGTGCGCAAGGCCGATCGAGACGGGCATCGCACCGAGATCCTCTGCGCCCGCTGCGGAGGCCATCTGGGCCATGTCTTCCTGGGGGAGGGTTTCACCCCCAAAAACACCAGGCACTGCGTGAACTCGATCTCGCTGGCCTTCCTTCCCGCCCGAACGGAAACCCCGCCCGGGTCGGCTACGCTAACCGCAGGTGCCTCCCCCAGGGAGCGGGCGATCTTCGCGGGTGGGTGCTTCTGGGGTGTCGAGCACCTGCTCCAGCAGGTTCCCGGCGTAATCTCGGCGACATCTGGATACATCGGGGGAACCACCGACCACCCGACCTATCGCGAGGTCTGCGATCACGGAACAGGCCACGCCGAAGCGGTGGAGGTCGTTTTCCACCCCGGCCGGGTCACCTTTGAAGAACTGACCAGGCTGTTCTTTGAGATCCACGACCCGACCCAGACAGACGGGCAGGGCCCTGACCTTGGCGATCAATACCGTTCCGAGATCTTCTTCACGAGCGAATCCCAACAAGCAACTGCCCTGCGCCTTATCGCGCTCCTGAAAGAAAAGGGGTTGAAAGTTGCGACCAAGGTGTCTCTTGCAGGAACCTTCTGGCCCGCCGAAGAGTACCATCAGGATTACTACGCCAAGAACGGGAAATCCCCCTACTGCCACCGCCGCGTGAAACGTTTCTGAGAAATAAGAAATTGGGGACACCCGACCAGTTTCTCCCGAGAAACTGGTCGGGTGTCCCCAATTTCCAGGGAAACCGGAGGTTTCCCCAAGGTCAGTCGCCCGCCTGAACGGCTGTTCCGCCAAGGTCGGCGAGGAATTTGTCGGTGTCGGTATGGTTTCCCCGGCGGGCGTAATCCCTTGGGGTGAAGTTTCCACCATCCCTTGCGTTGATGAAGTCTCGGAGATGGCCTCGCCGATAGAGCATCTGGAGGACCGCCAAACGGCCTTCCTGGGCGGCGAGGTGAATGCAGGTGGCTCCCCTGGCATCGGGGATCGAAATGTTCCCACCGTTGTCGATCAGGAAAGAGAGCATCTCTGGGGATTCCCTGACCGCGGCGATATGGAGCGGGGTGCGCATGTCGTTCCCCGGTTCGTTCACGAGAGCCCCATGGGCGAGCAGGACCGCCGCAACCGACGCGTTTCCCGTGAAACAGGTGAAGTGGATCGGGCGCCAACCCTGGTTCTCGACGATGTTGATGTCGATCCCCCCCTCGCTGATCATCCTCTCAACAGCCTCTGGAGTGGAATTGGCGATCAGCATGTGGAGATTGGTCCACTTGCCACCGTATTTCTGGAGCAGCTTGGCGATCTCCCCTCTTCCGCCAGAAGTTGCCAGGTCTAGGGGTGTCAGTTTCTGGGAGTTCGGGGCGTTCACGAACGCCCCGTGGTCGATCAGCGCCTGGACCACCTTCGTGGAGTTGCTCCGGACCGCGATGTGAAGGGGGGTGTTGCCGTTGATATCCGTGGCCGACAACCGTGCTTTGCTTTTCAGGAGCAGTTCGATGACCTCGACGGTCCCGCTGGCGGCCGCAGCGTGAAGGGGGGTCCGGTGGCTCGAATCGGGGAGATTGGGATCGGCACCCTTTCCAAGAAGTTGACGCACGATCTCGAGATTGCCCGCCCCCGCCGCCAGGTGCAACGGTGACTGGAGAGCGGCATCCCGGCTCTGGGGATTGGCAGAGGTTTCGATGATCCGGTTCGCAAGGTCGAGGTTTCCGGCACCAAGGCAAAGGTGCAAGGCGTCATTCCCTTCGTCGTCGGTGAACGTCGGATCCGCTCCCCGGTCCAGCAGAAGTGCCGCAACCTGGAACTTCCTGGCGAACAGCGCAAAATGGAGCGGCGTGCGGTTCTTCACCCCGGGAACGTCGATGTGCGCCCCCCGGTCCAGAAGAAAACCAACCAGGTCGGAACGGCCGTCCTCGGCCGCCTGATGGAGGATCGTGATCCCTTCCGAGGCAAGGGCGGTAGGTGAGGTCCATGGCTTGAGGATGAAAAGGGTCCTCCATTGGCCGAGAGAAGCGGTCCTCATAGATGCATCCAGGTTGAAGTTCCGGTTGACGAGGATCCCTGTGAGGAGGACCAGAATTCCAAGGAGGTTGAAAAGCCTGCTCACTTGGGCCCTCCCTCTCCCGAAAGGAGCGATTCACGAAGATCCCTGATTCGGAAAAGGGCTTCGCGGGCCTGCTTCCGGCGCGTTGAGCCTACCGCCCAGATCGCGAGGATGAAGATTGGAAGGGCGGGAAGGACTGCCAATCCCGTCATCGTCATCAGCAAAGTCATGAATACACCTGAAAAGCCGATGTAGAGGTCGGGACCTTGGGAACCATAGGCTTCCCGGGATAACAGCTCCAGATGCTTCCTTTCCTCCAGAATTCTTTCCAGGGCCTGGAGGAAAGCCTTGTCCGGCCTCGCAGCTATTGGAGAACGATCCAGTTCCAGCTGGGACATCAGGGTTGCCCAATCAGGAGCACCGGCAGTGCCCCTCCGGGGCAGAAGATCAGGGGCTTCGATAATGACTGCCTGTTCCTCGAGGGGGTTCTGAGAAAGAAATGTCCTGAGAAGAGCGGGGTCGTCCTGGACTCCGGTCCGCCGCTCCATCAGCATGGCGACCATCGGAGGCAGCAGCCGATCCCTCAAGGCAGCCTCCTTGGTGCGGGACTTCAGGAATAGGCTATACCGGATGCAGAAGTTTTCGAACTCCCGCCCCCGGGAAATCCCGAACCTCTGTTGGAAGGACTCCTCGAGCCAGGGAAGCTGTGCCCGTTCGCGGAGGAAGAACCCGAAGACCTCCTCCGACAGTTCTCCATATTGGAGGAATCCGAGGAATTTGTCCTGAAACCCCTTCTTCGTGACGATCGAGGTGACGAGCTTCTCCTCCTTCCCCGCGAAACCTTCTAGGAGCCGGAAACCCTGGGCTCCAAGTCCCCTCCTGTGGCATTCCCCGAGGAATCCCCAGAGGACGCAGGCCATCTCGTCGAGGACCTTGAAATCTCTTGCCCACGGAATGAACCCTGTCGTGCCCGCTATCTTGAAGAGAAGTTCGGGGCCCTGTTCCTTGTTCGCCGTTCCGCGCGCCTTCAGAAGTGGTTGGTCCAGCGAGAAGGCTCCGGTCAAAGAAACCTGAAGGATGATTGCCCGCCTAGGAAGAGGTAGCGCCGCCATGGGGGAATCCATCATCCCCTGAGCCAGGGTGAAAACACGCTCCAGTTCAGGGTTCACGCCCCCCCGTAGCGCGGCAATCGTCTGTGCGGTCCACCCTTCGAAAAGCTTCTCGATGAAGAGGATGTCTTCTTCTCTGGCTTCCTGGGCTGCGCACTTTCGGAGGAGGGCGATGAAGGTCTCCGGTCCGAGCCTCTCACCGTTCCAGGCAGGAACCACCCACGGTCGGAAAGCGATGCAAACCCGGAACAGAGCAAGCCAGGGATGCTCGCCCTTCGCGATTATCCTTCCCGCGAGGTCGGCTTCGTCGAAATCCCGGTTTTTCTCGAGCCATTTGACCAGCTCGAGTGATTTCGACAGCCGGATCCCTTCAGCCCACCCTTCAGCGGAGGTGGCGAATGCCTCGATGAGTTCGGGAAGCGTGGAGTATTCCCTTCCGAGGAAAACGTGGGGGAAACGGCGGTGGCGTACTCCTGGCACGACCTGCCCTCCGGTTTGCCCTCTTGCAATGGCGGTGGAGGAGGTCGAGGTCCGCCCGGTAGTGGTCTCCCATGCGGGGTGTTTTTCCATCCATTCCTTGATCCGTTCTTCACCCCACCTCTTATCTGGATTCCGCTCTAGGAGACCTTTCAAGAGGTCTCCCCAGATGGGGGGAAGAGTGGTAGGAAGAGGAATACCTTTCGTCGACAGCTGGAGGAAGATTTTCTGGCGGGACATTCCAACGAACGGATGGGCCCCCCCCAGGATTTCCAGAAGGATTATCCCGAGAGACCACCAATCGCTCTTGGGACCTACGACCCCGGAAAGGCTTTCGGGTGATTGGTACAGGCTCGTTCCCTTGACCTGTGTCAGTTTCTTGGAAAACTCCTCGTCGAGGAGTGAGGCGATTCCAAAGTCGGCGACCGACACGCTGAACGGATCGATCGTCCTGACCAGGATGTTCGCCGGCTTCAGATCGAGGTGCAGGATCCCGTTGGAATGCATTGTCCGCAGAAAATCGACGGCGTTTCGGAGGAAAGAGGCGCGCTCAACCTCGCTGAGCTTGCGGCTCGCAAGGACCCTCTCGAGAGTTCCCTGGCGGAAGTATTCCTGGATTTCGAAGTAGCGCTGGGAAGCAGGGTCATAACCGTGTTCATGGACCTGGACGAAAATTCCGGGATTGGAGGCAGTAACCTCGAGGAGTTTTGCCAGAACCTCTTCCTTTGGCTGGATTCCGAGACGGTACAACTTCAGGATCCGGTTCTCGCCGTTTTTCTCGAGCAGAAAGATGTCTGCCTCGCCGCTTCTGGCGGGGAACTGCCTGACAACAGTCCATCCCCTGAAGGTCTGGGTGACAGTGGTCGATTCCCGCTTTTCCCCTTCCCGTGAGCCGTGGTCGAAGACCGTGGCCCCCGTTTCGGTTGCCAGGGATGTGGGAATGTCGGGTCCGGGGCGCCCCTCGACGATTGTTCCGTCCCCGGATGGGGGCAAACCCTTTTTCGCCCCATCGGGCTCGCGCAAAGTTCTTGTATCGTCAGCCATTTCCAGACAAGAATAAATCCAAATCGCCTTTCAAGCAACCACCGAAGGTGCCAACCGGGAGGCGAAATTCCCATTATCCCAACTCCGGGCGGAATCTGGTATAATTTCCCAATCAGTTGCGGATGGGAGGCCTCCCGGTTTGAGCAGCGCGATAGTGGTCGTTCCCCTTCTTTCCCCGCTCGGCCTAGGGTTGGGGACCTTGACCGCGATTTTCTTCGTGGCTGTTCCGACAGTAACCGCCGTTTTCCTGGGCAAGCTGGCCAACATGATTGCCATGACTGGGCAATCGTCATGTGGTGACAGCTCGGCGAAACTCGAGGAATGTTCGAAAAAAGTTGGACAGGAACTGTCGGGCGCGCTGAAAATCTTCGAAGATCGTATCCAGGGATCGAGCCTGGCTGAACCGGTCAAGAATTCACTCCGGAAAGACCTGGAGGTTGTAAAAGCGAGGGTCATCCAGGTGGTCGCGCATGTCAAAGCCGGTTCATTCACACCCGTCCAGGGTTCGGAGCTTCGGGATGCCATGGAAAAGCTGGGTGAAAGGATCGCCCGTGAAGAAGCCGATGTGGATGAGTTGCTCCGTCTCCGCCTTTTCTACGAAGGCCGGATCCGGGAGTTTTTCGGCAAGCTTCGTGAGCCTGGTTCCGGAGTCAGCGCAGCCGATTTCACCGAGATCGAAAAACGTTTCGGGGAGATTGCCGCCGTTCGAGGGGAAGACCTGAACAAGGCAATAATCCAAATGTCCGAGATCCTTACCGGGCTAAGAAGCAGATTCCCTGACGGCCGGGCACCAACGCAAAAGGGGCCGGGAATTTCCGTCGAAAATGAAAGCCCGAGCGCGCAGGATGTGGCGAGGGCCCGCCAGGAGATCGAATTCTTCTACGACCGGATACGCTCCGAAGGGACGAATTCACTCAGCAACAACGTCACTCGTTTGGCTGATGAGGCGAAGGTTTCCTTCTTTCCGGGGCGAATCTTCGCGATCCGGGACGAGGTCAAGCTGACCTACCAGAAGATTCTCGAAGCCCGCCAGTTGAACAACTTCTACCGGACCAAGCTCGAATCCTTTCTGGGACTTCTTGGCCCCGCAAGCGACCCGGGGACGGGTGTGGTGACGTCGGGACGGTCCCAGCTTCGCGAGCGGATCATTGCCGCATTGAGCCTCGGAACCCTCAGCCGGGAGGGCTTCTATGCTTTGGCCGGCGAGGTCGAAGTGTTCCTGGCAAGAGAGTATGATCGGAAAAGCCAGACCCTCCTCGAGGAGAAGCTTCAGGCGGGCCTTGCCCAGCTTGACTACGTGGTTTCCGGTGACTCCCTCGAAAAGGAGGTCGCCGCCGGATTTTCCCGCGGGGAGGTGGTTCTTCTCGACACGAAATTCGATGAGTACAAGCTCCTTCTCCGTCTCGGGAAGGACGGCGCAATCGTGATGCGTCTCGTCCGGATCGTCGAATCGGAAAAGGAAAAATCCAACCAGAGCGATTTTCAGAAGAAAAAGGATCTCGACCTGATGAGGGAATGGTGCAAACAGGGTGACCGGCTCCTCGAGTTTTTGCGCGAAAACGGTGTGATCTGCTTCGAGACGCTGCGGGTCGCGGAATCCGTCGATTATATGACCATCGAACAGCTGGAGCAGAGCCGAATCGACGTTTCGCGGCTGAAGAAACCCAGGAAACCTTCCGCTCCAGGCACGGAAGGAACGAAAAAGGCATGAACGGTCGCCGCGGGCGGCCGAGCCGGGTGGAACCAGTTTCCCGCCCGGAATGATTTGAGAAATCGATGAATAGCGAGGAAATCATGGAAATCAAATTTGGGACTTCCGGATGGCGCGATATCATTGCTGACGGGTTTACTTTCCAGAATGTCCGCATCTGTACCCAGGCGATCGCCGATCACCTGAAGGCCGCAAAGCAGGGCGGCGGAGTGATCATCGGGAGCGACACCCGCTTTCTTTCCCCCAAATTCATGGAAGTGGCTGCCCGCGTTATGGCCGGAAACGGGATCAAGGCTTTCCTTTGCGTGAGGGATACCCCGACCCCGGTCATCAGCTTCGAGATTTTGCGCCGGAAGGCAGGAGGAGGGATCAACTTCACCGCCAGCCACAACCCGCCCGAATACCAGGGACTCAAGTTCTCCCCGGCCTGGGGCGGTCCCGCTCTGCCAGAAACCACCGGTGATATCGAGAAGCGCGCAAACGCCCTGATGAAGGGTGGGGAGATCAAGGAAATCGGCCTTCAGGAAGGGAAGGACAAGGGTCTGATCGAGATGATCGATCCGATGGAAACCTACCTCGCCGATCTGAAAACCAAGATCAACCTGGATGTCATCAAGAAAGCCGGGCTGCACGTCCTGGCCAACCCGCTGTTCGGAACCACCCGCGGCTATCTCGACCGGATGCTGAAGGATGCGGGGTGCAGGGTCACCGTCATGAACGACCACCTCGACCCCTATTTCAACCACAAGCCTCCCGAACCCTCCGAGAAGGAGATCCCCGACATGATCGCCCGGATGAAGGAGGAATCGTTCGACCTGGGGCTTGCCACCGATGGTGACGGGGACCGTTTCGGGATACTTGGCCCGGGTGGACGTTTCTTCGAACCCAACCAGGTCCTGGGAATGCTGCTCGACCACCTCAAGGCAACCCGTTCGTGGAAGGGAGGCGTTGCCCGGTCGGTTGCCACGACCCACCTCATCGATGCCGTCGCGGCACACCACAAGCTCGAGGTCTTCGAGACGCCCGTGGGGTTCAAGTTCATCGGCGACCTGATCTCGAAGGACAAGATCATCCTCGGAGGCGAGGAATCCGCCGGTCTGACCGTGAAAGGGCATGTCCCAGAGAAGGACGGGATAATCGCCTGCCTTCTCGTCGCCGAAATGGTGGCTACCCGCAAGAAACCAGTCGGCGAGATCCTCAACGAGATCTACGAGAGGGTCGGAACCTATCTCACCAGACGGTTGAACTTCAAACTGACCCCTCAGCAGAAGGAAAAAGCCCTCGCCTCACTCAAAAATGATCCCAAAGATGTCGCCGGGTACAAGGTGAAAAAGACCGTCAAGATCGACGGAACCAAGTATCTGCTCGAGAACGATGCCTGGGTTCTTCTCCGGTTTTCGGGAACCGAGCCCGTAGTGCGCTTCTACGCCGAAGCCCGCGACCAGAAAGTCCTTGACGCCCTCTGCGCCTACGGCGACCGTCTCCTGAAGGGTTGAACCATTTCCTCCCCAGGTGTTAACCGATTTAGTGGAGACTCTATCGAGAGTGAAAGGAAGAATGCATTGGACAAGATGACCCGGAGGAAATGGACCCCCGGATTCCTGCTTGCCCTCTTCCTCCTTCCCTTGATCCTGAGCTTGCAGGGAGTTACCGAGGAAGCCAGGATCGTGTCGATGAGCGACTTCTACGACAGGTACCCCGGCCTCGTTCTGGTCTATCCAACCCTGTCTCTGTATCCGGCTTCGGCCTCGAAGATCCTGGCTGAAATCGAGAGTTACGCGGCTTTCCTGAGGAAATGGGGGCCTGTCGAGGTGGTGAAGGATACCGATTTCCGGGTGGAAGACACCGCATCGAAAGGGGTTCTCCTGATCGGAACCGAACACTCGAATGCGTTTCTGAGTGGCATCAGCTCGGCCCTGCCTGCCCATTGTCGGCCAGGGAAACTGACCCTTGGAAGACGGAGTTGGAATGGGCCCGGATTGGGCGCGATCTTCCTCCAACCTCTTGAAGAACGGTTTGCAGTTGTCTTCTACCTCCCCGATCTGGATTTCCTGGAAAGGATTCGTGATGTTTTCCATGGCCCGACGGGGTTCGTCGTTTTCGATCACATCGCCTTCTCAGGTGATCCGGATGGGTCACTCGCAACCGGGTTCTTCCAAACCTCGACCATCCCATGGGAGATCGATGAGAACAGGCTCGAAATCCGGTCACCCATCGATGGAATGGCCCTTGTTATGGGCACCGGAACAGCCCCAACGTCTCTCGCCAGGGGAGACGTCCTGGTCTCGCTTGACGGCCGCGAAATCATGGCCTCGAACTTCAACTTCACTCTCGAAAAACTCGAGGGAGGAAGGAAGCTGCCGGCACGGGTCTTGAGAGATGGGAAGATCGTCGATCTGACGGTTTCAGCCGATGATTGCCAGTCTTCTGACTGGAACTTCCTCCCTTGCGAAGTCCCTCCGGTGCCCGCTGCGACCGCGGATGCGGAGTTTCTCAGGCTTCGCGGGGTCTTTTCCGAGGCTTACGTCGACCCTCTCGATCTGATGGCTTCCATGACCTTTCCGGAGGGGATACTGACATCCGGAAAGCTCCCAACCGATACCGGAACAAGTCTGCTTGACTTCTACAAGCGTCTTGCCCGCTTTGCCTCGACGTTCCACGACGGCCACATCTACATTGACACGGGAAAGATGCGCTCACTCCTCGATACGGAAGTCTTGTTGAAGGGCGGGAAGCTCTTTCCCTTTCAGCCGATCATCAGCGGCTCCCGGTTGTTCGTTCCCGAAAATTCCCAGGGGATTACCGAGGGGAGCGAAATCGTTTCGATCAATGGGAATCCCGTATCGGAAATTCTCCGGCAGATGGCGGAATATTCGACCGGGGACACCTTCTTCCAAAGACTCTCCGAGTTTGGGACGGAAGGGTTTTCCGATTACTTCTATCTGGCTTTCGGAGAGGCCCCCCAGTTCCAGATCGGATTGAAAGCGGCTTCCCGCAGCCTTGCCGTGACACTCCCTGCGGTTCCGCTTCTTTCGCGCGAGAACCGCGCAAAACCCCATGACTCGGCACCCTGCGGCGAGATCGCTTCGGGTCTGTACCTTTTGAGAATCGACTCTTTCGGAGGGGGAAAGGACTTTTCCACCCTCATCGAAGAGGCTTTTTGGAAACTCGAGAATGGGAAGATCCCCAACCTCGTCATCGACCTTCGGAACAATGGGGGCGGCAGTACCGATGCCTTGTGCGAATTGTTCTCCCATCTGGTCGATCACGATTTTCGCATCTACAAGATGTCCAGGGCCCGACGTTCAAGATTGGCCGAAGCCACGGGGGTGGAGTTTGACGATTCGGCGGAGTACGGGAAGCGGACTCAGTACCAGGTGAAATCTACATTCCCGGGTGGAACGGACGTGTACAAAGGGCGCCTCTTTGTTCTTGTCGGCCCAAGGACTTTTTCCACCGCCTTCGATTGTGCCGCGATGCTGAGGGAGTTGCGAGGGGCGATACTTGTGGGAGAAGCCCCCGGAGGGGTCATGATTCAGAGCGGGTCCCACTTTCGGATCCCCGTTCTGGACCGGGGTATGTTCATCACGGTTCCCTACAAGGATTTCCTTCCCAATCTCAACATCCTGAAGGACTATTCCTCGACCTCTCCAACCCATGTCCTTGAACCCGATCACCGGGTTCTTGCCACCTCCGAAACGATCCGGAGGCATGTCGACCCC
This sequence comes from uncultured bacterium, assembly GCA_964428355.1. Taxonomy (GTDB): domain Bacteria; phylum Muiribacteriota; class Ozemobacteria; order Ozemobacterales; family Ozemobacteraceae; genus CAYRYU01. The sequence continues at coordinate 52,093 of CAYRYU010000039.1, forward strand.
TGCCTGGCGTTCCTGCGGAGTTTCCTGGCCAAGGAAAAGAAGTTTCGCGATCTCCATCGGGAATAATGGAAATTGGGGACACCCGACCAGTTTTCAAAACTGGTCGGGTGTCCCCAATTTTATGGGAAGAAGACTTTTGCGAACTGGCCCTGCCACGCGGTCCAGTGGGTTTTGGAGCTCCAGAAACGGAGGCGGCCCTGCTGTAGCGAAAGGGAGCCGCCCCATTTGTAAGTCCGGTTGCCGATCGTTTTTGCGATGGTGTTGTGGTGCTTCTGGACGTATTTCATCTTCCCCGATGTGTTGTGGATGAAACTGAACCTGATCTGGGGGAAGCGCCGGATCGCTGAGATATACTGGTTCCGGAAATTCTCGATACTGTAGCAGAGCGAATCTCCGTCGTGGATCCCTCGGAGATGATCGTCCACGAACTCCTTCACGTCCGGGTCGGAGTCGTAAGATCCGTTGATCATCCGGAGAAGGGCATGATTCGCCCTTCCTCCACCCGAGAGGCTGAACATTTCGAACTTGAGGCCGTCGTAACCGAGGGCCTTTTCGAGCTTCCGGAACATCAACAGGAGGGTCTTCCCGTTCTTTCCCCCCTGGAAAACCGGCCAGTTCGAGGACTTGCAGACCGGATACGCGATCAGTGCACCTTCCTGGCCGTTGGTTTCGGCTTCTAGGGCTTGGGCCATGCGCTTCCGGTCGGAGGCGGTGGATCCGGAGTAGTCCGAATTCCCATCTCCGTGCATCAGGAAGTAGACGCGGGTTATGTTCTGGGAGTTCCCGATTATCCAGGTTCGGGTATGACGGAAAAGATGCTTGGTGCCGATGAAGTTGATCTTTTCGCCCTGGAACCATTCGACTCCGGTTGTGCGGGCCGCCACCCCCGGAGGAATGCACTGGGAAAGGTCTTCGGAAAAAGCTTCCTGGTCTTCCGCGAGGCTGCTTTCGGCATCCCGGGAAAGTTCGTCTCCCACATCGGCTGGAACGCCTTCCTCCGCGCGGAGGAGGCTGCAACAAAGAAGCCCCACTCCCACGGCCAGGACGAGGGCAATCGGTCTGGTTCCTACCATGGCGATATCCTCCTCCCGAGTTTTCCTGCATGGAGTTCCAATCATGAAGCTCCAATCTTCCTACGAAGGGAGAGGAAGGGGGGTTCGGAAATTTCTCCCCCTCTTTTTCCGGGGTACCATCCGGGAGGTCTCTTTCGGGAATCCCTCTTCCCTTTTCATTGAGGGAAGCTGTATAATGACTCTTCTGGGATAGATCTCCCAAAAACCCCAGAAACGAAGCGAACCGAAATGATCAAGATCGTCATCAAGGAACTGAGAAGAGCCCCTCTTCACGAGGCCGTACTGCAACAAGGTGGAAAAGCGCTGAGGATCGGGAGCTCCGCCTCCTGCGACATCCAGATCCTTCGGCCGGATATCGCTCCCGAGCACCTTCAGGTACAGTTGAACTCCGACGGGGAAGCCACCATCATGGACCTCCAGAGCCCTTTCGGAATACGGATCGCAGGTCAGAGGATTCCAGCGGGTTTCCTCGTTCCCGTCCGCCTGGGTGATGAGGTGGAAATAGCTTCCAATCTATTTCTTCAGGCACTTCCCCTCCATCCGGCCTCTTCCGATGCGGAGCAGGGGAAGCCCACGACGATTTTTCCCTTCTTTCTCGAGAGGAACGAACACTTCCTGAAGAAGGCTTTCAACGACCTCCGCGGACAGCTTCCCAACCAGTATTCCCGCGCCATCACCGCTACCGAAGCCTTGGTCAGCGGAAAGATGATGGAGCTTTCAGCGATCCTCGAGGTCAGTTTTGCCCTCAACTCCATTTTCAATTTCCAGAGGCTCCTGGAGTTCACCATCGAGATGGCCCTGAAGGTGACCGGCGCGGAACGCGGTTTCATCATGCTCCACAACGAGGAGATCGACCGACTGGAGACTGTCGTCGTGCGGCGCATGGCTCCCAAGGAAGTCGAGAAAGACATCCAGGCCACTTCCGACCTGGCGATGCGCTGCTTCAGGACCGGAAAGACCTTCATCGGAGATCCCGCGACCGCGGAATCCGAGGAAGCGGGCCGAAAACCCCTCGACCGCGGGATCCGAGTCGTGGCGTTGACTCCCCTCAAGAACGAGAACGTAAACGTCGGTATCCTCTACATCGATGCGAAGCAATCCACCCCCCTCCTTAACGAACAGTCCCTCGACCTCCTCAAGGCCCTCGCCGCCCAGGCTTCCGTCGCGATCCACAGGGCCCGGCTATTCCACCTCGCCACCACCGACGGCCTGACCGGAATCGCCAACCAGAAACATTTCCATCAGCGCCTCATGGAGGAGTTTTTCCGGTCCCAGAGGCACAAGAAACCCGTTTCCCTCCTTTTTCTCGACATCGACAAATTCGGAACGCTCAACGACCGTCATGGGTCCGGCGGCGGAGACCAGATCCTAAGGCGAATGGGAAAACTCCTCAAGAGCGCAATGAGAATCCACGACCATGTTGCCCGTCTCGGGCGTGACGAGTTCGCAATCATTCTTCCCGAGACAAACCTCGACGGAGCCCAGATCGTTGCCGAAAAGCTCCGGAAGGCGATCGAGGAAGGACCTTTCCGTGTCGGGAAGCGGACCGTCAATGTTGCGTGCAGCATCGGCCTCGCGACTTCCACCTCCAGGATGTCAAAGCCGCATGACCTGATGACTTTGGCCGAAAAGGCCTTGTCCAACGCGAAGAATGAGGGTGGGAACCGCGTCTGTTCGGTTTCCGGCCCCAGGAAATGAATGAAAGACATGAAAAGCCCGATTGACAAACCCGGTTCAGCCCCCATTTTCGGAGGAGGGCTGGAGGAATTCGACAAACTTCTCGGCCGCCCCGGGGTGGCCGGAAAATCCGACTCTCTTGTGGACCGGGTTGCCCACAAACTCGATTCGAGGGAATCCTCGAAGACAACCAATTCGCCGGAAACTGAATCCGGGCCCCTCTGGCGCATTCACAAGCGGTTCGCCGATCTTCACCACCGCCTCGGCAAGCCTTTTTCCAGGTTTGTCGGTGACCTGCTCGATATCATCCTGACAGGTCCGGTCCAGGACAAGATCCTCGGTGATCTGCCGGCTGACAGGGCTGATTCGGGAAGAAGTTCCCGCGATTCGGCCTCCTCATCCGATTCCGGCGCAACCGTTCCCGGACCCGATGCCCCCCAGACTCTGATCGGAGACGAGCCCCGCCGGAAACCCCGGAATTTTCTCAAAAGGAAGGCCAACCTCGCCGCCCTGGTCCTCGATCGGGGGGAATACCCCGCTTTCGTTAGGCTCATGAAACAGGTCCGGACAATCTGCGACGAGGAAAAAGATTCCGGTTTCACGGTTCCTCCAGATCCCCAGGGTCGGAAGAAAGCCCTCGAGGAGATCATCGGGAAACTCTCGGTGGAGATCACGTCCCGGTTTGTGGCCCATGCCTGGCTCGTTCTCGAATCCGAGGAGTTCGCCAGCATGGAATGGTTGCACGAACAGGTGAGCTCCGCCGGCCTGCTCCGGCCCAGCTATTACGAAGATCTCGACCGCGCCTACCGGGAGACCAAGAAGCTACTGAAGCTCCTTCTGGTCGAATTCGAGGGGACCGCTCCGATCACTCCCCAGAAACGGGACGGGATCGCCTCCTACCTCCAGGACATCCTCGAGGTTTACACGCATCACCATTTCGTCTTGAAGCATTACCACCGTACCCGTCCAAGCGTGTCCCGCGAGGAGTTTGAAACCACTCGAAGGGAACTCAACAGCAGGGTCGAAGCCCTGAAATCTGACAACCAGGATCTCCGCCGCGAAGCCAAGAAAACCGAGGTCGAAAGGGACCAGGCCATTGCCGAGGCGAGAACACTCCGAAACGAACTCGAGGACCTCCGTGGAAAGGTCCAGAAGCTCGATCCGGCCGAAGTCGCCCGCCAGATCAAGGCACTGGAAGCGAAGATGAATCTCATCCAGAAAGAGCATCAGGAAACCCTGGAAGAGGATGCTGAACTCCGCTCCGCCCTCCGCCAGATGGACGCCGAAAACCAACGGCTCACGAAGCAGCTTCGCGACCTCCATGCGCTTCCCGACGAGGACGCCAAATCCGTCGCCGGACTCCTGGCCGGAAAGCACGTGGCCATCTTCGGGGGAGTCGGCCGGGATCACTACATAAACCTCCTAAGGGAAGCCGGCGTCAAGGAGGAGGATTACGAATGGTATGAGGGATACCACACCATCAGCCAGGCCAGGACCGCGGACATTGTCGGTCGGTCCGACCTGATCGTGGTCATCACGAGCTATGCCGGCCACCTTCTGCTCTGGCAGACCCGTTCCGCGATGACCCCCCAGAAGACCCTCTTTCTGATCCACAACAGCGGAGCCGGGTCGCTCAGGCAACAGATCATCGAAAAATTCCGGAAGTCGGGAGCATGACCGCGGCGAGTCAGTGCAATAGGAGCATGACCGCGGCGAATCAGTGCGGGAGAAGCATGATCCGGTCGG
>CAYRYU010000039.1:56688-60861 GCA_964428355.1 uncultured bacterium
TGCAATAGGAGCATGACCGCGGCGAATCAGTGCGGGAGAAGCATGATCCGGTCGGGGGTGGGAGATGAACTAAATCCGTCCACCCGGCGTTCCGTTTGAGGATGTGTGAATGACTCCTGAAGAAATCTGGAAAGAAGCGGTCCATGGTTCCCAGAAGGCCTGGAATCAGCTGTATGCCTTGTTCGGAGGCAAAATGTACCAATTCTTCTTCAAGAACACGGGGAACCCGCAACTCGCGATGGACAAGACCCAGGAAGTGTTCGAGCGGCTTTTCAGGCACAAGGAGGCATTCCAGGGAGGGACGCTCAGCACCTGGATGTTCCGGATTGCCAAGAACATGTTGATCGACGAGTGGCGGAAGCGGCCCAAGGCCGAAATCCTGACCGAGAACCCGCCCGAAACCCCTGATTCCCAGGTTTCGGTCGAAGATGGCGTCGTAAGGAAGCTCGAACACGAAGCCGCGGTGAAGTTGATCGATGAAGCCCTTCCACTTCTTGGCGACGAGGAACGGATGATAATCGGGTTGACCTACCTCGGTGGATTGTCCTTCCCCGAACTGGCCCAGGTCCTCGAACTTCCGCTTGGTACCGTAAAGACGAAGGTTAGACAGGCCCGCCTCAAACTCGACAGGCTGATCGGCGAGAAATCGGCGGAGAAAGTGGTGGTGGAGAGCGTATGAACTGCCAGGAACTGAATGAACGGATGATCGATCCCGTCGCCCTTCCCCAGATCGAACAGGATCCCCAGGCGATGGAACACCTCACCTCCTGTTCCGCCTGTCACGCGCGCTGGGAGTATGAGAAAAAGCTCCAGGCGGGGTTCCAGAGCATCGTGGAACGCCCCATTCCCTCCGCCCTCACCGAGAAACTCCTTGAAATCCCGAACCAGGCGACGGCCATGGCCACGCAGGAGGAGACCGGAGTCCCCTTCTGGGGACGGTTCTGGTTCAAGGCCGGGTTGTCTGCCGCGATGGCGGGCTTCCTGCTCGCCGTCTGCCTGAAAACCATCCAATACTCTGGTCAGGGGCCAACAACACGGACCGGGGAAATCTCCACCGCCGCCGCCCCAAAGGAGAAAACACCGGAGACAGGGTTGGCCGCCAACCCGATCATTGAGCCTGCCCAGCCAACCGCCATTCCCGAACCCGCGAAACCCCATCCTGCCCTGAACCCCGCGGCTGAAATTGCGGCGGCGAGTCCTTCCGAAACACGTTTCGATCTCGCTCGACTTCCGAAAGAAGCCGATAAGGCCGCTCCGACTGTGACCATGCAGAACTCGGTCGCCGATGGAGTGGCCCGCGAAAAGGAAACCGGATCCACCCCCGCACCTTCTTCGCCTCCCGCAGGGGGCCCTGCGCCGAGGTCCGTCAGGCCCGGGGTCGCCCCCACATCCGAATCCGGGGACTTTTCCGCGGCCGGAAAGGAAACTGCCAAAAAGGAAAACCCCACGAAGGCGGAGGAACCTCCCCATGTAGTCGGGGAGCCCCTGATCGATCCAAGCGAAAAGACCAAGATCCAGCTTGCCGCCCGTAAGGCACCTCAACCGGTTGCGTCAAAAGGTTCGGCTCCCGCAGGAAGTGGAAATACCGATTCCTTCTCTGCCGCCGAAGAGAACAAGATCCTGGCTGACCAGGTCGATTCGGGGAAGCTGGGGGAAGTCATGCTCATGAAAGCCTCGCCGGAAGAGGTCCTGGCTCCCCTCGAAGCCGCTCCCGGGGACCTCGCCCAATCAGAGGGGGAAGCCGGGTTCGTCCAACCGCCGCCTTCCGGAATGAAGAAGGCCCTGGGGAAAAGGGAAATGCGCGCAAAGCTCGATATCCGAAGGGATCAGAGGCACGAACTGATCGAAAGGATTGTCCGGGAGCACCGAAGCCAGGTCCGCGAAGGCCCGTTGGACATCGATCAGTGGGTCATTTCGAAATGGATCACCGTCCGCGAGCGGATCCAGCTATCCCCCCCCCCTGGAACCAGGTGGGCGGCGATCCTGGAAGGAAACGAACTCGTCGCAGTCCTGGAGGTCGCTGAATCGGAGAATTGATGCCAATCTTGCGGGCAGGCGCGGGAACCCCCCCCCTGCTGGGACTCCCGCATCCCCGCGGGAACCGGGCTGAGGCGCACTCTGAACGTCGCATTCCCCGGGCTACAGTTTCGTCGGAATTCATCCTATTGGAGACTGAAGATTCCTTTTCCGTTAATGAAGGAAACCGTGACCGGGGAAATCGTTTCGGACCCCGGTCCTTTCCGCTGTACCCCGGCCAGTTCAAAGGGCTGGGCGTTGTTGAACTCGGTCATCCTGATGTTCGTGGTTCTGCTGAGCATCGGGCCTCTCCTTCTTGCCTACCAGGAGGTGGCGGCAGTGGCCTCGCTTCTCCTCCCAGGAATCTACTCCCGTATGGGAAAGGAGGAAATCCTCCTGATGAACTGGGGCGCGGCCACCCTGGGAGGCGAACTGAACATGCTTCTGTTTTTCGAAGTGGTCGCCACACTGGGGCTTGTGACCTTGGTTCCGATGACAGGACTGTATGCCGGAGCATTCATCCTCCTTTCGGAACAAGCCCTACTGGTTGCATTGCATTTTCTCATCCTGAGAGAGTTTCTTGCAGACCTTTGCCCCGACGGGGGCGTTCTCCGAAAGGTCACCCTTTCAGTTCTCCTCTCGGCAACCTTTCCACTGGCCCTATTACTCACCTACCTCATGCTTGTTTTCATTCGCGGGAGTTGACCGCGAAAGTTTATCTCACCTAAGGAATTGATCATGATCGTTTCTTCCGAAAATCCCCAGTCCGAAAATCCCGGCGCGGCCGAAGCGCTCGAGCCGGAGGCCTCTCAGGGCTCCCAACAGCCAACTCCGATTGTCGAATACCCTCCTTTCCAGTTCGAGAACCTTCCCCCCTCCCTTCGGCAATCATTGTCCGATTGCGGTTGGGCCCAACCCATGCCGGTCCAGGCCCGTGTCATCCCCTGGCTACTGGACGGGAAGGACGTCATCGTCCAATCCCAGACAGGAAGCGGAAAGACCGGAGCCTTCCTGCTTCCCCTTTTGCAGCGGATCGACCCCTCCAAACCGGGATGCCAGGCATTGATCCTGGTGCCGACAAGGGAGCTTGCCTCCCAGGTTAAGACCGAATGCGACCGCCTTGCAGGGCATCTCGGGGTCAAGTCCGTCGCCGTTTACGGCGGGGTGAAATACGGCCCCCAACTGGAGGCGTTCCGGGAAGGCGTTCCGATAGTGGTGGGAACTCCGGGCCGGCTTCTCGACCATCTGGCGAAAAAGGCACTGAATCTCAACACCCTGAAGTTTCTCATCATCGACGAGGCGGACGAGATGCTTTCCATGGGTTTCTGGCCCGACATGCGCCGGATCCGCTCTTATCTCCCCAAACACAGGGTTTCTGCAATGTTCTCGGCAACCATTCCGGGTGGTGTCCGGCTTATGAGCGAGGAGTTCCTCACCCGGCCCGCTTTTCTGGGCCTTTCCGAAGGCGGAATCCACGTGGCGGAAATGGACCACGTCTATTACGTCGCGGACCCGATGCAGAAAGACCGTGTTCTTATGCGGATCATCGACATCGAGAACCCCCAAAGCGCAATCATCTTTTGCAACACGAAGAGCGAAGTGGAATACCTCACTGCCTTTCTCAGAAGATTCGGATACGACGTCGATCAGATCAGCGGGGACATCAACCAGCGTGATCGTGAGAACGTTATGGGAAAGGTGAAGCGGCACGAACTCCGGCTTCTTGTCGCCACCGACATCGCCGCTCGGGGAATCGACATCAGTTGCCTCGAGTATGTCTTCGTTTACGATTTTCCCCCCGATTTCGAACAATACATCCATCGCGCCGGGAGAACAGGTCGGGCGGGAAACCGCGGGATCGCCGTCAGCCTGGTTTCGATCCTTCAGGAACTCGATCTTAAGAGGGCTGCGAAACGCCACGGGATTCCCTTCCTCCGCAAGAATACCCCAACGCCGGAGGATGTCCAGAACCGCCTTTCCGAGAGACTCCTTGCACGGCTCGAAGCCGACCTGCGTGATATCGACACGGCAAGGCGGGAGCGGATGCAGGGATACTCCCGATTCCTCGCCGAAATGCGGGAGCAGGAACACGGCCAGGATCTTCTCCTGATGGCCATCGACGAGATCGCAGAGCGGATACGGAGGGGCGGACGTCCC
>CAYRYU010000040.1:0-53769 GCA_964428355.1 uncultured bacterium
GGGACGAAACGTACGATTGCCACAACAACGGATTGTCGAGTTGGGATGAATCCTCCGTGAGAAGGATCTGGTATGCCCCGACAGCAGGAGTTTTCAGCCTGGCAGCGAAATTGTAGACAGCCCCGCTGTCTGCGAGAGCGATCGTGTAACTGGTCGGACCCGTGACGAGGATCGAGTCGCTTGCGAAGGTCACACCACCCAGGGAATTGACGAAACGAGCGTTGACCGCCTGGACACCGGGTTTTCTGGAAACCGGGAAACCCGTTACCAGATGGGTGTTGTCGGGAGGGCCAGGGGTGTAGTTGTAAGACGGGACCGACTCGAAAACGAGGTTCGTCGAGAGCTTGAACGTCTGCGCGGTCGATGAAAAGACCCTGACCGAGACCGTGGCGGAGTCGGTCTGGGAGTCTCCACCATTGATGATGATGGTCTCGCTTCCAAGGGTCGGCCCAGCTGTCTGGACGTTGAGTGAAAAGACCTCGGTTTCGACCCCCCCGGCATTGCGGAACTTCGCGTAGATCGTGTGCCAGCCTGATGTCGAGGCCATGGTGAAGGGGAGGGTATACTGGAACGTCCGCCAGGCCGAGAAACTCGCGAGATCCGGATAACTCTCGGTGACGATCATCTCGGAAACGCCTGTCGCGAACAGTTTCAGGTTCACAACATAGGTCGCCAACGGCTGGGAATCGTTCGTGGACAAGGACCCGCTTGCCGGCCCCACAACCTGGATGGAATCGTTCCGGATCGAATACTCCCCACTCGCATTCTCGAACCTGACATAGAAAGTCTGAAGCCCGGCCTTCGGATTCAAAGAGAAGTTGGGGATATCAAGAGTGGTGTTGGGAGTGTAGAGGGAATCCAGGATCGTCCCGAAATTCCCGTTTCTGGAAATCCTGTATTTCAGGGCTTCGGCCGAGAACAACGTAAGGGTTGCCGTGGCGGATTCGGTGAACTGGTCGTCATCGTTGATCTTTATCGAATCGCTCCCCGGAGGGGCGATGTCTACCGTGATCGACTTTGTGACAGCATCGGAGGAATTGCTGGCATCATCCGTGAAGGTCATGAATACGTTCTGCAACCCATATCCGTTCAGAGTCCATGATTTGGCGGATTTGAAGGCTTCCTGGACCGAACCGGTGAAATCCTCCGAATTGGAAATTCGGAAGTATTTGGCCTGCTTGGTCGTTCCGTCGACCTCCGAAGGGGAGATCATGTTGAGCACGACCTGGAGAGTTTTGGTCGAGGTGGCGGAATCGTTGAACTTGAAATCGTAGCCCGTGGGAGGAGTGGTATCGAGAAGGATCTGGGCGGTCACAGGAACGGAAATGTTCCCGACCTGGTCCCGGAATCGTGCGGCGACGACCTTCGTGTCATCCTCGGCGGCTGCGGCCTTTGCCGAAAGCTCCCAGGACATTGATGAAACGAAGGCCAGCCAGGTGACTCCGGCCTTGAAATCGGACGTCCCGGGGGCGGCAGACTGGTCCCAGTTGATGACCTGCATGTCGACCGGTTCTTCCCCGCCGGTGAATGACAAAGTCACGGTCCTCGTGTTGGTCTTTGAAATCCCGCCGTTGATCTTCAGCGCCATCTCGGGGCCTGTGGTATCGAGAATGATGGAAGCCGTGAAAACCTGCGTCGGATCGGCCCCGCCTCCCGAGAACTTCACGTAGACCTTTTTGGTTCCGTCGGTGGAGGAGAGGCTCCATTTGCGTATCTCGGTGAATGTCTCCCAATAGGCCTTGAAGAAGTCGGCACGGTCGGAGATCATCATCTGCGTTGCTCCGGGGAACAGCAACGTGATCAGAACCGACTGGACATTGGTAAGGCTCTTCCCTCCGTTGATCCAGACGCCCAGATATCCGGTCGAGCTCGTTGAAAGAAGTATGGAATCACTGATGACGGTCGAAAGGTTTCCGTTCGAGTCCTTGAACTGGGCATAGATCGTTTTCGTTCCATCCCCAGATGACAAGGTGATCTCTTTCGTGTTGGAATAGCTTTCCCAAGCGATGGCGGAGAGGTCCTCGGAGTCACCGCACCGCATGTAGGCTGCGTTGTCGGCTTGCAAATAGCCCGTCACCATGGTGTCCCGGGTTTCGAACGCGCCATTGTCGAGATTCAGGCCCAGCCGGGTCGGCCCTGTGGAGCCGCATGTCTTCGTGTAGAGCCCCGGAAAATTGAACACCTGGCCGTCCGTTCCGCGAAGGGTAAGGGCGAAGGAATACCTCGTGGAGGGGGAAAGCCCGGAAATGGTTATCTGGTGAGAGGTTCCGGCGGCGGAGAGGACGTTGACCGTGGTTCCGGCATCCTCCGCGGTTCCAAATTTTACCAGCGAAGTCGAGGACTGGTTCGAAGTGAAGGTGATTCGGACCGAGGAACTGGTTACCTGGTCCAGGACAACCTTCGTCAGGCTTAGAAGCGCTTTCTCGGAAAGAGGCTTCTGGGTCGAAACGGTAACCTGGACTCCCGACTCGAAAACGGTTTCCGAATCCCCAGTGGTGGCGAGAATATCGTAGACTCCGGCAGGGAGCGTCGAAAACGCGAAATTCCCGCTCGAATCTGTTCTGGTCGTGGAAACCGTTTCTCCGGAAGAGTTCCGGGCGAGGATGGGAATCCCCCCGTAGAGGGACCGTTCCTGGTAATAAACCCGGCCGGAAAGCACGACGCCCCCCGGGCCGACTCCGAGGCTGGTTCCTCCCCCTCCCCCTCCGCCGCCTCCGCCAAGGCATCCAAGGATGATTCCCAGGCAGACCAGACCGGCGAACAAAAACCACCGTCTCATGAGAACAATGATATCACAGGTTTTGTTCCCGAAACCAATGCTTTCCGCAATTTCCGGAATTCGGGGAAACCCTTTCGGGGGCATTGGACTGGACCAGAGAATGTGCTAGAATCCCCCACCCCCTGGCAAGTATCTCAGGCATTTCCAAAGGGGGAGGAAGGTGAGGAAATGGATTCGAACCCTTTCGAACTCGGCCCCATCCGCCCGGTTGACGAGCGGGAGAGCCTGTTGATCCGCACCACGCGGGGTTGTCCGTGGAACCGATGCGCCTTTTGCGTGAACTATCGCCAATTCGAGTTCTCGATCAGGCCCGTGGAGGAGATCAAGAAGGACATCCTCGCCGCCGAAAAGTTCCACCGCGGCCGAAGGTTCAAGACCTGTTTCCTCCAGGATGGGGACAGTTTCGTGATGAAGACGCCCGACCTTCTGGAGGTGCTCCACTCTTTGAAAAAGAGTTTCCCCGACCTGGAAAGGATCAGCAGCTACGGTCGTGCCCAGACGATGATCCGAAAAACCCCCGAGGAGATGCTCAGAATCAGTGACGCGGGACTCAACAAACTCTACTGCGGGATGGAGTCGGGCTCGGATGATGTTTTGAAACTGGTCAACAAGGGAACGACCGCTGCCGAGATGGTCAGGGCCGCTAAAATGGCGAAGGAATCCGGAATGGAGGTCTCCGAATTCATAATCCTCGGACTGGGGGGAAATGAGCTCTGGAAGCTCCATGCGACCGAAACCGCACGGGTGCTCAACGAAATAGATCCGGATCACATCCGGGTTCTCACCATCGGAGTCAAAGTTGGGTCTGGCCTTGAAAAGCTGCTCCAGGAGGGAAAATACTCCCTCCAGACGGAAACGAACATCATCGAAGAGCAGCGCCTGCTGATCGAGAATCTGCAGGGAATCGAAAGTTCCTTCGTCAACCACCATTCGGTCGATCTCCTGATGGAGGCCCGTGGCCGGCTTCCCCAGGACAAGCCCCGACTCCTGGCGATCATGGACCGGTTTATCGCCCTCCCCGAGCGGGAGAAGCAGCTTTTCATCCTCGGACGACGGCTCAGCCTCTTTCAGCGCCTCGACGACCTGGGGGACCCCGACGCCAGGGCCCAGGCCGAGTCCCGTTTGGAGGAGATCCTGGCCCGCTACCCGGGAAGACTCGAGGAAGTCTTTCACCTGATGCGGGAGCAGGTCGTCTGATCCGATTCTGGGGCGGGGTGGGGAAAGCCTCATCATGAAGCTGGTCCAGGTGTCGGTCAGGGATCTCGTCGAGTTCGTCCTCCAGAGCGGGGATATCCGGTCCGGTTTCGTCGGACCCGGCCGTGCCGTTGCGGGAACCCGGGGGCATCAGAAGATCCAGAGGAGCCGACCTCGGGATTATGAAGCCGAGATATCCGTTTCGATGCGGCATGAGACCCCTTCCCTTACCCTCGAAATCAAGGGGCGTATCGACGGGGTATGGAAGGGCTCGTGCCCTCAGGTTCTCGAGGAGATCAAGACCACCACTCGCCCGCTGGAGGAGATTACGATCGAGGGCCAGCCCCTTCATTGGGGACAGGCCATGGTCTACGCATTCATCTTCGCCCGGGAGCATTCTCTGAACAAGGTCGGGGTCCAGCTCACCTACCTCAACCTCGATTCGCTCGAAACGCTCGAACTCCGGCGGGAATTTGAATTCGCGGAGCTCGGGCGGTTCTTCGCAGAGCTCGTTGTCCAGTATCTCGATTGGGCAAAAAGGATGATGGAGTGGCGGGAGATACGGGATTCCTCCATCTCGGCTCTTGCTTTCCCCTTTCCCGGTTACCGGGAAGGGCAACGCGCCTTCGCCGTGGCTGTCTACAGGGTGCTCGCGGATGGTGGCCGCCTCTTTGCCCAGGCGCCCACCGGTATCGGGAAGACCGTGGCGGCACTTTTTCCGGCATTGAAAGCACTTGGGGGCGGCAAGGTCGCCAAGATCTTCTACCTGACCGCGAAGACCGTCGGCAGGGCTGTTGCCCAAACCACCCTCCGGGACCTGGCCGACCGGGGCCTCCGATGCAAGGTCCTGACCTTGACCGCCAAGGACAAGATCTGCTTCCAGGGAGCCCCCGACTGCCGGCCCGAGACTTGCGAGTTCGCACGGGGCCATTTCGACCGGGTCAAACCCGCCCTCTTCGACGCATTCAACCGGGATTCCTTCGACCGGGAATCCGTGGAGAGTCTTTCGCGGATTCATCGCGTCTGCCCCTTCGAGTTCTCTTTGTTCCTCTCGCTCTGGTCGGATGTGATCATCGGTGATTTCAACTACGCATTCGATCCCAGGGTCTACCTGCGGAGATTTTTCGAACCTGTCCAGGAGGACTACGCATTCCTGGTCGACGAGGCCCACAATCTTCCCGACCGTGCTCGCGAGATGTTCTCCGCGGACCTCCGGAAGAGCGAGTTCTCCGATCTGAGAAGGACTCTCAAGACGGTTTTTCCCCCAGTCCTGAAAAGCATCTCCCGGATAACCCCCCATTTCAGCAGGGCGGGGAAGGCCATTTCCGGAACGGATTCCCCGCCGAATGGTTCGGAAATCCCCCCGGGGCATAGCGCACTCGTCGCGAAGTCGCCCCCCATCGAGCTTCTGGGTGCGCTCCGTCGGTTCCTCAAGGTGGCGGAAGCCGGCCTGGCGGATTCCGAACCTTCCCCTGCCCGTGAAGCCCTTTTGGGTGTCTATTTTCGGGCCACCGCTTTCATCAGGGTCTCGGAAACGTTCGATGAGAGCTACATCTGTTATTTCGAGCCCGACCGCAAGGACATCAGGATCAAGCTGTTCTGCCTCGACCCTTCGACCCAACTCGCGGGAGCACTGAAAAGAGCGAAGGGAACGGTGTTCTTTTCCGCAACGCTTCTTCCGATGGTCTATTTCGTCGAAATCCTTGGTGGGGCAAAGCTCGAGCAGGAAAAGAAATCCGGAGGGCGGAAGGGGGAGGAAGCCAGCCGGGTCCTGAAGCTCCAGTCCCCATTCCCGCGAGAGCGCCTCGGGTTGTTGGTCCTTCCTCAGATACGGACCGAGTTCAAGGTCCGGGACCGGAGTTTCGAGTCCATCGCCGAATTGATAGGAACCGTGGCGAGCAGCAGGAAGGGGAACTACCTCGTCAATTTTCCATCGTACAAATTCATGGTATCTGTCAAGGAGATCTTTTCCGCCAGGCACCCGGAAATCCGGATCCTCGAGCAGAAACCCGGAATGTCCGAAGAGGAGCGGGATGGGTTCCTCGCGACCTTCTCCCCCGACAACGCAGAGACCCTTGTCGGATTCGTGGTCATGGGGGGAATCTTTGGGGAAGGAATCGACCTCAGGGGCGAACGCCTCGTGGGTTCCATCATCGTCGGGGTGGGACTTCCCCAGATCTGCCTGGAACGGGACCTGATCAGGGAGTTCTTCGACCGGAAATCAGGGAGCGGTTTCGAGTTCGCCTATCGGTACCCAGGGATGAACCGTGTCTTGCAGGCCGCGGGAAGGGTCATCCGGACGGAACGTGATCGGGGGGTGGTCCTGCTGCTGGACGAAAGGTTCCTGCGTCAAGGTTACAGGGGCCTTTTCCCTCCGGAATGGTCGCACTTCCGGACCGCAGGCTCCGAGAATGCACTTCGCCGGGAACTCGGCGAGTTCTGGAAAAGGTTCCCCTGAGACCCTTTCGGAAAAGCTTCAACCGGCCTTCATGTAACTCGACCAGAGGAACCAGCCACCGACTACCATCCCCAGGATTCCGAGAAGGATGGCTTCCACGATGCGTGCTGTGAAAACCCTGACGACGATGGCCTCCTGCGGAGCCCGAGGATCAACCAGGATCTCGATGGGGCTGTTCGACTGCGCCGCCTTTTTGAGGGGATCGTATACCATCCTGACTTCCCTGCCAGGGGAGTAATCCGCAGAGTCTGCAGGATTGAACCTGGACGACAGAAACTCCCTGCCGTCAAACCGGTACCGGTAGGTAATGACGATGGAATAGCCAGTGATATCGCCTTTCTTCCTATGCTCCAGGAGCTTGAGTTCCTCGACCGAGGCGGGGGTTTTCGTCCATCCGCTGCTCGAGGAATACACCCGCCAGCAATTCGCCCCGTAGTACACTCCGAAGCCTCCTAGGATGAGGAAGATGATCCCCAAAAGGGTTTCCTGGACCTTTTTATGGTTCACTGTCGTTCCCCTCCGTTGGAATCGTCGGTCGTCAATTCTCTGGAGGCATTCTTGGAGAATCCTTCCCCGGGGGCAACACCGAATTCGCCCGCGGAAAGGCCGCTAGGGAAGTGGGGAATCGTCGAACTCGGCGCAGATGCGATCCCGTATCAGGCTTTCGAGATAGGGCCCGAAAGCCCCGTCGCGTCCGATCTTCAACCCGTAGGGGTAACACATGAGGCTGTTCCTGACCGACCTGTAGATATGCCGACCGCACCCGAGCCCACCCTCGAAAACACCAACCTCCAGGTTGGCGCGAGGGTCGTCGGGCTCCTTCGGATCAAGCTCCCGCGTCATGCGGTATTTCCGGGCATCGTAGGCATCGATGACCTTCGGAACCCCGAATCCGTCCCCCAGATGGTCTTTCCAGGGGCAATGCCTCCGGACGTAGTCATACTGGAAATCCGGGGTCATGGCCAGGAAAGCTTCCCGCGAAATCCGGCCCGGGTCTTCCCTGCCACCTGGAATGAAGAATTGGCCGTGGGTCTCGATCTTGCCCCAGTTGGGATCGTCGTAGATGTCCCTGTCCGATCCATAGTCGTCGTGGATCTCGGGAATGGAATGCATGAGTTCGTGGACATGGGTCACGACCATGTCATCATACGAGAACCAGGGGTGATCCTTGTGCCAGACGGTGAAAGTGGCTCCCCTGCCGAACGAACCACCGCCGTAGCCGTACTTTGGGAGTTCCCGGGGATCGACGTTGGCGAGCAGGACAGCGCAGATCCCGCGGCTTCCGCGGTTGAGGTCGGTATCGTAGGTCTTGTCGAATTCGACCATGACCTCGTTCAATGAAGAACTCAGGCATTCCCAGATTGCCTGGTTGTCGATTTTCTGATATGGCAGCCCGGTCGAGTTCAGGTTCTTGTCGATCCAGAAGTTGAACCGGCGGGCCATATCCAAGTCCTTGAAGGGAACCACCTGCATCAGCCCGTCGGGGTGTTCGCCGCGGAGGGAGATCAGGTCGAGGGCGATCTTCTCGAACACCCGGAAATCCGGATACTCCGCCCCAATGAAGATCAGGTTGAGCCGCTTCCGATGAACATCGTTGTGCCCCGGATAGAGCGGAACGATATCGTGATCCTCCGGGGCAGCGAAAGAGCCGGCGGAAAGCAGGGCAACAAACATCAACCACGTCGCCAGGCGAACCCCCGCCCAGCCCCGATGACGAATTGGAAAGAGGAGTCTCAACCCGTTTTTCGGCGAAAGCCGCATTTGCATGCCTTTTTCGTCCCTATCTCCCGGGCGCAGTTGGGGCAGAAACGATCGAGCTTCTTTTCGGCCTCCCGACGCCGGTTCTCCGCCTCGAGCTTTTTCGCCAGCTCCAGGAACTTCGCTGACCCGTTTCCGGAAGCGCCCTTTGGGAGGGAAGCCGCCGACAGCTCCTGGAATTTCTCCGAATAGTCTGGGTTCTCATCAAGGTATTTCTTGAACCCATCCTCGGGGGAAAGCCCCTTTTCCCACAAGTGGTCGTAGGGGTAAAGCGGTTCCTCGTCCAGCTGCCGGGAACAGATCTCGAGGAATCTCTCCTCCCAGGTTTCGAAAGGTTCCCGTTTCATGAATCCTCCTTCGGCGATGGGCAGTATCCCACGACAAGTTTACATCATCCCGATCCAGTGGGAAACCGGAGTTGCCGGAAAAGAAACGGACCCGGTGGGTTGGGCCGGGTCCGATGCAAGAGTATCGGGTGAATCGATCGGAAATCAGGAGCTGCTATCCCGGGCCGGGGACTCGAACCTGGGTAGGGGTCCGGATCCCATTTTCCGGGGTAATCTCCTGAAACAGATTTTGCAATCTGCGTGCCACCTCCCGGAGTTCGGAAACCGGCCAGGAAAGGCACTTGGAGAAAGTCCCTGATGGGGACTGCCCGGTTTTCGGCAGGTTTGTGCCGGGGTTCCTGCATGGGGCCGCGGCACAATGGGGAGTTGCCAGAAAGCAGTCTTTCGGGCCCGAAACCCTGGGAAAAAAGGAAAAAGGGAAAAAGGGAAGCTCCTTCCCAGTTCTGCCTGAGGCGGAGCTTCCAGATTCCTTTCCTTCGATTGGGCTGGATCGATTTCTCTGCGGTTCGGGGTTGGGGGATCTTTCTTCCCGAGCTCCAGTAAAGGGCTCATCCCAGTAGCAATCGTGGAAGAAGTGAAAATGCGATGGTAATTCCAAGCCAGAGAAGCGGAAAAGCATACTTGTTCATCTTGTTCCCTTCCTTTTCGGTTTGCAGGGAGTTTATGCATATAAAACGAACCCGGCGCGAAGTGTGATGAATTACTTCACCGGTTGACATGGTTCCATGAAGATGGAAGGATGGGATAGGGAGAACCTATGACATTCTATTCCAGTATCGCCTTCGCCTATGACCGTATCTTTCCCTTCGATCAAGACCTGGGGCAATTTCTGAGGCTTCTCCAGCCGAAAGATCCCTGCCGCTTCCTTGATATCGGCTGCGCTACGGGCCATCTGGCCAATTCCCTGGCTGGAGCGGGGAACGAAGTGGTCGGAATCGACCTCGACCCCGAGATGGTCCGTCTTGCGGGAAACAGGTTCGGAAACACCCGCGTATCCTTCAGGATCGGTGACATGAGCCGGCTGGGCGGGATCTTTCCCCCGGAATCCTTCGATTTCGTCACCTGTTTCGGTAACACCCTCGTCCATCTACCCGATCCCTCTTCGATCGAAGCCATGCTCAGGAGCGTCTTCAGCCTGCTTCGACCGGGAGGGGTTTTTGCCGGTCAGATCATCAACTACGACCGGATCCTCGAGGGACGCCTTCCGGGTCTTCCCAAAATCGACCGGGGGGACCTGGAGTTCGAGCGGCGGTATCTGTACCAGGAGAACGATGCCCGTATCCTGTTCGAGACGGTCCTCAAGGGGCGGGAGACCCCCCCGCTCACGAACCGGGTTTTCCTCTATCCCCTCACCTCGGATGAACTGGGGAAAGCCCTGGACAGGTCAGGATTCACGGTCGCTCCTTTCTTTTCCGATACCGACCGTTCACCCATCGGAAAGGAGTCCTTCGCCCTCTACTTCGCCGCCGAGAAACCCTGACCGGGGACACGAGCCCCACGACGGGGCGATTGTGCGAAAAGATTGTCCGAAAAGATCAACCGACGGAGGAAGGGATAGAGAACGAAGAGTAATCGCCACGGATAAACACGGATCGACACTGATTTTCCCAAATCGGATCCGTGCAAATCGGTGAAAATCCGTGGCAAAGCCAATCTTTCGCGGTCTTTTCACAGCTTCAGAGAACACTGAGAGGCTCACCTCTGTTCCCTGGATGAAACGGGGGGGGAAGGTCAGGGGCGGCCGGACTCGTCGGTCGGGGCGGATTTCTTTCCGATGGGTGAAATGGTGAACTCGAGCCCTTCCTCCCAACCGTAGGTCCTGACGAAATTCCCAAGGTTCAACGCGAAGGAGAGACCTTCGTCGCTGTTGAGATAAGCCAGAGGTTTACCCGCAGGGACATTCCCGAACGTCGTGACGAAGGGAATCTCCAGCTCCAACCTGGGGGTTTTCAGAAGGAGCCTGGCTCCCGCACCGATCTTCAGCTTGGCGAGGTCCGCGGGCCTGATGTCGGTCCACGCATTTCCGAATGGCTCGTCGCTCTTGATGAAATGCCCCTTGATGCGGTTTTTCCAGTCCTCGACGCTGGCCCTCAACGTGGGAAGCCTGACCAGGTCGTTTGCGTGAAGCGGGGTCCCGATGCCTTCGGGGGAGATCTTTCCGGATGCGAGGAGTGCCCCGGCGGGGCAGAAAAGATCACGCCCGTCAAAGGTTCCGGGCTTCCACTTCGAGTTGACCCTGGCCGGATCAAGGCGCCATGCCTTGAGCAAACCCTGACGGCGAATGACTTCGGTAAGAAGTCCGTTGTCGGGAGCGATATAGAGAAGATGCTGACGGGTTTCGACGATGAGTGGGCGGCGGTCGGTTCCCACACCCGGGTCGACAACCGAAACGAACACCGTTCCGGGGGGGAATCTCTCCGTCCGCCTCAGGACCGCGGAGGCTTGCCGAACGTCGAACGGCCTGATCGCGTGGCAAAGGTCGACGATCACGATCTCGGAATCGATCTCGAGGATAGCCCCGTGGCAGAGGCCAACGGCTTCGTTGGTAAGCCCGTAATCCGTTGTCAGAACCACGACCGGCCGGTCCGCCCAAACGCTGCCGAGCCCGAACAGCAGGATGGCGGCGGTTAAAGCGGCGATTCCCCTCGACGCGGCCATGGCTCCATTCCCTCTCCCCGATTTTGTCATCGCATCTTCATCCTTTCATTTGGCATCGGAGGGGAGGATATCAGAGCGGGTCACCTTGACGCAACGGCTTTCCTGACACGACTTTCCTGTCGCGGGGTGGGGTCATGCTCCGGGCATTTTCGAGGCGCAGGGGCGGCAGAGGGGCTTTCCGCCGAGGAGGAGGTGTTTCCCGTCCATCACGGGTTCATGGCAGGCATCGCATTGGACCTTGACCTTGAAATGCCCCGGCAGATCGTTCTCCCCGAACCGGATGTCGACCATCCCGACCGAATACTGCCGCTGCCAGGGGAACTCGAAGAAAACCTGGGAAGCCGCCTCCTTGTTTTCGTGGACGTCGATCTTCTTCGACTCGAGGATCTTGTGGATCTCGGCGAATCCTTGCTCCAGCTGCGCTATTCGCACCCCGCGGCCTTCCGAAAGAGAGCAGAAGGTGGCGGCGAACTTGCCGAAATCGTAGAACTTCAGGGTCCGTCGTCCCATCCTCACGCCCGTGATTGCGATGATGGCATCGGTCAGGCATCGGTCGATCTCGGTGATGACGATCAAATCCTTGTTGGGAAAGGAGTCGTAGCCGAGGATCTGCCGGGCAAGAAGGGAAATC
Source organism: uncultured bacterium (assembly GCA_964428355.1). Lineage (GTDB taxonomy): Bacteria > Muiribacteriota > Ozemobacteria > Ozemobacterales > Ozemobacteraceae > CAYRYU01. The sequence continues at coordinate 11,826 of CAYRYU010000040.1, forward strand.
TTCACCCCGTTGAACATCCCCGGACAGATATGGCCGTGGAACTCCCTGGCCTTCTTCAGGCCCTCCTCATACTCGCTGGGTGATATGACGATGTCCGTTCGGATCTCGATCATGGGAACTCCTTTCTTCGCCAGGGGAAATCTTTCCGCCGAGTATACCACGGGGCAGAAAAATAAACTACGAAGCGCTACCCTGTCCTACTTTGGCCTCAGGGGTTCCACCCGGGTTCATGGATTGGCCCTTATTGACGATCACGATCAGTGTCAGGTCGTCCTGGGCCCCCCGTGATCCGTTGTAATCGAGGTAGGCCTGGTAGACCTTCTTGAAATATGCCTCCGGATCGGGGTCGAAGGTCTCGAGGAGAAGCCGGTGGAAGCCCTGGTAGCCGAGAGGTTCGTCCCTGTCGTTCCGGGTCTCGACGATCCCGTCGGTGAAAAGGACGAGGGCCTCCCCGGGTTCGAGGCGCCAGCTGAACTCCTCGAAGACCGCTTTCTTGAAGCCTCCCAGGGGAGCCCCCGAGACCGAGATCTCCTCGACCTTGCCCTGGCCATGCCGCACCCAGGCGGGGAAACAGTGGCCCGCATTCGAGAGGGTCACATCCCCCGTAACCGTGTCGATACACGCGTACTGGAAGGTCATGACTTTTCTCTGGGATTTGCTCCGGACCGCAAGGATCAGCTGGTGAAGCTTCTGGATCAATGCGGCGGGCTGTCTCCAGAGGTCCCGGGACTGGGAAACCCCGGCCTTGGCCATCGCCATTATGAGTGCGGCGGGAACGCCGTGGCCGGCGACGTCGCCGATCAGGAAGCCGAGGCGGTTCTCGTCGATCGGGAAGAAGTCGTAATAGTCGCCCCCCAGCTCGCCCATCGAAACGCTCCTCCCGAAAAGCCCGATCGACCCGAGAGCGAACTGGTTCCCCGGGAAAAGACTGTCCTGGACGATGCGGGCCACCTGCAGTTCCTCGAGCCCCACCAGCGCGTGGTTGAAGATCAGGCCCATTCGTCCGAACTCATCCGCGGACAGGGCGGGGATGCGGTGGCTGAACCGTCGTTGGCCGATGGCGTGTGCGGCCTCGGTGAGATGGACGACGGGGTTGAGAAAGCTCTGGGAAAGGAGGCGGGCAATGAGGAAGGTCATCGCCAGGCTGAAAACCGCGAACAGCCAGAGGGTCCGCCTTATGCTGGTAAGGACGTCCTCGACGGACTCGAACGGGTAGAGGCCCACGAGGGAGAAGGTCCAGAGATCCTTGGCCTGGAATCCGAGCGCGAGGAACTTCTGGCCGCGGTACTCGATGGTTTCGAGATCTGCGCTGGGCTTGGGGCCCAGGGTTCCCACGTAATCCCGGAGCGAATCGGTCAGGGGAAACCCTTTCGGCAAAACCCCGGGCGCCCCCTGGGGCCAGGCGAGAACGCGAAGCCCGAGCGGATTCCGGTTGAAGGTGGCGATCCGGTCGAGAACATAGGACATCTGGAGTTTCCGGTCCCTCCAGTTGGCGAGATAGAGGTAATCGACCTTGTCCCGCTCGGCGACGGCAAAGATATCGAGGAAGGAGATGCTCGTGGCATTGAACAGGCCCCAGTTCGATATCCCCCCGAAAACGCTGAACAGCGAATGGATGATCTCGAGGATGGGCTTTTGGAGGATCGATTCACCGATCATCTCGAGCTCGGCCATTCCCTTGCCGCCGGTCATTTCCCCGTTCAACTCTCCAAGGATGCGCTGGCAGACGATGTGCAGGATCTGATACTCCTTGCCGGGCCTGCCGGGGGCGTTCTTCCCCTCCCCCCCCTCGTCGGAGGATCTTTCCCTGGCCTCAGCCTTCTCCCGCTTCCGATCCTGGGAACCCAAGGGCTTGTCACCTTTGAAAACCCCGTCCCGGCTTGCCATGAGCTTTCCGCTGCTTGCCACGATATAGTAGTTGGCCATCTCCAGCTTGTCGGCCAGCTCCACTGCGGGCCTGTTGGCCTGCTTGTCGAGAATCCGGTAACGGACGTCGCGCGAGAAATCCTTGACGAACCTCTGGAGTTTGATCTCCATCTGGGCATAAAGGTAGGCGAGCCCTTCGTCGAAGTTCCGAAGGATGGCGATCCCTTTCTGATGGGCATCCGAGAGGAGGGAGAGGCGCTTCTGTGTGAGGAAATCGTGGCCAAGGAATCCAAGAACGAGGAGCGGAAGCCCGTTGGCGTAGAAGAACAGCATGGCAAGCTTCTTACGTATGGAAAGGGTGTTCGGCCGCCCATGGACGACGACCCGGAAGGAAAACACCAGGAGTGGCACCGAAAGAATCGTGACCAGGAGTTCCAACAGGCGGTAGGGAACGGTGGAAGGCTCGCATTCGGACTTTTTTGCGATCGCGAAAAGCCTGAGGTCCGAACGGGCGAACCGGTACATGCAGAGGAATGCGCTCGTTTCACGGAAAGCCTCGACGGTCTTGTCCTGAATCTCGAAGCTGCCTTTTACTTCGGGATCGACCGACGTCTGCGGCAATCCGGGAAGAACCGGGGCGGTTTGGGTCGCCATCCCCAGAAGGAACCGGTTCCCGGAATCCAGGTTGTGCTCCGCGAGGAAACGCTCGACGCTGAGATTTCCAAGAAAAGCGGGGGGGGTGAAACGGATGAAAACAGTGGCCCGGCCGGAGAAGAAGTGCCAGAAGGGAAGGAACTTCCCGGTACTGTCGGTATGGACAAGATACATTTCCGACTCGGTGGACCAGTCCAGCGACTCCCTCAGGAAGTGCGGGCCAAGGACCTTCCTGATCTTCCGGAAATCGAGCCTGTCGAGAGCCCGTTTCCGCTGCCCGCTGGCGTAAGCCCGAAGAAGGCGGGATACCTCCGTCCAGTCCGATTCGCTGCCGTTGACGTCTATGGTGGAGCCCAGAAGCTGATCGCGGATGTTCCAGACAATGTAGTCGAACCCACCGGAGAACCGCTTCCGTTCGTCCTCCAGCACCTCGAGGAAGTCCTGGTAGGTCTTCGCGGCGCTGTCCGCCTGCGTACAAACCCTGCGCAGGTGCTGTGACCAGAAGGTGTTTGGATCGAGACGGGCGTGGGCCTCCTCGAGCCGGGAGTTCATGGCATTCCGGAGTTGGTCGAGGACGACTGTCCTCTTGAGATCCAGGACGTTCGCGACCCCCAGGTGGAGCACCATGAAAGGAAGTCCGAAGAAGCAGAAGACGATTCCGCTCCACCGGACCACCCTGCCCCAGAATCCCGCATCATTCCGAGGTTCGCGGGAATCCGTAACGAAACCTGTGCCCAATGCCCCTTCAGCCACGTCCGGTATCTCCGAAACCGACTACGATGAGTGTCACGTCATCTCCCGGCGAGGCGTCCCAGTCGCAGTATGCCTTGAACAACCGTTCGTAGAAGACTCGGGGTTCGGGATCGTAGGTGCTGCGCGCCAGTTCCTGGAGCCGGTTGTACCCGAGGGGTTCGTCCTTCCTGTCCCGGGCCTCGACAATTCCATCGGTGTAGAACAGGATCGAGTCCCCTGGTTGGAGTTTCAGCTCCTCGCACTTGATTCTCGCGGTCTTCATCGCTCCGAGCGGCATGCCCGGGATCTCGATGAAACTCGCCTTTTCGGCCGTGGGCCGCACCAGGATTGGGAAACAGTGGCCGGCATTCGCGATGGTGCAGAGTCCGGTGTCCCCATCGAAAAGAGCATACTGGAACGTCATCATCCGTTTCATCGACTTCCGCTGGAGGCTGTGAATCAGAGAGTTGAGGGAGGTCGTAAGATTCTTCGGATTCTCCCTGGCTTCCCCGCCGATCAGGACGGTCGCCTTCGCCATGGCCATGACCAGTGCGGCAGGGACCCCGTGACCGGCGACGTCGCCCATCACCACGCCGATCTTTCCATCCCCCACCGGAAAGAAGTCGAAATAGTCGCCCCCCAGCTCCATCATCGCGATGCTCTTTCCGTAAACCCGAAGGTTCCTTCCCTTGAGAGCTTGTTCGGGAAACAGGCTCTCCTGAACGATTCGGGCGACCTGGAGCTCCTCGAGACCCTCCATCACCTGGTTGAACACCTGGCCAAGTCTTCCAAGCTCGTCCTGGTCGAGTTCGGGGATACGGTGCTGGAAACGGTGCTCCTGGATGGCCACGGCCGCCTCCCCAAGCGACCGGACGGGGTCGAGGAACTGGAAAGCAAGCATCTGGCCGATCCCGAAGGTCAGCAGGAGGCTGAGAAGGGAGAAAGCGACCAACCTTATCCGCATCCCTGACATCACCTTCTCGATCTCGGAAATGGGGAAAAGGCTCACGAGCGCTGTTCCGATCAAGGTCTTTCCTGCGATCCCCACACCGACGAAGTCACGGTCCTGGAGGCGGATCTCGCGTGAAAACGCGCTGCGGAGGCTTCGCGTCTTGCGCAGGAGGGTCTTGACGTCCTCGGAAACACGCCCCTGGAGCGGAAAGACCCGATCGGAATTCTCCGTCTGCGCCAGGATCCGGACGTCGCTCCGGTTCCGCGAAAGCTGCTCGAGGGTTTCGCCCAGATACAACCGGTTGATCGTCTCCTCGTCCCATTGGAGGATCAGGAACAGCTGGTAGGGGCGGGTGCCCCCCCGGACTCCCTGGTAATAGGTCCATCGGGCGGTCTGGCCCATGTAGTTGCGCCGGATCGATCCCCGGATGACGATCCCGAGCTGAAGCAGGTTCCGTGAGGGCTTGGGCATGGAAAGGCTGCCCGGAGTTTCTTCATCCTCTTCGATCACCTGTTCCTCGTCAATCCCCCCATTCCAAAAGCCGAGCATCGCCTTCCCGAGGGTTCTCATGACCGGGGAGGAGGTCTTGAGCTGCTCGACTCCACCCCTGCACCACCCCCCGGCCAGCCCTCCGCCCTCATCGATGAGAAAGACCGATGCGGGCTCCAGCGAGGAAACATCCGTCAGAAGGTGCTTGATGTCCTCCTTGTCACAGACCCTTCCCGCCATCCTCCCGTCGAACGCCTCCAGGCGGGCCGCAAGGTCTTCCTCCATCCGGCGGAGGGTTCCCATGAAACGGGCATCGATCCGGCCCAAAACCTGTTCCCCCTCTATCCGCAGGTTGTTCTCGATGGCGGCCCGTTTCTGCTGCAGATAGTCGACCCCGAGGAAAAGCAGGACGAGCAGCGGAAGGCCGTTCGCATAGAAGAACAACAACGCGAGCTTCCACCGGATGGAAAAGAACCCGCCCGTCCCGAACCAGATCCAGAGCAGGACGATCGGGATCGCAATCGCCGGAATGAGGATCTGGATGAAGCGGTTCTTCTTGACGGCGGCCGGAGAAGCCAGAAGACGCGACTTGGGAAGGACCGCGATCCCCCTCAGGCGGGGGGAAATCCGCCTGATATGGATCATGAAGCGGGGTGTCTCGACGAACGGTTCGGCCGAGGTTTCGAACTCGAGCAGGGCCGGAGTCACCGATTTGGGATCGATCCTGACGCCGGGAAAGACCGGCGCACCGGGGTTCTCCACCCAGGCCAGCCCCAGCGCGGCATCGCCGTGTCGGCGGCGCTTGTTCCTCTTCCTCATAAGCCATTCCAGGAAGTCGGTGGACCGGGTCGTCTTCCGGTGGAGGAAGCTCAGGATTCCAACCTTCCGCCCCACGTGGAACCAGAAATAGGTCCGGGTCGGGTCGAAATCGGAGAGGATCACCGACGGGGGCGGATTCCGCTGGAAGGGAAGCGAAAGCAGCCCGGGAAAGAAGAGCCTGCCCAGGAAGGAAGAAAACACCTTCTTTCCCTCCGAAAAATCGGGAAGCGAATCGATTGGTTGGGGGACCGGGGCCATGAAATTCCGGCTGACCTCCTTCAGGCCGCTCCATGCCTTTTTCAGGACGTAGCGGTATCCGGAGAAATCGGTCAGATCATCGACAGGCTTTCCTTCCCTGTCCCAGACCACGAACCGGAAGTAACCCGGGAACTCCTTCTTGAGACGCGGGATCGCCCGTCTCAGGTATGCCACAGGGTCGGGGGAACGTTCCGCTTTTGCCCAGATCCTTTTGAGCATGGCATGGGCGAACCATTCCCCCTTCTTGCATGATTCGATCCGGTCAAGGCCCTGGTCCAGCCTTCGCACGAGGTCCGAACGCTCGTTGCCGACCTTCAGGTCGATCAGGTGGTCCAGGCCCAGCCAGACCAGGGCGATCGGAAAGACGATGAAGATCACGGCCACCACGATCCAGGAAAGAGCGGAAAGGCGCGCCAGGAGCCTTGATCCGGATTCGACAACTCCCTTCAGCGAAGCCACGCCTCCTCCCCAGCCGGAGCGTTCCCTCCGGCCCCTCATGTCGCCCGCAGCCGGGGCAACGCAAGGGGAATTCTACCTCAGAATCCCCGAAAATGAAACAATTGCGGGGGCCTTCCGGATCGGATATCCTGGATCCATCACGAGCCTCACCAGCGTTCCGGTGGAGCCGAGACAACAGGAGGGCATTGAGCCATGATGGTCGTCGGACTGGGAAAACCCCGCCCCGGTGTTCCAATGGAGAAGGTTTTTACCAAGGTCAGGGAAGAGGTGACCATGGGCTGGGACCTCTATTCCAAAGGAATCTTCCGCCAGCTGCTCTACAGGCATGACGAGGGTGGAGTGGTCATCATCATGGAAGTGAAGGACATGGACGAGGCGAAGAGGATCACCGCAAAGATGCCCATGGTCGAGGCGGGCCTGACGGAGTGGGAGCTGATTCCGGTCGGTCCCTTCACGCATTTCGAGGCACTCTTCCCGAAAGAGTGACCGGATGACCGGGTGATGCCGGGCCGATCATGCCGATCAGGCTGATCATGCCGATCATGCTGATCATGCCGACCAGGCTGATCCGGCTGATCAGGCCGGCGGCTCGCTCGTCAAAAGCATCAGGGTAATGTCGTCCTCCTGGGGAATACCCCCCGTGAGGTTCTGTTGCCATGCCACGATCGCCGGGAGCCTGTCCAGGCCGGGGTTTTCCAAGAACCGGTTCAGGACGGGAATCAGATACTCGTATCCGATCTGTTTCTGGGTTCCCGGAATCATCGGTTCGATCAAGCCGTCGGTGTAGAAAAACACCGAGTCCCCTTTTTCGAGCCTGACGGAATCTCGCTCGTAAACGGACTTTGACCTCGAACCCAGGGGAAAACCCCTGGTATGGAGGAAGCTTGGGGGCTGGCCTTTCCGAAGCAGGATGGGGGAATTGTGGCCGGCATTGGAATATGAGAGAATGCGGGTCTCCGTGTCGAGCAGCGCGACGAAGCAGGTCATCAGCCTCTTCTTGAGCAGGACCCTGGCCAGGACCCTGTTCGCGGTTCCCAGGATCTCCACCGGGTCGGGGTTCCCCTCCACGGCTATCTCCACTATGGCCTTTGCCATCGCCATCACCAGTGCGGCGGGGACGCCGTGGCCGGTGACGTCCCCTATCACCATAAGGAGTCTCCCCCCGGGAAGAGCTTTCATCTCGAAATAGTCCCCCCCGAGCTGGGTCGCCGAGCGGGAAAGACCCTCGAGCCTGAAACCGTTGACGCTCAATCCCTCGCCGGGGAAAAGGCTCTCCTGGACTATCCGCGCGACCTCCAGGTCCGACAACCCCCCCATCACGTCGTTGAAGGCTCCAGCAAGATGGCCGAGTTCATCGTATCCCGAAAAGGGGATCCTGTACTGGAACATGCGGTTCCGTAACGCCTCGACTCCCAGGGAAAGGTGACCGATCGGAACCAGGAAGTTACGCGACAGGACCAGTCCAAGGAAGAGGCTGATGGAGACCGAGATGATCATGAAGAACACCATCTTTTTCCTCAACCCCTCGACCTCCGCACGGATTCCCTTTTCCGACCCGACACCGAGAAGACTGAACTCCTTCATTTCCTTGGGTTTGATCCCGGTCAGGAGAAGTTCTTCGTTTTTGCCGCGGTAGGTCCCCCGGACCGTACCCTTTCCGGCCTCGACCCCTTCCCCGAACCTGAGGACCTCCCACTGGAAACGGCCGATGGCAGGGATGACCTTGTCCCGGATATGATTGAAGGCGAAAATGCGTATCCCCGGAGAGTGTCTCCTCACTGCAACAAGGTTCCGCATGAGGAAGAACTCCTCGAGGTCGTCCCGCCTCCAGATCGCCAGCACCAGCCTTTGGACGGTTCCACTGCCGTCCTCGAGCGGAAAGATCATGGTTCCGATTTCCTCTCCGGCGAGGGAAACGTCCGTGATCTTGCCGAACCCCTTGATGAGATCGAGCGCAAGGTTCTTCCCGTTTCTCCCGAACTCCGAAATGAGGCTCAGGCGATCGATCTTGGGGGCTCCGTTCCGTGGGTTGAGGTTCTGGAAAACGCTCTGGATGAGCTCCGAGACGATGGGGCTCCGCCCAGGATCGTCGTGTTCGTTTTCGAGCATCCAGAGAGGCTTCCGGCTGTTTCCCCAGACCGAAAGGAAGGTCGGTTTCATCCTCCGCTTGATGTCGTGCAGGGTTCGGATGAGCTCGGACCATTCCCACGAGGTTTCGAACCGTTTCCCGCCCAGGCTTCTCCCGATCTCGATCTCGAGGTTCTGACGGATCCTTGGGAACCGCGCGTCGAAGGCCCGGAGATCCCGCTCCATCTCCTCATGGAACTCCTGTATCCGTGTCCCGTAAAGCTGTCCCAGGTATCCCCAGCCCGTGAAGATCACGAGGGAAAGAGGCACTCCACAGGCAAAGGCGAAAAGAAGCACGAGCTTCCACCTGATCGAGAATGCGAATCCAAGCTTGCGCACGAGGATGACCCGCGAGACGAGAACCAGCAGCCCGAACACCACCGACCCCAACATGGCGGTGCCCAAGCGCAGGAGTTCGATGGAAAGCGCGAATGAGACCGGGCATGAGACCCAGAGCCTCATCTGGGAGTCGACCGGAGCAACGCAGAACAACCGGTCGGAAAGAATTGTCCTCCCCCGTCCAGTTCGCTCGAACTCGCCGAGCGCAAGCGCCAGATCGGGGGGGATCTCGGCCCCCCCCTGCAGGGAAACGAGCCCGAGTGAAATGTCCCCGGCCCGCCCGGTCCTGACTATCCTGGCAATGGTTTCCCTCAGGCTGGAATACGGAAACTCGCTGTTCGTGGAAACCCGCGCGACCAGGCATCTGGTGCGATTGGTCGCGTAGAAGAAATACTGGTTCTTGCCCGGCAGGGAAACCTCGTATAGCCGCCCCTGGTCGGTCCCGAAATTGTCGAGATTTGCACGGGGCCCTATGAATGCCTTTACGACAGGCCAAACCCTCTCAACGTCCGAGGTGGGTTGCTTTTTCCTTGCGAGCTTGTCGGCAACCTCCACAAGTTTTTTCAGGGCGAATCTGGAATCGGGAAGGTCCGATAACCCGTGCAGGATGTTTCCGGAAAGGTCGCACACGTGGAACGTGAGAATGCCGGGAAAAGCCTTCCGGAGGTAATCAAGGGACCTCTTGAGTTTCCGGTCGGTGAAATCCTTTTTTTGCATGGAATTCCAGACAGCCCGAAGGCGGTCTCCCAGATATGACCGGGGGTCCTGCCTCTTCAAAACCTCGAGCTGGACCTTTTCGAGGCGGCCGAAAGCCGCCCGGACCGAGTCGGAATACCGGAGATCGGCGTATCTGCCGATCCCGAAGCAAAAAAGGAGAAGAGGAAGACCGAAAAAGACGAGCATGGCCACCGCCCAGGTCGAAAACTCCCCGAGCGTCCCTTTTTCAACTTCCCCCTTCAACTCCCCTCGACCTCCCCCGCCGGATTCATTTCAAGACGCAAGTCTACATCATTCCGTGCGAATTCGCCTAGCCCGGATGGCGCAATACAGCCAACCCATGCTAGAATGAGCCCGTAATTCGGGAACGGAGCTTCCTTCGCTCCAACTGTCGGTTTGGGGTTCCCGGAGACGCAGCGGCGCCCGGAAACCCATCCGAATCAAGGGGAGACTGTTGTCGAAGAAAACGGAAGCCAGGCATCCTTCCCAGCTGAGAAGGGCGTCGCGTGGGATTCCCCGGCCGGCCCTGGAAACCCGGATCGAAGAACTGCGCCGCGAAGTGGATGAACTCCGGACCGAAAGAGCGGGATTCGTCGACCTGTATGACAACGCTCCGATGGGATATTTCACCCTTGGGGCAAACGGGATGATCCTCGAGGCGAACCTGACCGCGGCGAATCTTTTTGGGATCGAAAGGGAGAGCCTTTTGAACAGGCCGTTTTCGGGCCTTGTCGACCCGGCGTCCCTGAAAGCATTCCAGTTCCATCTGAAAAAGGCGATGAAGGGCGGCCCCCAGGAAGGCTGTGAGCTGGGTTTCCGAAAATGCTCCGGGGCGTCCTTTTTCGGTCACCTGGAAAGCCTTCCGGTTCTCCCTTCCAACCTTTCCACCCCCCCCCGGATTCGAGTCACCGTCATCGACATCACCGGGAGAAAGCTGGCAGAGAACTCCCTCAGGGAAACCGCAAAGCGCAATGAGCTGCTCCTGAACCTGCTCCCCCATCCCGCAATTCTCCTCGACAGGAACCGCAAAATACTGGCTGCGAACAGATTGGCCAAAAAGAACGGCGTCGTTGTCGGGCATTCCTTCTCCTCCTCCCAAAGCCGCCCCTCCCACGTGATCGGGGAAAAATCCCGGAAGGCCCGGGAGGAAGCTGACGTGGCGGGCCCGCAGGGAGTTTTCCTCGTTCCCCAAGGGGAGAATTCCCCGGAAAGGCTGTCTTCCGTCATCGAAGACTCGAACGATGCAGTCACGGTCCTGGACCTCGAGGGGGGAATCAAGGCATGGAACAGCAGGGCGGAAAAGATCTACGGCTATACGGAAGCCGAAGCCCTGAAAATGACGATCTACGACCTGGTGCCTTCCCGCCTGAAAAAGGGGACCCGAGATCTGCTGAGGGACGTGGCGGCAGGGGTGTTGTGCCCCCCTTTCGAAACCAGGCGGGTTGCCAAGGATGGGTGTCTCGTCGACGTCTGGCTTACCGTCACAAGGCTGGTCAGGGGGGACCAGATCGTCGCAGTTGCGACCACGGAGAGGGACATAACGGACCAGAACCGTTTGCTGGACTCGATCAAGAAACTCCCCCAACGAATCATCCTTGCACAAGAGAAGGAGCGCAAACGGGTCTCCCAGGAAATCCATTCGGATTTCGGCCAATCCCTCATCGCGTTGAAGATGCTCGTCAGCTTTTCCGCTTCCACGATGGTCGATCCGCCCGCGGAGGTCAAGCTTCTGATCGAGGAGATCAAGAAGCGCCTGGGAAGGATCATCAAGAGGGCCAGGGACCTCGCGCACGAACTGGCACCGCCGAGCTTGAAATACGTCGGTCTTGTACAGGCCATCCAGAACCTGGTCGATTCTCAGGGCGGCCAGAGGAGGCTGAAGATCTCCTTCGAGCACCGGAACCTCGATTCCATCGCTTTCAAGGGGAGAGATATCATCATCTTCCGGATCGTCCAGGAAGCCCTGAACAACATTTTCAAGCACGCCAGGGCCACCAGAGCCAGGATCAAGGCCGTCGCCAGAAAATCCACCTTCTTCCTGGAAATTTGCGATAACGGCAAGGGCTTCGTCCCCGCCGCCCCGCGGAGATCGGGGGGGCTGGGCCTCGATCTGATGAGGGAGCAGGCGGTCCTCATCCACGGCAGCCTGAGCATCGATTCCTGCCAGGGAAAGGGCACCACCATCAGGATTTCCGTTCCGATAAGGGATCGGGGTAGTCGATGAAAAGCGCCAGAATCATCATCGCGGATGACCACGCCATCCTGCGGGAGGGCATGAGGAGCATCCTTGGACGTTGCCCCGAGTGGAAAGTCGTGGGTGAAGCCAGGAACGGGAAAGAACTCCTGTCACTGCTGGAAAAGGTCGGTTGTGACGTCGTCATCCTGGATATCGCGATGCCGGAGATGGACGGCCTGACCGCCCTGAACCAGATATCCGGCCGGTATCCCGGAATCAAGGTTCTCGTTTTGTCCATGCTGAACGATTTCGCCCATTTCTCCCGGGCGAAGGCATTGGGGGCCGCAGGTTACATGGGCAAGGAGGACGCGGGAGACGAACTTGCCAATGCTGTCGAGAGAATCCTGGCAGGTAGACTCTACGTTTCCCCGTCCGTGGTATCCCTTCTGGGGGAACGGCAGATTCACCAGATGGAAAAGGGGAACTCTCCATCGATCGAGGTCCTGACGCGAAGGGAGAAACAGGTCCTGGTAATGATTGCCGGTGGAATGACGAACAGGAAGATCGCGGTTGAATTGGGGATCAGCGTTCACACCGTCGAAAACCACCGGGCTCACATTGCTGAGAAGCTGGGGGCAAAGAACGTCGCCGCCCTCGTCAAATTCGCGATGGAGAAGGGCCTGGTCTAGCTCCCAATTCCCTGTTCATTCTTCCCATGCCTGCCTGACAAGGCACCTGCTCCCGGAATCCCCGGGCACTCCTTATGGCGTGCGCACCCGGCAGTTGCGTATGGTCCATTCTCACTATATTTGTCCCCATTTCAAACGATTTCCCTGATCCGTGGACTCGGCAATAATTGGGTATGCCCTCGAAGAAAAAAATCCTGATTGTCGAGGATCATGAGGAGTTCCGGAAAACCCTCAGGACATTCCTGGAAGTCCAGAAGATCGACCTCATAATCCTCGAGGCGGTTTCGAAGGAATCCGCCGTGACGGTCGCGCTCCGCGAAAAGCCGGATATCATCCTTCTGAAACTGGAGCTTCAGAACAGAAACGGGTTCAGTGCCTCGGAAGCGATAAAGAAGGTATCGCCCCGCTCAAAGATCGTCCTCATCTCGATGTTCGGCGGAACCGCTTTCAAGAAAAACCCCCGGGCTGCCAGTATCGATGATTTCATCGGAAACGGGGAGCTTGAAACCAGACTCATTTCAGTCTTGGAAAAGCATCTGAAGCGCCCACGGACCCCTTCGGGGGTGCGCCGGAAAGCGGACTTCATCAACCGCTCGAGGGAAGGCGGGATTTCCCGGAAAAGGACAGGCTGAACAAACCGGATGGGGAAATTCCGATGCGGAACCGTTCTTCGGAGTGTGTTGGTCACTTGGAGGGGGTGTTGATCATGGTGAAACTGGGCTTCGGAAAACCGAAATCAGGTGAAAAACTCCTGGACCCTGAAGAGGACTTCCTGATCGACTTTGAAATCCTGTCCTTTTGTCCCGTCCGCTTCGGGCAGGGCTGGAGAATGGTCTGCCTGATCCAGGGAAGCGTCAGGGAGATCTTCGCGCCTGATGACGAAGGCCTGTCGGATGGGGCCGCCGACCCAGCGGTGGGGGATTTCAGACTGCGGGTTTCGTTCCCCATCTTTCCCGCTTGACCCCCCGGAGATCGGCAAGACGGTCACGATGAACGAGACCCTTGAAAAGTCCAGCTCGAGCGGGGCCGAGGAATTCCAATAGTTAGTTTTAACCATATTCCCAGGGATAAAACCGGATTTTCCCCGATTCCCCCCGTTGCTAACCTGTTGTCGAGTGATGCTCAAATTTTAACGAGGAGAATGTGACATGGGAAAATTGGTTGGAATCTGGCTCAACAACAGAAAGGCGCTGATCGTCTCCCTGGCGAAAGGGAAGGAGGAAGAGAACCAGACCTGCGAATCGCATGCAACGCGCCACATCAGGTTCTCCGGGGAACCCAAAGGGATTTCCCCGGACAACGCGGCTGAGACGGACGATCGGGAGGATCTGAAGACCCATTTCAAGGAGGTCCTGGAGATCGTGAAGGATGCCAAGTCGATCCTGGTTTTCGGCCCGGGAAAGGCGAAGGACAACCTGAAAAAGGCCTTGCTGGAAACGCAAGAGCTTGGAAAGAGGATCGTCGCGATGGAACCCGCCGAAAAGATGACGGCGAAGCAGATCATCGCGAAAGTGAAGGATTTCTATTTCCCGGAAATGAGGGAGAAGAGACAGCTCGATTCGAACTGAGACGCCCGCGGTCAGGTCTTTTGGCCGGAAAAAAGGCTCCGGAAACGCTCCCGAAAACGGTTGGAGGGGTTTGCGAGCTTGGATTGGGGAGGCTGGTAGAGCCACCTTCCCGTTTCCGCCTTGTTTCCAAACCTCTCCATTCCGAATTCGAGAAGAAGAGATTCCAGCCCGTCGATAAGGTTCCTATCGGTGAATCGGTCCCTGACAAGCTCCACGAGCACCTCGAGGTTCGCGGGTTCCCCTTTTGCCCCCGAAATCCCGCGGGCGCTCCAGGAGCGTCTCAGCCTGGCGATCTCCTCCTCGACGATCGCCATGGTGATGGGGGTCTCGGCAAGCCGCGCCTTGACCGCCATCCTTCGAACCGAGAATTTCAGGTCCCGGAAGTTGCCGGGCCATTGGGCTTCCCCCCCCGCACCGAACTCCTCGAACCGCCGTTTCGCAGCGGTTTCGAACCTGACGGGAAAGGGCTCGTCCCTGCCGCGACGAAACTCCCTGAGGTTCCAGTCCTTCAGCTCGAACTCCAGGTTGTCGGGGAAATCCCTGGGCAGGTCACGGACCCCGGGGAGAGTGAACTCCCAGCACCGGATCCTGCTGAGGAGGTCCTCCCTGAAACCTCCCGAGGCTGCGAGCGCGCCCAGATCCTTGTTGGTGGCGCATATCAGCCGGAACTCGGATCTGCGTTTCTCCGTCGACCCCAGGGGGAAGAAGGTTCCCGTCTCGATGGCGAGAAGAAGCTCCGCCTGGGATCTCAGGTCCAGGTCGCCGACCTCGTCGAGAAAGAGGGTTCCCCTGTGTGCGGCCTGGAGGAACCCCTGGCGGTCCTCGACAGCCCCGGTGAAAGCCCCCTTCACGTGGCCGAAGAGGGTCGAACGGATGAGCTCCCCGGACAGCCCCGCCGCGTTCAGCTCCAGAAAAGGGGCTTTGGGGCGTCCCTGCCGCCCCGACCAGCCCGAATGTATCTCCTGGGCGATCCGGCTTTTTCCCGAGCCGGTGGGGCCGGTGAGAAGGATAGGGTCGTCGGTGAAGCACCCCACGTCCACGATCTCCCGGTAAAGATCCATTACCCCCGGGTGATGTGACCTTTTCAGGGAAATCGTCCTGAGGAGATTCTCCTTTTCCGCCTGCACACGCTTCCGAAGCGGCTGGAACTGTTCCCACCCGGTTTCGAGAGGTTGTGCGCGGGCAAGGAACGTGTTGGCCGCCACCGGATCGGAAATCTCCCGGTTCCGGAACACCTGGAGGAGATGGATGGGGCTGTCCCCGAGCCGGTAGCGCGCCAGAAGGTACATGGCAAGGCGCATGGTATGGGTGCCGTTGCTCAGATTGAAGAACTGCTCGACCCCGCCCGCGTCCTCGGTCTCGATCGCATCCCAGAGGACCTGAAAACACGACTGGAGGCTGAACGGCTCGGGAAACTCGACCGGCACTGTCTGGATCTCGATGTTCCGGGCTCTCGCCTGGAGTTTCTGCCTGAGGTCGGCCGCGATCATCTGGACGAACTCTCTCTGGCCCTGAAGCTCAGGTTGCCACAGTATCCTGACGCCGTCGAGGGGATGGACCTCCTGGAGGGCGAAGGCAAGGGTTGACCGGAAGATCCGCCACCGGCGGAGGTTGGTCGCCCCCGATTTGTCCTGCTCGTTGTCCAGGATCGAGTAACCGATCCGCCGTCGTTTCATGTTACTCTCCATATTTTTTATATTATCTTCATACTAATTTTATTATACATTTTGAAAGCCGGAACAGTCCATTTCCGCGCAAATTAGCCTGGATACGAGTTTTTCATCGTTTGGCCCGGCTCATGCGATGGGAATCCGTGCGGGGCAAAAACCCGGCGCGCGGCGCGGACGGGGCCCCACAGGAGGACGTCATGACGACGATCGCTGTCCGGGACGCGAAGAAGCGCCTGCGGTTCGGGGATGCGCTCCTGGAGGACGGGCTGATCAACGAGGAGCAGCTCCAGAAGGCTCTTCAGATCCAGAAGCAGTCTGGGAAACGGCTTGGGGAGGTGCTCGAGGAGATGCACCTGGTGACCGGCCTGGAGATCGCCCAGATCCTTTCCCGCCAGCTCAGGATCCCGTATGTGGACCTTTCGAGCTACCTGGTCGACCCCGTGATCTCACGCCTGATTCCCGAGCACGTGGCCCGGAGGCATTTCGTTCTTCCGATCAACAAGGTGGGAAACAAGCTGACGGTCGCGATGGTGGATCCCCTCAACATCATCGCCGTCGACGACCTCCAGATCCTCACGGGTCTCCAGGTGAAGCCCGTCGTGGCGACCTCCCAGGCGATCCAGAAGGCCCTCCAGGAGGCATACGGCGACCACGCCCGGGCGGACGAGATCATCGACGGACTGGAACGCGAGACCGAGGCGGCTCCTGAAGACCTCGACTCCATCGACAATCTGAACGAGAACGACGCCCCCATCATCAGGCTCTGCAACCACGTTATCTCGCAGGCCGTCCAGAGGGGAATCTCGGACATCCACTTCGAGCCGTTCGAAAGGGACCTCCGCATCCGGTACCGCCAGGACGGAATGATGCAGGACGCGATGCACCTTCCCAGGAAGGCCGCGGCCGCGGTAACTTCGAGGGTGAAGATCATGGCCTCCCTCAACATCGCCGAGAAGCGCCTTCCCCAGGACGGGCGGATCAAGGCCAAGGTCGCCCAGAAGAACGTGGACATCCGCGTCTCCGTCCTTCCCGTCATCTGGGGGGAGAAGATCGTCATGAGGCTGCTCGACCAGAGCTCTTTGAAGGTGAACCTGGAAGACCTCGGGTTCGAACCGGGAACTCTCCAGCGTTTCCGGACGGGTATCCAGGCCCCCTACGGGATCGTCCTGGTCACCGGCCCGACGGGCTCGGGGAAGACCACGACCCTGTATTCCGCGCTGACGACGCTGAACACGATCGAACGCAACATCCTCACGGCGGAGGACCCGGTCGAATACATGTTGCCGGGCGTGAACCAGGTCCAGTGCCGGCCCGAGATAGGGCTGGACTTCCCGGCCGCGCTGCGTTCCTTCCTGCGCCAGGACCCCAACATCATCATGGTCGGGGAGATCCGCGACCTGGAGACCGCGGAAATCGCGATCAAGGCATCGATGACAGGCCACCTGGTCCTTTCGACACTGCATACCAACGACGCTCCCTCGACGATCGGACGGATAACCAACATGGGGATCGAACCGTTCATGGTCTCGACCTCGGTTCTCCTTATCCAGGCGCAGAGGCTGGTCAGGAAGATCTGCAAGGATTGCAGGTTCGAGATCCGGCCCCGGGCGGAACAGATCGCCCAGTTCGGGATCACCCCCGAGCTGCTCAGGCGGCTCGAACTGCCGCACCTGAACGAAAAGACCCTCCTCTTCTATCGCGGGAAGGGTTGCGAAGCGTGCAACCAGACGGGGATGAAGGGCCGTGTCGGGGTTTACGAAGTCCTGACGATGAGCGAACGTCTTCGCGAGATGATCCTGACGGGCGGTTCGACCGACGATATCCGGCGCCAGGCCGTCGAGGAGGGGATGCTATCACTCCGCGAGTCCGCACTCAGGAAAGCCCTGCTCGGAATCACCTCGATCGAGGAAGTCGTCCGCGTGACCATGGGGGAACACTGACCAGGTCAGCGGCTCACGGAAACTGGGTGGCCGAATGCGCTGGACAGCGCGTCCCGGAACTCCGGAATTCGCGACTCGTCGGCGACTGCGATCGTCAACCCCTGGACCGCTGACAGGGAAACCTCGTTGCGCTGCCAGAGGCAGGCGAGTATCCGGGCGAACTCGTCGACGGACAGGATGCCATACTCGGTCCCGATCGGACCGATGACCACGCGGGACGGCGTCAGTTCCCCGAGGCGCCGGAGAGCTTCCCCGAGACCGCTTTCCACCGCCCTGATAGTGGTGATGGGGGTGAAATCGAGATCGTAGACGATGAGTTCCATCACGAGCCCCGATGCGCACCATGGACGTTTCGACACCTCGACCTGGCCGATCTCGACCTGCCATTGGCTCCGGGCCATCAAACGAAGGACCTTCCTGATCCTGTCTTCGTGCTTTCCGGCTTCGCCCATCTCCGCGATCTCGGAAACGGGTCCGAAAATCCTGTTCCGGTCCTGGCTCATGAGGGCGACGTCCCCCTGGATGTCCCAGACCTCCCCCACCCCGATCTCGACCCTGGCCCTGGCGGAAGGCCCCTTTCCAGCGCCCGCCCCACCGGCGTTGTCGGATGCGCGCGCCGCGGGGCCACCGGTCTCCGAAAGGGCCATGAAAAACGGATGCCCGGCTTCGACCGTGCCCGAGCGGATCTTCCCCGAAAGGTAGGAAAGGAACTCGACGCGCCCGGGCGATTCCCAACCGTTCATGAACCAGAAATCCCCTTCCCGCCAGGCCGCGAAAGGTTCGAGGGAAAGCAGGGGAGTCCCTTCGGGGGATGCCGCCCAGAGCTCACCGTCGGGGGTATTCCCCATGTTCCCGTCGAGAGGAATGAACCCGCCACCCGATTCCCCGCGGGCCTTTACCAGAAGAGGGTATCCGAACCATTCCCCCAGGCGGGCCATGATGCTTCCCATGGCCTCCCCAAGGACCGGGTTCAGACTTGCTGCAAGCTCCTGCTGGATCGCACCGTGGGCCTTGGTCTTGTTCCGGAACGCGACGAGGAGATCGAAAAGCGCGGGCATGGAAAACCGCTTCGGGATTCCCTCCCCCGGTTTCCCCAGGAAATCCTGGAACTCCCGGAAAGCCTGCCTCAATCCGGAATTCTGTTCCTCGGCGCGGTCGAGAGTCCCGATCTCGGGGATGGGAAGCGGTCCAGCGGCGGCAAGCCTTCGCGGAAGGGAGTGAAGGACCTGGCACCAGTGCCCGAGGGAAGGCCTCGAAAGGCCCATCAGAACCCTGGGGGGCACCTGGACAGGGCCCGACTGGCGCATCCGGCAGAACGAGGAAAGCACGATCGTCGACAGGTAGCGGAGAGTGACCTCGAAAAGATTCCCGAGCTGGATGAAATCCGCGATCGGGTCGCCACCCTGGAGGGTCTTTTCGCGTATCAGACGAATCGGGTAGGGAAGCCCGGCTTCGGGTGAAGGGGCTCCCGCGGTATTCCCGTTCATTCCCCGCCCCCGACGGCGATGACGCATTTCCGGCCGGGATCGAGACGGCGGAGAATGGTCTCGATCGTCTCAGGGGACACCCCGATGCACCCGGCGGTTCCCGATTCGCGATCCTGCCAGAGGTGGATGAAGATCGCGCTACCCTTGTTCTTTTCGACCGGTTTCACATTGTACTCAATCACGATTCCGACACTGTACAAGTCGTCCTTCCGCCTCATGAGCTCGTAGGACCGCGCACGCGTTTCCCCGAGCCTGGCGAGCCGGTTGTAATCGGATGCTTCCGGATCGTCCACCCAGACGTCCGAGGCGGTCATGCGGCGATAGGGCCAGCGTGTGTCGCAGGACTCCTTGTATCCGAAAGCGAACCCCAGGGGGAAGATACCCGTCGGGGTCTTTCCATCTCCCTCGACCTTCCTCCCCGGCAGAGCCAGGCCTTCCTTCCCCACGACGGCCGGGCAGGCCGGGGAGACCGGAGACCAGCGCCCCTGACTCTTCCCGTAGACCGTCAGAACCGCCTCCGGGGTTTTCCCCGCGACTGGAACAACGTGGATGCAGATCTCGGCCCCCATGACATCCAGCTTTCCCTGGAGGCTGCCCAACCCGGGAAGCGGGTTTTCCCCTGGACGAGCGGGATCGGGGGATGCCGCGCTGCAAACGAACAGCCAGAATATCCCCGCCGAAACCCACGAAACCATCATCGCGGGAAACCTCCGCGTCCCGGCCCGGTCACAGGTCCGCTCCATTCTTTCATCCCAGTCCCACGTCGAGGATCATCATCACGGTAAACCCGACCATGACCCCCATGGTGGCGAGATCCCCGTTGCCCGAATGCTGTGACTCGGGAATGACCTCTTCGACGACCACGAAAATCATCGCCCCAGCGGCGAACGCCAGGGCATACGGAAGCATGGGTTGGGCATAGAGGACCGCTGCAGCACCGATGACAGCCGCGACAGGCTCAACCGCTCCCGAAAGTTGCCCATACATGAAACTCTTCCAGGGGGAAAGTCCCTCCCGTCGAAGGGGAACCGAAACAGCGAGCCCCTCGGGAAAGTTCTGGAGGCCGATTCCGAGTGCCAGCGAAAACGCCCCCGCAAGGGATGCTGATGGAAGGTTCGCCGCGACCGCGCCGAAAGCGACTCCCACGGCTAGGCCTTCCGGAATGTTGTGGATCGTGATTGCCAGGACCAGGAGAACCGATCTCGTCCAGGAGGTCTTGACCCCCTCGGCCTCCTCGGTTGGAAGCCCGAGGTGAAGGTGAGGGAGGAACTTGTCCACGAGGCGGAGGAAGATTCCTCCCGCCATGAACCCGACCGCGGCGGGAAACCATTCGGGGACGTTCATGCCTTTCGACATCTCGAGGGCCGGGGCCAGAAGCGACCAGTAACTCGCCGCGATCATGACTCCCGCTGCGAACCCGAGCATCACGTCCAGGAACTTCCGGCTTACTTCGTAGGTGAGGAAAACGACCGCCGCCCCGAGCGCGGTCATTCCCCATGTGAACAGCGTTCCCAGGAGTGCCTGGAGAACGGGATGGAGTGTCGAGATCGTCGTCAGCATCTTCGGACTGGCCCCTTCTTCGGCATTGCGGTCGTTGTGAATCTACACTGTCCCCCCCCCACCAAGTCAAGCCACCGAAATACCTGGGTGAAACGGGAGAACATCATGTTGAAGACCCGGGGTGATAGAATTTCTCCACGATGAGAAAGGTTCAGATGGTCCGACGATCCATCCGGTGGCGGGATCATGATTATTCAAAGGTTGGAGCATATTTCGTCACGATCTGCACTCAAAATCGTGCCAGCCTGTTCGGGGAAACAATCGGCGACGAAATGCATTTGAACGAGAACGGAAAAATCGTCGATTCCGTTTGCGCGGTCCGCCGGCGCATTATCCGCAAATTGAATTGGATGCATGGGTCATCATGCCCAACCATGTCCACGGAACCAAATGTTTGATCGACCCCGTAGGGGCGGGTTTGAATCGCGACCAGAAAAAGACCCGGGCGAACCCGGGTCTTTTTTCGGACGGTTAACGGGAAAGGAAGGTCAGTAGCCGGCTTCCTTTGCGAGCTGGGAGATGGTCTGGTATCTCTGGTCGGCGGTGGCGAGGGCGCTGGAGTATCTCTTGACCTCGCTGTCGTTGGCGATATAGGAAGCCTTGTTGCTCAGGTCGTAGCGTTCCCATTCGCGGCGGGCGGCATCCAGGGAGTTGCGGGCGCTGGCGGTCTTGTCGGAGACGTAGGTGTCCTTGTGGTTGTAGAGCCAGGTGTAATCGTTCTGGAGCCGGTCGACCTTCCTGCGGGCCTCTTCGACGGCACGGTCGTATTCTTCCTTGGTTCCTTCATAGGGATCGGTGCCCGCTTTGGCGTAGGCATAGGGATCGGTGCCCGAGCCGGATGAGGAACTGCCGCCATAGGGATCGGTGTCGTCGTCGTCATCGTCGTCGGCATAGGGATCCGTGCCGCTGTTGCCGGTGCTGCCCGAGTTGCCCTTGGTGGAATAGGGATCGGTGCCGGAGTTGCCGGTGCTTCCGGAACTCCCCTTGCTTCCATAGGGGTCGGTTCCGCTGCTGCCGGAGCTTCCCGAATGGCCGGTGCTTCCGTAGGGATCGGTGCCCGAATTCCCGTTGTTGTTGTAGGGGTCGGTGGTCGTGGTTTCCACGGGCGGATGCTTCAGAAGGTAGTCCAGGGCATCCTTCGCATCGCCGAGCTCTCTCCATTTCCGGTTCAGGTCGGTGGTGTAGTCACGGCGGGCATCTTCGAGAGCGCGATTGTAGCTGACGGTCCAGGCGTCGTACTGTCCCTTGGCTTCGGAGCGCTTTTCCATGAACCGGCGGTCGGCGGCATCCTTTGCGCTCGCGAGGGCGGTTTCGTTCTGGGTCTTGGAAGCAGCGTAATCGGAAAGGATCTTCGCCGATGCCTGGGCAGGGGTTCCACCGGCGGCGGCCTTGGCTTCGACGGCTTTCTTGTAATCGGAAACCGCGGTCGCATGGTTGGAAGAAGCGTTCATCAGGCCCTTCTGGAGGTAAATGTCGGTGAGCTTCCCGGGGAGTTCGGTGTAGGTTCCGCTCTTCGATAGGAGTTTCCAGTCGTCGATCTTCTTGAGTGCCTCGAGCTCCTGGGGAGTGTTCCGGAAATCCTTGAGGGTGTCGTAGATCGAATTCAGGGCAGACCTGTCGTCACCCTTGGCATGGTAGCAATCGGCGATGGCGTTGTAGGCATTTTCGCCATACCCGGAGGCCTTGTACTTCTCGATGGCCTTGTCGTAATCCTTCAGGCCCTGGTAGCTCTGGGCGGCCTGGTAGGAAGCCTTCGCGGAGGTATCCCGGGCAAGGCCGATCAGGTCGAGCGCCCTCTGGTAATCCTTCCCCTCGACAGCCTTCTGGGCCAGGTCGGACAGGGAGCTCCGGATCTGGTTGTTGTTGGCCGCGATCTTGGCCTTTTCGCCCGTGATCTTGTTGTCCTTGAGGTCCGCAATCTTCTTGTCGACATCGCCCTTCTTGAAAACGTCGAGGAGACCGAGTTTGCTCCGCTCGATGATGAGCTTGTCGACTTCGAAGGAGTATCTCAGGATTGCGATCTCGGCTGCTTTGTTCTGCGCTTCGAGGGCGGCGGCACCGGCCAGGGCGGGATCATTCGAAGCCTTCGTCTCATCGGCGTTACCGGCGACATTTCCGCCGTAATAGCCCGCGATTTCCTTGAGGACGAATCCGCGTCCCTCGATTTCGGCGGTACAATCGACCCACTTCTTCTTGCTGAACCATCCTCCGCTCTGCTGGGCCTTCTCGTCGATCTTGAGAGTCTTGCACCCGTGCTCCGAAAGGATCTGCTTGAACCAGGAAACACGCTGCGCCTTGTCGGTCTCATCCTTGAACACGATCGTGGCTTTCACGATGCCGTAGCTGGTCACGTAACCCGCATATTCACCTGGGGCGTATAGGTTGCTTCCCCGGACGGATCCCCCCGTCTCGGTGATCGGGGTCACCCCTTCCCCTGCCTTGCCGGCATTGGTTTCCTTGGGAGCCCCCGCGGCAGAATCTTCCGCGAAGGGGTTATCCGCCCAGGCGGGGGTTCCATAACAGCAGACCAAGCCGAGAAACAAGCATCCCACGATCGCTCTTCCCAAGGATTGTTTCATTTCAGGCCCTCCAGCAAGATAGATTTTCAAAGCAAAGAAAGGTACCCCAACCCGCGGAAAGGGAACCTCCGCGGACACCTTTTACCATTCTAGGAATTTTTCCCCCTACCCGCAAGTATTCCGTGTCGTTTGTGTAGCTGGATTGAGAAAATCTAATGAGTTTTCGGGCCTGAAAAAATGTCCGTGGTTGGTTTCCTTCTCCTTTTCCTCCTCCCAATCCTCTGATAGAATAATCCCACCAGGATCCTTCCGAGGGTTTCTATCGAGGAAGGCTCTTCCTCATTGTTATCATCTTGATTCCATCTTTTGAAAAACGGGAGGGTGGCAGTGCCCAGGGCGAATTTCGCAGAAGTATGTCTGTCCATGGTTTTTGGTTTGGCAGCGGCATTGATTGCCTCACCGGTTTTTGGAGCCCCCCCCGGAGAGGAAATCATCCAGCTCAAGAGCTCCCCACCTCAGGCTGCCCCTGATGGGAAGGCTCCTTCCGTGGGGGCCGGCAATCCCTCCTCCCAGCCTTCGGCCAAACCTTTGAAAGCCGTTTCCGATCAAGCCCCGGGCCCTTCTCCAACCCGGGTCATCCAGGAGCAGGAAGCCCGCACCGGGAATCCTTCCGCGCAGTATTCCATGGGAATGGGATGGCTCAAAGGCGATTTCGGCGCCCCGAACCCCAGGGAAGCCCTTCGATGGTTCACCGTCGCGGCAAGGATGGAGTACCCACCCGCCCTGACCCAGATGGGGAGAATGCTCCAGACGGGAGCGGGGACCCCCAAAAACGTGTTCGAAGCGGTCAGGTGGTATCGGGCGGCGATATCCGCCGGTGACCGCCCCGCGAACATCGAACTCGCCATGATGTACCTTTCCGGGCAGGCGGTCCACCAGGATTCCGTGGAAGCCTACGTGCTGCTCTCGCTGGCCTCTTCCACGATCCACTCCGCCCCGGAAGGCACCTACACCGAAGCCCGGAAAGCCCTGGCGGAGCTCGCGAAGAGCCTTTCGTCCGATCAGAAAGCCCTCGCGGCGGAGAGGATGAACGAGAGGCGCGACCGCTTCATCGCGGCGTTGATGCGCCAACATCCCTCCGGAACAGCGCCACAAAAAACCCGAAAGCCCAAAAGCCCCAAAGGGAAACCGGGAAAGTAGGTTGCCGGAACCGGGCGCCCCGGAATTGAAGGGTCAGGTCCCCTTTTCACCTGCCCGCTGATACGTTCTCCAGCCTTTGTCCTGGAGGCAGGCTCCGGTGGGAACCTGGATCAAAATGGTGAAGAACGCGATCACATCCCCACAGGAGACCATCGCATTGAAAGTGGCGGCCAGGGCGATGAAGATGTTCCCCTTTCCCAGGATGCCCATTGCCCCGATGGGCAGCACGGTCAACAGCAGGAAGGGCATGATGATGGTGGTCATCCTTCGTGCCATTCCCATGATGCCCTGATACCGGGCGTAGAATGCCAGCCGCCCCGGCCAGATCCCGATGATTGTCTTGTCGGACAAACCGTTGCCCGGGTGAAAAAGGGCATGTATCAACTCGTGAAGGGGAAGTACCAGGAAAAAAATCCCCGGAAGGGCCCAAACCGGAGGAACCGATTCCCCGATGGGAGAGAGCCGCCGAAACGCCACCACGGCGAGGAAACCCAGAAACACACTGCCGGGTATCCCCAACACCTGGATCATTCGAGGAGTAAGCTCCCAAAGTGGCGTCCATCCTCCCTTTTCCGGGTCGAAGTCGGGGTTTTCCGGCGGAGAGCCAAAATGGAGCTTCATTGCCTGGGAATGTCCTCGATGAAAGCCGTCTCCCCGAAATCGCGCGAAAAAGTGGTATCATGGGGCCGGGCTTTCCAAGGGAAGCCGAGGAGGATGTTCATGAGACGGTTCTGGATGGTTCTTCCGCTGGTTGTTTCGTTCCTCATTACCCCGACCGCCCCCGGGTGGAGCCAGATGGGTCCGATGGGCAATCCCGCCATCCGGGAGTTCATGGAGAAGCAGAAAGAAAAGGGGAAGGAGTTCACCGAAGCCGAAAACAAGGAAGGCAAGGAGTTCATGGAAACCCTGGCGGGGAAACCCAAAGCGGAAAAGATCGCCGCGATCAGGGCTTTCAAGACCACCCAGTATGAGAAGAATTGCGCGTTCAGAGAGAAGCTGGTTGCGGAAAGGGATGAATTCATCGCAAAAACATGGGCCGCCGGAAATGCCCCCCCTCAAAAGATGCAGGAACGCCTCAAGAGCAGGTTCGCCGAACAGAATGCCAAGATCAAGGAGTTTTTCGAGAAAAAGCACCAGGAGAACATGGCTTTCCTCGACAAGGTTCTCGCCGACGCAACACTGGACGGAGCCGCGCTCGACAAGGCGATGTCGGAGTTTTTCCAGGCCCAGAAGGCATCGGCCGAGGAGTTCATGACAAAGCTCCGTGAAGAGGCGCAGGCTCAGGGCCAGGGCCGGAAAGGCGGAATGGGAATGGGCGGAATGGGCGGCAGGAGAAGAGGGAACTAGCCTTCCCTCTCTCCCCATCGTGAAAGGGCGCTTCCGTGTCCCGATTCACATTCCCAGTGCTTTCCGGAACCCCTGAAGGGCCCCCTTGAAAATCCTGGCGCGGCGGTACGTCGATGGTATGAAACCGACCTGGGCCATGAGCGGATGTGGTTCTAGATCCTTCAGAAGAGACTCCAGGTCCTGGACGTCCGGTTTGATCGCGAAAACCGCGTCCTTGAACCGCCGTGCGCCGTTGAAATCCTGTTGTCGGTATTCGAACCCCTGCATCAAAGCCATCACGTAATATCTGGTTCCGAGCTCGGGGTCCCCGATCTTTCCGATTGTCTTCCGGAGATCCTCATCGAAGATTGACGGACCATACCGGGTGAAGGCCTCCTGCATGACCTGGACAGTCCGCCAGGCCAGTTCGAGGCCTATCGGGGACATTCCATCCCCGAAACTTGCGCCGGCCCCGAACCAGGACCCCAAATGCAAAGCCCTGATGATCGCTTCCCTGCCGTTCTCCCGATCCCCTTCCAGGAAGGCGAGTTTCGCCTTCCAGAGCAGCAGAAAACCGAGTCCGAGGATCCGCGGGTTCTGGCCCCCTATCCTCCAGCAGTTTTCCAGCATCCCGTAGGCTTCATCGACCAGGTCGGAAATGTGGAGAGCCCTCTGAAAAGCCGCGGAAGAAACCATCTCCGTCGCGAAACGCCGGTCCTCTTCGTTCAAAGCGAAAACCACCTCTTCGGCCGCCACCTGCCCGGAAGGTGACAGCAGGAGCGTGGCCTTTTCCGGGATATCCATCGCGGCCTGTTCGAGGGCTTCGAGGAGCTGGTGGTACTTCGCCGGGCACGCATGTATGCTACACGCGATGAAGGGAAGCGTATCCGAGGCAAAAAAGAGCACGCCACCCCCGGGGCATACGGGATCGGCTCCTTTCCACCAGCCGGCTTTCCGGATCGCGTCCATCATCCTTGAATCGATGACCGGGGTATCCTTTCCTGCCGGAGAAAAGAGCGCGGGTTCTTCCCGCCTGAGGTTCTCCACACCCCATAAAACCGGCTTGCGGAGGGTCTGGCAGGTTTCCCCCTCCGCTTCCGCCTTCTCCTGGAGCTTTCTGGTCTGAAAACGCGCCTGGTCCATCCACGACTGCCGAAGGCGCCCGTTCTCGTGGAGACAGCTGTATAAAAGCCCGATCAGGACATAAATCGCGAGACCAATCCGGATAACTCGGTCGGTTCCGTTCTGGCTCATCTTCTTTCCCCATCGGGAGAGGACGGCGAATCCCAGCCCCCAGCCCTCGAATCAGCTGCCAGCTCACGATACCAATTCCCCAGAAGCCCGATCAGGAGCTCCCCTCCGCCGGCACTCCCGGTATCCACCGACACAGTCCCTTCCGTCGTCTCGATCAGCACCTCGTCTCCTTGCCCAGTTAATTCTCCCCAGGGGACTATGGATCGAATCTGTTCAAGGGGTATCCTGACCGGGAAACCGACTCCCCAGAAAACGCGTGGAAGGATCGTGAGGAACTGCCGGTTGAGGGATACGGTCGTCCGGAGATGGGGAATCAGGAACTCCCGGAGATTCCAGAGTACAAGGCCGTCCCAGAGGAAGGCCAGGGTCGGACCCCAGGTAAAAAACGGAACGACCAAGGTCAGGGCGAGGAAAAGGTCAAGCAGGGCGGGACCGATTTCCACTAGCCACCAAGAAACCCGGAACGCGAACCTTCTTGATTCGATGATCTTCCCGGAAACCCAAAGGGCCAACAGGATCTTCAACCAATGCTCCAGGAGTCGGAAATAATTCTCGAAGCCGCGATCGGCAAAACTGATGAGGGCCCAGCCCAGGAACAGGAAGAGCCAGATCCAGGACGAGTTGTGGAACCCCTTCCCCGCGGGCATCGTCACCCGCCGGGAGGTTTCGTCGGACGCGACGTCCCAACCTCTTCTTGCGGCAAGATCGGCGTTTCCTCTGCCGTTTCTGGAGTAAGGGGAACTCCTTTCGAAAAAACCCGGTGCCAGTTCCCGCGCATCGAGCTTGCCCACCGAGTCCCAGCAGAAGGGAATCCCGAGGCTCCTCGCGATTTCCATTCCGGACCTCCAGAAATGGAGAAAAGCCTCGCGCGCATAGAACCAGGAATAAAGAATGGGGCGGCGGTGCAGGAAGCTCACCCCGGTCGGCCCGGAAGGAGAGTGTTTTGAAAACCCCTTCTCCACCGAGATCCGCCAGTCATGGAACTCCCCGATGTCGATTTCGAACGTGAAGGTTTTGGGGGACCGTCCCATCCGGACCTGGGCGAGGAAGTTGACGACCGAGTCCGGGGCGACCTTGTACACCCTTCGGCTGAAAGGAACAGTCGCGATCCTGCCCACCACGACAAATGCGTCGTCCCCCCCCCTCCCGCAGATGAGAACCTCGTCGTAGAGGAAGTAAGCGCCCAGGATAGCGCAGGTGATGGTCCCGAAAATGTTACCCCCCATCGTTGCGGAAAACAGGGGCCAGAGGAAGGCAGCCGCCAGGATCAGCCGTGCAAGCGGAAAAGGTGTCAGGAGGGATTCCGCGGATCCCGGTATTTCTCTCTCTATCGAAGAATCCAACCGGCGTCCGGCCGGTTTTTCCGACGGGCCCGCCTCGGAAGGGGGGGGGTCGCCCACTCCCCCCGCGGGGGGTGGAATCCGGTGGGCATCTCCCTCACCGGGTGGGCGAGGCTCATGAAAAACGGGAGGAGTCCAGTCAAGGCTTTCCGGATCGACACCCGATGATTGCGAATCACCCCCCGAATCCCTCGAAACCGGTTCGGTCGGATCAGGAAAAGCCCCTTTGGGAAGCGCGGAAGATCCTCCCGCCCCATCGTCACCTGGGGGCGTCCCGCCCCCTCCGCCTGAAAGCGCTTTGTCCAGTCTGTCGCCCAGGGAGGGAAGCCCGGCATCGGCAAGGTCTTCCGCGATGCTCCGGAGAACGAGTTTCGCCTGCCGGGTAACCAGGCCCGGGCAGAGTCGGAATGCCCCTTCGAGCCGGTTCACGAGCGCTTCGTAGATATCGGGAAGCAGGGCGTAGGTTGCGTCGGAAACGTAGAAGGCGAGCAGAAGGTTCGAGTAGGCGCCCCGAAGCGCGCTTTCCCGGCTGGTCATCGAATCCGGGTCGGGATCTCCGGGGAAATCGGGGGCGTAAATCGACTCCGGGATATCGAAACCCGTAATCCCCAGCCGGCGGCCATTCATCGCCGCGGTCGCGAGGGCCTGGTTCTGGAGGGTGAAATTCATCGAGAACAGCTTGTCCTCGCGCTCCGCGGCTTCCGGACCGGTCTCTAGGGCAGTGGGATTCGCCTCGAACCAGCCAAGCACACGGTCGAGCCTGGCAAAAACCTCGCCGGCCGAAGTGCGCTCCTTTTCGGAAGCTGTCATCCGGTTTCCACCTTCACCCAACAGTCCCGTCAACCATCTGTGCGGGCGATTATAATCAGCTCTCCCGGGTACTTATCCCCGAAAGGCGCCCGGGAATAGTCGGAATAAACCCGATCGACGCGGAAACCGCAGCGGGCAAGGAGGTGCTCCGCCTCGAACCGGTAAAGATAGCGCATCCTGAAGGAATGTACAAGTCGCTCCTGTTTGCCGTCAGGCCGCGTCACGTAATAGATTATCTCGGAGTCGTTGACCTGTTCGAAGAGATCCTTTTTCGGAACCCTGAGCCTTCGAACCACCTTCGAACCGTCGGGAGCAATGAACTCGGGCTCGTCTCCGAACTCGGACTCGGTCCGCTGATCGATCAGGAACTTGAGATTCGGGTTGAAAAGGTCCAGGATCAGCGTTCCGCCGGGTTCGAGGTGGCTCCGCATGCACTTCAGGGCCGCGAGCTGGTCCCCGACGGTCAGAAGGTGCTGGAAGGGCCGGAAGGGGACCGTCACCATCCGGAACTTCTCCCCGAGGTCGAACGAGCGCATGTCCCCACCGACCAGCGTTATCCGGGCACGCACTTCCGGGGGCTCGTTTGAAACACGTTTCCGGCACGCGTCGAGCATCCTCGCCGAGAGGTCGAGCCCCGTGATCGCGACTCCGGCACGCGCAGTAGGCAGGAGGATCCTCCCCGTCCCGCAACCAACCTCGAGAACCTTCCCGCGCGCGGCGACGGCCTCCTCCACAAAGAAGGCAACGTCGGGGCGTGTCCCGTAGGTGGGGGTCAGATCGTAATACTCCGCGACGAACCCGAAGTCCTGGTATCCGCCCGAATCGTCCATCCTATCGCTCCTTGCCGGAGGGCCCGGCGCCGTCAGTGGGAATCGCATCCCCCAGGATCTCCAGACACTTCCCCACTTCATCCCTCCAACCTTCGACGGGCCTCTCCAGGCAGTCCCGAAACGCCGAGCGCAGGACG
Source organism: uncultured bacterium (assembly GCA_964428355.1). Classification (GTDB taxonomy): domain Bacteria; phylum Muiribacteriota; class Ozemobacteria; order Ozemobacterales; family Ozemobacteraceae; genus CAYRYU01. Next base: position 41,744 of record CAYRYU010000040.1, read on the forward strand.
TTCCTGGCATCCTGCAGTGCGGAATCGACCGCACCCGCCTTTCTCGGAAGCCAGAACGAGGCCTGGAGATGGCAGACCAGCCAGAAAAACATCCCGGTGCCGATGAACATGCCCGCGGAGGGGTCGTGGGCGGTCATGAGGCAGGAGATGAAGTAACGGGCCAGGAGAAGGATTATCGCCAGAGGAAGAAGGTTGAGAAGGAGGCTTTCGATCCGCCCGCTACGGGGTTCGAAGAGGAAGGTCCGGAGCTTCGCGGAAATGGTCGTCTTGACGTCCTCTCCCGAGGAAACCGCCTCGCAAAGCCTCGTCTGGAGCCTGGCTATCCCGAACTCGCCTCGATCCGCCCGGTCCGCTAGGATCCGGATGAATCTTTCACGCGAATATTCCATCTCCCGATCCGTCTCCTCGACCAGGAGTCGGGAAACCTCCTCGGGAAGGTCGTCGCCACCGACGGGAAGCATCAACCTGAACCTCGACGAAAGAGTTCCAACCGCCAGGGTCACCCGGACGAAAACCCCGAATGGTCCACCCAGGCCCTCCGCGGCGGAGGATTCCCGACGGCGGCGGATTTCGCCTTCGAAACGGAGCATGACCGAGTCCGCACGACCCACCGCCCTTTCCATGGCCTCCCTGGAATGGGACCGGGCCAGATCCGTCAGCTCGCGAAGGAAACCGACGACCTCCCCCACCCTGCTGACCCTCCTGACGAAAGCCTCGGTCTCGGCGGAAAACGAGGCGAGGTTCTCCTCGTTGATCCTGGTTGCAAGGGCCTGATCGAGCTTTTTCCCGAGGAACTCCTCGAAAGCCGGGAACTCGTGCCGGGGCCCGACGGGGTCTCCCATTTTCGCCCGAAGGGCGTTTCCCGCCGAAATCGCGAAAACCGGGAGCTCCTCGCCCTCCGGCGGCCTGAGCCCGAGAGGAGCGACCTTATCGAGGAGGTCCTCCCTGATCTTGGGGGACAGGGGGATCCCTTCGTCGACCCGGTTGAAAAGGAACACGGTCCTTCGGAAACCCATCAGGGAACCCAGGACCTGGAAAAGCTCCAGGGAATCGTATTTCTGCGTAGTCACCACGCAAAGGGCGAGATCGGCCCGTTCCAGCAGCGCCTCGAATACCTTCCGGTTGGCCGGATCGATCCCGTCGAGATCCGGGGCATCGGTAAGGATGAGCCGTTCAAGCGCGGGGACGTCATGGACGACGAAGCGATCGCCGGTCTCGAGAACCCCCGCGAGGCGCGACCGGGCGATCATTTCGCGGTTCCGGTGGCAGAAAACCGCCGGCCTTTTGGTGAAACATGCGACCGCCGATGCCGTTCCGATCTCTTTTCCCGCGAGGGCGTTGATCAGGGTCGTTTTCCCGACCTTGGTCCCGCCCAGGATCACGATCAGGAGGCAGTCCGAAACCGCCTCCTCCCTTTCCCGGAGGAGGCCGATCCGACGCAGGGCCTCCTTCTCATCGTCAGGGTCGGGACGCCCCCACAGCTCCCTGGCCTTCGCCATGAAACCCTGGAGGATCCCGGACCTCTTTCCCAGCGTGCCCGTCATCGGATTCATTGTTCCTTGTACAATACGTTGAAATAGTGCTCGATCTTCCTGATCGAAGTCTTTACGTCGCGGTATTTCACCTCGACGGGCTTCACGATCCTCTCGACCGGCAGTGCCAGCCAGTTGCCCGCTTCCAGGAAGACCGCCCGCCGGGTTTTCGCGAACTCCTCCCGGGACCGTTGGATGAAGGGCTCCTTCGAAAGACGGTCTGCAAACTCGATCAGCTTGGGGGGGAGCACACCCTTGAGGTGCCGGAAAACCGGTATCGCGACGCCGCCAAGGAGGTATTCCATCGCTCCTGGAAGAACGGCGAACGTGTGGACCGAGAAAACCGCGGCGGCGAAACCCGCCAGCAGGGAGAAACCGGGGATCACGGCCCTCATGACCGAGATCGTGTTCGGGTTGTCCCTGCAGAACTCCTCCAGGTCGCCTTCGAACCTCTCCACCACCCGCGCGAGGGATTCCTTGCGGGCGTTCTCGAGGTGCCCGTTCAACCGCTCGGCAAGGGTGGCGGGATCGACGGCATCGAGGTGCTTGAGAGAGGAATGGACGTGCTTGAAAAGGAAGCTGCCGCGGGCCGCCTGTTCGCGCATCTTTTCCAGAAGGTCGAACCGGGCGTTTTCGATGATCTTCCGGGCGGCTTCGAGGTCGATCCGGTCCCGGGCGCTCGTGGGGTCGTCCTGGTCCTGGGGGTTGGCACCGCCGGAACCGAACGGAAGCCGTTTCACGGCCCATGTGAGGGCACTTCCCGCCCCCGAGATCAGCGGATGGAGGAGGTCTCCGACCGATGTGCGGATCCTGGGGCCCAGGACCCTCACGATCGCGGCCTGGAGTTCGAAGGGCGCTTCATGCCCCGGAAGGTTGCGGAGCGGCTCGAAAAGGTTCTTCTCGAAGCGGCTCCGGACGAACCAGGCGAGGTCGACCGACTCCTTGTACCGGTCCTGCACCGCTTCCGCGCTCCGGATCAGATGCCCGCCGGCACGCTTCAGGCCATGGCGGATGACCGAGGTTTTGAGCGCTTTTCCCATTGCGCCGAAAACCCGGATCCTTTCGAGGAGCGGGGCCAACCTCGCGGGGGAAATGTTCCCCTCGCCCAGGCCGGCCTCCTCGTCGATCCGGATCGTCGTCCGCTCGTTATTGGGCCAACGTTCGTCGTAATCCCTAACCAGGTCCTCGAGCGCTTCGAGGTGCCGGGCGAGGGCCTGGTTGAAAACGTCGATCCGCTTGGGAAGCAGTTCCATCGCTTCTTCGAGGAAACGGATACCCGCCTTGTCCTTGTATTTCTGCTGTGTCGTCACCCAGACGAGCAGGTCGGCCAGCCCGAGACTCAAACGGGCGGCGTCACGGCACCGGGTGTCGGAACTGTCGATGTCCGGGGTATCCAGGAGGACGGGCAGCCCCCGAGGCCACTCCCCTGCAACCTCGGCGTAGACGGCGTGGCGTGGGGCGCTGGACTTTCTCTGTTCCGACAGCGGAACCAGCCGGAACTGGCGGTGGCCCTCCACCAGGGTCTTGAGCCGATCCGCTTCCCCTCCCCCGATAATGCGCTTGGTCAGGCTCGCGGTGCTCCCCGAGGGGGAAACCTGTCTGCCTGCGAGCGAGTTCACGAGAGTGGACTTCCCGGTGTTGGTCCCGCCGCAGAAAACCACGGTGACCGGAAGCTCGAGATCGCTCCGGACCTCGGAGAGGAGCTTCTCCTCCAGCATGACCAGCCCGAGTTCGAGGCCCGAAAGGTCGATGTCGGAGAATCTGTCGGGATCCGCCGCCGCGGCCCCCAGGGCAAGCTTGATCCAGGAACAGAGCTCCCCGGTTTCGGAAATCAGCTCGGCGCGAGGGGTCGGCTCCGTCATGTCTGCCGGCGGGTCAGCGGGTGCGGGTGAGAGTGGTTCCCTTCGAGTTCACGGAAAGCTCGAGCGAGAGAGGAAGCGCAAAATCATTCGGAGCCGAGAACTCCGCCACCTGGACGTTGTTGATGATCTTCGAGATCTTGGGGAACCAGTCCTTCAGCTCCCTGCTGTCGGGAACGTAGACGTAGTACCCGTCCGTCTCGTCCGCGATCTTCTTGAGGACATCCACGTTCAGCCATCCGAATCCAAGGACGATGACGGAAACGAACTGCTGGCGGGAGCGGCGGATGACGTCCTCCAGGCTCACGCCGAAGATGTTGTTGTTTCCGTCGGTGGTCAGAAGCCCGAAGCGCAGGTGGGGACGGGTCTGGACGTTGGCGATCCCCTTGTCGATGGCTTCGTAGAGGGCCGTATTCTGCAGCGTGATCTGCTTCTTGATGGCGGCCTCGATGTCGGCCTTGTTGGAGGAAACCGGGAGGATCTCCTCGACGTGATCGTTGAACTTTATGACAGTGGCGGAAAACGGCATGGCAAGGCCGTTCATGAATTCGGAGTAGTATGCCTCGGTGTTCGCGAGGTCTTCCGGGAACATGCTTCCGGAATAATCCATCACGCTCGCGAATGTGACCTTGTCGTTCCAGGCGGCCATCATATGGAGGGGTGTGACCCGGTCCACGAGGCAGGCCTGGAGGCTCGAGCCCTGCGGGCCCGCCTTGATCTTGACGTCGGCTGGCGGCACGCTGGTGAGGGGATCGCCTCCGGAGTCGGTGACGGAGAAGAACAGGTCGTACCGTTTTTCCGCGATCTTCTCGAGACCGTGGATCCTGAGACCCCGGGCGAGGTTGTCCTCGGGCTTTGCGCTGGGCCGGAACTTGTTCACGACGTTGAAGTAGCGTCTGAACATCTCGACGATCGAATTGCTGGCCCCCCACTGCGTTCCGAAGAGGCCCCAGAGCAGCAACAGGAGCAGCAGGCCCAAAACCAGGAAGAAGGCAAGGTAACGCCAGTACCGGATCGAAATCTCGACCCTCTTGGGCGTCACTTCAACCATTTCGTCCCACCCTGTATCGTCCTTCCAGGTTTTCCCCGCCCACGCCCCGGGAAAGCGGCGGCGGAAAGCCCATCAAATCAGGAACTTCTTCACCAGAACCGTCGCGATCACCCCGATGACTATCAGGATGATCACGATCAGCGGGGTCTCGAAATACCAGGCATCGATAGCGAGTGCCACGACGGCTGCAGCCCCGAGGGCATACCAGTACCATCCGGAGTTCGGGACGAAATAGAAGAGGAGAGAAAAGACGATGATCCCGATGATGGTGAAAACCATCCATCCGTACTTGATCTGGATCTGGCCTTTGGATGGGGCGACTTCAACCATGATTATCTCCTAGTCTGGTCAGCTTCCGCGGTTCGGAAGTCACTGGCCGGGGAACTGGTTTGCCCCGGTCTTGAACTGGGGCCGCTGGCTGAAAATGGCTTCGATCTGGTCGTTGATGTCGGTAAGGACCCTGAGGATTCCGCGCTTGATGGAAAGCAGCTCGTCGCTGGCGGGAGAAACCTCGCGGTTGACCCGGATCTCCTGCTCGATCGAGTCCTCGATCACCCGGACCTTGTCCGTGAAAACCGGGAGGTACTTCTTGACGAACACGTTCTGCTGCGGAAGGGGTTGGGTCTGCCAGCCTTCCTTGTAGACGTTGTTGATCAGGTAGAGGCCCATCGTGTTGTTCTTCAGGTAGTCGAACAACTCGGGCACGGTCCGGCCCATGGATTGCGGCTTTTCCTGCTGGTACAAAAGCTCGAACTGGACGAGGTCGTTGTTGTATTCGATCCCGTGCAGTTTCTGCCCGGCGTCGGAGAACAGCTCGTAGCGGAGGAGAACGTAGACCATGTAGAGCTGTTCCAGTGTCTTTGCGGGAATCAGGCCGTAGCTCGACCAGAGGACGGGATATCCGTCATTCGTGAGGACCGCATGGCAGTTGATCTTCTGGGTGTTCTTCCGGTAAAGGCCCTGCCACTGGGTGATCGCGCTCAGGTTGTAGGGGCAGATCCCGTGGAGGGTCTGCACCAGGCTGAGCTCGAACTTGTTCTTGGTCGGAGCGACCGTCACCCCGATGTCGCCCTTTCTGAGTGTTTCCTTGACCTCCTGCGAGAGCTTGCTGTTCTCGTCGGAGATTCCCAGGGTGACGATGTTCATCCGTGCGGGCTGGTTGTTCCCTCGGTCGTTGATCGTCAGGAGCGGAGTGGACTGGTTCATCAGGCTCTCGAACAGGCTCTTCTTGAACCCGCGCTTGGCCGAGTCCTTCCAGTGGATGAACTCCTCGATTCCGCCGAACATCCGCTTCCCGATGGACTTTCGGCAGTAACCGACGATGTCGGATTCCAGCGAGTTGCTTTCGGGGTTGGTGTAGGCGTCCCAGTTCTGGGAAAGGTTGATCGTGAGCAGGAAATCCTTCTCGATGTCGTTGTTGGAAAGGTCACCGAGAAGGTACTTGTAGAAGGGCTCGATGTCGCGCTCCTCGAAGATGAAGGTCCGCACGAAGGCCTGGACCTTTGAATAGGGTTTGATCTTCTCGAGGCAGGCTTCGTAACTGCGTTCGATCATCCCGTTCTTGGAAATCGCCTCGAGCTTGCGGGCGAACTCCTCGACCTGCTTCCGGATGCTCGCGGACTGGACGGAAAGGAACTTCAAAAACTCGCCGGCGCAGCCGAGGCAGAAACGTTCGTATTCCATCTCGACCGCCTCGACGGCTTCCTTCTCGAGCTTGCTGTACTCCTCGCGGATGTTGGTCACCGACAGGATCGTCCCGATCTCGAGCAGCTTTCCGCCCAGACCGAAGAGGGAGTTCAGCTTGGCGCAAAGGGCATCCTTCGCCACAACGTATTCCCTTTGCTCCTTGACCAGCTTGTTCCGGAGCTCCTCGTCCTTGCGGCCGAGGATCTCGCGCGGGAACCGGGCGAGGAACTTGTCGAATGAGGCGAGGAAGTCGATCGCCACGAGGGCGCCCTGGTCCGGGTTGTTGATTATCTCGATGACCTTGTCCTTCAGGAATTTGGCGGCCTCGATCGCGGCCTTCTCGAACTCGATTTTGACCCGGGCCTTGATATCCTCCTTCTTCACCTTCACCCGGTCCATTTCGTCGATCTTCCGGAGGATATAGGCCGTCGCGGATTCGCTCGGTTGCTGGGCGGGATCCGTCCGCATGGTGTGGAATTGGGGGTTGTCCCAGTATTGGGCCCGGGGAATGATCCTCTTGGCCATGCTGAACAGGCCGTCGGGAGTGAGGTCGAGCTTTCCGGGATCGGCTTCGGCGAACTCGGAAACCATCGCGTCGATCGTGATCTTGTCCGTGGAGAGCTTCAGCCAGTAGGTGAGATCCATGGAAAGTTTGTAGGTGTAGAGGTCCATGATCACGTCGAGGGGATAATAGAAACTCTTGTACCCGATGGTGCTGAGGCACTTGAGCTGCTTGCCTTCGAGGTCCGAGCTGAGCTGGCCGAGAACCTGGGAGGCGTTGTCCAGCATCGAGTTTTGCGCCTGGCGGAGGTTCGTGGCGAGTTTGGTGAAGATGAACTCGGCCGCGATGCTGTAATAGGTGGGAATGTCGTCCAACCCGGGGGTTCCGAGGAGGTAGAGCTGGTCGAACGGCACCTCGTCGCAGGTCGCGCCGAAAGTGGTCTGGTCGTTGCTCTTTCCGATCTGACCGAAGTTCGTCATGAACTTGTTCCGGCGGTCCTGGGCCAGGATGTCCTTGGCGCTCTTGGAGGGGGGGAACTTTTCCTTGCTCATGAAATAGAAGGCCTCGACGAGGGAGGCGTATCCGTTGGCTTCGATCCGGCCGGTGGCGTTCACGTTCGGATCGATCGCGATCTGGTTGAACGCCTCGGGAGTGAGCTGCAGGCCGACCATGACGGGCTTTCCCTTCCCGCCCGAAAGCTGGTAGTAGGCCATCTTGAGCAGGTAGGCGATGTCGAGGAACATCCCCGCGCCCGAGCCTCCGCAAAGGGAGCCGACGATGTAGAACTCCGGTGTCAGTATCTGGCCCTGCTTGTTGGTCAGGGGCACGATCAGGTCGTCCTGGTTGACGTTCTTCCGGGCGATGATCTTGCTCACCTTCGATTTGAGCTGCTGGTAGATCTTCTGCATGTCGACGAACATCCCGAACCGGCCGGTGAAGCGGAACTGGTGGGCACCCTGGCTGATCTGGCCGAGATGATGCTTCAGCTTGATCGGGAACCATTCGTTGAGATAGCTGTAGGTGTCGGTATCCAGATTGCCCGTGATCTGGTTGGCGTTCTGGATGTTTATCTGGTGGTATTCCTCCTCCCGCAGCTTGATCCCCTCGACCTTGTCGTTTTCACGGGAATCGAAGAGGTCGGTATCGATGCAGAAGAGATCGATGAAATCGGGAAGGGACGGCTTCTGGTCAGGGGCGTGCGCATAAGCTTCCCTGATCTGGGGGCTCGTGAGGAAGGTCTGCTTGAAATTCATCAGGACCTTCTTGCCGGTTCCTCCCAGCCCGACGATGAGCGCGGGATTCAACCCCAGACGGTTCTCGTAGTTCATGGTCATAGTCTGCCCCCGGTTTCTTGATCTCGGACAATTTTGGAAGTATATCCACGTCTCTCCCCCCTGTCAAGGAAATTGGGGGGGGGAGTCGCGGGACTTGGTGTACGGTCAGGGAGCGATGAACATCAGTCCCGAACCGACCACTACGAGCAAACCTCCGAGCGCCGAAACCAGGGTGACCTTTTCCCCGAGGAAGGCCCAGGCCAGCACCATCGTCACGACCGGGCCGCCCCCGAAGAGAATCGGGAAGAGCTTCCCCACGTCCTTTTCCTGAAGGGACCCGTAGTAAAAAAACTGCGCAACGACCAGGGAGATGATCCCGCTGGCGGAGAAAACCGCGATCTCGCGCCACCCGAGAGCCGCGATTCCAGCCTTGATCTGTGGGGAAGCGAGAAAGACCGGGATCATCGCCGCGAAACCGGCCAGAAGTCTGATGCAGATTCCGGCCCAGGGATCCACCTTCTTGTCGGCAAGCCCCAGCTTGTCGAAAATCGGGATCACACCCCAGAGGACCAGCGTAACGACCACGAAAACGTGCAGCCTCATGCGATCACCAGACCTGTTCGATCAGGTGCTCCAACTCCTCCATTGCGGCTGTGGGGTTCTTCTTCGCCATCCCGTCCGCGACGCAGTGCCTGAGGTGATCCAGAAGGACTATCCTCCTTGCGTTCTCGAGGGCCGAAATGACCGCCTTCATCTGCTGCAGGATCTCACCGCAGGTCTTCTCCTCCGTGATCATCCGCCTGATCCCTTCGATGTGGCCGGCAACGCGGGCAAGCCTCCGGTCGACGTCCGGGTGCGATTCGTGTTTCATGGAATCCTCCTTCGAAAGAATATCCTATCCCCCAGGATAGCATATTTCCGAATGGAAATCCCGGGAAGGATGTGTTATCATTTTTTTCAATGTACACAACTCGATTTCAGGAGAGCCTCCCATGAAACCTCTCGAATTGAGCTCGATCGGCGGAATCTGGAAGTCCGCATTGGTTGTTCTGACCAGGTCCCTCGAGCAGGCGGGACCGGCTCCGCAGGTCTGGTTTCCCTGGGGGGCTGCCTGGCGGGGCCAGGACGCATCGGGTACCCTTCCCCCGACGAATTTCCCGCCCGAGCTGGTCAACCCCAAGGCTTCCCATTTCGGGGGAAGAAACTGGAGGGGGGTCCACGCCGCGGGTTTCACATGGCTCATCAGCCTGAAGGCCGGTGAGGCCCGTCTCCCGGATTTCGACGCGTGGAAACCCTGTGCCGAATCGGTCCGCATCCTCGAGATCCTGGGCGAGTTCATACGCCTCGAGTGCCTCCTGGGCCTCACGATGAAGATCCTCGAGAACCGTGCAAGCGAGCATGCCGGCCACTGGGACCGCGTCAGGAATCTTTGCGTCGCGATCGGTAGGAGGATGGGCCTTTCCGACCGGGAGCTGGTCGATCTCGAGCTCGCGGGGATGCTCCATGACATCGGGAAGGTCGCACTTCCCTCCGCCATCCTCGAGGAGACCCGTCCTCTTTCGGCCGCCGAGCGAAAGCAGATCGAAAGCCACTCCATGATCGGAGCCTCCATGATCCGGGAAATCCCGGGCCTCGACAGGGTTTCCGAGTGTGTCCTCCACCACCACGAGGCCCCGGACGGCTCAGGATACCCGAAGGGCATCAGGAGTCCCGACATCCCCCTCAACTCGCTGATCATCGGCGCGGCGGATGCATTCGATGCCATGACCCACTACCGTCCCTACGCATCCGAGCGGACATACAAGGAGTCGATGGAGGAGCTCGTGAAGCATTCGGGGAAATATGACGACCGGGTACTCTGGGCTCTCCAGGAGGTCCTCAAGAACCTCGGGATCCTCGATACCAGGCCGATCTCGCCGCCGCAAGTCCTCGAAGATACCAACTGATTCCCGGAGGAATCCATGAAAATTTTCCGTTCCCTCCAGCTTTTCACGATCATCGCCATCAATGTCCTCGTCCTCGTCTTGGCCCCGGCCGTTTTCGCGGAGAATCCCGCCCCCTTGCGGGTGGGAATCGTCCTCTCCATCGGAGGCCTGGGTGACAGATCCTTCAACGACGCAACCTATGCGGGTGTCCAACTCATCCGCAAGATACCGGGATGTTCCGTCGAGGTGATCGAACCCGCCGACGGGAGCGCGATCGAACCCGCTCTCGAGTTTCTGGTTTCGTCCGGGTTCGACCTCGTGACCGGGGTCGGGGTCTTCGCGGCCGAACCCGTCCGTCGGGTCGCAGAGCGTCACCCCCGGAAGACCTTCATCCTGCTCGATTCCGTTGTTGATCTCCCCAACGTCCAGTCGATCCTTTTCAACGAGGAGGAGGGCTCCTTTTTCGCCGGGGCATTCGCCGGTCTCCTGACGAAATCAGGAAAGATCGGCTTCCTTGGCGGAATGGATTCCCCCGTCATCCGTACATTCGAGCGCGGATTCGCCCGTGGAGCGGCATTCGTCAAGCCCGAGGTCAAGGTCCTGTCCAGGTATGCCGGGCCCACACCCGAAGCGTTCAATCAACCCGACCTCGGCCGGAAACTGGGCCTGGAAATGGCCGCCGAACAGGCGGATTTCATCTACCATGCCGCGGGAGCGACGGGAAACGGGTTGATCGAAGCGGCCCGGTTCGGAGACTTCCTCGTGATCGGAGTCGACACCGACCAGTCGGCGATCGTTCCCGGAAAGGTCGCCGCGAGCATGGTGAAACGACTCGATATCGCTCTCGACCGCGCCGTAAGGGCATTCTCGGCCGGCAAGCTGAAGTGCGGGGTCCTCACGCTGGGCCTTGCGGACGGGGGCGTCGAGCTCGCCATCTCCCGTTTCAACAAGAACCTCGTCACTCCGGTCATCCGCGATCGCCTCAAGGAGGTCGAGACCTTCCTCCTCCACCAGATCGCCAACCAGCCGGGAAAATAGACGCGCAGAAGCCGTTCCCCGGCGGGGGACGGACAAATTCACCAGGAGGCACACATGCGACCGAGATTTCCCTCCCTTGCCGCCCTCTCCCTTCTTTTCCTGTTCGTTGTATCGGCTTCCTTCGCGGGACTCGAGCACAAGATCTCCCTCGATTTCCGGGATGCCGACATCCGGGATATCATCAAGCTGATCGCAACAAAGTCCGGGTTCAACATCGTCGCGGAAAAGAGCGTCCGGGGGAATGTCACGATCCGTCTTACCGACATCACCTGCGCCCGGGCCCTCGACCTGGTCTGTGAGGGGAACGGGTTTGCCTGGACCCTCCAGAAGGGCGCGATCCTGGTCTCGGACGAAAAGAAACTTCCCGTGTTGACCCGCTCGGTCCACATGAAAAACACCCCCGCCATCGAGATGTTCAAGATCGTCGCCCAGGCCGTCAAGAAGGATTGCCGGGGAGCGGTCCATGAGGATCTGAACTCCGTCATCTTCACAGCCCGGGCCTCCACCATCCGGGAAGTCGAACGTATCGTCCGTGACAACGACCTGCCCCGCCGATATATCGACGGGACCATCGTGATCGCACAGGGCAAGGACAAATCCGCCGCCCGTTTCAAGACCGGCCTCGGCGACGAGGTCTATTTTTCCAACGGCTCGACCGTCCTGTACCCGGGCGGTGCCGACCAGCCGCCGAAGGAAATGGAAACCGGTATCCGGGCCACTCTCCGGACCATCCTTATAAACAAGGATGGGGACCTCGAGGGGGAGCTGAAGGTGGAATCCTCCTTCGTGCAGGCTTTCTCCAACAACGGAATGTATCCCATCAAGGGCGGGCAGAAGTTCAACTCCTCTTTCAAAGCGGCCAGGGGCAAGAGCACCCGCATCTTCCAGTTCGTTCGGGAGGGTCTTCCCTTCACCGTAACCCTCTCCTGGAAGTAGGAATCCGGAAATGCCACGGAGTCACTGAGCCACCGAGGGTTCCCCGGACAATTTCTCCTCGATTTCCGATTGTTTTGGAGACGATCTTCCCGGGGTTCTTTCCATGGGTTCTTGCCTGACTCGGTGTCTCGGTGCCTCGGTGGCTTCTCAGTTCTCCCCCGCAGGATGATCCGGAAATGCCACGGAGTCACTGAGCCACCGAGGGTTCCCCGGACAATTTCTC
>CAYRYU010000040.1:53869-60062 GCA_964428355.1 uncultured bacterium
CGGGGTTCTTTCCATGGGTTCTTGCCTGACTCGGTGTCTCGGTGCCTCGGTGGCTCCATGGCTTCTCAGGTTTCTCGCGGAGGATGATCGAAAAGGGAGAGGACCTCGTAGAGGGGGAAGGACCGCGAGCGCCCCTTGATGGCCGTTCTTTCGAGGAATCTGAGGCGCACTTTTCCACCCAGGGCCCGGATCGTCGAGGGGGCGACCAGGATTCCGGTCTCGGAGGCTTTTTTTGCCTGAACCTTGAATCGGGCAGCGAGGTTGACCGCGTTCCCGATAACGGAAAAATCGAGCTGGCCGTGTTTCGAACCGATCCTCCCCGACAGGACCTGGCCCGTCGCGATCCCGATGTCACAGACGGGCGGGACAGCGAACTTTTCCCATTTCCCCCGGAAAATGCTCGAGAGTGCTTCCTGAAGCTCGAGTGCGGTTCGGACTGCGCCCCAGGAATGGTGGGGCTTCCCCGGTCGGGGCCGAAACACCGCCATCAGCGTTTCCTCGTGAAGCTTGTCGAGGCTTCCGCCGTTCGCGGATATCACACGTTCCCCTTCCGAGAAGAAGAGGTTCAAAACCTCGATCACCGCTTCTCCGGGGGCATCCGAAAACCAGTCCCTGAAACCGCGCAGACTCGCGAACAGGGCCGTGACCTCGGTCAATTCCCCGCCGGGGTCGAGAGCCCCATCCGACCTGGCCTGAACCACCTCGAGCACCTCATCCGAGACGAACCTCGACAGCTCGTCGCGGTGCCGCAGCCCCTGGACCATTTCCCCGAAAGCCTTTCCCACCCCCCCCAGCTCGTCCCCCCCGCTGATGGCAATCCTTTCGGGATACTCCCCTTTCTCCACGGCAACGGCGACGCGTTCCAGCTCGGAAATCGGGGAGCTGAACACCCGCCCCATGAGGACGACGACGGTAAGGAGCAGGAAGAGGAAGTAGGCCGCTCCTCCTGCCGTGATCGGGAAAAGGGAATCCGCCTGGGACGCGGTGGCCCAGGAGAAAAGGAGGCAGGGGAAGAACGGGACAGGACTCCCGGCAGCCAGGGTTTCGCGGCGGTTCCATTTCCCAGAAATGGAGAAACCCATTCCCCTGGAAATGCTCGATCGGACCATGGGAAGGAGCTTGCGCCAGTCACCGTCCCCGGGTTTCCAGAAAGCCCCCAACAGCCTGGTTCCGTTCGCCCGGTCGAGTTTCAGGACCGCGGTCCCGAGCTTCCAACTTCCGATCCCTTCCTGGAAGGTCTCCATCAGGTCGCTGTTCATTTTCAAAAACGTTTCGAGAACAGCCTCGGGGTTGAACCGGAAAACGACGGCGCCGCTCCGGGTGCCACTCCCGATGGGTAATCCAGCCAGAAGCTGGTCATGGGGCCCCAGCTGGAAGACCGAAACGCGGCCGGGCCGTGCGAGAAAACTTCCGATCGCGGAAGTCTCGAGCGGAAGCCCATAGACCATCAACTTTTTCTTCTTATCCGAGCTCGCGCGCATCCCGAGAATATAGGCCCTTGCCATTTCGCGGAAGGCATCGCACATCGTCTTGGGCCAGGCTTCCATGGGATCAACCGAGAATCGGAGCCGGAAATCCCCATCGTCCGCGGCAATCCCCAGGAGTTCCGAGACCGGAAGACCCCGGCAGGACTTTCTCAAAGCTCCGCTGAGGCTGGCGATCGTTCCCACCGACCCCTCGAGCCCCCGGGAGATTTCCAACAGCCGGTAGTTCAGCTCGATCAGGAAACCGCGAAGCATCCTGTCCAACAGGGCCTGCCGAAGCTCGAGGCGAGCCCGGACCGTCTCCCGGTTGCGTTCCCTTTCAACCGATCCCTGGAGCAGGATCCCGAAAAGCAGGAGGACTATCGGAAGGAACCCCGCGGTAACTGCTCCGACGAGGATCTTTCCCCGAAGTCTGAAGGGAAAGGAAAACCCGAAGAGAAAAGCTGCCCCGAACGCGCAGGATCCAAGGAATCCGATCGTCAGCAGAGCGCTCCGGATCCATGGGATATGTCCTTCGAAGGGGTGCCGGATCCCTGACGGGGTGATCGTGACCGAAAGCTCGAGACATTCAGCCCCCTTTGTCGCCTGGAAACCGCCCCCACCGGTCAGCAAGCCGAGATACCATTGGCCCGGGCGCCCGAAAAGATGCTTCCCGAGACCGTCCTCACGGAAAATGAGGGCCTCGTCCTTATCACGCAGCTTTTTCGCGGCAGCCTCCGGTTCCGACCACCTCCAGGAACGCCTGACCTCGGGGAAAAGGGGCCGGGAAGCGCAAGCCCGGAGTATTCGCGCCGGGTCGAGGTCCCGCTCCCTCACGACGACCAGGCATCCGCCCCGGACCGGGGCATCACGACCGGTGCCAGCGGTGAAAAGGGCGTAGAAGGCGAAAAGCCTCCCTCCGCCGAAAGACCGGGACATCATCGCGATCGGGATCCACGGCCGGATAACGACCCTCGAAACATCCCCAAGGATGCTGGTCTGATATCCCATTGCCCTTTGTCGTTCACGGTCCCTTCTTGCTTCGGCCTTATCTTCATCCAGCGCCTCCCTCGGAGGGGGTGATCCGTCCGACCCTCTGCGCAGATCCTGTCCCGAGGCATTCTTCAGGATCTGAAGGATCGGTTGCCGGGGAACGGCTCCTTTCCATTCGGAAGAAACGTCCGACCACAGCCCGTCGGTATCGGGACCATGCCAGAAGATACCCAGAATCGGAAACCCCGCCGACCTCTCGACCTGTTTCCTGAGAGCAGCCGCTTTCAACGGAGAGACGGGGGCAAGAAAGGTCGACCCCTTTCGCGGAAGGCCTTTCCAGACTTTCCTGACTGCCGCCCCCAACCTTCTCTCCAGAAAGGAGGGAGTCTCGAGATCTTTCACGAAAGCCCCCATTTCCTGCAAGAGAAGATCGTTCTGGGAAATCTTCCGTCCTTCCCTCTCCTGCGCAATTCCCCGCTGGAGGGCCGTCCAGAGCAGGACTCCGGGAAGGATCACGAAAAAAATCCATCCGAGGAGGAGCAGGTGCCCCGGAGGACGGAAGCGGGCTTCCAACCCGTTGCTCACACCCTGTCCTCCCCGTTCTCTGCTATCTCCCACGCGCCGCAAGCGGTTTCATCGTCCACCCCGATCTTTCCCAGGATGGAACCGGAAGGAAGGAATGAGGCGATCTCGGATGAAACGACGATCCGGGAGCGGGTGGAATGCGCTGTGAGGCTCTCGAGACGTCCGGCATCACCAACCGCGGGACCGATGACGGTGAAATCCCGTCGGCCTCGGGCGCTTCCCAGTTCCACGCAGACGACGATCCCTGCCGCGAGACCGATTCCGTTCTCGATCTCGAACTCCCCCTCCATCCTTCGGCCGGAGTTGAAGGTTCCCAGCCGGCGGCGCATCCCCCGGGCAGCCTCAACCGCCTCCCGGACGGGCAGTCCGCCCCCCGGCAGTTCGAAGAAAACCGCCTGGATGGCGTCTCCGATCAGCTTGAGGACGGTGCCTCCGCCTTCCGTGATGGCCTCCCCCATCTCGGTGAAATAGTCGTTCAATGCCGAAACCAGCCGGTCGGGAGGGAATCTCTCGGTGAGCGTGGTGAAACCCCGGATGTCCGAGACCAGCAGGATCGCCCGGACTCTTTCACCGCTGCGTCTTTCGTCCGAATCTCCTCCGGAAAGCACGTTGGAAACGAGCCTCTCGGGAAGGAACCGGCGAAGCCGCTCACGTTGCTGGAGAGCTTCTGCCATTCGGTTGAAGGAGGCCGCCACCCCGGCGAACTCATCGGCCGAATGGATCCGGACGCGGGTCGAAAACCGGCCACGGGCGATCTCGCGGGAGCCTTCCTCCAGGACCTTGATGGGGTCGATGAAAAGGTAGGAAAGCAGCTCCGCCATGAGGAGGACCCCCAGGGAACCGAAAAGCCCAACCAGGATCAAAACTGGAATTCCCAGCTTCCCCACCAATCTCGAGGGCTCCAGTTCGGCTTGGGCGACCACGAGCAGGGGAAAATCCCCCGCCCGTTCCCAAACCTGAATCACGACCCTTCCGCTCTTCCGATGGATCCTGCTCCCAGACCTTTTCTGCGGAGCGTCTTTCCCGACGATTTCGAGGAGGGATTCATCCATCAGCGCAACCTTGGGCCACCCCGTGT
Source organism: uncultured bacterium (assembly GCA_964428355.1). Lineage (GTDB taxonomy): Bacteria > Muiribacteriota > Ozemobacteria > Ozemobacterales > Ozemobacteraceae > CAYRYU01. The sequence goes on from CAYRYU010000040.1 coordinate 57,989, forward strand.
CGATGGTCTGGTTCAGGAGGGCGGGGAAAGCCGCCATCCGGATCTCGGCATTGGGAAGGGATTTCCGGTAGAGGTGCTTCCATTTCTTCTTTTCGGGGTCGATGAACCTTTCGGACAACCCCTCCCAGGAATTCATCCTCACGAAAGCCAACCCGCCGGCGGGGGAACTGCCCTCCGGCTCCGAAGGAAGGACGAAGAAGTTCATTTTCCGATCTTCCTGGACCTCGAAGAAGGAGGGGATTTCGAGACCTTCCATCGGCAGGGCAAGGTCGATCCTTTTCGCGGACCAGAAGTGGTCCACGATATCGCCCTTTAGGTAGTCCACCTGCTTTTCCTTGCCCTTGGGAATTGCACCAAGGTCCTCGAGCAACATCCTTCCGAGGAACCGGTAGGCGGGGAGGGCCTGGCCACCGTGGACAACCCGATGGGTCGCTTCCTTTCCATCGGCGCGAAGCAGGTAAGCACCGTTGACCCCGAACCCCCTTTCGACGATTCTCGGGAACTGCTCCCGGAGCACCTTTTCGGGAACCGAAATCAACGCCTGAAGATCGATCTTCACTGCAAGGTTCCAAAGGAGCCTCTCGCAAAGCCACCCCTGGAAACGCATCGCAAGGTGCCGGGCAAGGTTCCGGGTTTCCATGAGGACATGGACGGGGGAGCCCCGTTCATACATCCGTGCGAGGTGGAGGGAAACGAGCCCGACCCCGATTCCCGGAAAAGTCATTACCAGAGCCACTATTCCGACGAGCTTCCATCGCAGACCCGCGGAGAGGCGGGCCTCCCGACGAAACCAGGAGAGCCCGACGAGCGAAAAGACCGCCAGGGCGATCCCCCCCCCCGTCCGGACCGCGGAGAGGAACCCGACAAAGGGATTCGATCCGTGTTCCTTGGTGACCTCGACGGAAAGGAAGGGGCGAAGCCCGGGGCCCGGAACCCGGAGCCCCATCAGGAAAGCCGGGGGAAGGATCCCCATGAGTCGGATCGAATCTCCCGACGAGGCGAACCCCGGCTCCCGATCAGCCTCGTCCCAAACCAGCTTTCGCCGGATCCGTTCCTTTCGGGACTTTCCCAGAGCCCGTTCGAGAACCTTTCCGGGTCGGATTGCGTCTTCCGGAAAGAGAAAAACGTAACCCCCAAAAGTCGCCCTCGGCTGCCTGAAAGATGAATGGAAGAATCGTGGGACGAGAAATAGCGTCTGATTCCCGAAAACATCCGAGAATCCCTGCGTGATACCGATTGCGGGCAGGTTGACACTCCAATATGACCCAAAAAGCCGTTCGGAAAGGATGGCCCGCATATCCGAGAAGTTGCGAAACCCCTTCTCGGATGCATGCTCGTTACAGTCGGGAAAAGCTTCCTCCGTGAGCCATTTCTTCTCGGCCAACGAATACTTCCAGGCCACCATGTCGGAGTAGTCAGCGATCAGGGTGGGGCTCGCCGTCTCCCGCATTCTTTTCCCCGCCCTGATCCAGAAATGCCGGAAATCGGTGTCGGCAACGACCGCGAGGAGAGGCTCGAGAGAGTATTCCGCCCGGAGGGCGTTCAATCTCCTTTCGAGGAAACCTCCATCGAAGAGGCCAGGGTCGACGCCGGGTTTCACGGGAAGGATCGTCTTCTCCCTGGCAGCGAGTATTCCATCGGCCTGATCGAGTTCGTCCAGAACCGATTCGATGAACCGGTCCGCTTCGAGATCCTGGTAGAGATCCTCCTGCTCGGTCAGCAGGATCTGCCTGAGTTCGAGATCGAGCTGGAGTTCCTCGTCATCCCTGAGACCCGAGAGCCGGGAGTCCAGAAATACGAGAGGGACCGCCAGCACGAAGAACCCCATCGCAAGGATGAGGAACTTCCAGCCGCGGTCGGTCATCGGGGGAACAAGGCCCGGGAAGACCCGGGCGGGGCGGATCCCCAGCTCAGAGCGTCTTCACCATCAGCTCGACCAGCTTCTGGTTGAACGCGGCCGGATCGGGCAGCTTCGAGCCCTCAGCGAGGAGTGCCTGCCCGTACAGGAGCATCGCGAATTCCCCCACGAGGGGGTCGGTGGGATCCTTGACGAACCGCTCCTCGAGCTTGTTGA
>CAYRYU010000041.1:0-37362 GCA_964428355.1 uncultured bacterium
TTCATTCCGTTTCCGCCTCCTGTTTCCGCTTCAACAGGCCGGCACGGAGTTTTCACTTCAGCCGGTGGCTCCCCCGAGGGGGTGGGGCCGGTCAGAGCTGGTCCAGGCGGTCCTTGCTGGGAAGGCGCTGGTGGGCTATCCCCTGCTTTTCCAGGGTCGGGAGGAGCTCCGGCGCAGGGTTGACAAGGACAGAATAACCGCCGCTGGAGACTCCGAACCTGAGCATGTGTCCGTCCGTCCGGTAGCTGTCACCGAAAACGAGAATGTTTCCCGGGGGAAAACTCCCCGTAAGGTTCCGGATATACCACGTTTTCCCTGCTGACCAGCTGATCGGCTTCAGATACCGGGGAAGAAGGATCCCGTCCTTTTCGGCAAGACGAATTCCAAAAATGTGATCCTCGGGGATTCCGAAAAACGGGGCGGCGGCCCTGACCACAACCTGTGCGCTCGCGGAAACCACGAACACGTCCACACCCAGGTCCTTAAGCACTTTGACAAGAGTGAGCATTTCCGGGAAGATCCTGGGCTGGATCTGCTCTTTGTAATACTGCGCGGAACGCCGGGAGATTTCCGATGCGGGGTATCCCCCGTAAATCGTGCAGATCCACCCGTAGGCATGCCCCGGATCGGCGGAAGCCCATTCCTGGTAGAATTTCCAGGGGTCTTTTCCCGCCGAGGCAGGGATTTCCGCAGTGATATCGCGCTTGCACAGACTCTTCTTGATGAACTCATTCGCGAATCCGGCGTGACCAAGCTCCTTCCCTTCGGTGATGTCTCCGCAGATCAGGGTGTTGTCATGGTCGAAAACCGCGATGACCCGCCCTTCCGACCTTTCCACCTTCTCCACGATCGAATCGGCGATCTGCGGCACCCAGCCAGCATCGATTAGCACCTTCCTGGGATTCCAGGGGTTTCCGGCTCCGAAAGCGGTCTGAAGCGCCGCAAAGATGACAAGGAGAACGATCAGTCTGAAGTTTTTCCGGGCGGGGAGAGAGAGATTCATCGTATTCTTCCTTTTTTTGCTCTTGTAACAAACAACGGGGTTAACACCGGGAGAAGACCCGACTTGCGGGGAGAAAGGTCATGCGGGTTTCCCCGGGGGGATCGCCCCGTCCTCGGAGTGATCCTCGGGAGGTAGCGGTTCGAGACGGCGGAACGAGAACCAGTAGAGAGCCAGACCTACTCCGGTGAAAGTCAGGTAGTCGGTGGGGAAAAGCCAGAACCAATGCTTGTGCCAGGGGACGTTCTGCGGGGAGAATTTCGACCACCCGTAGGCGGGGTTGAGCAGGAACCAGATGAAATCCTCCACGATCCAGAAGAACATCAGGCTGCCGATGATCCGGGATTCGATCTTGATGTCCCAATGACCCCGAAGAAAAATCGGGAAATGGAAGATCAGGGCCATGAATGAGAAAACCCATGCGTGATAACCGGTCATGGGTCGGCCGCCCCAGAATATGTCGAGAAGCCAATGGCTCTCGATCCTCCATGTGGGAAGTTTCGCAGCCCATCCATCCGCCCCCTCGATCTGGATCTCGACTTCGGCGAAAAAGAAGGCGATCAGTATCACCCAAAGGAGGAGAAGCCATGGATGGCGCCCTCGCAGGAACCGGATCTTCATATCATCCCCGAATCCGATTCTTCATTTCAGGACCATTTCCAATGCTTGGTGGGCGGCGTCCGGCTTTCCGAGAGCCCGGGCGTGTTTTCGCATCTCCTCGATACGGTCCGGATTTTTCAGGAGGTTCCGGACCCTGAACTCGAGGCCGGCCCCGTCGTAGGCCTTCATCGCCGCACCGTTTTCGAGCAGGAAATCCGCATTCCGCTCCTCCTGGCCCGGAATCGGGGAAACGACGATCATGGGAAGCCCCATGGCGAGACATTCGGAGGTGGTCAATCCCCCCGGTTTTGTGATCGCGAAATCGGCAGTCGCCATCAGGCGTTCGATCGTCCGGGTGAAGCCCTGGGGGAACAGTTTCCCGGGGAAACGCTCCGCAAGCCCCTTGAGCTTTCCCAGGAGTTCCTCGTTCTTTCCGGCAAGGGCGATGATCTGGAAATCATCCTGGATTCCGAGCAGCCTTTCCGCCAACGCGTCGATTCCCCCTACCCCATAACCGCCCGACATCATGATTATGGTCTTCCGTGCCGGATCGATTCCAGCTTCCCTGGCGCATTCCTCCCGTGAAAGCTTCTGGGAGAAGGCCGGCATGATGGGAATCCCGGTGACGGTGATGTTCTCGCGGGGGATTCCCCGGTCGGCCATCCGCCACGCGACTTCCTCGGCGGCGGAAAAGTAACCCGTGATGTTCTTGTGGACCCACATGGTGTGGATGTCGAAGTCCGTAACCTGCACCCAGACGGGTTTGTCGAAGCTTCCCTCGTCGCGCATCTTCGAAAGAAGCTCTGCGGGAAGGAAATGCGTGCAGAAGACCACGTCAGGGTTCAATTCGCTCAGCGTCGAGGAGAACTTCCGCGTGTTGAGCTTTTCTATCGCGCGCCTCAGTTTGTTCAGCGTGGAATCCTGCTTTTCACGGTCCGCCTTCTTGTACAGATAACCCCAGAGCGTGGGATGGTTTTCCACGATGGAAAGATAGGAATCGGCATAGAGTTTCTTGAAAAGGTCGTTGACCAGGGTCATCAGGTCGATGTGAACCGCCTTTACACCTGGGAAATCACGCTCGGCGAACGCGCGGACGGCTTCCGCCGCCCGGACATGGCCTGCCCCCGCCGAGACGCTGAAGATTGCAAGGGTCTTTGGTGACATTTCTTTCTCCTCTATTTCACGCGATGGGATGTCGGGCGGCGAAGGTCACCGTTTCTCGTAACCTTCGGGTGCCTTGAACTCCAGCCCCCGTGCGATGAGATCGCGGGCGAAATCGCTGGTCTTCTCACCGATCGGAAGCTGGAAAAAATCAATGATCTCGGGATCGATCAGGTAATGTGGAAGTGCTCCCGCAGCGAGCGGTTCAAGGATGTTGGCGAAGTACACGATCTGGGCAAGGGTCTTGACCTCACCTTCAGGATGGACGGCCTTTCTTGCCCGGCAGGGATCGTGGTGGAAAAGGATCATCTCCGGAAGCGGAGACGGGAAGTTCCAACGCCTTGCGGCAATTCCCCCCAGTTCCGTGTGATCGATTCCGAAAGCCTGGGATTCCAGGACGTCGATCCGGATCTGTCCTCGGGAGAGCAGATCCCCCGCCCGTCGCATAAGGGAATTCTTCTGGGAAAGAAGGATGAATTTTCCGATGTCGTGAAGGAGCCCGCCGACGAAGGCGACCTCCTCCTGGCCGGGAGCATGGTGGAAGGCCAGAAAGCGCGAAAGGGTCCCGATCTTCAGGCAGTGGTCGTTGAGCCCGGGGAACATCCCGAACTTCGTTTCCATGGCGGTTCGCGCTCCATGGGATAGCAGGATCTTCTCCAGCCCTTTGAGCCCCAGCAATGCGACGGCCTGGTCGATCTGCTTCACGGGCTGGGTGCGGTTGAAATAGGCGAGGTTGACGGTCCGGAGGATTTCCGCGGTCAGTGCGGAATCTTTGGCGACTTCGATCCCCAGGTCATGCATGTCCGATCGGCCCGCTTTTATCATTTCCCGGATCTTCATGATCTGTTGGGGAAAAACCGGAAGAGCGCGCACCTGGGCGGCGATTGCCTCGTGGATCTTCCGGTGTTCCGCGGACATTCCTTCCAGAGGAACCTTCAAACTGGCGATGGTCATGTTGTTTCCGCAGCGGAGGGAAAAGGCCTGCTCGGGGAAACCCAGCCCGGAGGCGATGCTGGAGATCAGACGGATGCCGAGCCCCCCACCCTCCTCGGGAACGGGATTCGGGGTCTCATCGACCGAATCGATGTCATCCCAATCCGGTTGTCGGGCGGCGAGGAGCTTCCCGTCCACCCTCGCTTTTTCGTCGGGATGCATGTCTCCGGAATTCACCACCCCGACCTCGAGGGAATCACCCAGATGGCGGAAGAGAACCTGGAACGCGTTCTTCCTTTTCTGGGAGCAGAGTTCCTTGCGTCTCTTCTCCGAGTGCCAGGCTTCCCGGAAAAGCGGAAGTCCCTTCGTATAATGCTGTGGATTCGAGATATCGAGGCTGCTTTGCTGGAAGAAGAACCGCTTCGCAACCGCTTTTTGCGCGTTGGTGCAGATTTCCCTCAGGCAATAGGTCAGGGAGGCCTTCCACTGGGGTTTCTTCAGCTCGTCCAGGACCACGGAAAGCATCTGGCACAGGCGATCCTGGAAGGTGGGAAGCAGGAAATCGAAAGTCAGGATGACGGGCGACTTCGACCCAAGGGCCTTGATGAAGTCCTCCCTCGATGGGAAGACCGCCGCTTCGCCCACTCCTGTCCCTCCCGTATTGATTCCCACCGAAAAGTATGGTAGCGAATGGACAGACATTTTTCAAGGAAACAAAAGCCGGGCCATGAAAAACACCACCTACAAAAAGGAACTGGACGCCGCGGTCGCGATTGCCCGAAAAGCGGGAGCTCTCCTGCTGCAAGGGTTCAGAAAAGTTCACCGGATCGATCACAAAGGGGCAACCGACCTTGTGACGGAGATGGACCTCGCGTCGGAAGCCTTGATCCGAAGAGAGATCGCGAAGCTTTTCCCCGGGGACGCCTTCCACGGGGAGGAAGGGGGCGGCGGGGAAATCGGAAAAGGCAGGGTCTGGATAGCGGACCCGCTCGATGGGACGACGAATTACGCCCACGGGCTGGGAATCTTCTCGGTTTCCATCGCCCTGTGCGAAAACGGTGAACCCAGAGCCGGTGCGGTTTTTCAGCCGGTATCCCAGGAGCTTTTCCACGCCAGGTCAGGTGGGGGTGCATTCCGAAATGGCCTACCGATCAGGGTTTCACCCCAGAAAAAGATGGGCCAGTCACTCGTGGTGACCGGATTCCCCTACGTGATAGAGGGCTGCATGACCGCGACCTTGAAGCGCCTGCGGGGAATGATGAGAGCCTCACAGGGGGTTCGTAGGCTTGGATCAGCGGCCATGGACCTCTGCTACCTGAGTTCCGGCATCTTCGAGGTTTTCTGGGAAACCGACCTCAAACCATGGGATATCGCTGCGGGGGTGGTCATCCTCCGGGAAGCCGGAGGAAAAGCGACGGATTTCACGGGCAATCCTCTCCGGTTGGACGGAATGGAAATTCTTGCGACCAATGGGGTGCTGCATCTTCCCGCCATGAAGGCACTTGCGACGGCTTGAAGGCGGGAACGGATCGGGTTTTGGCGAAATTCGGGAGGTTGAAATGAGAGACAGGATACGCCTCACCATTCTTTTGCTTTTTCTGGCTGCACTGACCCGCCTGGCGGGGGAGGATGCCTCCCCCATCTGTCCGACCTACTTTGAAAGGTTTTCCAAGGCCGAGGAGCTCGCGAAGTATGGAAAGGCCAAAGAAGCCTTCTGGGCTTTCGGAGAGGTTTTCGCCCCCCTCAAGAACCCCAAGGAGAAGCCGGCCATGACCGACCAGTTCGTTTTCGAGGTCAACCTCCGGCGTGTGGCCTGCCTGCTCGAAATGGAGGATTTCGAGCGCGCGGCGCGTTTGTGCGAAGCCACTGCGGCCGTGCGGCTCCTGACCAGAGTCGATTACAATCAGCGATACTCATATTGGTTCCAGTATGGAAACTCGTTGGGAAAATTGAAAAGACTCCCGGAGATGAAGAATGCCTTCCAGGAAGCGATCGCCCAATGGAAGGGGCGCGTTGGAGACGAGGAGAAGATCGAACCCGCGTGGCGGTGCATTCTCGAATTCGGCGAACAAGCCCAGGATTGGGAGTTCCTCGAAAAAGCGGGAGAGGAGGCATTCAAGCTGGGGGGTCTTTCCGACATACCTACCCTCCAGATCCGGGCGGTAGAAAACCTCTGTCTGGCCTACCGGGGTCTGAAGAAGTACCAGAAGGCTCGCGAGCAGGCGCAGGTCCTGATCGATCTGTTCTCGAAAGGAACGGACTCGGCCGAAATGCTCCTCAGATGGCAACGTTTTCTGGAGACCCTGCCGACCGAATGAAAAACCCCGCCGGAGCGGGGTTTCAGAGTTCGACGGATCAGGGAGGGAAAAATCCTACTCCTTTTCCTTCTTCTCTTTCTTTTCGAGTTTCTTTTCTTTCTTTTCCTTGACGCTCAGCTTGGGTTTGTTGGTCTTCTTGTTCTTTCCCTTGTCCTGGTCTTTTGACATGCAATTCCTCCTTGGTTGATTTGGTTCACTTCGAATTGACCATTGACCGGGGTTGCCCGGTCGATTCCACGACGTTCAGCCAGAACATCCCCTCCGGGTCGATACATTTTCGCTCATTTACCGCCAGTTCGATCGGGACGTGGGTGAACTGGTTGTTCCAGATTCCTACCACCATTCCGGTTTTCCCCGCCATTCCCGCATGGCCGGCATTCTGGGCGAGTTGGGTGCAAAAGATGGAATCCGAGGGTATCGCCTTCGCGCTCCTGATGAGATAGCTCGGGTCGATGTACCGGACGTTGACCGGAAAGTTAAGGGGACCGAAGAACCGCTTCAAGTCTTCGCGCAGGAAGATTCCGATGTCTCCGAACTTGTCGTTCCCCGACTGGTCCTTGCCGTCCGCACGGCAGAACCTCCTGCCCAGGCCCTCCGCGACCACGACGACGGCGTGGCCACGCTTCTCGAGGCGTTTCTTCAGGTGGGCGTAGAACCCATTGGGGCCTTCCAGGTCGAAAGGAATCTCGGGAACCAGGCAGAAGTTGACGTCCTGGGAGGCAATGGAAGCGTTGGCGGCGATGTAGCCGGACTCCCTTCCCATCAGTTTCACCAGCCCGATCCCGTTTCGGACGCCTTTCGCTTCGACATGGGCGATCCGGAGAGATTCCACCGCATGGGAAAAGGCGGTTTCGAAACCGAAGGTCTTCTCGATGAAGCAGATATCGTTATCGATCGTTTTGGGAATCCCGATGACCGAGATCGGAAGTCCGCGTCGGCCAATCTCGGCCGCGATTTCCCAGGCTCCGTGAAGCGTTCCGTCACCCCCGATGCAAAAAAGGATGCTGATGCTGAAGTCCATCAGGCGATCCACCATCTTCCCGACATCCTGCGGACCTCTGGAACTTCCGAGGATCGATCCGCCCTTTTCGTGGATCTCCGACACGACCTCGGCATCGAGAACGACGGGGGGAAGCTCCGATTCCTTCACCATTCCCATGTAACCGTATTTGAAGCCGTAGATGGATTTAACCCCGTACCAGAACGAAAGCTGGTTGACAAGTGCCCGGATCACGTCGTTGATCCCGGGGCACAGGCCGCCGCACGTCACTATTCCAACCCGGCATTTGGCCGGATCGAAGAAAATCTTCTCCCTAGGGCCGGCCTTCTCGAAGCTCATGAGCTCACGTCCCGCCTTGACCGATTCGACCGCGCCCTTGCAGTCGATATCGAGGAGAACACGCTGTTCATCAGATATGTAATTGGGAATGTAGTCTCCGATGACCTGGGAAAGCCCAAGCGGGGAGGTGAACTTGGGGATTCCCAGATTCGGAACGTTCAGATCCTTGGGTTTGAGGTCCATGTTTCCTCTTTTCCGGGCAAAAGGTGCGCCCCGGGGTTTTTCACGGGAATTGGACAGCCAATCTTTTGTTTACAGGTAAAAAAAACGTCTGTCAAGGTATTGCTTGATTTGTCCCAATGGGGTAAAGGTGAAGGGAAGCCAAGGGGGGGAAGATTGAACATTCTCTTCGGAGTCCCTGAAACACACCCGATTTTCGATGAGGAGATTCCGTTCGCGAGTCGCTTGTCGGCCACGTTGGGCCGAATCGGGGTCCAAACCGACACCTTTCTCGCCGAATCGGGTGGCAAATCCTTTGCAGCAGCTGCGGGAAAAGCCCGCCCCCGAATCGTCCATGCCATCAACGCGTTGAAGGGCGGACTGTTCTTCCAACCCCTCATCCGGGACTCCCGCCTTCCGTTTATCGTCACATGCATAGGCGAAGATTTGATGGGTGACACCATGCTCCCTGAAATCCGGGCCCGGGTCCAGAACTGTCTTGCGTCGGCAGACGTCATCATCACCCCTTCCATCGGTGTCAGCGTTCTGCTCAAGGATTTCATCCCTGGAATTCCCCGGACCAAAGTGATTCCGAAGGGCATTTTCATCCGGAACCGTCCGGGCCTTCCTCCTCTTGAAAGGTTCGGCCTGTCGCTCAAAGACGATATCGTGCTCCTCCCAGGAAAAGTGTTACCCCGCAATAACACTCTCTTCGCGGTAAAGAACTTCCTAGAGGTTTCAGGAAAGTTCCCATGCGCCAGGCTCGTCGTCCTCGGACCATTGGGAAAGACCGTTTACGGGGAGATGGTCGAGGCAGCGGCAAAGGATCATCCGGAGGTTCTTTTCGCGGATGCACAGAGCCTCGTCGAGGTTGCCCAGTGGAATTACGTTGCCAAGATCATCATCAGCGTTTCCCACGCGGAGTTCGGTTCCCAACCTCTTTTGGAAGGGATGGGCCAGGGGGCCGCCATCATCGCCCCGGAGTTTCCGGGGATTCGCAACTATGTCATCAATGAATGGGAGCGCCCGGGAGAGGGAACCGGACTTCTCTATTCCACCGCCCCCGCTCCCGACCCCTCACAGCGGATCCACGATTCCGAGGATTTCAAAGTAAAACTCGAAAGGTTGCTCAAAGACGATTTCCTCCGGATCGACCTTGGGCGGAAAGGTTTCGAATGGGTCAGGGGAAACCTGAACCCCGACCTGGAGGCATTCAATCACTTCGAGCTCTACAACGAGCTTGGCGTGTGAACTCCGAAGGCTTCCTGGAATCGCCATTCGGATTTTCTCCAAACCGGGAATGACCGAGAAATGCTTGAAACTCTTCTACTGGTCTCCTATATCAACCTTCTGACCCTCCTCCCGCTTTTCGGGGGGTATCGGTTGGCTGAAAACATGGGTGAAATCGGTACACCCAGCACATGGGAATGGGCCCTTTCCTCGCCGGCCGTCCTTTGCGGGGGAGTCGTTCTGGCGGCGACTTTCATCGCTCTTCGGTTGGCGGAATCTACAGGGTTGCCAGGCCCCGCCCGGCGAGGGGTGCTTTTCAATTCCCTTTTGATGTTTTCCATCTGGGTTCTACCAGACCTTTCCGGAGCGGAACCCGAGACAAAAAGGGCTTTCATCGACTGGTGGACGGTCAGTGCCGGTGTGGTGCTGCTGGTTTCGAGCCTCCACATCCCTTTCAAGGCTTTGTGGAAGGCCCTCATACCACCTTCGAAGGACTGACCCGAAAGACGGGCGGGGAGGTTGGGTTCCCCCTTTGCCAAGTTTCTCCTTGAACGAAATCCTGAGTCAGGAGAAAAGGAATGGAGGATGCGCATCTCGCAAAAAGGGCACGGAAATTTCCGTGCCCTTTTTCGACGATCAGAAGATCAGGTCAGGGTTTCCCCACGAATTTCGAATTCCTGGAATTTTTCCCTGAGGAAGCGCATCGTCCTTGCCGCAGCCATTGGTTTCGAAGAAGTTTTCAGTGTCGGATCGAGGGTCTTTCCCTGAATGAATTTCTGAAGAACAAATCTTCGTGCACCGATCCCGAGGAGGAACTCCGCCATTTCCATGATTTCCTCGTCATCGTGGAAGGAGGGATGGATCGTGGTGCGGAATTCACACTTCACCCCGCTCTCGACCAGCTTTCGAGCGCTTTCTACAGCCGGTTCCGAATTCTCCGCCCCGGTAACCCGCCGGTATTTCCTGGGTGCACATTTGAGGTCCATGGCTACGAAGGAAACATCATTGTTCTCGAGAAGCTCGGTCAAGGTGGCGGGGAAAAAGCCGTTCGTGTGTATCCCGACTTCGAACCCAAGCCGGCGGGTCTCTTTGATGGCGTTCAGCAAAGAGTGTTGAAGGGTTGGTTCTCCTCCGCTGAAAACCACTCCATCCAGGAAACCCCGCCGTTGCTCCAGGAAGGATCTGACTTCATTCCAGGGGATGTCGCCCGGGGATTCGGTTTCAAGGAGGGTTGGATTGTGGCAATAGGAACACCGGAGATTGCATCCCTTCAGGAAAACGACCGAAGCGAGTCTCCCCGGGAAATCGATCAGTGTAAGAGGTTGGATCCCCCCGATCCGGGGGTAGCGTTTGTCGTTCATCTGTCAGACGATCTGACGCACCAACTCCTGGGTCTTCAGAACGTTCCGGTCCTTGAACTCGCTTTTCTTCCCGGCATTGAACTGGGAAACCGGCCGATAGTATCCCATGACGCGGGTCCAGATTTCGCAAACCTGGCGGGCTTCCGCCGGGATCTCGATCGTTTCGGGAATCGGGGCAGGCGGTTCCTGTGCGGCCAATTGGGCTTTCACCCGGTTCACGGCTTCTGAATCACAGGTGGGGCAGAAGTTGTGTTCGCCGGCGAGGTAGCCGTGTTTCGGACAAACCGAGAAGGTAGGGGTCACGGTTATGTATGGGAGGCGGAAGTTCGTGAGCGCTTTTTTGACCAGTCGTTTGCACGACTCGGAATCCGGGATCCGTTCTCCGACATACAGATGAAGGACCGTCCCACCTGTGTAGAAATGTTGGAGTTTCTCCTGATGGTGCATGATTTCGAAGAGGTCACCAGGAAACCCGACCGGAAGCTGGGTCGAGTTGGTGTAATAGGTTCCTGCGGGAGGACCGGCCTGGATGATGTCATTGAATCTTTTCTTGTCTTCCCTGGCGAAGCGATGGGTGGCTCCTTCAGCGGGAGTGGCCTCGAGGTTGTAGAGGTGCCCCGTCTGGACCTGGAAGTGGACTATCTGTTCGCGGAGGACTCCCATGAGATTCTGCGCGAACGAGATTCCCTCGGGGGTGGTGATATCCTGGGAATCCGAGAAGAAGTTCCGGATGCACTCGTTCATCCCGTTGATTCCGATCGTCGAAAAATGGTTCCTCAAGGTTCCGAGATAGCGTTTGGTGTAGGGAAACAGTCCGCCGTCGATAAGGCGGCTGATGATTTTCCGCTTGATCTCGAGGCTCTTCGAAGCAAGGTCGAAAAGTTCCTTCAGGCGGGCGTTCAACCCCGGGAGATTGCCCTTGAACATGTAACCCAACCGGGCCAGGTTGATGGTAACCACGCCGATGGAACCGGTCTGTTCGGCAGATCCGAAAAGGCCATTTCCGCGTTTCAAAAGCTCCCTGAGGTCGAGTTGGAGGCGACAGCACATAGACCGGACCATGTTGGGTTGGAGGTCGGAGTTGACGAAATTCTGGAAGTAGGGAAGCCCATACTTCGCGGTCATTTCGAAAAGGGCGGAACAGTTCGGGTGCTCCCAGTCGAAATCCTTGGTGATGTTGTAGGTCGGAATCGGGAACGTGAATGCACGGCCCATCCGGTCACCAAGGCACATGACTTCGATGAATGCCTTGTTTATCAGGTCCATTTCCGGTTGGACATCGGAATAGGTGAAATCCACCGGTGAACCACCAACAAGGGGTACCTGGGTTCTCAGGTCTTCCGGGCAGTTCCAATCGAAAGTCAGGTTCGTGAATGGGGTCTGGGTTCCCCATCTTGATGGGACGTTGAGATTGTAAACGAACTCCTGAACGCCTTGGAAGACTTCCTTGTAGGAGAGTTTGTCCATACGTACAAAAGGAGCGAGATAAGTGTCGAAAGAACTGAATGCCTGTGCACCTGCCCATTCGTTTTGGAGGGTTCCGAGGAAGTTGACCATTTGTCCAAGGGCGCTGGAAAAGTGCTTGGGGGGTTGGGCCTCCACCTTTCCGGGAACACCGTTGAAGCCTTCCTGGAGGAGATTCCTTAGGGACCATCCGGCGCAGTACCCCGAGAGCATATCGAGATCGTGGATGTGGAAATCGCCCTGTCGATGGGCCTCTCCGATTTCCGGTGTGTAGACGTGGGAAAGCCAGTAGTTGGCCACGACTTTTCCCGAGACGTTCAGGATCAGCCCACCCAGTGAGTATCCCTGATTGGCGTTCGCATGGATCCGCCAATCCTGGTGACCGAGATACTCGTTGATGGACCCGATGACGTCCACGAAGGTGCGCTTCCCCTCACGCATCTGCTTGTGCTGTTCGCGGTAAAGAATGTAGGATCTGTTCGTGGCGAAGTAATTGTTCGCGATGAGGATGTGCTCCACCACATCCTGGATCTCTTCAATATTGGGATTCCCTGTATGGTGCCTATGGGCAAGGATGTTTACTACCTGGGCTGCCATTCTCTTCGCTTCGACCGCCCCGAATTCGTTCGTGGCCCTTCCGGCCCTCTCCATGGCGGAAAAGATCTTCTCCGCATCGAATTTCCTGAGGGTTCCGCCTCGGCTCTCGACCCACTGCAGCTCACGCCCTTGTTTCATCCGTCTCCTCCACGTGCATATATTTCAACCCCAATAGCTCAAGCAGACGGTGCAAAATCCGCCGGCGAATTGGGGGGTATAGCTCTCACGTTTTTGACCTTTTTTCCCCAAGGTCGTCGTGAAAGTGGGATGACAGTACAACTAAAATGTACCGAAGTCAATGGGGAAAATTTCCTCTTTTTCGCAACCGGAGAAAAGCCGCGCCAGGAAAGGATTGCGGGGGAAAATTCTGCTGCCCGGGCGGGGTCGGAAGGGTACCCGGAAATGTCAAGAAAATTGTGAGGGCACCCAGAATTTTTCACCTGAAGATGAAAGCCGAAAGGACCCCGAACAGGATACCGATCACAGCCGCCAGGTTCTTTATGGACTGGAGTTCCCGACCTGCGGCCTGATGCACGAGTTTTTCGAGTTCCTCGTCCGAAAATGACGACAACCGCTCGAAAACGATCGTTTTGACATCCAACGCCCCGACAGCCGTCCCCACCATTTTGCCGGCCATCTCCTCGACCTTCATGGAAACCTTGTGGTCGTCCTTGCGCATGTCACCGGCGAAGCTCCTGATCGCCTTCTGGATCGAACTGCGGGACTTCTCGGAGCGGCAGGCCTTGTCGACCGCTTCGTCAATGACCCTCCAGATCATGTTGAAGATGTTGTCGAACGAGAAACCGATCGATTTCGTGAAAGGAACCATTGCGGTTCCCTCGATGTCCGATTTCAGGCCCTGTTTCGAATGCAGGAAATCCTTCACAGCCTGGGAAACGCCCTGAACCAGCAGGTCCATGAACTCACGGTCCTCCGCCAGGTCTTCGATGTGGTCGGGCAGGGCGGTCCGGATAAGTTTGGGCAAGCCCTGTTTCTTTGCGGCTTCCTCGAGGATCTCGGGTTTCAGCAGTTTGGCCGAGACCGCATCGGCGATCGCCCGTTCGAAGGTGCCGCGGGAGGATGGCAGCAGCCCGGGAGTGAAGGGGATGTGAAACTTCCCGATGAACTTGGGGGCTCTTGGATAAAACAGCATCCAAACCGCCAACCAGGCCGCGAAATACCCGTGGAGGACCGCAAATAGAACCAACCCAAAATGGTGCCACATGACGATCGGAACCTTTCTGGGGATGATGATACCGGACTACCGCCGGGGATGCAATGTTGAGAAACCGGGCATTTTTTTGTATCATTTGAGCGCTTCAAAAATTCATGAGCAAGGAAGGGAAACGATGGGCCAGACAATCATCGAAAAGATCATAGCCAGCCATTCCAAGGATCCCGTTCAACCCGGCGGAATCGTCTGGATGAACCTGGATGTACGCTCTGCCAGGGATTTCGGGGGAGCGAACGTGGTGAAGAACTTCAATGCGAATTACCCGGGTCAGAAGGTCGCCGACCAGGCAAGAACATGTTTCACGTTCGACTGCGTCGTTCCGGCGAACAACATCCCTTATGCAAACAACCAGCACATCTGCCGCAAATTCGCCCGTGACCAGAATTTGAGAGTTTTCGATGTCGACCAGGGGATCGGGTCGCACATCAACATCGAGCAGGGGCAGGCGGTTCCTTTCGCAACCATCGTCGGAACCGACAGCCACCTCAACATCCTCGGTGCGGTGGGCGCTTTTGGCCAGGGAATGGGAGACCAGGACATCGCCTTCACCTTCAAGACCGGAAGGACGTGGTTCGAAGTTCCTCACTCGATGAAGGTCGTCGTCAAGGGAAGTTACTCCTTTCCCACCTCGGCCAAGGACCTTACCTTGAAGATGCTGGAAGTCCTGGGCTCAAACGGTGCCTTGGGGCTCTCGATGGAGTATTCCGGTGAAGCGGTCGATGCCCTCGATCTTGCCGGAAGGATCACCCTCGCAAGCATGGCAACCGAGATGGGGGCGATCATCTCCTTCATCCCTCCGAATCGGAAAATCCTGGAGGAACTTTCTTCTGCCGCAGGGAAACCCATCTCCGGCATTTCGGCCGACCCCGATGCCAAATACGTCAAGACGATCGAAGTCGATGTCAACGGCCTCGAGCCATTGGTTGCCTGCCCATACTCCCCATCCAACGTGAAGAAGGTCAAAGACGTCCAGGGCCGCCGGGTCGATTCGGTCTTCATCGGATCCTGCACCAATGGCCGGTTCGAAGATTTCGAGGCCGCTGCCAGGCTCCTGAAGGGGCGGAAGATCGCCAGCCACGTCATGGCGAAAGCAGTTCCCGCCACCAAGCAGGTTTTTCAGCGGATGCTCGATTCAGGCGTGCTGAAAGCACTTTTCGAATCGGGATTCATCATCAGCAATCCCGGATGTGGAGGCTGCGCCTCGGGCCAGATCGGCATGACCGGCAAGGATGAAGTACAGGTCGGAACCAGCAACAGGAATTTCAAGGGAAAACAGGGTGACGGGGACACCTATCTCGCCAGCCCACTCACTGCCGCCGCGTCAGCCCTGACCGGGAAGATCACCGATCCCCGGGATGTCCTCTGAACTCAAAAAGGAATGAAAAGATGACGACGAAACCAACCACTCTCAAAGGCCGGGTTTGGCTGATCACGGACGCCGAAAACCGACTGGTGGACGATATCGACACCGACATGATCTTCCACAACGCGCACCTCGCAATCACGGATATAAACAAAATGGGGCCACTTGCGTTTGGCAACCTCCAAGGCTGGGAGGATTTCCCCAAGAAAGCCGGCAAGGGTGACATCATGATCGTGGGGAAAAATTTCGGGGCGGGCAGTTCCAGGCAACAGGCGGTTGACTGCTTCATCTCCCTGGGAATCCAGGCCATCCTTGCCGAGTCCTTCGGCGCCATCTACAAAAGGAACGCGATCAATACCGGCCTTCCGATTCTCTCGAAGGAAGCATTGACCGGGGGGGCCGGAAATCCCCTTTTCGGAAACGGCGATATCGTCGAGATCGACCTGGAGAACAGCCGGGTCAAGAACCTCACGAGGGAAAAAACGATCTCCATGGACCCCTTCAGCAAGGTGCAGATGGATATCTATCAGGCGGGGGGCCTGTTTGCCTTCGGAAAGACCCTGGCAATGGGCTGATACTTGGGGTTGATCCCGGAAGAAAAGCGGTCCGATGTGACCGCTTTTTTCTTTTTGTACATTGGTTAATCCGAAAAGTCTGTGGTATAATCCGTCCACAAACCATCCTCAAAAACAGGGAAGAGAGAATGGCTTCTTACCGGTTCGAAACATTGCAGGGCGGAATCCTGATGATGACCATCGAGGGCGAAGTGGGGGGGCTCGACAACCCGCTCTTTTCCGCCATGTCCAATCTTTCCAAGCAACACCACCACGTTCTTCTGAACCTCTCGAACCTCAAGACGGCGGGAAAGAAATTCTACGAACTCCTGACCGACCTTTCGGCAAGAACGAAGATGAAGATCATCGCGACCGAGCAGGAAATCGTCAAGGAGTGCACTGCAGCCGGGTTCCCGACCTTCCCATCGCAGAAGAGCGCCTCCCTTTCCTACGCCGGAGACGAAACGATCAACCTTCTCCTGAGCCGTCTGCGGGATGTTCCCATCATGAACACCGAGGCCTACAACCTGATCTATTACATGACCCGGCCGGAAGCAACCTTCGCCAAGCTCGAGGAAATGATTCGCGACAATTCCGGGCTTTGCAGCCAGATCTTTCGAATCGCCAATTCGAGTTACTTCCACAGGGTAACCAGGGCCGAAACTCTCAGCCAGGCAATGGTAACCCTGGGATTCACCAACCTCCGGCAGCTGTTTACCTACAACTTCTACACCAGCGTCGGAGGCCTCTTCAAGAGCCAGGCCCACTCCATCAACCACGGCCGGAAATGCGCCCTGCTGGCTGAATTCATATGCAAAGGCGCGGAAGCCCCCCCTGAGGAATGCACCCGGGTCCGCCTTGCAGGGCTCATGCATGATGTTGGAAAGATGGCCCTGGCATTCTTCTTCCCCCATCAGTATGAAAAGGTAACCGAGATGGTGGAGCGGGAAGGAAAGCCCTACTACTTCTGCGAACTCATGGTTTTCGGAACGGAGCATCAGGCGGTTGGAAGTCTGCTTGCGAACCGATGGAACTTCCCGACTTATCTATCGAATATCATCGGGGACCACCACTTCCTCCAAGGCGACAAGTGGAACGTCATGACCCTTCCGATTTTCGTGGCAAGCAACTTCCTTGACGAAAAAGAGGGAAAGCCTTTCGAACCCTACTATCACCGCCTCGAAGGCTACTTCTTCCTCAAAAAGAAGGAACTTCCCTGGGAAAACGTCGAAGCCGATTTCGAAAAGCACCTTGCGGAACACGAAGACATCTTCGTCTGAACCCGAACCCGGGCCGTAGAACCTCGCCCGGCAACCGATACCCAAAACCCCCTTGCCCCGAAAAGGCCCTATCGCTCAGGGATGGCTGGTTGGCGTGGGCGGGTTTGCGCAGGCCTGGTCATGATGACCCAGATAGCATCCGCGATCCGAGGGTCCGCAGGTGCGAGGAAACACTGAAGCTGCCTTCAGGAAGGGGTGGTAAGCAGTCAGGGATGAGTCGGAACGCGCGCCGTCAGGTCGACGGTTTGCTTGCATCAACCCGGACCATGATCATGATCCGGATGGGGCCCCAGTCTGAGGAAAAATCTGCCGCGAACATCGGTGTCTTGGGAACGAATCCGATTTCCACCATCTTTCCCCGGACGATCGAGGGAACCGAAAGGTCACATGTGTACCCTTGCTCGAGGAGGTTCGCGAGCGCTTTCCCGCCGACCATGTTGACCATCTCGCACACACCGCTTTCGGCGAGTTCGTTGAACTCCTCCACGGGTACTCCCATCAGGATCGCACTGGCAAAACCCTTTGCGATCTTCTCGTTCAGGGAAATCACCAGTTGCCCTTTGAGGGATCCGGTGAAGCCAAGAAGGGTGGCCACATCAGCGTTGAACTTGTGGCCTTCCTCATAGAACTGGACCCTTTCCTTTTTGAGCTCGAGGTTCGCCACCTCCCGGAAGACTTGAAAAACAGCGTCTATAAAAGAATTGAGTAGCTTGACGTCCATTCGTGCATTCCTCTTTCCCGTTCAGCGCAGAAATCCCGTTGTCCGAAACGCCGCGCGACCCGGTTCAGGTACCCAAAACCTGCTGAACCGTTTGTAAGACCCTGTCCGGCTGGAGAGGTTTCACGAGGAAGCTTTTCGCTCCGGCAAGAACGGCGGCCTTGACCTTGTCGACCTGGCCCATTGCGGAACACATGATGATCTTCGCCTTTGGATCGATCTTCATTATCTCCCGAACGGCTGTGATTCCGTCCATGTCGGGCATCGTGATATCCATGGTCACAAGGTCGGGGCGAAGGATGGGATAGCGCTCGAGAGCGTCAACGCCCGTTGCCACGTCAGCGACAACCTCGTAGCCGTTTTTCTCGAACAGGTTCTTCAACATGTAGCGCATAACGGCGGCATCATCCACGATCATTATCTTTTTTCCCATAAACGCACCTTCGAAGGAAATACAATTGCTCCTCTCTTTTTACAGTTATTCCCGCTCAGTTGTCAAAGGAAACTTCCCCCGGTTCGGGGAATTTTGGAATTTTTCCCAAATCCTTGATCGTTCCGCCCGGATGTTGTACGATGAAAAGCAATGCAGTTCCGATCCGGACAAAGGGAGTAGAATAATGCGTCAGTGCTTCTGGGTCCTTGTCCTACTCATGATGGTCGTGTCTTTTTCCGCCCCCGAGATCCTGGCAGGGGAACAACCCTCGGCCCGCTACCTGGTTCGTTTCAAGTTCCAGACTCCGCTCCCTTCGAGCGGCACACCGGCCCAGATCATCAACCATCTACGTAAAGACCTGAAAGCGAACGTTCTCTCACTCAAGAAGGTCATGAAATCGGCTGAAATGACCCCATACTGGATTGCCAACGCGGTCGCCCTGGATGCCACCCCCCAGGAAGTAAAGGACCTGTCCGCGCTTCCCAGCGTCGAGGCGGTCACTTTGGTCCGGTACCGGAAATGGATCGAAAAGGATATCGACCCGAAACCCGTCGACTGGGACCGCAAGCAGATCCAATGGAGCATCCAGAAAGTCAGGGCTCCTGACGTATGGCAGAAGTACAAGATCGACGGCACCGGGGTTGTCGTGGGACACCTCGATACCGGGATCGATGCCAACCACCCAGCTCTCAAGGGGAAAATCCTCGCATTCAAGGACTTCACCGCTACTCCCGCTGCCGAACCATTCGACGACCAGGGGCATGGGACCCATACGGCGGGCAGCATCGCCGGAGGGGATGGCGTCGGGGTCGCCCCCGGAGCCAAGCTCATCGTGGCCAAGGTTTTCGACAGGTACGGCAGCGCCCAGGACGAATGGCTCCTCGCCGCAATGCAATGGGTAATGGACCCCGACGGGATCGCCGAGACCAACGACGGCCCAAGGCTGGTGAGCAACTCCTGGGGATCGGATGAAACTTCCGACAGGACCTTCTGGACAGCCGTCCAATCCTGGGTTTCCGCTGGGATCGTTCCCGTTTTCGCCGCCGGAAACTCCGGTCCATGGGGCAAGGTCGGAACCCCAGGAAATTTCCCGCATTCGTGGGCCGTTGCCGCAACCTCGAATACCGATTCTCTCGCCTATTTCAGCAGTCAGGGTCCCACCACCTGGGACGGCGTGACTTACACCAAGCCCGACATTGCCGCACCAGGTTCGAACGTCATCTCCTGCGCAGTAGGTGGCGGACTGGTAAGCAACAGCGGAACCTCAATGGCATGTCCCCACGTTGCGGGGCTCGTGGCATTGATGTTCCAGGCCAATCCCACCCTGACGATCGAACAGATCCGGACCACGGCCGAGTCAACCGCGATCGATCTGGGAACCCCCGGAAAGGACAACAAGTTCGGTTCCGGAAGATTCGATGCTCTTGCCTGCCTCGACAAGGTCATGGCACAGGCAAACCTTCGGGCCTCGTTCGACCATTATGAAGCGCTCCTCCTTTCCGAAAAAGCCCTGGTGGGAATCGGTCCGCAGGTTCCTCTTTCTGGTCCGTTCGCCCGCTCGGTCCTGATACGGAGCCTCGATCTGGACGAGGGGGAGTTCCGGACTCTTTCCGACGACCTTTCCAGGACCGGAGAACCAGCTTCCCAGGCCCTTCTGAAAGAAGCCGCCAGCCTCCGGACCGCCAGGAACCTCGAAAAGTAGTCCATTTTCACCCCATCCGGGTGGAACACGAATATCCGCCGCCTCTCCATCGAGCTCTCATTCCCACCTCGAGGGAACGGCGGCGGATTCATTTTTCTACCCTCCCGAAGAAAACACGGGTATAATTTCGCTGATCACCCGAGTGATGGTCCCGGCTTCGCAGGGATTGCATGCAATAAAGAGCCCGCCACGGAGCATTTTGGGGATACTTCTCGACCGGATATCGAGAAGCCGTTCTTGAACGGGCTGAAGGAAGGGGGGAGGTTTGAGGGTAGGTTCATCCAACCAATCACCCGCCTGGGGCGGCCCCGAAAAATCCAGATCCCGCGCGGGGGTTTTTCTTTTCCTGGCCCTTCTTTTCTTTTCCGCCCCGTTGTTCGCCCAGGAAGGGCTGTTGGTGGATGTTGCCACTGCCACCCGGGGAACCCTCGAGGTGCACCTCGACCTTCCAGGCACTTTCGAACCCATCTGGAAAGCCGACCTGTCGGGAAACCTGGGTGGAAGGATTTCCATAATCCACGCGGATGTGGGGGATTCCATCGCTTCGGGGGTCGTTGCCTGGGAAATCGATGATTCCGATCACCGGCTAAGCCTGGAGGCGGCTGTTGCGGCGGAAAACATTTCGCGCCGCCAACTGGACGAGCTGAAAGCCGGCGTCCGTTCAGAAGAGATCGAACGATTGACCGCGCTGAAGAACGGGGCAGACACCCTCCTGGTCCAGGCAGAGAAAGACAAGGAACGCCTGGGGAAACTCTACGCGGAAGAAGCCGTCCCGCCGGCGAAATGGGACGAGATAGTGGCAAGAGCGGAAACCGCAAGGCAGCAGAAGATCGCGGCCGAAGCCGCTCTCAAGGCGGCCCGAAGTGGCCCCACGGCTGCCCAGATCGCGGTCATTTCCGCCCAAAGGGACAGCGCCGGCGTCGCGGTGAGGCAGGCCCGAAAACGTCTCGCGGATTGCCGGATCATTTCCCCCCGACATTCGACCCTGGTAAAGAAGTTCAAAAACGAGGGAGAGATGGTCCTTCCGAACGAGCCTGTCCTGAGGCTCCTTGCACTTGACCCGATCAAATTCACTTTCCACGTGAGCGAGGGTCAGACCTCCCTCATCAAGCCTGGGCAAGAGGTGGCGGTCACGACCCCGGGGTCCCCTGCCCCGCTTTGTGGGAAAATCGTCCGGGTTCTTCCCATCTGCGACGAGACCACCCGCCGTGTTCCGGTCGAAGCGGAGTTCCCGAACCCCGACCACTCGCTGTTCCCCGGGCAGTCGGGAAACCTGGGGTTGAACCTTCCCGCCCGGGAAGGCGTGATGATCCCGGCATCCGCCATTATCGAAAGCGAATCCGGAACGTCGGTCTTCGTCCTCGAGGGGATGACGGCCCGTTCGAGGAAGATCAGGGAAACCGCGCGTTCGAAGGATGTCTGCCTCGTTGAGGGAGTCGGTCCGGGTTCCCTCGTGATTTCACGTGGTGCGCTGGGTCTCAAGGACGGGGCAATGGTCAAGGTCAACAACCCGGTTCCCGCCAGATGAACCGGTCCGTTCAGCGATGAATCTCCCCCGCTTTTCGGTCCGTCATCCGGTAACGGTAATCATGGGGATCATGGTCGTCCTCACGATGGGGTTCATGGCGCTCTGGGAACTCCCCCTGGACATGTTTCCCGACATCACCTATCCCGTTCTCTCGATCGTGACGCGTTACCCCGGGGCGGCACCCGAGGAGGTTGAAACCCTCGTCACCAAACCCCTCGAGGAAGCCCTTGCGACGGTTCACGGCGTCACCGACGTGACCTCCGTTTCCCAGTATGCCCTTTCCATGGTGAACCTCGAGTTCGAATGGGGGGCAAACCTGGATGAAGCGGCGAACGATGCTCGGGACACCCTCCAGTATGCCCGCCGGTTCCTTCCTTCGGAAATCGATCCATCGGTGATCGTCAAGATCGACCTTTCGAAGATGCCCATCTACGTCGGAACCCTCAGGGGGAACCGCAGCCTTCCCTCGCTCCAGAGGCTTGCGGAAAAGATCATCAAGCCCCGGCTTGCCCGGATCGACGGAGTGGCCGCCCTCGGTTTTCTTTCCGAGGAGGAAGAGGAAGTCCAGATCGAGGCTGATATCAAAGCCCTCGAAAAGTACCAGGTAGGTTTTAATCGCCTCCTGAGCATGTTGGGGGGAATCAACCGGAATTACCCTGCCGGAAGCCTTCTGATGGGCGGCAAGGAAACTCCGTTGCGAACGATGGGTGAAAGCGAGGATCTGGCCTTTCTCAAGAACCTCCCGCTTCTCTCGGGGCCGGGCGGAGGCCATGTCACTCTGTCCCAGGTGGCTTCGGTCAGGCGCGGAATCCGTTCCCAGGATGTCAGTATCGCACGTAACGGGGAAAGCTGTCTCGCACTCCAGATCATGAAACAATCCGGGAAGAACTCGGTCCGGATCCTTCAGAAGGTCCAGGTCGAACTGGAGAAGATCCGGGGACTCCTTCCAGGCGACGTCAATCTCGAAAAGGTTTTCGACCAGTCCGAGTTCATCGTCCAGGCCATCGATTCCGTCAAATCGAACCTGGTCCTCGGAGGGATCCTCACCCTCGGGGTGCTTTTCTTCTTCCTCAAAAAGTTCGCCCTGGTCGGGATCATCGGACTCGCGATACCGCTCTCGGTCATCGCGACATTCATTCCGATCTACTTCCTCAGGTATTCCCTCAACATGATGTCCCTCGGAGGACTCGCACTGGGTGTGGGAATGCTGGTCGACAACGCGATCGTGGTCCTGGAGAACATCGACAGGCACCTCGAAACTGGGAAGCGCCCCGAAGACGCCGCAGCGGAGGCCTCCAACGAGGTGGCGGGGGCGATCACGGGCTCCACATTGACCACTGTTGCCGTGTTCGTTCCCTTCCTCTTCTCGGAAGGCATCGCCGCCCGGCTTTTCATACAACTCGGCGTAACCATCACCGTATCTCTGGTGGCCTCACTCTTCCTTGCCATCACCCTCGTTCCCATGATGGCGGCATTTCTGGTCAGGAAGCCCACATCGGTTTACGGCCCGATGAGACACGAGCGGTTCCGGGCTTTCGTCTCGACCTGCCTGGACCACCCCAAAACCGTTATCCTGGCCTCGATCCTGGCATTTTTCGGCACTGTTTTTTTCGTCGGGCCCCGACTCGGCTGGGAATACATCCCGTTCGCCGACGACGGGATGGTAAGCAGTCCCTTTCGGCTTCCGATCGGGCTTTCCAAGGAGGAATCCCGTGAGATCCTCCGTCCTCTCATCGGCAATATCGCATCGGATCCCCGGGTGTTCTCCGTTTTCCAGCGGATCGGGATGCCGGAGGGGGCCGAGGAGATCGGTGCTGCAATCGGGCTTGCAGACACCAACGAAGGGGAGATGTTCATAAGGCTGGTTCCGAAGAACCAGAGATCGATCACCACGAGGCAGTATCTCGAGGAGATCAGGAAGCAGACCCGGACGATTCCGGGCCTTGAGATCAACCTCCGGCAGTCTTTCGAACAGCTGTTCAATACGGAGGCGAAATCGATCGCAATCCACGTGCAGGGGGCCCACCTTCCGGTCATCAAGGGCATCATGAGCGAGGTGGTCGAGGCCCTCCGTAAGATCGAAGGAATCAGGGATCTCGACGTGGACCTCAAGGGGGGAAAACCCGAACTCCAACTCCAGGTGGACCGTGAAAAGGCGATCCAGGCAGGATTGACCGTTCCCTCGATCGGCGAAAGCGTCCGAACTGCCCTCCAGGGGCGGAAGATCGGGATCTACCGTCACCAGGGAGACGAGTTCTACATCCGGCTGATGGCGCCCCGGTCGCTAAAAGGCGATCCCGAGAAGATCCTGGACATACCCTTCGAGACCGTGCGCGAGATTTCGGGTGCCCAACCCGGGAACTTTGTCGATCCGACGCCGGGAAACCGGATGACAAGCCTTCGGAACCTGGTGAAGCTTGTCCCTGGAACCGGGGAAGAGAAGCTGAAGCGAAGGAAGCAGATCCGTCGGGGGACGGTTTCGGCAAACTACACCGCGCGTTCTCTCGGGGACGTCATGGCCGAGGTCACCAAGGCGCTCGGAAAGATCCAGCTCCCGGAAGGATATTTTCTGGAAATCGGAGGGACCTACGACGACCTTTTGTCATCGATCAGGCAACTCACCTACGTTTTCCTTCTGGGGGGTTTGCTGGTCTACATGATCATGGCCTCGCAGTTCGAGTCGCTCTTCGACCCGTTCTGCATCCTTTTCACCCTTCCGCTTGCTGTGACCGGGATGCTCCTCATCCTCTGGGCGACCTCCCAGACCCTCAACGTGAGCTCCGCGCTGGGCCTCGTCATACTCCTGGGAATAGTGGTGAACAACGCGATCGTCCTGATCGATTTCGTCAAGCAGAGAAGGGAGCACGGGATCGGGCTCCGCGAAGCCCTTATCGAATCCACGCAGGTCCGCCTCCGGCCGATTCTCATGACCACGATCACGACCGCGCTCGGTCTCGTACCCCTGTCGCTGGCTCTGGGAGAGGGAAGCGAGATCCAGCAGCCGATGGCGATTTCCATCATCGGGGGGCTTTCCCTCTCCACCCTCTTGACACTGTTTGTGATACCCTGTTACTACCTTGTCTTCAACCGATGGCTCGGAAGGAAATGAACGATTCGAAAACCGGTCAGCCGGAATCATTTGTTCCGGGGTGATTCCATATCCCAGGAGGGATCAGTCGATGCCCAAGTCCGCTCAGCTTGAATTCCGCTCGATTTCTGCAAAATCCGTTTCGGTGGCGGGTGATTTCAACGACTGGTGCGGCTCGACAAAAGGCAAGTTCGACCCCGGCAGCGGAAAGATGCAGTACACCCGCGATGGGGTCTGGATTTTCCCTCTGACCGCCATCTCGCACGGAAACCATCAGTTCAAGTTCGTCGTCGACGGGGAGTGGGAATCGGGTCCCAACAGGACATTCTACCTGGATGACAAGGGAGCGCTCGTTGATCCGACCGGGGGGATAATCGCGGTAACCCTGGAAGAGACGAGAACGGTAAGGATCAGGTTCAGCGCCCTTGCAAAACTGCCCAAGCTTCTCGAGGAGGTGGAGTTTTCGATCCATCCGAAGGGAACGATCCTTTCAAAGACCCGGCACGAGGGCCTCCAGGGAGAGGGCGAGATGATCGATCTCCATTGCCGGGACCTGAACGTCCTCGAACCGCTCACCATTGAAGTCAAGGGGTTGAATGATTCTCCGATCAAGCGCGGGATTCTCCCCGACGGGATTTTCAGGAAGCACTTCATTTCATCCAAGCCCCTCGGAGCGACCGTCGAGGGCAACCCCGCCACCACCGTTTTCCGCCTTTTCGCTCCCCGGGCCAAAAAGACCATCCTTCAGATCTTCGGAGACCCCACCGCAACGCAACTTCTCAGGGAGGTCCCCGGAACCAGGGACCAGGACGGGGTCTGGGAAATGAAGCTTGAAGGGCTCTGGTGGGGGAAATTCTACGGATTCCGCGTGGACGGGCCAAAGGGCGAGGGGGAAGGGTTCGATTTCCAAAAACTTTGGCCCGATCCGTATTCGCGGGCCTCCGTTTTCCACCACGGACCTTCGATCCTGGTCGAACCCGGAGCGACGGGTGAGGGCTTCGAGGGATGGACCGACAGCGGTTTCAAGACGCCAAAGAAGAAGGACCTCATCATCTGGGAATGTTCGGTCCGAGATCTCACTTCGCATCCAAGCTCGAAAGTCGATGCCCTTAACCGGGGGAAGTATCGTGGACTGGCCTCCACCGTCGGCAAGGGAACCGGGATCGATCACGCGAAGATGCTAGGAGCCACGGCCATCGAACTTCTTCCCGTTTTCGAGTTCGATGACGAGCCCCCCGGAGCATACCATTGGGGTTACATGCCCAGCCTGTACTTCGCTCCAGAGGCCTCCTACGCAACACACGCGCACGGAGCGCAGGTCCTGGAGTTCAAGAGTCTCGTGAACACCATCCACGGTCAGGGTTTGGCCGTCATTCTCGACGTGGTTTACAACCACACGGGGGCCCCCCAGGTCCTGATGGGCCTGGACCGGAAGTACTTCTACCGCCAGGACGGAAACCTGGTGCTCCACAACTTCAGCGGATGCGGGAACGATTTCAAATCGGAAAATCCGATGGCGCGGCGGCTGATTATAGACAGCCTCGAGCACTGGGTCCGGGAATACCATATCGATGGCTTCCGGTTCGACCTCGCGGAATTGATCGACCTGGAGACCCTCCTGGAGATCGAAAAGAGGCTCAAGGCGATCAATCCCGACATCATCCTTATCGGAGAACCCTGGAGTTTCAGGGGGTCGATCAAGGGAAAGTTGAAAGAAACAGCATGGACCAACTGGAATGACGACTTCCGGAACAGGGTTAAGGAATGCGCGCAGGGCCGGGGGGGCGGAGAAAGCCTTCTTCAGGTCCTCACCGGTTCCCTGGACCTCTGGACAGCACACCCGCTCGAATCGGTCAATTACGTGGAATCCCACGACGATTTCACCTTGACGGACCACTTTTCCCCCAAGAAGAACCATGACGGCTCAAACCCAGGCCCAGCCGAGATCCGCCGGAACCTATTCTGCGCCGCGGCCACTCTGCTGTCGCCGGGGATTCCCATGCTTGCCCAGGGACAGGAGTTTCTGAGAAGCAAATTCGGACATGGCAACAGCTACAATGCGGGAGATCAGATCAACGGAGTCGATTACTCGCTCAGGGAGAAGAATTCCAAGGTTTTCGCCTTCTATCGGGATCTCATCGCCCTGAGAAAATCGGATCTCTTCCGTTCCATCCGCGAAGCCGGCCCTGCAGAGTGCCGAAAAGCCGTAAGGATCGTTTCCGCGGACGGCCTGGGGGCGGGCCTCCTCTGGGAAGACCCCAGGGAAAGGGGAAGGAAGCTTCTGCTCCTCTTGAACTGCAGTTCCTCCCGCGAGGTCATGATGAACATCCCGCTTTCCCCGGGAAAGTGGCTGCGGATAGTGGGAAACGGTGCGGTCATTTCTCCCACCTCGCTTTTCAGGAAAGAGCTCCTCGTCACGTCTGCCGACGAAGGCGGCGTGAGCATGGACGTATCCCCGATGAACGTCGAGCTCTGGATTCCCCGGCCGACATGACCCCGGTCATCCAGGCTGGCAGAAGTCCACACCTGAACTGAACCCGGGAAAAAATGCAGGGAATGAGGGTGCTGTACCCCGCGACCGCCTTCCTGGGCGCGTTCCTTCTGTTCGTCGCCCAACCGATGGCGGGAAAGGAGCTCCTCCCGGTTTTCGGAGGGAGCTTCATGGTCTGGACGATCGCCCTGGCTTTTTTCCAGACGGTCCTGTTGGGCGGTTACCTGATTGCCCACCTTCTTTTCGGGGAGAGGGTTTCACTCGGGCGTTGCGCTTTGTATTCTCTTCTTTTTCTGGCCACCCCTGCCTTCCTCCCGGGGACTATCGTTTTTCCCGCGTTGGATCCGGGCTCCCCGGAATTCGTCCTGGCCGAGCTTCGCTACCTGGCGAGGAATCTGGCCTTCCCGATGCTCCTTCTTTCCACCACATCGATTGCCCTTCAGCGATTGTGGAATCATCTTACGGACGGAAAATCCGACCCCGGATTCCTTTACGGGGCTTCCAATCTTGGTTCCCTGGCAGGCCTGCTCTCGTTTCCCCTTTGGCTGGAAGCCAGTTTCGATCTGAGGGACCTTTGGGCCGCATGGATCGTGTCCTTTTTCGCCTGGATCGGCCTGATGGTTGCCTGCCAGCCCCTCCACCGTCCCAGGAAGGTTGTTACGGACGGAGAATCGGACGCAGGGAATCACCTGCCAGGGCTTGTGGAAAACCCTCCGTCGGGTATCCCGGAGACGCCTGCCCCACCGGCGGTGTCTTCCCTCCGGGTTGCCTGGTTCCTTCTTCCCATGGGTCTTTCGATGCTGCTGTCCGCCACGACGAATCTCCTTACAATGGATGTCTCGCCGTTTCCGCTGATGTGGGTCCTTCCGCTTACAGTCTACCTGGTCACGTTCATAAGGAACTTCGGGAAGAACCTGCCGGACCCGGATTTCTGGGTTTCATGGGCTGGCGAAATCTTCGCCGCGGCTTTCGCCTTTTCGCTGCTTTCGCAGCTCGGTTACACGCTCGATGCCTTTGTCCGGACTTCGATCAGCCTGTTCTTCCTTTATGCGATCGGTATGGCGGCGATCGGGATACTTCGGCACAGCGCCCCGGAGAACCCGGCACTCCTTACCAGATACTACCTCGCAATCTCCCTGGGCGGAGCGGCGGGCTCGATCCTGGTCGCTTTCGCGGTTCCCAAGGTGTTTTCATTCCTTGGGGAGTTTCCGTTGGGGTTGTTTCTCTGCGCCTGGGGAATCTGGCGGGAAACCTCCCCTGTGAGCAAAGGCCGCGACCCGTATTTTCTCATCAGGGCAGCCGGAATCCTGCTCATCATCTTCGCCATCCCCGCAGCGGCAAACCGGAATCTTCCGAGTTCCGCGCCTTTCCTGGTCTCGGCGACCGGGGGGGCAATCATCTATCTTTTCGTGGTCTTCAGGGAAGCGGTCCGACGCGGGGCGAACATGACCGCGACCGCCTTCCTGGTCTGCGTTTCCCTTTTCGGAATCGAGACCCTGGGCGGTTCGGGGGACCAGTTGTGTTCCTTTCGGAATCAGTACGGAATCTACCGGGTCTATGATGTCCAGGATATCCGGTACCTGCAGATGGGCTCGACGATCCATGGACATCAGATTTTGAAAGGGGAATCTGCCGGCAAGCCCGCCTTCTACTACCACCCGCAAACCCCCATTGGGGCGTTCATGGGCCGCGAACCCGCGACCTGGCGGAGGATGGGGGTGGTGGGCCTGGGGGCAGGCGTCCTTGCCGCCTATGGAAGGCCCGGCCAGGAGATCGATTTCTTCGAACTTGACCCTGACGGGGTCGGGATAGCGAGGACCTGGTTCGGGTACCTGTCGAGTTCCACGGCAACGGTCCGGGTTGAAACCGGGGACGGAAGAATGCTCCTGAGGAACAGGGGGGCGGGAACGTTCGACCTGGTGCTGCTGGATGCCTTCAGTTCGGATGCGATTCCACTGCACCTTCTCACGATCGACGCGGTGAGGGAGTTCGTCAGGGTCACCGCAAGGGATGGGCTGGTGATGTTCCACATCTCGAACCGTCACCTGGACCTGCTTCCGATACTCGCCGCGGCGGGAAACCGGCTGGGACTCGAGGTGCGGAAGTGTGAGAACCCTGACCCGCAGGACGAAAGGATCTTCCCCACGAAGTGGGTTGCAATGGGAACCGTGGAAGGGATCCGACGGCACCTGGAAGGGCTGGACGGCTGGGAAACAGCATCCTTCCCAACGTCGATTTCGCCGTGGACCGACCGGTTTTCGAGCCCGCTGTCGGTGCTCAAATCATTCCGACCGGAGGAGTGAACTTCCCTATTCCTCTTTGTGGCAGCTGTCGAACTCGGGACATTTTCCCTCGTCGGTCTGGCACTCCAAGACACCGTCGGTCTTGCCCTTGCAGACGACCTTCATCTTCGTCTGGCGTCGGGAGTGCCGGTTGAGTTCGACCTTTTCCTGGCGCAGCTTGGCGATTTCCTCGTCGGTGAGCTTTTTGGGTGGGATATTCATGGTTCCTGACCTCCCAAGGCAGAATGTTTGCGGCCCCTCCCCTCGGGGGGCGGACCGGGCAGGTGAGAAGATACCCTTTCCCGCGCGGAATTTCAACTTCCCCGTTTCCAATTTCCCAAAAGGGTCCGCGGGATTCACGATTTCGGGTGCTGTCACGATTTCGGGTGCTTGACTTCGGATACCTCCAGATGGTAGGGTTTTCCGCAGAGAAACTATCCCCGCCGATAGGCGGGGTTCTTGTTTTCCCCACACATTATTTTTTTCAGAGGAACGAACATGGAAACCATCACCCTCACAATCAAAGACGGCAAGACGATCCAACACCCCAAGGGAAAACCGATCATCGACGTGGCCCTTTCCCTGCCCACCAAACCCCAACTTCCCTATCTCTGTGCCCGGGTCGACAACACGATCAGGAGTCTCGACTTCTGCCCGGAAATGGATTGCACGGTGGAATTTTTGACCTACCAATCGCCCGAGGGAACGGAATGTTATCGCAGGAGCATCACCTTCGTGCTGGCGAGGGCGGTATTGGAGTTGTACAGAAATGCGCGACTCGTGATAGGTCATTCCATCGGAAACGGTTTCTATTACGACCTCTACACCGATGTTCCGGTTTCTCCCACGATTCTGGGCTACATCATCGACAAGATGCGGAACATCATTTCCAAGAACGAGCCGTTCGACAAGAAGACCATGACGAAAGCGGAGGCGGTATCCCTTTTCAAGAAGGAGGGGTATCCCGAAAAAGCGCGACTGTTGCAGAACCTCAACACCGACACCGTCGGGGTGATCAGCTGCTGGAAATACTACGATATCGACCTTGGCGCGATGGTTCCCTCGACCGGATATCTCAATGTTTTCGAGATGAAGCAGTTCAGCACCGGGTTCGTTCTCCTCTTCCCGAAACCCGACGATCCCGCCACCCCATCCGAAGTCAAGAACATGCCCAAGATTTTCCAGGTGTACAAGGAAAGCAAGGAATGGGGGAAGATCCTCGAGGTCAACAATGTCGGACGCCTGAACCAGACGATCCAGAGCGGTGCGGTCTCCGACTTCATCAAGGTGGCGGAGGCCCTCCACGAAAAGAAGATCGGCCTTATCGCCGACGAGATCAGTCGCAGGAAATCCTGCAGGATCGTGCTCATCGCGGGCCCTTCCAGCTCGGGGAAAACGACATTCAGCAAGAGGCTGTGCATCCAGCTCCGGGTCAATGGTTTGCGGCCGATCGCCCTCTCCCTGGACAACTATTTTCTCAACCGGGAACAGACCCCGCGGGACGAGGAAGGCCACTACGACTTCGAGTCGATCCATGCCCTCGACCTCGATCTTTTCAACGCCCACCTCGAGGAACTCCTCCAGGGCCGCGAGATCCGGATTCCGAAGTTCGATTTCGGGATAGGCCAGCGCAGGCAGGAAACGGAACCGATGCGGATCAACGAAGACCAGATCGTCATCATCGAGGGTATTCACGGCCTCAACGACGAGCTGACACATTCAATACCCCCCGCGAGCAAGTTCAAGATCTACATCTCCGCCCTTACCCAGATCGTCATCGACGATTACAACCGTATCCCGACGACCGACGACCGCCTCATCCGCCGTACGGTCAGGGACAAGAAGTTCCGGGGATACTCGGCAGAGGACACGATCACGCGCTGGCCTTCGGTCAGACGCGGCGAGGAAAGGAACATCTTCCCGTTCCAGGAACATGCGGACATGGTCTTCAACTCGGCGCTTCCGTACGAATGGCCGGTCCTCAAGACGCTGGTGGAACCCGTCCTCATGGATCTCCAGCCCGAAACGCGTTCCTATAGCGAGGCAAGGAGGCTCCTGAGACTCCTCGCGCTCTTCAAGCCACTCGACCCGAAAGAGGTTCCCCCGACTTCGATCCTGAGGGAGTTCATCGGTGGGAGTTCCTTCCACTACTGATCGCGCCGCCACGGCTGAAGCCGATCCCGAACTCTTTCGAAAGCAGTTCGAGGAGGTGCTTCGGCGGTTTCCGGTCGAAGAGCGGGTCAGGAATGATCCGGTCTCCTTTCCCCGGAAGTTCCTCGAATCCGGGCGTCCCCGTGCCGAAACCGAGGCTGTTGCCCTCGTTTCGGCGATGCTGGCTTACGGCAGGGTCAGCTTGTTCATGGGCGTCATCCGCCGGATTCTGGTCGGGTGTCACCAGGATTTCCTGGGGCTCGTCACCGGGAAGCGGGAACTGGACTTCTGGCCCGGATATCGTTTGAGCACCGGTCCGGAGATCGCCCGGTTCTGCCGGGGGATCGGCTCCGTGATCCTGCGGAGGGGCGGTCTCTGGGAAGCCTTCCAAGAAGGTTGGAGCGCAGATAAGACGGTCCGTGGCGGGATGGTTTCCCTGCGTGAATCGCTTGTAACTGAGATCTCCAGGGACGGGCCCCTTACGATGGGCCTTCTCCACCTCCTTCCGGATCCCAGGAAAGGCGGCTGCTGCAAGCGCTGGAACATGTTCCTCAGGTGGATGGCCCGCCCGGACGACGGGGTCGATCTGGGCATCTGGCCAGGACTTTCACCTGCATGCCTCGTGATCCCGGTCGACAGGCATATCGGAAAACTCGCCCGGAACCTTGGAATGACCCGGAGGGGCTCCGATGATTGGCAGACGGCCGAAGAGATCACGGCTTTCCTGAGGAAGATCGATCCCGGCGATCCGGTCAGGTTCGATTTCCCCCTTTGCCACCTGGGGATATCGGGAGTCTGTTCCCACGGGGACAACCCCGATGACTGCAAGGGTTGCCCCCTGGGAAGCGCATGCGGGAAGGGAAACAAATAGGCTTGTGGTTCCGATCGGGCCGTTGTATCATTGGCCAATTCCACAAACCCGGGGAGGACCACCATGCTAAACTTTCGCGACTTTTTCCATACGCTCGAGGGATTCCATTTCCCCGAACTGTTCGAGGAGAGGCTCGAAGGATTCCCCGACCTGGTCAACCTCTGGGACATAATCAAGCGCATCCAGAAAGGCTATGTGGCGAAAACCGTCAAGCCCCAGATCCAGGGCATGGTCGAGGATGGAGCGATCCTGAAAGGCGAGGATATCTTCATCGGCCGGAACTCTAAGGTCCAGGCCGGAGCGATGATAATCGGCCCCTGCATCCTTGGGAACAACGTGGAAGTGCGGCATGGAGCCTATATCCGGGGCCATGTCATCGCCGGGGACGGTGCCGTGATCGGCCATGCAACCGAGATCGTCAGATCCGTGATGCTTCCGGGCGCAAAAGCTCCGCATTTCAACTACGTGGGGGATTCGATCCTCGGAACCAAGGTGAACCTGGGGGCAGGCACCAAGCTTTCCAACCTGAAGAATGACGTTACCGAGATCATTCTGCGGATCAACGGCGAAAAGATCCAGACCGGCATGAAGAAGTTCGGCGCAATCCTTGGTGATGAATGCATGCTGGGCTGCAACTCCGTGACGAACCCCGGTACGATCCTGGGGCCGGGCTGCAAGGTCTATCCGAATGCCACGGTGAGCGGTTATGTCGCGGCGAAGCAGGTGATCAAGCTCCGCCAGACACTCCAACAGAGTCCCGCCTCCTGATGTCGAAAGCCAGGGAGTTTTTCAGCCCGCCCCAGGCGCAAGCGCTCGAACAGGCGATCAGGGAAGCGGAACTCCTGACCTCGGGGGAGATCCGCATCCACGTGGAAGATTTCTGCGACGATCCATTCGAGCGGGGAAAAACCGTTTTCGCCAACCTCCAAATGGATGCCACGGAAGAGAAGAACGGGGTCCTTTTCTACCTTGCCGTGGAAAGCAGGAAGTTCGCGGTTCTTGGTGATATCGGCATCCATGAGCGGGTCGGGCAGGAATTCTGGGACCGGATCCGGGATGCCATGGTAACTGAGTTCAAGAAGGGTGACTTCGTCGCGGGCCTGAAGTTCGGCGTCCTGACGGCGGGAAGGGAATTGTCAGACTATTTCCCCCGGTCACCCAACGACAAGAACGAGCTTCCGGACGCAATCAGCTTCGGAGACGAGGACTCCGGTCAGACGCCGCGATCCGGTGGGGCCTGATCCGTTCCCTCCGGGATTTCCCTGATCAGCACCAGGGTTGCATCGTCGGCCCAGGGAACCGGGTCGGTGAAACCCCGGACCTTTTCCAGAAGAATGTCGAGCGGGTTTCGGGTTCCCCCCCGCTGGAGCGCTTCCCTGGCAAAGGTCGCGAAACGGTCGTATCCGATGGGTTTCCCCTCGGCGTTTGTGGCTTCAGCCAACCCGTCGGAGTAGAGCACGAGGGCGGATTCCCGGATCCGTACCTCGCCGGAGGCAAACCGGGCTTTTCCCAGCACTCCCAGGGGGTTCGAATCTCCCTTGAGGAAGCCAACACCATTCTTTCCGGCGAGAATCGGAAAACATTGCCCCGCGTTGGCATAGGAAAACACCCCGGTCCCCGAATCCAGTATCCCGATGAAACAGGTCATCATCTTCCGCCTCTTGAGCATCTGGAGGAACTGCCGGTTCACCTCGGCCAGGATGGCGGCCGGGGAGGGCGTCCCCTCGCGGCAAAGGATGGTGAATGCGGCTTTGGCCATTGCGACGACCAGCGCCGCCGACACGCCGTGGCCCGCCACATCCCCCATCACGACGGCGGTTTTCCCCTCGGAAACGGGGATGAAATCGAAAAAGTCGCCCCCGATCGCCTGGGTCATCGTGTTGCGCCCGGAGAGTTCGATGTTCCCCAAACGTAGGTCCGAGACTGGGAGAAGGCGACTCTGGATCGCGGAAGACAGCTCCATTTCGCGCAGGTGATCTCTCGCCCGGTTGAACTCGCGGCAAAGTTGCCCAAGTTCGTCGTTGGTAGCGGCCGGAAGGGAATGGTCGAACCTCTTTTCGCGCAAGGCCTTGATCCCGATGGCGAGGTTTTCGAGGGGAACGAGGAAACGGGCGAGGAAAACCCATGCCAGCAGCAGTCCGAAGACGCACGCCGAAACGAGGAAAAAGCGGTTCCGGGAACGGAGATACGCCATTTTCGATTCCAGCACCTCAACCGGAGTGGCGTGGACCAGGAAGTAACCCGTCAGAAGTTCGCCGCGCCTCATGCAAACCTCCATCTCCCGGCCATCAACCATCATCCTGCCTGAAAACGAGTTCTTCCCTCCCTGGTCGAGCCCTCTTATCAAGGGAAGGAAAACGCGGGAATCGTCGTTGTCGGGAAAGCTGGGAGCCCTCAGAGGGAAATAACCGATCGCCTTCCAGATGGAGGCATCCCCCGGCCGGGCGCTTTCGACCATCCTCCTGAGGTAGGAAGTGTAGACCTGGATCTGGGAGTGTGAGAGCAGGACGGCATACCACAGGCGACCGTTGGGACCGCGGATCATCCCGGGAAAATGGAAGTTCTCGACCTTCCCCTGCTTCAGAACGGCAAGCCGCTCCAGACTTCCCTTGAGAGTCTGGAAGAACATGTTCCCTTCCTCGCCCATCAGCCCATCCACGGTCAACCCGGACTCCCTTGCCGTCGACAGCGGGGGGAAACCCAGGCTGGCGTCTATCTGGCTCATCATCTCTGTGGCAAAGATCGCGAAACCCTTCAAAAGTATGTCCACATCGGCTTTCTTCATGCGCCCGGTCCGGGATTCGTCCTCGGGAGCGGGTTCCAGGAAGCGTCGCCAATCGTCATTCGAGAAGGTCATCCCCGCAGCAAGCAATGCCCTGAGGTAACGCACACGCTCAGGAACCGGCTTTTCACGTATATGAAGGTGCTCGGAATACCAGTTCGAGAAACGGAAGGCGATTGGGACGCTGCCCGAGGAAACCAGCATGTAATCTTCCATGGCATCGTTCCGATGGAGTTCTTCCAGTGATCTCTCGATCGCCCCCAGATCGGGGCTTGCGCTCCCGAATCCGCCGCAAAGGCGTCTGTATTCGACTTCGAGACGGGCGATCTCGACGTTCAGCCCCTGGTCGAGATCATCGAGGAAACGGAAGGCATTTTTCCTCTGTTCGGCAAGCAGTTCGTTCTGCTTCTTTTCCAGGAACAGGTTTCCCAGGCCAGTCGATCCGAGGAGGGGAATCCCCACGCCCAGGAGGAAAAGAACAAGGAGTTTTCCCCTTAGGGAAAGGCCCAGCCTGGAATCGAGGTGGATTGCCCGGTGGAGATGCAGCAGAAGACGGAAACTCCCCAGGATATACAAGAGAAACATGCTCCCGAGAAGGGTTCCCGGTGCAGGAGGGATCCTCGTCACGGCGAAGAGAACCGCCGATCCCTGGAGGGACCTTGCTTCGACCAGTAACTCCCCCATCCGGAAGCTCGGCGAAGGGTCGGATCGCGACCGACGCCGGATTTCCTGGAACTCCGCGACGGAAAGGGAGGGTGGTGGGGAAACCCGGCCCTCGGAGATCTCGAAACCCACGAGAAACCCTTCCTTGCATAGGTCCCTGGCAGCCTCTCCGATGAAATAGTCAGGCCCCAGGAGGTTCAGGGAAACCACCCCCAGGATCCCGCCCAGAAACCCTTCCGGAGGGTTGTCATTCACCAGGAAGATTCCATGTGTCGGAAAATTCAGATCATCCGGGTCCCAACCCTCGAACCTCCGGATGAACTGACCGGGCTTCTCCTTCAGGGAAACCAGGAAGTTCTTCGAATCGATCAAGGCGGAGTCGAGTTTTGGGAAGGTTTCCGTCGGCAGGGCAAAGCCCTCCGTCCAGGGTTTTTTGATGAAGGAAAAGGCTTCCGCCCACGCATCCGGGACCTTCGCGTCGGCTGGAAAGACCAGCCGGCCCGCTGAGTCGAAGAGCAGCAGGGAGACGACTCCGGGCGGGAAAGATTTCGAAAACTCCCGGGAACGTGCAACGAACTCGGGCGATGCAACGGGGATCCCCGAAAGCGTCGAAAAGCCTTCCCTGAACTTCGCCTCGAAATGACTCCGGGCTTCGGCCCGGCGGGAAAACCTCATCAGATCAGTGTCCAGCCGCTCGAGCCCGGCCCGGATCTCCTGGTCGTCATGAAGGCGAAGTTGTATCCCTACCCCGAGCCAGAAAAAGAAGGCGGGAAAACCCCAGACCGCGAGAATGGTGAGAAGCCATCGCCGAAAGGAATTCATCCCGTTCCTCCCGGCCGGTCGAGGACAACCAGGGTCTGGCTGGTCCATGGCTCCTCGCATCCGTACCTTCCGTCGAGCTTCCGGAAAAGCACTCCTCCGGGATCGGTTTCACTTTCCCTGAGCGTCTGGGCGAGCAGTCCGAACAGCATGTCCGGGGTAAGGTTCCCAGCTGCCTGACCTGGGGGACGGAGCAACCCGGGCGTGCCGAGGGCGAGAACCGAACCGGGGGGGATGACCATTCGTCCCGAGTCGGGCGACCAGCCATGTCCCTCCTGGGTTGGTTCACCGAACAGGATTCGGCCCGTGCAACTGAAGTTCAGAAACCCGGTTGGGGTGCTCAGGATTCCGAAGAAGCAGTCTCCCGCACACAGCCCCTCGGAAATCGTCGGGAAGGAACTTCCCGCGGTTTTGATGACCTCTGCGGGAAGAGCGGTTTCGGGGCGCGAAAGAAGACGAAAAGCCATCTTGACCATTGCCAGCAGAAGGGCGGAACCGATCTTCTGCCCCGGAATCCCGACAAGGAGGATGCCCATCCGGTTGCCCGGAAGGGGAAAGAAGTCGAAGATCTCGCCTCCGATCGTCGAAGAAGACCTGTTCCACCCGCGACACCGCCAGCCCCCGGAAACGAGGGGCTCTTCGGGGAACAACCTTTCCTGGACCGCCCGTGCCTGTGCAAGCTGCATCCACTCCTCGGCGATCGCGTTGATCCCGGTTCCGATTTCCTCCATGACGTCTCCCGTCCCGATCTGGACCGTGCGGGAAAACCTGAGCTCGACCAGATCCCCGATTCCCGAAGAGAGCTTTCCGATCGGGTCGAGGAGAAGACCCGAAAACAGGATTCCCAACGTGGCGGCGAAGAGCATGATCAGAAAAGCGAAAGCGATGAACCCACGCCCCATCTCCCTGGTACTTTCCACGATGGGTTCCATCGGAGTGACGAGAAACAGGTTGTGGTCCGGCAGGGTTTTCCCCGGAACTCCTGTAATGATCGCTTCTTTGCCCCTGAAGGACCCGACCCGTGAAACCACCGACCCCGTCACAAGCATCAGGTCGTTCAGCTGGGTCACGTTCTTTTCCCGGCGGACACCGGGAAAGATCTCCTTGTTCTTGGGCTCGCGCTCCCGCGAAAGAGCGAAGATCCTGAACGGGAAGGATGCCGGAAAGGAGTTCGCCCGCAGAAGGCGTGCCCTGGAGCGAAGGAATGACTTCTCGAGACACCTGTTCTCGTGGGTGATCAA
>CAYRYU010000041.1:37462-57545 GCA_964428355.1 uncultured bacterium
AACTCCTTCAGGGAGTAATCGCCCGGAGGGTGATGGCGAAAGAGGAACTCGCTCCCCGAAGCGACAAGGAAGGCTCCGATCCTGTTTCCGAACTTCCTGAGGCGGGCGAGCCTCTTGAGGGTATCCGGGAGATCCCGGGGAATCGCTCTGCACCCCGCCAGCAACTTCCGGTACTGCCGGATCCTCGTTTGCATCGAGGGGAGAAAATCGGCATCGAGCTTTTCCAGGATCCGGCTGGAATCGTGTATCCTTTCCCGGACGAGGTTCCACTGAAGGGTTTCCTGGTAGGAACGGGCGAAGCCCAGAAGGGTCAGGATGCTTCCCAGAGCGGCCAGGGAAAACAGGAAGACCACCTGGAGGCGGATGGGGACGAAAGCCCGGTCAGCCCTGGCCAATAGGGCGAGGAGGAGGATCATGAGGGCGATCCAAAGGGAGATCCGGAAAACGCGGGAGGTTGTCAGAGAGGTTTTTGGAGAAGGCAGGAGGCAGGTTCCGAACAGGGTGAACCTGTTCTCGACCATGGTCGTCCGGAAGAGCCGCTCCCCCACCCTGAATGCCGGTTCGATCCTTCGCGCCAGAAGAGCGTTCCTGATTTTCCCGGTGAGGCTGGAAGGCCCCGTAGTCTGGTCTGGAAACTCCCGGCCATGGTCGATGCATCCGAATGCGTAATCGGGGCCCGCCAGCTTCGAAATTCTTTCGGAGGCTCTCCGGATCCGTTCGGGGATCGACCGGGGGTCTGACTCCATGATGACCGCCAAAAACCTCCTTCGATGGCCGTGGCCACGAAAAGGGAAAACCCCCGCCAGCGTCGATTTCCCCATGGTTCCCGGGTCAACCAGCTTCCCGGGATTTCGGGCGATCGCGAATCCAGCTTCAGGACTTCCGAAGAGGGAGCGGAGAACGCTCTGTTCACTCCTTCCCAGGGAGGTACCGGCATTTTCCCCCATCTTGAAGAGAGCCTTCATCGCCCTTTCGGAAATCGAGACCATCCCTTTCGTCAGTGCAGGATGGGAAATGCGTTTCCCAATTCCCGAGAAAAGGTACAACTGAGGGGAGCCTCCGGGGAAAGCCCTGATAAACGCAGATGGATCCTCGTTCCATGCAAGGGAGTTGACTATCCTTCGACACCACTCCTGGATGCTTGTCCGGGTTTCCGAGAGCCTGGCCAGGTGAGAAAGGATCTGCTTCAGATCCTCTTCACGCTGTAACTCCCAAGCCTCACGGTTGAACCGATCCTGTTCGTCCGTGGCCCTGAAAAACCCCAGCAGTACAAGTGAAACAAGGATGGCTGCCAGGAGGATCCTGCGCGG
This sequence comes from uncultured bacterium, assembly GCA_964428355.1. Taxonomy (GTDB): domain Bacteria; phylum Muiribacteriota; class Ozemobacteria; order Ozemobacterales; family Ozemobacteraceae; genus CAYRYU01. The sequence continues at coordinate 38,773 of CAYRYU010000041.1, forward strand.
GCTGGTTCGTGCGAGGCGGAGGAACAACCTGATGAACCCCGTGCGTGGGCGGTGACCTGGAGGGTTTTTCCCCTGGGGCTCCAGGATGGGATTCATCCCTGGGACAAATCGAGTTCGAGCTCGAGTTCATCCCGAAGGGGGATTCCATCCGTGCCGACCAGGGGGATCGAGGGTTTCAGCTCGCGGGAACGATCGAGGGCGTTCCTGTGAAGGGCGGACAGCCGCATCCCGCGCTTCTGGTAGAAACGAAGCGCCCTGAGGTTGTCATTGGTGGTGATCAGCCAGAACCGACGGCAGGCTGATTCCCTGGCCCGGGCAATCACGGCTTTCAGGAGGGCGGTTCCAACTCCCCTGTCTTCCGCCAGGCTGTCGAGGGTAACGAGCTCGCATTCGAGACCGCGGATCTCGTAGGTCGCCAGGCCGAGTGTTTTTCCCCCGCGGTCTTCGACCGTGAACGCGGGAAGGCGGGCGGGATGGAAGATTCTCCCGTGGGCCACGACGATTTCCGCGCCCCATCTTTCTTTGATCATGGCTCGAATCCAATCTTCATCCCCCGAACCGGTGGAGCGGACGATGAAAGCCTCTTCCATGCACTCGACCTCCAGAAGATTCAGAATTCGATTCCGGCCCTGGCCTTGACCCCTCGATCGAAGTAATGTCGGACCTTGCGGATTTCCGAGACGAGGTCCGCCTTTTCCAGCAGTTGTCCGTGACGGTTGCGGCCGGTCAGAACGACTTCGAGGTCTTTCGGAACCTCGGAAAGCAGCTCCAGGATGCGATCCGGGCCAATGAGGTCGCAAGATGCCGCGGAAAGGATCTCGTCCAGGACGATGAGATCGAAACTCCCCGAAAGGATGGCCTTCCTGGCCTCCTCGATTCCACGCTCGGCTTCGCGTCGGTCGGTTTCCCCCGATCCAAAACGGAACGTCCCATCCGGGCTCATTCTTTCCATGCCCGTAACGAGGAAGGGAATGCCGAGCCGCTCGAGAACGGCGAGCTCGTGATGCCTGTAGGTGCTGCTTCCCTTGTCGAAACAAAGAAGGAAAACCCGAAAACCAGCTCCAAAAGCCCGTATCAGGAGTCCAAGCGCGGCGGTGGATTTCCCCTTGCCATCCCCGGTGTAGGCGTGGATCATGCGATCAGAAGTCGAGGTTGAAAGCGTCCCCGAAGGGGTCGGAGGTACCGCTCGCCTTTCCCCCGGCGGCCGCCGCCTGGCCGGAACCTCCCGAACCGGCGGGGGAGTTCGCGGCTGCCCCTGAGCTTCCCGATCCAGAAGTGGGAGGTTTCGCTCCCCCGGAAGACCCCGAGGTCGCGGCGGTGACAGGCGGCTTCTGAGCATCTGCGGTGGGTTTCGGCTCGGATTTGGCCGCGGCGGCGGTTGCGACCGGTTTCGTTGCGGGGGCTACCGCGGGTTCGGGGGCAGCCTGGACTTCGGGCTTCGCGGGAGGCGCTCTCTTAACGACGGCGGCGATGACAGGGGGCTTCAGCTCTCCTTCCATATCCCAGATCGTAAAAAGCGGCATCACAGGCGGCTCCCCGCGGATCCGGTCGCCGACCCGGAAAACCCTGATATCGGCTTTCTCGACCTTCTCGAGGATGGCTATTAGGTAGGGATTCCGCCAGAATCCGCCGGGATCGATCCTTTCGATCTGGAGAAGCAGGTTGTACCTGCCCTTTTCGAAAACGAACCTGACCACCTTCGTGGGCCGGAACTCCTTCATCGTTTTTCCCGGAGTCCAGACGAAGATCATGTTCTTGGAAAAATCGATATGCGGCATGAAGCCGCCAGGTTCATGGGAACGCCAGAACGAGTCAAGCTCGAGATCGTTCCGGATCAGGAAATAGGAGGGTCTTCCGTGATAACCGCTGTCGGTGCCTTCCCATTGGAAGGAAACCTTGAGCCGAACGCGGGATGGTCCTGCCCCGATGACCAAAGGGAGAAGAACCAGGACGAGGAACAATGCCCCCGCGAGCCCTTTCGACCGGGATCCGATTGCCGCGTTTCCCGCCCCGATCATCTCAAAACTCCGGATTGGCCGTGATCGTCAGCCCCTCTCTCGAGGGCGCGATCCCGAGACCGTTGAACAGGACGATGTGCTGGAGGATGAAAGACCAGGACCTTTCCTTGAAGGAGCAGTAGAGGGGAATCTTCACCGGAGCGGTCCAACGGATGGGGATGTGGGTCTTCCAAGAGATGTTCTGAAGAACGTTTCCAAGGTCCTGGCCGTCGCTGATAAGGGTCGTCTTTTCCCGGAGGACGGGGAACCATTCGATCAGGAGCCTCGTTCCGAAACGTTTCACGCGGGCAAGGTATTTCTTCCACCCCTCTCCATCGACGTGAACCGGAGCTCCGTAGATCACCCCTTCGCGCCCGTGGAAGCGGTTGTGGGGCCGCGAAGCCTTTTCGAGCATGTCGTTCATGTCGAAAATGTGCCGCTTGGGAGCTACTTCCGCGGTCGAACCGTAATGGCAGATGTAGTCTTTCCGATACGCCAGGGCGATCATCCGGAAAACGGCCCAGATCGGAGTCGGAGCGCACCAGATGACCGTCGTTCTGTCCTTTGGAGGAAGATCGTAGGTTCGGGGTGACAGGGCGAAATATGTCCGGAGGGGGGGGCGGTAGAGGATAACGCTGTCATGCCTGACCGCGGTGACCCTGAGGTCCTTTCCGATCATGTACCCCGGGGTCACAAGAATATCCCTGGAACCCCACCGCAGCCACGCGGCCCCGTCCTCGCCGAAGCTGACGAGCCCGCGCACTTCGATCTCGTTCGGATTTGAAACGACGAGAGCCTGGAGGGAAAAAGAGACTGATACCAGGAAAAACAGGCACAGGGGGACGGCGGAGGGGGCCGATCTTCGGAGCATGTTTTCATCCTTCCACGACGGTTTTTTGTTGCCCGCGATTCGGGTTATAGTTTACCATAATCGCGCCCAAAAACCTATTCATCGCAGCATCCCAAAGGGAGGATAATGATGTCCAGATTCCGGTTTGCCCTTGTACTGATGTGTCTTTGCGCTTCTGCAGCCCTGGCCCAGGTCGAGGTCCCGGTTTCCTACCAGCTCGGTTCCGGTTCGCCCCTGATCGATGGGGCACTCATCGGAGGTTCCATCTGCGAACCCGACGGGCTGAGCCTTCTTGAAGGCCAGGCCACCGTCCCCCGGGTCATCGATTACGAATCCATCGACCGGGTGGAAACCATGAACCTGGGCTCTGACGACAAGCTTCAGATGCAGGTGGTCCTCAAGGACGACACGCGTTTCGAGGGGTTCGCAAAAATCTCGGGGGAAGATCCGATCCTCATCCTCAGGGATGAAGTCGCCTCCGACACCGCGACCGCTTCAGCCAAGGTCAGGACGTTCACCAAGGCGAATTTCAAAGGGATCTCGGCCCTGAACTTCGAGGCGGAAGTCACCGTTGAGATGGACATCGAAGAGTTCAAGACCCTCACCGCTGATCTGGTGAAAGCGGTCGAAGCCGATGACCTGGAAAAGGCCATCGACATTCACAACCGTCTGGGGGACTTTCTCGAGGGCCTGTCGGAAGGGGATGACCAGGGGCCGACGGGTCAGCCTCCCAACGAATCGACGGTCCCGGGAGCGAAGTGACCTTGATTTGCAGAGGAGGGAAACCGGCAAGATGGTCGGGTTTCCAGTTTCATGTAGCATTTCGACGGAGTTTGAGGTTAAAATGGGTCCGGTGAACCTGGACCCCCCATAAGGAGAAGATCGCCATGATGGTCTGGAAAGAGAAACTAAAGGATTTCAACATCTTCAAGGATTTTTCGATCGAAGAGCTCGAAGTACTCTCCCAACATATCGAGGAGAAGGAGTACGAGGATGGCGAGGTTGTCATCGATGAGAAGATCCCATCGACCGCTCTCTATCTGATCCTTGCCGGCCGGGTCAAGATTTTCAAATCGGAGGGTGAAAAGATCTCGGTCCTCACGATCCTCGACGAGAACGACATCTTCGGCGAGGTCGCCTTCGTCGACAAGCTGGAACGTTCGGCCAGCGCGAAGACATTGGGAAAAACCGCGATCGGCCGATTCAGTTTCGAGGAGTTCGAGAAGATCGCCGAGGAGAATCCCAAGTTCTGCATCAAGGTCCTGATGCAGCTGATGAAGGAACTGACCCGGAAGTTCCGTTCGGTGAACGAAGGGCTCGATGTCAAATCCTTCGAGCAGACCCTGGAAGATCTCATCAGCAGCGGGAACCTGGTCAAAATCACCACCACTGGCGATGTGGATTACGTCTGCGCGGTGAAATACGCCGACCGTTCAGCGAGCTTCCCTCTCATCAAGGTCGACGTCAAGGGCCAGACGATTCTGATCCCCTTCCATCAGGTCAAAGCGATAGCGCTTCCAAACAAGTTCGGCCACTTCTGATCCTCTGATCCCAACAAATCCCTGGAAGCGGGTTATCCCCCTTCCAGGGATTTGTTTTTCCCTCTGAAAAAGAAAAAGGTCTCGAGGGGGGGGGCTATTTCCCCAGAAGCTCTTCCAGTCTCTGGTCGAGGGGTTTCCGGCGGACTTCATCGGGGCCGGCGATAACCGCCCCGTCTTTGCCGATCAGGTACATCGCGGGAATGCTCATTACCCCGTAGTGCCGGCTTACCTGGTTCTCCCAGCCCTTTCCGTCGAAAAACTGCGGCCAGATCATCCCGTTCTCCTTGGTGTATTTCTCCAGTTCGGATTTTTCCTGGTCCAGGGAGATTCCAAGGACTTCAAAGCCCTTTTCGTTGTAGGCCTTGAAGGCTTTCACGACTTCGGGCATTGCCCGCTTGCAGGGTCCGCACCAGGTCGCCCAGAAATCGACCAGAAGGATCTTCCCCTTGAAACGGTCGAGGGAAAGCGGTTTCCCGTCAAGGGTGGTGAGGTCGGGCGGGAAGGCGGGGAAGGGTTTTCCGACCGGGTTCAGGAAGAATGGATCGGTGAGCCTTTTTGCTTCGGCGGCCATCTGCTTGTCTTCCGATTTGGCGACCTCCCCCAGGATCTTTTCGACGACCCCGGGAAGCTTTGGAACGCTCCCGATTCCCTTCTGGAACTCGACCATCTGGCTCGCGGCGGCCAGGGTCATGATTCCGAGTCCAAATCCCTTCCAGTGGCCGGTGATCTCCGCAATCTGGTCCTCCTTTTCCAGGAGCATGGTGATGTTCAGGAAGAAGAAATCGAGCTTGAACCTCTCGGTGACCTCGGTCAACGATTTCCGAAGCTCCTGGTACTTGGGGAAGTATTTCGGGAACAACTTCTCGAAATGGGCCTTCCCCTCGCGGGCTCCAGTTTCCGGGTCTTTCGGTTGCCCAAGGGCTTCCTGGAACTCCTTCTGGATCTCATTTATGAACTCGTCGACCTTGGGGGACGGTGAACCCTGCATGATCTTTCTCAGATCCCGTTGATCTAGGGGAAGGTCTTCAGGGTCGGCGGCCAAAAGGGGAATCGCGGAAACCGCGAACGAAAGAAGAAAAAGGACCTGGATGGAAATTCTTTTCACTCAGCCCTCCAAAAAAATCGGATTCCGGCCAATCCCGGGAAATCTCCGGATAACCGGCCACCTTGTCCCGCAATCGGAACCGGGATCCGCCGGTTATTTGAAGTAGTCGAAGTCCTGCTCACGGTGAAGCCATCTCCTGATCGCGAAAACATTGGCCACCTCGACGGCGGGATCGAGCTCGACATAGTTCTTTTCGCCCTTCCAGAGGTAGCGCTTGTCCGTGAGAAGATCATGGACCTGGTACGTTTCGTCGGGTTTGATACCGAAGATTTCGAGGGGAACGTAGACGAAGGTATGTTGCTTCTGGAAGGGATCGAGGTTCACCGCCACCAGTACATGGTTGTTTCCGAGGGATTTCCGGAAGAAGATGATGTGCTCGTTTTCGGCTTTCAGGAAGCTCAGGTTGTCGAACTCCTGAAGAGCTGGATTCTCCCTTCGAATCCGGTTCAGGGTGGTGATCAGGGATTTGATGTTCCCGGGCTTGTTCCAGTCTCTGACACGGATTTCATATTTGTCCGAGTCGAGATACTCCTCCTTGCCCGGGATCGGCTCCCCCTCACAAAGTTCGAAACCCTGGAATATTCCGTAACAGGGGGAAAGAGTGGCCGCGAGAACCGCCCGGATACCGTATGCGGGTTTTCCGCCCCGCTGCAGAAAGGTCGGGAAGATGTCGGGGGTGTTCGCGAACAGGTTTGCCCTCATGAAGTCGGAGACGGGAGGCTTTGTCAGCTCGGTGAAATACTCCACGAGCTCGCGCTTGAAGTTCCTCCAGGTAAAATAAGTATAGGACTGCGTGAAACCGACCTTGGCCAGGGCCTTCATGACCTTGGGCCTCGTGAAAGCCTCTGCAAGGAAAATGGTGTCGGGGTACTTGGCCTGAACGCCCCGGATGAGATACTCCCAGAACAGGAAAGGTTTGGTGTGGGGGTTGTCGACCCTGAAGATCCTGACCCCCTTTTCCGCCCAGAAAAGGATCACCCTTTTCATCTCGTCCCAGATTTCCTGGGCCTTGGGGGAATCGAAGTTCAGGGGATAGATGTCCTCATACTTCTTGGGGGGGTTCTCGGCGAACTTGATAGTCCCGTCGGGCCGCACGCTGAACCAGTCGGGATGGTCCTTCAGGTAGGGGTGGTCCGGGGAGCAGTTGATCGCGAAATCGAGTGCTATTTCCATCCCGTGTTCCCCGCACTTTTTCACCAGCCGCGCGAAATCGTCGAATGTTCCCAGGCCTGGCTCGATGGCATCGTGTCCCCCCGCCTCCCCTCCGATGGAATATGGGCAGCCGGGGTCGTCCGGCCCGGCGACAAGACTGTTGTTCGGCCCCTTCCGCTTCGTCAACCCGATCGGGTGGATCGGAGGGAAGTACAAGACGTCGAACCCCATGGCATGGATTTCGGGGAGCCTTTTCTCGACATCGCGGAAGGTCCCGGTTTTCTTGGGGTTCGTCCCGCAGCAGCGGGGAAAGCATTCATACCATGCGGCGAAACGGGCTTTTACCCGGTCGACCCAGACGGGGTATTCCCGGTCGGACACAACCCTGGTTTCGGGATCCGGAAACCGTGAAAGCAGCTCCAATACTTCGGGGGCCATGAGAACCCCCGCCCTTGCTCCGGTCTGTTTAAGTATCTGGGCGGGTTTCAAAAGGTCGCGGAGTTTCTTGCCCTCCGACTTGGGGATCCATTGGAGGAACCTTTTCGCGATCTCGACCCCTTCGTCGAGTTCGGAGGAGACTTCCACTCCGGCATCGATTTTTTTCCGGGTGTCCGCCGCCCATGATGCATAATGATCGAGGTAGGCCTCAACCACGAACTCGTGGAAACCCAGTTCCGTGACGGTGAATTCCCCTTCCCAGAGGTCGAGGCCGGGGTTGACGCACCTCATCTCCGAGCGTTGCCAATCCTTTCGGGCGCTTTGTCTGTGAAGCAGGCGGACGACTATCTTGTCGTGGCCATCCCGGAAAACGTCGGCGGAGACTCTTACCTGATCGCCGATTTCCCTCTTTATCGGAAAACGACCGTCGTCGACGGCGGGCAGGACGTTCTCTATGAAAATTCTCTTAGCGGCGCGTGTGGTTTCCATTTCTCTTCCCCTCGAGGAGTTCATGATAAAGATCGATGGTCTGTTTCGCGATGATCTTCCAGCTGAACTGGTTTTCGACCCGTTTCCGTCCCTTCGCCCCCATGTTTGCCCTCATCCCGGGATCGGCCATCAGGAGGTTGATCTTGTCGGCGAGTCCCTTTGCGAAGACAGGTGGCTGGACAGGCTCGAATGGGCTTTCCCTCATCTGCTGGAACTCGATGAGAAATCCGGTTTCCCCGTTCACCACGACCTCGGGAATTCCACCCACCGCGCTGGCGACTACGGGAACCTCGCATGCCATGGCTTCGAGGTTGATGATCCCGAAAGGCTCGTAGATCGATGGGCAACAGAAAACCGCGGCATTCGAGTACATTTCGATCAGGCTTTTCTTGTCCAGCATTTCGCGGACCCAGATCACATTCTTGCGGTTTTCCCAGACCTTTTTCACTCCGGCTTCCATCTCCTCACCGATCTGGGGAGTGTCGGGGGTTCCGGCGCAGAGTACGACCTGGATCTTGGGATCGAGATACTGGATGGCGTTGACCAGGTGGATTATCCCCTTCTGGCGAGTTATCCGTCCGACGAACAGGACATAGGGGTTGGAGAGATCGATTCCGAAGCGCTTGATCAGATCGGTCGAGGTGGTTTTCCGGAACTCGTCGGTGTCGATCCCGTTATGGATGATACGGATCTTTTCGGGATCGACCTTGAAATGCTTCAAAACATCCAGCTTGGTCCCCTTGCTTACGGCCACGATGCCATCTGCCATCTCGATGGCGGTTTTCTCGACCCAGCAGGAAAAATCGTATCCGTGGCCCAGCTGCTCTCTCTTCCAGGGGCGAAGCGGCTCGAGCGAATGGATCGTCAAGACCAGGGGGATATGGTAGTTGAGTTTGGCCCAGATCCCGGCCATGTGTGTGTACCAGGTATGGCAATGGACGAGATTGGCGTCCACCCCGCCGGAAACGAAGGAAAGAGCCCGGTCGAGGGTCGTGAAGACCGATTTCAGTTCCTTGGGAACGGAGGAATACTCCTGCCTCGGCTGGAATCCCTTCGCTTTCAGGCGCCCTGACTGCATATCCTGGTCACCGTAGCACCTGACTTCGACATCCACGAGCCGGGCCAGTTCCCGGGTAAGGTATTCGACGTGCACTCCCGCGCCACCGTAGACGTTGGGTGGGTATTCATTCGTCAGGAACAATGCTTTCATTCCTTCCCTCCTCACGGCGAAATTTCCATCGACCACCATGATACCAGAACCTCCGTGACGGTGCCTGGAAATCGACGTTGCGCGGAAATCCGGGCTCCTTGTCAGGATTTCGGTGAGGGAGTAGAATTGGCCCCGAAAGCTTCGCCATCCTGGCGAATATCGATATCTGGCGCCCCCGGCACCTCGCACTTCCTCGAGAAGATGCCGGGGAAAATCGCGGAAGGAGCTGCCATGGGGAATCGGTCCATTTTTCCCCCCAGCCTTTTGGGGGCGGTTCTCGGGGTGATCATTTCGTTTTCGGGTTTCCTGTTCTGTTCCGGATGCGGCGACGCTCCCGCAGCCAGGCAGGAAGTCACCAACAAAATGGTCGAGGTCTCATACAACACGTCCTACGAAGTCCTGGAACCCCCTGAAATCAGCCCCGACCGCAGGTATCCACTGTTCTTCTTCCTCGCCCCCGGTGGCGACCCGAAGATTTTCCTTCAGAGCTTGCGCGGGATCTGCAAGAAGAAGGAGATCATCTGGGCGGGGACCTACAATTTCAAGACCGATATGCCGCATACCACTTACATTTCCTGCATCCTGGCATCGCTGAAGGATTTGCAGGAAAAGTACCCCATCGACTCTGGCCGGATGTTCATCTGCGGATTTTCGGAGGGTGTCCAGGGGGCTTTCAACATGTGCTTCCTGAACCCCGGGGTCTTTTCCGGGATCATCTCCAATTGTGGAACGATGCACCCCAGTCTTCTCGATCCCGCGGAGCTCGAAAAGCTCCGGGTCAAGAAAGTCGCCATCCTGAGCGGAAAGCTCGATCCGATAGTCAGGCCCGAAATCCTGAACCGGGAGGAAAGTGTAATGAAATCAGCCAGGATCCAGACGAATTTCATTTCCTTCCAGGGAGGTCACGAAGTGGCGAACGAGCAGAACTTCGAAACTGCCGTGGAGTGGCTCTTGAAGTAGGTTTTCCCATCGCTCCGTCAACGGCTTGAAAAACCGTCAGCGGCAAGAAAAAGAAAGCGGCGGATCCCGGGTCATTGGGGAGGCTTGACGACCTCTTCCAGATCCTCGAACCCTTTGCCTAGGACCCGGCGGGCATCGGAGATGATGATGAATGCCTGGGAATCGATTCCGTAGACGATTTCCTCCAGGCGAGGAACCTCCCGCCGCCGGACCACGGTCAGAAGAACGTCCACCGTTTTGTTGGTATAGGCCCCCCGCCCCGCAAGATAGGTCACCCCCCGGTGCAGTTCCTCGATGATACCCCATGCGATGGTTTCGGACTGGCGGGAGACGATCATGACCTGCCGGTCGATCGAAGCCCCTTCCATGAACCCGTTCACGGTCTGGCTGACGATGTAGGATTTCACGAGGGCATAGAGGGCAAGGTTGGGACCGTATGCCCAGGCCGCGATCCCGAGGACAAAGACGTCGCTCCATAGGAATGTAGTTGCCATGGGAACATGCTTGAACTTGAAAAGAAGCTGGGCAAGAATGTCCGTTCCGCCCAGGGTCCCTCCTCCCTTGAAGATGAAACTGATCCCGAGCCCGGTCAGGATGCCTCCATAGATCGAGGCGATCATGTTGTCCTTGGTCGAGAACCCTTCCACCTTGTAGTAGCTGGTGAGAAGGTCCAGGCAGGCTCCCTGGACCAGGATCGCCGCAACGGTTTTGCCGACCGTCTTCCACCCGATGTACTTCCCCTGGAGGACCAGTAGAAGCACGTTTCCGGCAATCGTGAAGAGGCCGATCGGGATCGCGAACTTGTGGAACATCACCGTTCCCAGCCCTACGAGGCCGCTGGGCACGATCTTGTTGGGGACAAGGAAGTAGGCCTGGGAGATCGTCGTAACTACAATTCCCAGTATTATGTAAACCACACCCCTGAGGTTGACCCAGGTGGTTTTTCCTTCGGCTTTCTCCCCGGCTCCCATTCAGTGCCCTTTCATGCGGTCAGGCTCAGGGGCCAACCCACGTCAAAAGGGAGGAAAACCACCCTTTTGTCATAAAGGCGGAACAAACCGTCAGCCTTTTTTTCGGCGGCGGCAATCTCCAGGTCGCCTTCCATCCAGAACCTTACGCCAACCTGGAGGCTCCTGGATCCGATTTCGACCGTGACATCATGGGCCAGCGCCCGGTGGGTCCGGTCAAGGCCATCGGCGATCCTCAGTATTGAAAGCCCGGCCCAGACTTTTTCCCGATCGGGACGATCCATCTCGTCGAAGAACTTGTGGTCTTCCAGGGGAAGGCTCTTTCGGTGGTAACGGGCTATCATGGCTATCCGACGGCGGGCGAGGGAGTCGACGACCCAGAAGCGTTCCAGGATGAGATCGCGGCTGTGCTTGTTGTGCCCATCCTCCGCAACCGAGATTCCGATGTCATGAAGGATCGCGGCGCAACAGATCTCGAGGCGGGCTTCGGTTCCAAGACCGTGAAGGGGTGAAAGCCGGTCGAAAAGGGCAAGGGAAAGGCGGGCCACATGGCATCCATGGGACTCCACAATGGGGGCGATCTCTTTGACCAGTTTACGGGCTGCATCGATCGAGAATTGGGGGGGAAGTCTGGGGAGACCGTCCAACTGGATGCGGTCATTTGAAATCATGCCGTAGCTCCTCCTTCCAGTTTCTGGGGATCTTTCCAGTGTTCAACCATTCCGGGAGGGTCGTGGTCCATTGGAGCTTTTCCATCCGGAGAAGAGCTCTTCTGGCCCGCGCCAGAAGCTTCCTGCGACGGGAAGCGACCTGTTTCAGCAGCGTGATTCCCATGGCGGTGAACTCCCTGGCATCTCCACGGAGGCCGCGGTCGGCCGGAAACCTTGGGATGACGGGCCAGGGGAGGTTTTCGATCGCTTCGCGGAATTCCTGGAACTTTCGCTTCTGGGTCCGTTTGATGAGGCGTTTCACCCGTTCTGCGAAAGCATCGAGATCGTGGATCCAGCCGAGGAGGTCCTGGAAAAGCTTGAACCGGGACAACAGGCTTTCAACAGGCTTTCCGAGGATCGGCCGGAAGAGTTCGAAACCGTACCGCACGCGCTTGATCTGTATCCGCAGCGAATGAAGGAGAGGGATTTCCTGTACCGGTAGTTCCCAGGTCAGAAGGCGGTACCTGCGATCCGCCTCTGCGATCTCGGGGACAAGAACCAGTGCGGGGGCCTGGGAGCAGGGCAGGCCTGTCGTCGCATCGACCAGGTCCGGCCAGGGAATGCTCTCGATTTCGGTTTTTCCGGCTACGTATGCCTGAAGTCGCTTGTCGAGCTCATGCTTCCTCGCTTGCAACTCCTCACGGATCTGCCCGAATGCGAAAAGAAGGCCTTTTTTCTTCGGGGGGTTCAGACCGTCCAGGAGTTCGAGCTGGACATCGACGTCCCTCAGGTCATTGAAGGCCTGCATGAACTCCTTCAAACACTTCTCCACCACACTGGCGGGAGCGGGTTCGAGGAACTTCCGGAACGCGCGCAGGCAGCTGCGAAGCCGTCGGCACCCCACCCGGAGATCGTGTATCGAGTCGGGGCTCCATTCCGTCCGGACCCTGGTGAGTTCGCGAAAAAAAGTCTTCATCCGGTCGTCGAGAAGCTGCCGTCCGAGCTCATTGAGATTGGCGGGAGGTTTCGGCGAAACGCCGACCTTTCCAGCCGTCGGGCGGGGTTTCGTTTCCTTGCCGGCTTCCGTAGTCGGTGCCGGAGCTGGATTCTTCGCCCCGGTTGGCATTCCTCCTGGCGCTCCGGTCTTTTCAGTGGGCTTCAACTGTCTTGACCTCGTCGGCTGCCCGAATTTCGGTGACCTGAATCGTTTTCACACCTTCGAATTCGGGAAAGAGAATTCCCGATAGAACCACGTCCTTGTCCACCCATTCCTCGAACCGGACCCGGGTGGGGCTGTCCAGATCATATTCTTTCGCTTTGAGGATGGCGTTGTCAAGCCTGGAATCAACGGCGGTGGTAAAGAAATATAATCCCGGAATCGTTTCCCCCTTAACATTCGCGAAAACGACCCGGCCCTTCGCAGAGGTGAACTCGAGCGGAGGAAGTGGAAGGGGCTCGGGAGATTTTTGGATCCGCACGCGCTTCACGAGCAGGTAGGCGGGATTCGAAATGCATCGGGGAGCCCCCGCAGAGGTAATGTTTTCTGAATTCCCTTCCGAAGCGGAACCTTCCGTAACGGACACCGGCACCGGGGAGGCCGGGGTTGAAGGGTCGGTCCGGCAGATCCAGGATGATTGCACGATGATCCCCTCGACTTCGAGGAAATCGTACCCGCCTTTCCCCAGTTCTTCGAGCGTGGTCTGGGTTTTCGTTACATTTCCCGCCGCGTCGACCTTCTCCAGGGGGAATGATCCAGCTTGCGCGAGCCAGGCGACCGTCTCGAAGAAATCGGTGACGTCGGAAGGGTTTTCTCCCAGGACCATAGTTCTGGTGCAGCAAACACGGGTTTTCAGAGCGTGAGTGAACTCGAGATCCGATTCCGGAAGCGTCTGGAATTTTTCCAGGGACTCCACCTTCCCGAACATCGTGGTTTCGCACGGGTTCTGGGGGTCCGCGGGGATGGTCGTCGAATCGTCGGGAACATCGAGGTTTTCCTGTGCCCGGGACCAAAGGATGATGGCGATCGCCTTCGCTTCCTCATAACCGATGGAAAGACCCGCTTCGATTGCCACCTTCTGGACCCTGGTCAGGAGGTCCGAAATCCGCGCTTCCTGGTTGTTCACGTATCCCAGGGCAATCCCCGCAGGATCGCCCATGGGGTAGTCCAGCGAAACCGTGGTTCCATCGGGGGAGACCGTGGTTCCCGTTTGGGTGGTTGTGAATGTCCCCCTGGAGTTCACGTCGGTCGCCGTCTGGGTCATGACCTCGGTTCCCTTTGAAGTGCCGGTCGAGGAGAAACCAATCCCGATGGGTTGGATTTCGAGTCCCATGACCTTGGAAACGAGATTCGGGGTGAACTTCACTTCCAGGAGGGCCCTTGCGAAAGCATCGTTCATCGCCAGCATCGTGCTTCCGTTGTTCTTGAAGAAATCGCGGATTTCTCCAATGGTCCGGGCAAGAGCGAGGGAATCCCGGATCTTTCCTGTGAGAACGAAGAAATCGGCAAAATCGGTTCCCGCCTTTTCCTTGACCAGGATCTTCATCGCGTTGTCCATCATCTCGAGCAGCTGGATTTTCCTGGAACGCAACCTTTCGAGGGTCAGATTCTCAAATTCCCCGCCGGGAGAGTTGGGGCCTCCATCTTCGATGATAGGGGAGACGATGTAGATGGTGTTGAAATCTTCCACGACCTGGAGTTTTTCCCTGGAAATCCCCAGAGCCCGGGCTTTCTCGTTCATCTCGTTCTGGAAAACCGTCCAGGCTTCCTCACGGGAGACATCGCCGCGCTCCACGGCCTCGTTGATCCTTTGCTGGAGCTCAAAAGCGAACTCCTTCAGCGTCGAAGCCGCTTCCCCGAACTCCAGGTTCTTCACTTCGGTCTGGGCGATGAACCGCGTGACGACGTCCCCGAGTTTCGCCGAATCCTGTCCGAGCTTTTCGAGAATGTCCTGGGAAACCACTGCCAGGACCTCCCCGACGTTGAAATCCTGGTGTTTCATTTTCTCGGCCGCTTTCCGGAGAAGCCGGCTCTGGATGGCCGTCGTGGGGTCGATGGTTGGTGCCCGGGTCACGAGCCCGTCCTTCAACTTGGGAACCACGCATTCCTGGATGGTTCCATCTGGAAGGAGCGCCCTGATGATCAGGTTCTTCATGGTCGTGCGGACCGTGGAGAAGGAAATCTGGTAGTATCCCTTGTCGTCGGTCGCTCCCGACTGCAAATCCCGTTCAGTCCCGAACTCGTCGATGAACTTCACCGTAACTCCCGCGTTTTTCAAGGGTTGGGCGAGGGAAGCCGCGATGTTCCCCCTCACTGACCCCGGGATCTTCGTCTGGCTGACATATCCATCGATCACGAAGTTCCCCATCACGCTCGGGGGGGAATATGGATTGACCGGGGAGTTCCCGCCCGTGCCGCCTCCCCCACCTCCGCAACCTGTTATGAGAACGGAACATGCGAAAGCGAGGACGAACGCGGAGAATTTTCCGACCTTCTTGAAAGAAAGATCCACGGGGAGCCTCCTTCGGGAAAAGACGAAACTTTTTCGGGAACAATCTTTCCCAGGTCATCTATCGGCAGGTTCCCAACCCGGTCTTAATCGGTAAGAATCACTCCGTGCTCGGAAGCCTGCAGGGAAATGGCCGGAAGATGCCCGGGGAAGGCTCGGTCAGAACCAGCCTTTGACGCGCCGTTTCATCAGTTCGAAACCAGGGTTGTATCCGGAATCGATATCCAGGATCTCGAGGTTGAAGGAACGGAACAGGTGAAACTCATTCTTTCCGAGGATCTTTTCAAGCTCCAGGTTGACCTTTTTCTTCACGCTTTCGATCCCCTGGATGAAGGTTTCGGAGGACCCCTTCACCTTCTTCATCAGCGAAAGGAAGAAGGTTCCCCGCCCCTTGGGGTTCTTGGCAAGGGTGGCCAGCTGATCGACCGGAACCTTTCCGTCTTCCCCCGGTTGGGAAAGCAGGTTGAAGGCGTCCTTTTGACAGGACTGGATGATTCCCCGGAACTTTCCCTGGAGGACGGAATCGTGAAGGTTGAGTGCGCTGAAAATCTCTTCGAGTGACGCGCGGGCCCCAATTCCGAAACGGTTCCTCACCGAATCCTTTTTCTCCTGGTACTCCAGGTCGTCGAGGGAATACTCGATGTTGGCGAGCGCGTTGAAACCGGCCTGGATCTTCATCAGATCAAGGTTGAGTGCCCGGAACCGGTCGAAAACCTCAGGCGGGAGCAGCCCCTGGATCCCTTCCAGGGTAACCCGGTCGGCCTCCATGATCTTTTCGAGGTAGGTCGAGCTTTCCGAAGCAACCTTCTCCTGGAGTGACTGGAAGAACGCGGCCCGGAGGGTGATGTCCCCGGGATCGGAAACCATTCGGGCAAGGCTTTCGAGGGGGGTGTTTCCGGGCGCTCCATTCTTGAACAAGCCGATGAGATTCTTCTGGTGAGCGATGAGAAGTTGCCGGAAAGGCTCGGAGTTCCGTGGATCCAGGCCGAGGGTGCGGCATACCGCCAGGAAAGACGGCGAGTCGCCCCCCTGCCCTGCGGTGGACTGCCGATCCCGTCCCAAGCCGAGGGGACCCGAAAAGCCCGTCTTGATATCTATCATGTCGAGGTTCAAGCCGGTGAACCGTAGGAACTTCCCTTTTTCGATGACTCCCCGCAGATCGTTCAGTGCCTCCAGTTTCAGGCGGATCAGCTCCTCCTGGTAGCTGCATTCCTTTCCCGGCATCGGGTCCAGTAGAAGGTTGAAGAAAGACGCCCCGGGCTCCTCTCCGGCCAGACTGGGCCCTCCCGCGAGGATTACGGCCAGTGGAGAGACACCCTGTGAATTCCGTGTCATCAGAACGGTCAGTGCCTCCTTCTGGAACTTGATCAGCCGCTGCTCGAACGTCTCCCGCTCTTTCCCTTCGAGTTTGAGGTACTGGGAAATCTGAGCCACCGTGGGGGCGACTTTTCCTGCCGAATTGAGATTCGAGAGCAGAGCCCGCTTTTCGTCGGAATCCTCGGGGGGCTTGGTGCTGAACGCTTCCGGATTCGAGAGTCTCAGCTCGAGAATCGGGATTACGCGGGCGGATAACAGCTGCTTTCCGATCTTGCCAACCCCTCCCGCGACCCTGGCGATCTTGCCCATGAAAACGTCCGCCTCCTGATGAAGGTCGCCGATGAACCTGGGTTTGAGCTCGCCTGCCAATTCCGCTTTCCGGAGTTCCCGGTCGGAGGGGGAAAGAGCACGGGCTTTCAGAAGCACCCCACGCATCCTTTCCTTTTCCGCTTCAACATTGAGTGCCGAAAGGTTGAACTTCTTTCCGAGGAAACCGAAAACAGCCTCGACGATCTTCCTCGTTCCCGTTTCCGCTTCTTCCTCCGGGAGCCGGCATGCCTGGTCGATGAGATCTCCGAAAATCACTCCGCTTTGCGCTTGCCCCACCCGGACCGGGTTCTTCAGATCGGTTTCGGGAATCAGGCATTCCCGGTAACCCGCGACCAGACGGCGCTGACCCTCCGAAAGGACCTGCTCGGCTTCCTTCTCGAGTGAATTCAACCGGCCGAAATACTGGCGCCTGCGGCGGGACAGCTCGGCATCCGCCGCTTCCGCCTGGAGCTCGATGTCTCGCGGAGCGGGTTCCCCCTTGCGGAGATACTGTAGCAGATCCCCGAAGGCCTTCCGGCCCCGGCCCAAAACCGGATCCGAACCGTCGAAATGTCCCATCTGGAGAGCCCTGGCCCGGGTTGCAAGTCCCAATATCTTTTTCATCTGCTCCCGCGAAAGATCGAGGGCGTTGAGCAGGTTGAGAATGTTGATCTCCTCCTTCAGAGGACGGATCGGGAGGAACTCCATATCAAGGGAAGGGATATCGGGCGCCTGCCCCGCTTCCCCCCCCGAAACGGCCGGGGTGAAAAGAGCTGCGGAAAAAGCCGCCAGGAGCGCCAAAGGGAGAAATGACCTGAGGCCCGGTTCCGTTGTCAAAAGGTGAAGCCTGGATTTCATTGGAATCCTCCGATCGGCAGTTCATGGATCCGCCAGGTTCTTTTCATGATGTTACATCGGGGTCAGGCGTTCCTGCCAGGGGTCGGGCAAGAAGCTCCCGAACCCCCTCTTCGACCAGGATCAGGAATCCGAAACGCTTTTCGTTGACCCCGGGTCGAAGGACATAGTCGAACTCCAGCTTGTTCTTTCCAAGGTCCGCGTTGAAGAACCAGAAGGAGATTCCCTTCGTCCCATCAACCAGAGAGGCCAATTCGAGCAGATGCGAGGAGATAAGGACGACATGCCGGGGAAACCTCGAGAAGCCCTCGACGACTTCTTTCGAGCAGTCTACCGCATCCTTCACATTGGTCCCCTTGAAGAGCTCGTCGAAAACCGCGAACACCCGCTCTCCGGGCCGGAAGTGCCCGGAGACGTGTTTCACACGGCGGACTTCGGCGCAGAAGCTGCTGACTCCATTCCGGATGTCGTCGATCGACGAAAGGCTGCAGAAAACCTGGGAAAAGGGTGTGAGGGACATGTTTTCCGCGGGGACCCCCATTCCCGCTTGCGCCATTACTATCGCGATGGCGCAGGATTTGAGGAATGTGGTTTTGCCGGCCATGTTCGGACCGGTGAGAAAGAAAAGGTGGCTCCCTTCCTCCGCCCGAAAGGAGTTGGCCCGGGGCCGTTCGAGGAATAGGTGGCGGACACCGGTAATCCTGATCGAGGTCTTTTCCCCGTCGAGAATTTCGGGGAGGTGGAGCCCCAGCTCGCAAGTGGCTTTGGCCATCGAAACATAACAGTCGAGCTGGACCAGGTTTTCCCCGAGAATCCGGAGATTGCTCTTCAACTCCTTCCGAAAGAGATGGTCCAGCCTCACGAGTTCAGGAAAGGGGAAACTTCTTGGAGTGGGTTCGCCCTCGAGGACGGAGTTGCCGAGGAAATCCCGGAGTGCCCTGAAATGGTCGAGGAACCCGCGAATCTTGGGAGGTGGGGAAGGCCAACTTCCGATGAGCGAGAAAACGCTGCATGCCTCCAAAAGCAGGTGGAAAACGTCGCCAACCCCGGTCTTCGCGAAATTTGCGAAGGTGGGATTCGAAAACTCCAGGAACCGGCACTGCAGGCTTCCCAAAAGGCTCTGTTCGAACCGGAAGGTCAGGAAGTTCGAATCGAGGTACCTTTCGAAGCGGTCCAGATCCTGTTGGGAAACTCGGAAGAAATCGTGAACCGGGGCTTCCAGGAAGAACCGGACGATCTCCTGTTCGCCTTTGATTTCGGACGGATCGTGAGGGGGGTTTTCCAGACGTTCGTGGAATCTCCTCTGCCCGTCCCGGGTTTTGGTCCTGTCCAGGAGTTGGAAAAGCGGGACCCCTTCAGAGAAAGTCTGGAACAACTCGAGGTCCTTCAGGGTTTGCTGGTCAAGTTTCACCTATTCCCCCACCCT
>CAYRYU010000041.1:57645-59641 GCA_964428355.1 uncultured bacterium
GCCTGCCCTTCCACGGAGGATGCGCCGAGGTGGGGAAGGGCGATCACGTTCTGGTGCTTGATCAGATCGCGATTTTCGGTGGGTTCCTTTTCCCAGACGTCGATTCCGGCGGCCGCAACGGTCCCGCTGTTCAGAGCTTCCAGGAGGGCTTTTTCGCTGACGGTCCCACCGCGGGCACAGTTGATGAGGAAGGTCCCCTTCTTCATCTTCTTGAACTCCGCTTCTCCGAGCGTTGGCCCTTCGGACTTAACGAAAGGAATGTGAAGGCTGATGAAATCGCTCTTCGCAAGGAGTTCCTCGAGGGGAACCATGTTGATGAACCCCAGGGGAGCGGTCTTCACGAACTTGTCGAACCCGATAACCTTCATTCCAAAAGCCTGTGCGCGGGTGGCAAGGGCTTGTCCGATCCTGCCCACGCCTATCAGGCCCAGAGTCTTCCCGTAGAGTTCGCATCCTTCGAAGGATTTCTTGTCCCATTCCCCGTTCTTCATCGATATGTTCGCCCTTCCCATCTTCCGGGCCAGGGAGAGCATGAAGCCGAATGCGAGTTCGGCGACGGATATCGTCGTACACTCCGGGGTGTTCCGGACCTTGATGTTCTTCTCCTTCGCCGCCACCTGGTCGACATTGTCGAGGCCGACACCGGCCCTGGCGATGAGGCGGAGGTTCTTTCCCGCCTCGATGACCGGACGGGTGACCTTCGTGGCGGAACGGATCACAATGGCGTGATAGGAGGGAATCTCTTTGACCAGGTCTTCGGGGGTCATCTTGGTCTTGTAGACGACCTCCAGATTTGGTTGAGACTTCAGTTTCTCCACGGCTTGCGAATCCATGGAATCGGCAATGAGGATTTTGGGTTTGTCAGACATATTAAGACCAACCTTTCCGATATTCCTTGATTCCTCAAGGTGAACCCAATCTAGCATCCGTCCCCCGGCCTGTCAATTCCTCCGGCCACCAGTCCGGAACCGCTTTCCCCTTGTCTCACGGTCCATCTCCGGTGGGCGCAACTTGTGGGAAGGGACGCCCTGTGATATCTTCAAGATCAACGATATCCCGGTCGGAGGACGTATCCATGAAGATTCGCGCCTGGAAACTGCTCCCGGTGCTTTCGGTCGCTTTCTGCCTCTTCCTGCTCGGATCTCCGGCATTCCCGGAAGAAGCGGAGGACATGGAGGAAGCCCGGATGCTTTACAAGGAGGCTCTCGACCTGAAGAAAGCGGGAAAGACAGACGAAGCGGTCGATTCCTACGAGAAAGCGATCCGCAAGAACCGGTCGATCCTCTCGGAAGACGACGGGGGACTGATCCCGGCTTTGAAGGCTTCCTACGAAACACGGCTTGCCTCCTCACCGAAAGACATCAAGATCCTCGAAGGATTGGGGTTCATTCATGCCGTCTGTTATTCCGACATGGAGAACGCGGTCAAGTATTACGAACAGGTCGTCCAGATCGCTCCAGACGACCAGGTCAAGAAGAAAACGACCTTCCTCATCGACCGGCTGAAGGCCATGTCGGAGATGACGAAACAGGCCCAGAGCGAAATGTCTTCCCAACGCAGGGAAGAGAACATGAAAAGCTGGTCCGAGATGGAGAAGTCGGAAGCTTCGGCTTCCAAGGCGGAGGCCAACCAGGAAAGGGCAACCAAGCTTGCGGAGCTTTATCGGACACGTGACGATCTGGATGCCCGTATTCCCCAGCTCGAAGAACAGGTCAAGGAGCTCGAGGAAGAGTTCAGCAAGGCGACCCGGCTCTGGTATGCCCTGAACGACTCACGATACGACAGAAAGCGGGACCGCCTGGAGAAGGATATCTCCGCGAAGAAATCCGAGCTCGAAACCGCCAAGAGGAAGTTCGATGAAGCGGTTTCGGAGCTCGAAAAGATGGACAAAGCCGATGACCAGAATGCCGGAGGCCAGGGCGGGGGAAACCCCGGAGGAGAACCGGGGGGTGAAAACCCCGGTGGTGGACCGGGGGGTGAAAACCCCGGTGGTGGA
>CAYRYU010000042.1:0-59464 GCA_964428355.1 uncultured bacterium
TCTCCTTGGGTTTCACGATAACGCGATCATTCAACGGGGTAAGGTTCATTTTTTTCCTCCTGTCGATTTTTGAATTTCGTTGCTGATTTTTCCTGGGGGGGGGCTTACATCATTCCGCCCATGCCACCCATTCCACCCATGCCACCCATTCCGCCCATGCCGCCCATTCCGCCCATGCCGCCCATGCCACCCATCCGGCCGCCGCCGTGAGCAGCGCCCTTCTTCTCGGGAACCTCACCGACGAGGACTTCGGTGGTGAGAAGGATGGAAGCGATGGAAGACGCGTTCTGGAGAGCGGAGCGGGTAACCTTCGCGGGGTCGATGATTCCGGTCTGGAACATGTCGCAGTATTCGCCCTTGGCAACGTCGTATCCGTAACCGTTTTTCCCGTGGGCCCGGATCTTGTCGATGATGATGGCGGGCTCTAGGCCTGCGTTTGAAAGGATGAAGTGGATGGGTCCGCGGAGAGCTTTCCGGATGATGTCGATCCCGAACTTCTCATCACCCTCGGCCTTCAGATGATCGATGGCGTTGAGCGCGTTCAGGAAGGCGATCCCTCCGCCCGCAACGACTCCCTCTTCAACCGCCGCGCGGGTTGCGGACAGTGCGTCTTCGACCCGGGTTTTCTTCTCTTTCATCGCGGTTTCGGTGGCAGCTCCGACCTTGATCACGGCGACTCCACCGGAAAGCTTAGCCAACCGCTCCTGAAGCTTTTCCTTGTCATAGGAGCTGGTGGACTGCTCGATTTCGGTCTTGATCTGGGCGATCCGGGCCTTGATGTCCTTGGCCTTTCCGTTGCCCTCGATGATGGTGGTCTTTTCCTTGGTGATGATGACCTTCTTGGCCTGGCCCAGGTGCTCGATCGTGGCGTTCTCGAGCTTGAGACCGATCTCCTCGGAAATCTTCTTGCCCGCGGTGAGAATTGCGATATCCTCGAGCATTGCCTTCCGGCGATCGCCAAAAGCCGGGGCTTTGACCGCGACGCAGTTGAAGGTGCCGCGCAGCTTGTTGACAACCAGGGTCGCCAGGGCTTCGCCCTCGACGTCTTCGGCGATGATCAGGAGGCTCTTCTTGATCTGGACGATCTTCTCGAGAATGGGGAGGATGTCCTTGATATTGTTGATCTTGCTCTCGGTTACGAGGATGTACGGATTCTCGAGAACCGCTTCCATACGCTCGGAGTCGGTCACCATGTATGGACTGACGTACCCTTTGTCGAATTCCATTCCATCGACGAACTCGAGGGTGGTGTCGAAGCCCTTGGCTTCCTCGACGGTGATGACGCCGTCCTTGCCCACCTTGTCCATCGCCTCGGCGATGACTTTGCCGATCTCGACGTCACGGGCGGAGATAGTGGCAACCTGCGCCACGCTGTCCTTGTTGTCATCGACTTTCTTGGAGTTCTTCTTGATCTCCTCGACGACGGTCCTGACCGCGCGCTCGATGCCGCGCTTCAGATAAACGGGGCTGGCCCCGGCCGTGGCGTATTTGAAGCCCTCGTGAACGATTGCCTGGGCGAGGACCGTGGCGGTGGTTGTTCCGTCTCCGGCGATGTCATTGGTTTTGCTCGCGACTTCCCGAACAAGCTGTGCGCCCATGTTCTCGAAGCGATTTTCGACTTCGATTTCCTTCGCGATCATGACACCGTCATTGGTGACGGTCGGGCTGCCGTAGCTCTTCTCGAGAACCGCATAACAACCCTTGGGTCCGAGGGTGGACCGGACCGCGTTGGCGACGATATCGACGCCGCGTTCGAGGGACCGACGGGCCTCTTCGCCGAACTGTAACTGTTTTGCTGCCATTTTCATCTCCTTAAGGAAATTTGTTTTCTGTTATTGAACTGCGAGGATCTCGTTCTCGGTGAGGATCAGACTTTTTTTGCCCTCACTTTCATACTCATTTCCCGCATACTCCGCGAAAATCACCCGGTCGCCGACCTTGACCTGCATTGGGATACGCTTTCCCTTCTTGTCGAAGGCTCCCTGACCGACGGCAACGACTTTGCCCATCCGGGGCTTTTCCTTGGACGCGGTTTCCGGAAGAATGACGCCTCCCTTGGTCCGGGTTTCGGCTTCATCCAGCTCTACGAAGACATGATTCCTGGTTGGGGTGATTTTCATCAGATTCCTCCATTGGTCTTTCCCGTGGTGTTAGCACTCGATCGTGTTGAGTGCTAACAACAGGGAAAATAAGCCAAAGAGCCGAATTTTTGAAGCCCGATTTTTCGTGAAGGAATCCAAAATTTGGCCAAAGAAGTTTCCCGTTGTCTCATTTCCTTCATTTTTCTGATTCCTGTACAAAATTTCGTGGCTCTTCAGGAGCAACTCCCGATTTCGAGAACTTCAAACTGGCTTGGACTGAGCTTTTTGGGAAAAACCCACTTTCGGTTCCGCCCAAATCGACCACTCAAGACCACTTTTTATGACAGGTTTTGCTTTTTCCTATTAGGAAGATTTCTCACCAAATCCCAGTCCTGATGGCTGGAATGGGCTGACAAGGACGGTTGCATCGGTTTCTGGAAATGGCTATAATGAGTATAGAGGAGAGGGTAGATCTCTCCTTAATTCACTCCGTACTTGAGGGGAGACAAATTGGAGGACCTATCCCCGGACCAACCCCACAACCAAAACCGTCCGATCCAAAACGTTTTCTTGAAAAGATCGATCCAAGTGACATTCGGGTTCTAGTCCTTGGGGTTTTTCTTTTCCTGATTCCCGTTGCGTTGTTCCTTTTCTCGGTCTCCCGCAAGGGGAATGAGAGTTTTTCTTCCACTGGCGCGAAAGATCGTTTGGCAAAAGGGCGCGGAGGGTTCAGTTTCATGCAGAGATCAGTCCAGGCACAAAAGACTCCTCCAAAGGACCTTTTCGTCGCCCCCAAAGCCCAGGACGAATGGTCGGCGGCCATTCTCAGGGTCGCCCAATCAACCCCTCCCAAGGTCGAAATCCAGGGCCTTTCCCCCGAGGGAAAAATGTATCTGGAGGCTGATCGTGACCCCGAACTCCGCCAGGCAAACATGCTTCTCAACAACGACCGCACGGAAGAAGCGATTCCCCTCCTCCAGAAGATTGCCGAGAAGGACACCGACAACGTCTTCCTGAAATTCGCGGCCAGTTCCAAGCTCTGCTCGATTTACGAAAGAATGGGGAACAAAGAGCTTTTCGAGAAGGAGTTCCGTCGCCTCCTCGATATCATATCCAAACTTCCAGACGGAACACTTGCAAAAACCACGGAACAGGGTTTGAGAGCTATGGCGGAAGCTTCCAGTTTCATCTCGAACGTGAAGACCAACCCTGAAGCCAGGGCGGTCCTCGAGAGGTTCATCCGCGAACGGGGGTTGGCGGGAAAGGTGACCCCTGAAGCCCTGATCGAAGGCATGGATTCCACGATGGGGAAGATGCCGGGGATCCAGGTTTTCAAGAAATAGACCGAACGGGGGAGACACGTATGAATACCCGAGGAAACGTTTTCATCATCATCGTTTCGATCCTTGCGGTTATCTTCACCACGGCCACTTTTTTCATGAAAGGCACCATCGAGGAGAAGCATCAGACAGAATTCTCCCAGCGGGACGCCCAGACCCTTTGCCTTGCTGAGGCCGCCCTCGAGCGGGCATTGGGCGTTTTGAACCGTCAACTCAATGCCTCCGACCAATGGAAGATCCCCGATTCGCTGGCCAACCGCATCCGCCGGCCCTTGACCAAGGGAACCGCCTCCAATCCGGGAAAGGCCGAACTGGGCAACAATCCTGTCCTCGATCTTGGGGACACCGGCACCAAGATCACCCTGAAAAAGACCGACCTGGAGGGAGCCAACGGGACCGAATTGACCGACCTGGTCGATTTCATGGTCGGCAAAGGTTCGGGAGCGCAGTTCGACGTGACCGTCGACCTTTCCATCGAACGGGCGTATTCCATAGGCCCGGGACCATCCGTCGAAGGTGACAAGTACAAGGTTCCAGGAGTGGAAATCCATTGGAATTGCCATTCCGCGGTCACCGAGTTCCTCAAGAACAACGGATATGTTGCCCTCACGCTTGCGCTCCCACCCGGAATGAAGTGGTTGGAATTTTCCATTCCCATAAGCGTGGGGGGGTTCGAAATCTACCGGATCGACGTCATCTCCCTTCTGGAAAAAGTCATCCCGGCAATCCAGCAGTACACCCAATACACGGAAATGGATGTCCTACTTTCAACGCTTTTCCCCAATTTCTACCCTTACAAGATCACCTTGAACAAAGATATCTTCCCTGCTCTCTCCGATAAGATCGGCGGTGTCACCGTCCCTTCCGACATCGATTCGAAGGTTGCTGTTGAGAAATACGGTTATCTGAAAATCGATACCAAGGCCACGATCACCTATCCCGACAAAAAGGTTCACACGAAGACGATCAATGCGAGCAAGGAATTCAAGTGCGCCGATGTCGAGCCACCTGCTTCCCTCTATAGCTTCTTCATCTCGAATCTCGCCGACGAGAAGATCACATTCGACGATATCGGAGGAAACCTCTTCATCAACAATTTCGCGGGTTACGGGGCGATCAAGGATGGCCCACCCGCCGGGGCGGAAGAAAAACGTGAGTTCCCCGGCCTCGTCCGCGTCAACGGAACCTCCCAGATGAGATGCAATGTCGGGTTCATCGGAGACCCCTCTTCTCCCAACATCGACAAGAACGACAGCCTTTTCAAGAAGATGGGCCGGGGAATGGAATGGCTCCTGATGATCGATCTGGGTTGCTGGTATACCCCTCTTTCGAGCGAGAAGAGCCTCTCGTTCAAGGCAGATTGGGCGAAGTACCCCGGAACGACCGGAACCACCGTCCCCGATTCCTGCAAAGGCGCTGGAACGGGTCAGGGGAAGGGAGAAGGTTCCGGAGCCGACTTGAACAAGAGCCGAGATTCCGCCGGAGATGCATCCATCGCCCGAAGCGAAGGGAAGAACGTCACCGAGGGCGGCCAGGACACGGGAGCGGTCAAGAATTTTCTCAGCGGACTGCTTTCGAGTACCAGGCTGAACATAATTCCTCCGACCAGTTTCGGAGTCACCTTTGCCGACATCGCCCTCCATCGAATTTCCGGCCTCGTCGACCGTTACGCGAACTGGGAATGGCCGATGATGGGCACGGACGGCTGGATTTCAATCCCCTGGCCGACACCCAGCGCAACAGTCACCCACTTTTTCGGGTTCGGAGCCCTGTTCCCAACGCTCACCCGCGAGGTCGAGGGTTTCGTCCTGAAAGCCTACAGGCAATGGCATTTTGGGATGATCTCCTACCCTCTTGGGCCCTTCCCCGCAGGCAACCAGATCTACATCCCCGGAATTCCCTTCCTGATTCTTCCGGTTCCCCTTCCTGACCTGCACCGACACGACATCTTCAACAAATACGATTACAACCTCTGGACCCTGAAATCTCCCAAAGACAACAATGGCGAGGTCGATACCGAAGTCCATGCGTATGACCCCTCGATACAGGAAAACTCGCCTCCCAACCTCTATTCGGTCGAACAGTATGCAAAGAAAGCCACGTTCTACTATTCCACCGCCGAGGATTTCTACGCCGACCTTCCCAACCGGCTGACGAAGGAGAACGGCAAGGACTGCCTCAAACTCCAGGGAATCACCTTCATTGCCGATTCCGTAAGGCTTCCCCCCCAGGGTTCGGAAACGCTCTACATTTCCGGTCGTGGTGCGATCGTCACCGGAGGGAACTTCCTTCTTGGAGGAGACATCGTCGATGCCTGGGACAAGGACGAAGACGAACGAAAACCCGAAACCCCCCGAACCGTTTTCTCCCTGATCGCCCGCAAGGGAGGGATGATCTTCGATTCTTCAGGCCCCACCCTGGCCCGGATCGAGGGTTCCGTCTATACCGACAAGGGTATTGCGGTAACGAGCGGGCGGGCACTGACGATCGTCGGGAACTGGATCACAAATGCCTTCAGCAAGGCCTTCACGATGGGCGAGATCGTGGTGGAATACAACGCCTACAAGACCCGCTCATCCCTGAACTCCATCCATCCGCAAACCGGGGTCTACGACCCGGAACGCTATTTCGTCACCCTTGCCCCCGACTGGGATTCCTGGAAATCCCAATGAGGTCAGCCATGAACCGGTCCAAAGGTGTTACTCTCCTGGAGATTTTGATCGCCTGTTTCATCGTCGCGATGGCTTTCATTCCCATTCTTTCGACTATCCAATACGGGAACAAATCGACCGTGAAGATCAACAACTATTCGGTCGTAGCCAAACTCGCTCAAGGTCTGGTAGAGGAATGCAAACACATTCCCTTCAGGTTGTACTCGGCGGACTACGCCCAACTGGGCAAGGATGAATGGTTCGACGTCAACCAGCAGTATTACCCGAAAACCAAGGAAGCAATCGAGGAACTCGGAAAAACCCTCAAATCACTGGAATGGACCGCCAAACTGAAGGTGATCAAATCGGGAGACATCATCCGGGAGGTCTGGATCAACATCACCGCCACATGGAAGGAAGGTGATGGAACAACCTCGGAAAAACCCCGTGAGCTGCGCCTTGGGAACGCCATTCGGAACCCCGATGCCGACTGAAACCTCGGCGGGAGGGAAGGATTCCCGGCCGGATGCGGGCCTCGAGCCCGCCCAACTGGGTTCCTGAAGGAGGAAGCCATGAAACGTGCAGGATTCACCCTTGTGGAAGTGATGGTGGGGATCATCCTCACCAGCATAGTATTGGGTGCGGGATATCAGATCTGGTCATCGTCCCGACGGGATTTTTCCGTCGCAAACACCAGGCAGATTCTCCAGCACGAGATTCGCACCTCCCTCAACTGGATGGCGAACGATTTCCGGGCCATCAAGGCGAACACGCTCAACGTCGTTTCGAACCCCGAGGGAAGCTCAGCAACGGTTTTCATCGAACGTTTCGCCAAAGCTGAAGCGACGGATAAATTCAGCTCGGAAAACATCGAGAAAGTCCGGTATGAATTTCGCCGGCCAAGGCTGACCCGCATCTCAGGGAACGAGGTTGCCCACGTTCTCGGGAACAACATCGAGGGAATGACCTTTACCCGCGGCGAGAGCGCGGAAAACCCCACTGCCGCTGACCCCAACAGCGTTAAAGCCGATACGAAGCGTGGCCTGGACGCCCGCCTGGATATCTCGATGTGGGGCCAGAAGCGGATCCCGGGAATGAACAAGTTCGCTGAACACACCGAGAAGGTGACCGTCTTCATGCGGGACGAGTATTATGCCAGCATCAACAAGGGACGTTATCTCGCACTCGAGGAACTGAACGCAACCCAGGCATCGAACATTTTCCAGGAGAAGGGCGAGAGCAATCAGCTCCTCGAAGGCGGCGAACTGACCCCGGAGATGCTCGCAGATCTGTCCCGTCAGCAACTCGACGAGCTTCTGACCAAGGAAAGGGGCCTTCTTGCGGATGCCCAATCGAAGATCAAGGACATGAACGATGCCATCGGGGCCCTCGATACCAAGAAGAGCGGCTGGTGGATCTTCAGGGGAAACAGCGAGTTGACGAGCATCCAGAAAGATCTCAAGAACCACACCAAACCCGATGAAATCAAGGCGGACAAGGAAAAGCTCCAGGCCGTCATCGACAAGTACGAAAAGCAGAACCTCCAGGAATCCCTCAAGCAGGGTTTGAATGCAGAGGAAATCCTTAATGACAAGGTCAATGGCCCGATCTACCGTGACGCATTCAACCTCCTGGTGAAGGATCGCCAGCTCAAGAAAGCCTATGAAGACCAGGAAAGTTCCGAGGAGGGTGGGGAAAGCAAACCCTACGTCAGTCTCCTCTCCCAGACCGACCCTTCCAAAATGCAACGCGGAGTCGCCGCCGACGGTTCGGCTTTCGAGGAGTCCGAGGCCCAGTTCACGGAAAGACACGATCACGCGCAAAAGATCTTCGACGCTGCCAACAACATGGACATCAAATGGATGGACGAAAAAGACGGCGAAGACCGCGTGAGGTTGTACGGAACCGCGAAAGACCTGATGGATTTCGCCGACGCGAAGCTCTCCTACGTCGAAGACCAGGCCATCAGGGAAACGAACATCACCAACATCAACGACGCGATCTCGAAAAAGTCATAGATCTTACCCCCACCGCCACCGCCTTCCAAACCCCCGTCAGGTCGGCCCACAGGTTTGCCCTTTCTGCGGCACACCAAAGGCATCCCGGTGCGGCATCCTTTGGGTTTGGAATGGAATCAATCGGCCACCGCGAGATTTGATGGACCCCTCATCCATAAATGAAAAGCGGCCGGGAGGAGAATCCTTCCGACCGCTGGAGTGACTTTGGATCCGGGAGTTATTTGCTCTTGAGGATGATCGCCTTTTGGGCGGGAACGTTGTAGTCACCCTTGCAGGTTCCGAGTGATCCGTCGTCCGCGACCTTGTCGCCGTTGCAGACAACGGTCCACTCGTTTCCATCGGGAAGCTGGAACTTGACCCACTCGTTGGAATCGCTGTTCAGGAGCACGAAGAAATCGGGTTTTCCCTTGAGATGGAACCCTACCGCCCTGCCGTTGGCCGGCTGAATCCAGTTGATGTGCTGGTTGTTGAGGGCTGTGGCATGGCGGAAGTTTTCGTATTTCATCCGCAGGGCAATCAGCCCTTTGTAGAAGTCGAAGATATCCTTATTGGCCTTCTTGACGCCCCAATCGATCCAGTTGATGTTGTTGTCCTGGTCGTAGGAGTTGTCGTTGCCCATCTTCGATTTCATGAACTCCTGCCCTTCGTGGATCATGGGAATCCCCTGGGCGGTAAGAAGGGCGGCCGCCGCGAGCTTGATCCGGTTCTTGTCGCCGTTGAAGATGTCGTTCAGTGTCCCACCGTCATGGCATTCCACGTAATTGACGCTCTCTGAAGGTTTTGCGGCCCACCAGAAGCAGCTTCCCGCGAGAACGGTCATGACGTTGTTCCTGTCCCCCATTCCTTTGCAGAAGGCGCGGATATTTTCCCGGAAGTCGTCGTTCCATTTCCCGAGCTTGGTATTCCGGAAGTCTCCCTTGCCCCACTGGTTCCTCTTCCAATCGGCGGCCCAGGGCTCCGAAACCAGGATCGTGGAGGCGGGGAGCTGCTTGAACATCTCGTTCATGGTTTCCTTGTCGATGATCGTTCCGAGGTCGAATCGGAAACCGTCGATGTGGTATTCCTTGACCCAGTATTTCAGGCTGTCGAGGATGTATTTTCGCGTCATCGGGTTGTCGGAGCGGAACTCGTTCCCGCAACCGGTCCCGTTCCAATAGAATTTCTTGTTGTCCATGAGGCGGTAGTATCCGCCGTTGTCGAGACCCTTGAAGTTGAGGGGAAGCCCCTGCTCGTTCCCTTCGGCGGTGTGGTTGAACACCACGTCCATGATCACGGCGATCCCGGCTTTGTGAAGGCCGTTGACCATCTGCTTGAATTCCTTGATCTGCTCGCCGCATTTTCCGCTCGCGAAGTTCCCTTCCGGGGCGAAAAAGTGGCTGGTCATGTACCCCCAATGGTTCATGTGACCCGCGAAATTGTTGTCGAACTCGTGGCAGGGAAGCAGTTCAACGGCGTTGACCCCAAGATCGACCAGATTCCCGAGAACCTTGTCGGTTCCCTTTCCCTGGAGGAGTCCAAGGTACTTTCCCTTTGCCGCGCCATCGACCCCCGAGGAGGAGTGGGCGGTATAGTCCTTGACATGCATCTCGTATAGCACGAGGTCCTTGGCGGCGGGAGTTTTGAAGCCCTGGTCGGTCCATGTGAAATCGGTCTTCGTGATGACGGTTTTTCCATCGTGGTTGTAGTTGGCGAGAGCGTATGGGTCGGACAGAAGGCGCCGGGGATCGAAGAGGTAACCATCACCCTTGGGGCCGTCGGCGGAATAACCGTAGAATTTTCCGTAAAGTTCGCCTTCGATCGAGCATTCCCAGATTCCGTCGGCATTCTTCTTCATCGGATACCCCTTGCCCGTCTTGTCTTCAGGTTTCTGGAAGATAACGACGGAAACTTCGGTCGCCTCCGGGGAATACACCGAAAAGGATGTCTTGCCGTTCGCCACTTTCGCTCCGAGAAGCCCGTCGGCCTCACTTCGGGAAGTCGCCGCCGCGGCCGTAACCATCTTCCTCACGCGGCTTCCGCCAGCCCGTTCGAGGGAAATCGGCTTGCTGTCGACCTCGGCTACGATCCCGTTGATCTGGTTGAGATACTGCGAATACGCGGGGTTTTCTGACTGGGTAAGAAACTTCAGGCGGGATTCGAGGGAATTGATTCCATGGAGGAATGCCTTCTTTTCCGGGGCGGTCGAAAGCCGGTACCCAAATTGGCGGAAAGCATCGAGGGTTTGTTTTGCCTCTTCCTCGGAATCCACCTTGGATACCATCCTCTTGAGTTCATCGAGACTGGACGACTCCTTCGAAAGTGCCGCCATCCGGGCTTCGGGGTTGGTCTCGCCGCTCAGCAGCTTCTGGGAGGCGTGAATGTCCTTTGAAGCCTGATCGAGCTTCTGTTGAAGGGGTTGGAGATCCACCGCGAAACCCGCATGAACGCCCAACACCGCGGCAAGAACGAGAACAATATTCAAATACCTTAAACTCCCCCGCCTTTGCATATCTTCCTCCTTGGTGATAAAACGTTGTCTTATCATTATAATGAAATTTCCGGAATGGGGAACCCCCCCTTTGGGGCCCTCTCCTTCATGGCCGGCCCCCCCCCATTCTGCCTTCCCTGAAAAATCGTGAGTTGGGCACTTTACCCCGGCCACAACAAGCAGAATGCCGTGGTCAATCGGCGAAAGAGGGGCGGAACCGGCTGGGGTCGATTCCAAGTTTCTTCAGCTTGTCATACATGGTTCGGCGGGGAAGGCCGAGTTCCTTGGCCGCCGCCACCACGTTTCCCTTCTGGTGCTCGAGCGCCCGGACGATAGCCTGCCGTTCCGAATCAACAAGGATCGTCTCGAGCGGTCCTTCATCGGAAGAACGATCGGGGCTTCCACCCGTCTCGTCAGGGAGAACCAGGTCCTCCGGGGAGATTTCCCCATCCTCATCGATGATGGCCGCACGCTCGAGGATGTTGCGGAGCTCGCGGATGTTCCCTGGCCAGAGTTGCTCCCGAAGCCATCCCACCGCCTTTTCTGAAATGGTGAGCTTTTCCCGCCCGTGGATCGTGGCAAGCTCGGCGATGATTGCTTCGGAAAGGATCGGGATTTCGTCTTTTCGCTCCCTGAGTGGCGGTAGCTTAATCGGAAAAACGTTGAGCCGGTAGTACAGATCCTGACGGAAAGAACCCTTCTCGACCATCCGGCTCAGGTCCTTGTTGGTCGCCGAAACCAGCCGGGCATCGACTTTCACGGCCTTCGTCCCTCCGACCCGCTCGATTTCCTGCTCCTGGAGGACTCGAAGGAGCTTCGCTTGCAGCTCCAGCGGAATCTCCCCAACCTCGTCCAGGAAAAGCGTTCCCCCCGAGGCGACCTCGAACTTCCCAAGTTTCCGCGAGTCGGCCCCTGTAAAGGCCCCCTTTTCGTGGCCGAAAAGTTCCGATTCAAGCAGATTCCCTTGAAGATTTGCGCAGTTCACGGGAACAAAGGGCTTGTCCTTGCGTGGACTGTTCACGTGAATCGCCCTCGCGACGAGCTCTTTCCCCGTTCCGGTTTCCCCGTGGATCAGAACGGTCGTGGAAAGTGCAGCCACACGCCTGATGAGGTCTTTCACCTTCATCATGAGAGGCCCCGAGGCGATCAGAAACTCGTCATCAGGGCCCTTGGGAGCTGAAAGGTTGGCCATCCTCGAAAGCCTTGCGGCATTTTCCGCGAACCCGAGCACTTTCTTCAGGCGGTCCTCTTCGACTGGTTTGACCAGAAAATCGAAAGCGCCTCGTTTCATGGCTTCGACCGCGGTTTCGATCGTTCCGAACGCTGTCAGGATGACTATCCTGGCTTCAGGACGGATTTCCAGACCCTTTTTCAACAGCGTGAGGCCATCCATTCCCGGCATCTTCATGTCGAAAATCCCCAGGTCGAACGCATCGGATTCGAACAAGGAAAGCCCTTCCCTGGGACACGTCCGGAAAAAGGCCTGGTGACCAAGTCCCAGCAGGAGGTCCGTCAGGTTCTGGGCTTGCTGTCGGTCGTCGTCCACGATCAGGATTCGCATTCGCCGTTCCTCACGATGTGCAATTCTACCACAACATAATCCGGGACATGTTACTCAATAGCCTGTTTTTGGCTCAAATGCGCCCCCGATCAAGGGAAAAAACCAGGGACAGGTTACCCCTTGGAAACCCGCTCCCCAAGCACACAAAAAAATCAGTAATGTGTCACCAGGGAAGGGTTATCACGAAGCGGTTTCCGGATTCGAGGGGTTCGACCCAGACCTTGCCGTTCATCATCAGGATGAACTGGCGGACGAGATAGAGGCCCAGGCCGGTTCCGGGGATTTCGGTGGAAACATCCGCGCGGTAGAATTTTTCGAAGATTTTTTCGCGATCAGCGGAGCTGATTACCGGTCCGGTGTTTTCCACCCGGATGTTGAGGAAGGAATCCTGTTCGACAAGGCGAACCGCGATCACGGTGTTCTCGTTGGAATACTTGATCGCGTTCACGAGGATGTTGTCCAGGATCCTTTCCAGGAGGTAGGGATCGTGGCTGACGGGTGGGGTCTCGGGAGTCTCGACATCGATCTTCAGTCCCCGGGAGGCGGCGATCCGCTGGAGACGCTCGACCCCATTCTGGACCAGCTTTCCGATCTGACCCAGTTCCATGCGTGCGGCAAGATCCTCGGATTGGAGTCGGGTCAGATCGAGCGCGTTCTTGGTCATCCGGTTGAGCTCCTCGATTTCCGTTTCCATTTCCCCAAACCGCTTCCGGAACTCCTCGGGAAGCCTGTCCTGGTTCTGCCTTATCAGCTTGATCTGCCCGACGAGCCTCGCGAGCGGGGTCCGGAGCTCATGCGAAACGAGCGCAAGGAAATTGCTCTTGAGCGTCCCCAGTTCCTCGAGGTTCCGGTTCGCGCGTTCGAGCTCCTGGTTCTTGATCTCCATTTCGGTGAAAACGTCGGAAAGCTTGCGGGCCATAGAGGTGAATAGGATGAATCCGCCTCCCGCAAGAAGCAGCGCCACCGTCCACATGATTATCCTGAAGGACTCCAGCCGTGCATAGAATGTCCGGCGCGTCTGGAGCGCGAGGCGAAAACCGTCCTCGACCGGGAGGATCCAGAGCAGGACAGGCCCGGAAGCCCCCTGATCGATCTCGACCCCAAATTCGGTGGCGGATCCGAGAGAGGCCCGAAGGCCGAAAATCGTCATTGGATCGAAGTTTTTGGGCCAATCCCCGGAAACGTCATTGATTTCGGTCGTTCCCCTACGAAGGAAAGCCACGGCATATGGCCTGGGTTGGGAATGCCCCCCTTCGGCCGCAAGGTTCCTCAGGGCGAGTGACCGTTGCTCGTGCAGACTCAGCCGCATTCTCTCGAAGATCGAGTTGTAGGTCCAGACCGAAAGGAAAAGAAGGACCGCGGGGAAAACCCCCATCACGATGATCAACGTGAGCTGCCGGGCCCGGCCGTTCATCCCTTGGGGGGCTCCACGGCGGATGGAGCGGGGTCAGGCGGAGAGGGCGAATCCAAACCTGGAAGGAGGGCGAAACCGACGGCCAGCACGAGGACCCCCGTTCCGCATATTCCGAAGCAAACCGGCAATCCCAGCTTGTCCGCCCCGATCCCGGCAATTCCCATGGCTATTGGAAAAAGGGCGAAACTGAGGACTTCGACGAAGGAAAAAAACCTGCCTTTCATGGCCGGGTCCACCTTGTGCTGGAACACTGTTAGGACCCCCACATTCACCGCGGTGAAACATCCTCCCAGGAAGAACAGGCCCGCCAGAAAAACCGGAAAGAGGGAGTTTACTCCGAAGCCGAGAAAAATCAGCCCGTTGACGGCAAGTACGCGAAACAGTAGGCGGGATGTCGGGATTCCTCCGAAAAGGCTTTGGAAAGCCAGCCCCGCGAGAACCGAACCGAGCGCGAGAACCCCTTCGCATGCGCCGAGCGACATGGCTTCCCCATGGAAGACCCGGTCGACCGCAATCGGGATGAAGACCATCAGGGGAACGACGAACAGGTTGAGCCACCCGAACCCGATCAGCATGGAAAAAAGGGTTTTCTGTTTCCGAACGTATCTGAAGCCTTCCACCAGCTGGGTCATGACGCTCTCGCCCGTCTCCTCCTTCGGCGCATCGCCTATCTTCATCAGGATTATCAGGATGGAGGAAACGACGAAGGAAAGCGAATCCAGGAAGAACGCGGCCGCAGCGGAGTGGATCGTGATGATCGCTCCACCGATCGCGGGACCGACAAGCTTGGAAATGTCACGTACGATGGTGTGGAGGGCCATTGCCTCGTCGAGCTGTTCGGGGGAGACGACCCTGGGGATGACGGTGAGAGTCGTGGGGCTGTGGAAGATGGAGGCGGCGGAAAGCAGCCCGCAAAGCGCTGCAACATTCCAGAAATCCATTCCCGAACGGGAAGCCAGGATGCCGAACCCGAAAGTCAATAATGCCCTGAAGAGGTCGGAGCCAACGAGCAGGACCTTGGGTCTCAGCCGATCGGCGAGTGTCCCCGCAAAGGGCCCCAAAACGACCGCCGGCAAAGTGCTTATGCTCTGGATCAACCCCACCACCGTTCCCGAACCGGTAGTCTTAAGGGACCACCACATCAAGGCCGTCCCGAAAACGGCGTCCCCGATGAAGGAGATCAGCTGGGCAACCCAGAGAAGCCCGAAATCGCGCTTTTTCAGAAGGATGCCGAGAGCCATGTCCAAAACTAGAACAATCGGCCCACAAAATCAAGAGAAAAGGAAAACCGCCGGGTGGGGATTCCAACCCGGCGGGGAAAACCAGCGGATCAGTCGACGCTCAGGTGGATAACGGTTCCTCCGTCCTCGACCCCTTCGACCTTGATGACCTTGAGGATTCCCTGGCGGGCAGTCTTGAACCGTTCCTGGAGCATCAGCAGGTCCTTGTCGATCAGCTTCGGGTTCCGCCCGTAAAGTTTCAGCTCGGGAGTGAACCTCTGCAGCATCCGGCGGAGATCCTCGATATCACTGGTGTCGAGATTGCACTTTCGGACCTTCCGAGTGAGGTTCGAGGTCTGCGCGAACACCACCAGGTAGTCGGCTATGCTTTCGATAAGGCTCACGACGTAGTATTTCGAGAGAGGCTTCTGGGCGGCAAGAACCTGGTTGTTGTATCCCGTTATCCATCCCTTCTTGAAGAAGTTCCGGATGATGGTGTAGACCTCGTCGTTGGCAGGAATCGATGGGTTGGGATTGTTGTTCCAGATGATGAGACTTCGCGCCGATTTGACCTTGAGCTTATCGTCGCCTTTTGTAAGGGGCTCCGTGTTGGGGGGAATCCTCAGGCTTAGGGTCACTTTCCTGTCAAGCGCGGCCTTGTCAGGAACGGGAATCGTGATGGTCGACTCGGCTTTGGCGGAATAGTCGAAGATCGCTGTCACCACGAACATCATCATTAGGGAAAGGAGGAGTCTTGCCCTCGAATCGAGATTCATCGGTCGGCCTCCATGGAAGATACGTTACCGCTCCCATATCGGCAGAGGGAAGGAATTGCTTAACGATAGGGAAACGCGAGTGATTCGATCGGACTCCCAGCTTCCTATAAGGCTCCCAGTTCCAAAAGGGCGTTCGAGGTTCCCGTCAGGCGGATGGGGTCTTTTTCCGTGACGATGTAGACATCCTCGATCCTTATTCCCCCCCAACCTGGAAGGTAGATCCCGGGCTCGACCGTGAGGACCATTCCCGCTTTCAGGGAATCCGTCGACTTGGGGGAGTATGCCGGGGTCTCGTGGACATTCAGACCGAGAGCGTGACCGAGCCCGTGGCCGAACTTCTCCCCGTATCCCTTTTTCGCGATGTGGTCCCGGGCGATCCGGTCGATTTCCAGGCATGCCGCCCCGGCCTTGATGGCTTTGACCGCCTTCGCCTGGGCATCGAGAACGATCTTGTACACTTCCCGAAACCTGGGAGTGGCTTTTCCGAGGAAGACGGTCCGGGTCATGTCGGAATGGTATCCCTGAAAGACGGCTCCGAAATCGATCTTCAACATCTCGCCGGCCCTGACCCTGCGTTCCGTCGGATGGGCATGAGGACAGGAGGACCTTTCTCCCGAGGCGACGATGGTATCGAAGCTCGGCCCCTCCGAGCCCTCCATTCGCATCAGAAACTCGAGGCGGGCTGCTATCTCGAACTCCCTTCGCCCCGGTTTGATGAATTTCAGGATCTTGGCGAATGCCCTGTCGGCAATCCGGAAGGATTGCCGGAGCGACTCGAACTCTTCCTCCCCCTTGATCTGGCGCCTCTTTTCGACGACCGGCCCCACCGCCATCAGGTTCCCGGAGAAGCCCTTCCGTAGGGTCTCATACTGGTCGAGCCGGAGAGCCCCCTCGACACCAAGTTTCTTGATGTGCGTGGTCTTGAGATACGCGAGGACGGCTTCCATGGCGCTGGATTTGAAAATCTCGATCCGGGCGTTCCCACCCACTTCAAGTTCCGACTGCTCCTGGTACCGGAAGTCGGTAAAGAAAAGGGCTTGTCGTTTTTCCACGAGCAGGGTTCCGGAGGACCCCGTAAACCCTGTCAGATAGCGGACATTCGCCAGGGTGGTGACCAGGATGGCGTCAACCTGGGGGGAAAAAGCCTCGACAACATCGTTTTGCCTGGCAGTGAAAACGCTCTTCATACGAACCTCCGTCCTTTTCAGGCGCCCTTTCCCCCTTGCGGCTTTTCCGACGGCCGGGAAAGGGGCTTTTCGAGACACGGCCTCGGAGTGAACGGGCAATGTTCCAGGACGGCGGAAACATCCGCGGGCGGGGATATGATCGTGATGGCCATGTTCTTCTCGTCGAGAACCTTCTCGACGGTTTCCCCGACCTGGTCCCGGGTCACTTCCATGTAGGGCCTGATCGATTCCTCCGCGTTGAGGAGCGGCAGGTCATAAAGGAAGGTCGTGGCAAGGCGGTTCATGCGGTTGGTGGTGCTCTCGAGAGCGATGAGGAGGTTGCCCTTGAGCTGCTCCTTGGTTTCAGACATCTCGATTCGGGAGAGCCCCTTCTTGCGGATTTCCGCCATCTGGGAATGGACCAGCTCGAGGACCCGGCCGAGGTGTGCCGCCGATGTCCCGGCGTAGATGCTGAAAAGGCCCGTTTCGCGAAAGGAGGTGTGGTAGGAATAGACGGAATACGCCAAGCCGCGCTTCTCCCGGATCTCCTGGAAAAGCCTGCTGCTCATCCCTCCACCGAAGGCGGCATTCAGGATGGTCACGGGAAACCTGAGGGAATCCTGGTACGAGAAGCCGGGCGTCCCCAGCGAGAGGTGAACCTGCTCGATATCCTTGTGGAAAACCGAGGTGTGGAAGGTCGGTTTGGGGCGCTGTCGCGGCCGGGGCAGCTTTCCGGGACGGAGAGGAGCGAGGTGCTTTTCGAGAAGTCGGACGAACTTCGTCAGATCGATGTTTCCAGCTGCGCAAACCGCGAGGTTCCCGCAGACATACTGGCGTTCGTAAACGTCCACCACCGCGTCCCGGTCCATCCCTCCGACCGTCCCGTCGGTTCCGAGGATCGGCCGTCCGATGGCGGACTTTCGCCAGAGGTTCTGGCCGAGGAGCTCGTGGATCAACTCATCCGGGGAGTCCTCGTACATCTTGATCTCTTCAAGGATCACGCGTCGCTCCCGCTCGAACTCCGCGCGATCGAAAATCGAATCACGGACCATGTCTGCGAGGATATCGATGGCCGTGGGAAGCTGGTCCTTCACGACACGGGCGTAGTAGCAGCAGTAGTCCTTTGCGGTGAACGCGTTCAGATAGCCCCCGATCCGGTCGAACTGTCGGGCAATGTCCTTTGCGCTGCGCCTGGAAGTCCCTTTGAAGAGCATGTGCTCGATGAAGTGGGATACACCGAGCAGCTGGGGGGCTTCGTACATCACGCCGGATTTGAAGAAGAATCCGATGGAAACGCTCTGAACCGTAGAAAAGGGTTCGGCGATCACCTGGATCCCGTTATCGAGGGTTGTGGAAAAGAAGGGGCCGTTCTGGTTCACGCCGGAGGTTCCTCCCTTGGCGCAGGCTCAGCCACCGGAGGGGGACCGGCAGGCGCAGTTTCGGGCTGGGGACCCGCGCCCCCCTCTTCGGGAACACTTTGCGGAGCTTCTTCCGGCGCGACGACCGCAAGCGCTTCTGGCACCATTCCTTCGGCGGAAACCTGCGGGGTGGCTTCGGACGTATCTACCGTTGGAATGGGCAACTCTTTGAGACTCTTGAGCCCGAAGTAGTAGAGGAAATCCTGGGTGGTCGAATAGAGGCGTGGGCGGCCGATGACCGCCTTTTCCCCGGAAACGTAGATCAGTTTCTTTTCCAGGAGCGTGGAAATCACCCCGTCGCAGTTCACTCCACGGATGTTCTCGATTTCGGCCCTGGTGATGGGCTGTTTGAAAGCGATTACGGAAAGCGTTTCCAGGGCTGGAAGGGACAGGTTGACCAGCTTCTGGCCATCCATCCGCTGGATGAAAGGTGCAACCATCGCCTTTGTGGCCAGCTGGATTCCCTGTTCATTGATAACGACCTGCAAACCGGACCTGGGGTCGGAATCCATTGCATCCTTTTTCTCGCGAATCAGCTTTTCGACTTCTTCGGGGGGAATCTGGAGGAATTCCGAGAGGGTCTGCAACGTCAGGGGCTGGCTGTGAACGAACAAGAGCCCCTCGATGGCCGCGGAAAGAAGGTGCGGGTCCCTGGTCTGGGGTTCGGTCGCCGCTTGCTCGTGTACGGGCTGGGGTTGCGTCCCGGGGTGACCGGGAGTGGACGGGGAATCCTGGGTGACGTTTTCTTCGTTCATTTCTTTCGACTCGTTCATCCGGTTGCGGAAAGTGACCGTTC
This sequence comes from uncultured bacterium, assembly GCA_964428355.1. Classification (GTDB taxonomy): domain Bacteria; phylum Muiribacteriota; class Ozemobacteria; order Ozemobacterales; family Ozemobacteraceae; genus CAYRYU01. The sequence continues at coordinate 18,909 of CAYRYU010000042.1, forward strand.
CTCGGATTCCGGCCTGACAGGCCGCAGGAGGATCGGCTTGAAATTGTCGCTCTGTCTGATCTGGATTTCACCACGCTTGGCCATCTCGAGAATCGCCATGAAGGAAAGGACAACTTCGTACCGGTCTTTCCGGTTCCGGAGAACGTCCACGAAATGGAGATCCTTGTGGAAATCCTGGAGAAGTTTTCGGATCTGGGCGATCCGTTCGACCAGTCCGATCTTGTCGATGATCACGCGGTGAACCGGTGGGTGCATCCTTCGGCGGATCAGCCCGTGGTACATGGCCAGGAGATCCCCTGCACGAACATCGATCTGGAGAATCTCGAGGGGGGATCGCGAGTCGGAGGAGGCCCGGGTGAACAGCCGGGAACGGCCACGCTCCAGATTGCGCAACTCGAGGGCTGCCAGCTTGAACCTCTTGTATTCGAGGAGCCGCTCGACCAGGCCGGTCCTGAGGTCCTGGCCGGGAAGGGGCTCGTCGAGGTCTTCATCACCGGTAGCCATTTCCGGTTGGGGTTCACGCGGGAGAAGAAGCTTGGATTTGATCTCGAGGAGGGTGGCGGCCATCACCAGGAAGCTCGAAGCCACCTCCATGTCGAGAATTTCCATCATGTGCAGGTAATCCAGATACTGGGCCGTGACCTGGGCAATGGGAATGTCATAGATGTTGAGTTTCTGGTCTTCGATCAGGTGAAAGAGAAGATCGAAAGGACCCTCGAAAACCGGAAGCTTGACCTGATAAGCGTTCATCTTTTCAATCCACTCTCATTCGAAGCCCATGGCCCGTCTGACCTCGGAAATTGTCCGGTCCGCGACCTCTTTCGCCCGTTTCTCCCCGCTCGCGAGGATCTCGTCGATCAGTCCGGGACGGGACTCGATCTTCGCCCGCTTTTCCCGAAGCGGGTTGAGAAGCGCTTCAAGGTTTCCGTGGAGGATCTTCTTGCAATCACGGCAACCAATCCCCGCGCTCCGGCAACCATGGGAAATTTCTGCGGTCCGCTCGGAGGAGTATATCTTGTGATAAGAATAAACCGTGCAGACGTCGGGGTTTCCCGGATCGTTCCGCCGGACCCTTTGCGGGTCGGTGATCATCTGATGGATCTTCTCCTGCAGGGACTCCGATGTTTCGCGCAGCTCGATCGAATTGTTGTAGGATTTGCTCATCTTCCGGTTGTCGATCCCGAGAAGGCAGGGAACCTCCGAAAGGGTCTCGCTCGGTTCCGGGAAAACCTGGCCAACCTGCCCGTTGAACCTGCGGACGATCTCTCTGGCAAGCTCGAGATGGGGGAGCTGGTCGCGTCCGACCGGGACTACCTCGCCCTTGTAGAGAGCGACATCGGCGGTCATCAGTACGGGATACTGGAGCTTCCCGCAGGAAACGCGCTCCCGGGCCTCGTCGTCGCGGGCTTCATCCTTGAAAGAGGGGCAGCGCTCGAGCCATCCAAGAGGGGTGTACATTCCCAGGATCGTGCTCAGTTCCGCGTGCTGGGGCATTGCGGACTGACGAAAGATCACGGCCCTGTCGGGGTCGATTCCGACGGAGAGCCAGTCCACAACCATTTCCCGGATGATGCCGGTCAGGCCCTCGATCTTCATCCGATCGGTGAAAGCGTGCCAGACTGCCACGAAGAAGAAACAATCGTATTTGTCCTGGAGGGAAACCCAGTTCCGAAGTGTTCCTTCGAGATGTCCAAGATGCAGAGATCCGGTCGACCGCATTCCGCTTACGAGTCGCTTTTTTGCCATTGCCTTTGTGCTCCGCTATGCTCCAGATGGATTTTTCTATTCGAGACTCTTTAGTGCATCTTCGGTGATCTGTCTGGTCTGGGGGTCGGGATTGAGTATCAGGACCCTTTTCCAGGAGTCGATGGCACGCTGCTTTTCGTCCACCTTATAGTAGCCCACTCCTGCGTTGAAGAGGGCTTCATAATAATTGGGGTCGAGGCTGAGTGCCTTTTCCCAATGGGAAATGGCGGTCCGCCAGTCCTCCCTCTTTTCCGCGATGTTTCCGAGGGTGAAAAACAGCGTCTTGTCGTCCATTCCGCGATTCAACAGGCTGTTGAGAAGTTTCTCGGACTTGTCATATTCCTTGTTGTAGTACCAGCACCTGGCGAGGAAGAGGTGATCACGATCTTCGAGTTTTCCCTGGGACGAAAGGTTCTCGAGGAGGTCCTGGGCCATTCCGTATTGGCCCAGCTCGAATGCCTGGCGGGCAAGGCTCAGGGAATCCTCGCGATCGAGACCGGTCCCCGGGCCGAGGTTTGCCATCAGGTCGGATGCCCGGTCATTGTTCCCGAGGGTCCGTTCCACCGTTCCGAGTTGGAGGATCACCCGCGGTTCACCGGGGTATTTCGAAAGAGTGAGGGTCAGGATCTTTTTGGCCTCCTCGGGCCGGTTGGCGTTGCAGAAAAAACGGGCCAGAGGAAGCGCGGATTCGGGATCGAGAGTGGTCGCCTTGCTCTTCTCGAAAAAGGATTTCAGCTTCTCGTCGCAGAGAATCTCGAGAGGCTGGTCCCCTTTCGACAGAACCAACCTTGGGATTTCCTGGGTTTCGGTCGTGGGAACCTTGAAGAACAGGGTTCCCCTGCTCTGGGTCCCAGGATTGACCGTGAAGGGCTTCTCGAGGGAAGCCGCGCCCTGGCCTTCGGCCAGTGGATACGTACCGGTGATGACCAGGGAGAACTCCTTGACCGGCTCCACGGGAAACTCTGTTTTACCGGTATTGACTATTGTGAGGTCGATCTGGATGAGATCCTGTTTCACCCCTCCGGAAAGACCGGACGTGAAAGCCTCCCTCTGGATACGATTGGCTGACACGACTATCCCGTCCGGTCCCATGATGTCCTCGCCAAGGAGGAAGGCCAGGCGTCCTTCCGCCCGGGAAACCCAGGGGGACAGGAGAAGGCACCCAATGCCAAGTATGAAGAGAAGCCCTTTCCACATGGAGAACATGCTAGCACAAAACCCTCGAGAGTAAAAGACCACCCCCAATATCCACCCCTGGACGACCACTCCCTTGCCCTCTCCTTTACAGGTTCCAAAAAATCCGATAGAATGAAGGAAGAAATGCAGGGAGGTTTCGTATGAAATCGACTTTCCGGAATTCTTGCTGTTTTTTCCTTGTCGTATCGCTCCTTCTTCAGAGCGCACCGATGGTCCTTTCCCAACCCTGTCAGGGGGGCGGTGCAATGGGGGGACTCGTCGCCGAACTTCAGGAAGCGCGCCGCATCCTCAGCGATGAAAGTGGGTCAAGAGGCCTCCAGAATGCCGTTTCCCCCCTGGACAACGCGAAAAAGATCGTCAACAACCGGGCATTCGCAAAGCAGTTCCCCAGGGAAGCCCCTCAGCTCTTGAGAGGTATCGAGAAAGCCAAATGCGAAGTAGTCTGGGACAACAAGAACAACGCTCTCGGAATCGTCAACCGCATGCTCGGGATGTGCGACAACCAGCCGAAGGGCCAGGCCACGGCCCCGGACAAAGGCCCCGTCAGCCAGAACCCGAATGGTCAAAACGGTCAAAACAACCCGACCAATCCCCAAAATGGACCTGGGTTGGGAGCCTTCTTCGGCGGAACCTTGATCGCCGGCCTGGGCGCCATCCTCGTAGGATTGATGTTCGGCCTTGGGCAGGTTTCCCACCGCTGATCTTCACCGCGACCGACAAACCGCCCGGAATCCGCGTCAGGGTTTCGGGCGGTTCCTTTTTCGCCGGTTTTTTTCCACCGGTTGCTTTCCACCCACATCCTTTTCCGATTCCATCTTCTAGGACGCTTTCTGGAAAATGGTCAGGAAATCGTACTCGTCCCCGATCCGGTCGGCCGTCTTCACAAGCGTCGTGGACCGGGGAAAAACCGGGGCAAATGCTTCCCTGAGCGGCTTCATCACGTGCTCCTCGTGCAACCGGGGGGGAGCGTCACCGGAAGACCAGAAGATCGCGGCAAACCTGGCTTTTCCGGCCTTTTTCGGAAGCAGGGAGAAGTCAGGTTTCCTTTTCCAGGAAAACATCCAGGGCTTTCGCAGGTTGTCGATCTCCTCACGAGCGGCATCGAGATCGGGGTTTCCTTTGACCCAGGCGTGGAAGAATTCCTCGAGGCGGGTGGTGGACCTGTGAACTTCCTTCACCGGAAGATGGGAGAGGTAGAGTGATGCTTCCACTTCGTCTCCCAACTCCTCGAACGGAAGGCCCAGGGCGAAAACCTCTTCCTTCCCCTGGAAGACCAGGTTTTTCTGCTTTTCGAGAATCTGGCCCAGGACGTCATCTGCCGGGAGGGGGGGCTGACGCCTGACCCGGGAAAAGGCAAGCCAGTAGGAAAGCACGGAGCGGATTGCGGTCTGGAAAAGATCCCGGTGGATCGGCTCGGCTATCTCCGTCCCGGCTTCCCTCCAATAAAAAAGATAGTCCACCTGCTCCCTCGAAAACGGGTCATCGAGCCAACTTCGAAATGGATTCAACTGGAGATCGATCGGCTTGGGGATGTATCTGTTGATCTTCCTTGCGATGGTTTCGGGAAACACCGAATCCTTGTTCTGCAGGAGAGCTCTCAGCAGAACCGCCTGGCTTTCCACCGGATCGTTGGCGTAAAGCCGGATTCCCAACCGTTTGAACCAGAACAGCGAGGAAGCCCGCGGAGAAAGGGGCAGGAAGATCGAATCGACCTCCCCATGGGGAACCGCTTCAAGTATCCAGGCGGGTTGGAACCTCATCGTCCCGCGCTTCCATCAGTGGGCGGCAAAAATTCGGTCCCACCCACATCCACCCATGCGGCAACTACCTCTGGATCGAACTGCATCCCCGATTGGGTTTCGAATTCGCGTCGGATCTTCTTCGCGGAAAGGGGCTCCCGAAATGGCCGGTCCCCTGCCATCGCGCTCCAGGCGTCCGTTACCGCCAGAATCCGGGCCGTGATGGGAATCTCCTCCCCCTGGAGCCGGTCGGGGTAGCCGTTTCCATCCCATCGTTCGTGATGCCATCGGATGATACAGGGAACGTCATCGTAGCGCGAAAGGGTCTTTCTCATGGCCATCTCCCCGAGAAGGGGATGGGTCCGGAGAATGAACGATTCCTCCTCGTCGAGCGTCCCCTTCTTCTTGAAGATCTCGCGAGGGAGGTTCATCTCGCCGCAGTCATGGAGAAAAGCCGCAATCCGGAGGGAGCAGATCGACGGCTCCTCGAGGCCGAGCTTTCTGCCGACCGCTTCCGCGAGGCCCGCAACCTTCCAGGCGTGCGGGTCGGGATAACCCTCAACCGAATCGATAAGGCGGGAAACCCCGTGAAGATAGGCAAGGTCAGTGAGGTCTTCTCCGGACATGTGCTCCCGGAGGCGGATGTATTTGTAGGTGAGACCGGAGGCCACGAATGCAAGGACGAAGTTGAGGGCTTCGGAAAACACGTCTCAAAATCCGAAGTTTGCGCCCAGACAATACCGGCTTTCCCGGGTGAAGTTGTCGGGAGTGTAGTAGCCGAAGTCCACGGCGAAGGACTCCTCGAAATGGTGTCTGAATCCGACCATGAAGTCGTTCCCTGCGTAATCGAGGGTGATCTCGGTATCGGGATCGAGGTTCAGGCTTCCGCCAAGAACGAAGAAGAACGGATCCACGGTGGAACTCGAATCGGTGTAGCGGCCGAAATGGGAGAACCGTTCGGTTTCGTCCATGCCGAGGTTTGCGCCCACGCCCAGCACGACGCGGTTTCCGGGAGTCCCCGTCAGGAACATCACGGAATCCTTGTACCCCGCAGTAGTATCTATCACCGCGGCGACTGCCACGTTGGGCCGAAGCATGTACTTCCCGGAAAAAACCGGATCATACTGGGATTTCCCGCTACCCGTGACGAACCGTTTCATTACCGCGATTTCGCAATCGTTGGTATACGCGAAGGCACCCTTGAAGGAGCCCTCATGTGAGTCCTTCGACCCGACGAGGTGGGCCGCCGCACGGGCGGTTCCCGGAGGCATGACGGTCAGTCCGGGGACAAGCATGGTTCCGGAAAGCCCCACCATTGTCACATCCGCGACCGAGGGACCCGTCGAAAAGATCAGGGCGGCAAAGGCAAACAGAAGGATCCGTTCATTCGTTCTCTTCATCAATGGTTTTCAACCTTTCCGAGATTCGTTCCACCTCGGGATGGTCGGGAAACCTCTTGAGGAACTCGCGATATTCCCTTTTCGCGGACTCGGAATCCTTGAGCTTCTTGTCATAGATCTCCGCCTTCCTGAGGTACGCATCAGCGGATACATCGGCATCAGGATAGTTTTCCGTAACCTTGTCGTAATATTCGAGAGCCTTGTTGGCATTCTCGTCATCGCGGCGATAGCGGACCCGCCCGTCGACGATCTGGGTCTTCAGGCTGTCGAGGTTCTGTTCGTATATCCTTCCGAGCTTGTAGAGGTTCTGGTCGGTCCCCGGTTCTCCGGGGTACTTCGTGACGATCTCTTCGAGGACGGCGGCGGCTCCCTTGTAGTCCTTCTCCTTTTCGTCGAGGAGGGTGGCAATCCGCTTCAGTGCCTCCCTTGCCGCTTCGGGAGTGGGTGCTTCCGCAGCCGCTTTCCTGTAGGTTTCGACAGCCTGTTTGTAGTTTCCGTTCTTGGTGTACATGGCTGCGAGATCCATGTTGGCCTTGGAACTCTGGGCCTCGTCCTTGGCCGAATCCACAAGGCTTTCCTGGGTTTCGATCGCGGCCCCCGCCTGGCCGGTTCCGGGAGCGAGGGTTTTCATGCGGCTCTGTGCCAGCTGGAAAAATGAGCTGTAGGGATACTTCGCCACGATCTCACGGTAATAATTGGCCGCGTCCGCGACCTTCCCGGTCTTTTCGAGGCAGGAGGCAAGATGAAACGTGATCTTGTCGATCGAAAGGGAGGTGGGGTGGTCCTGGATGATCCTGGAGTAGACTTCCGCAGCCCGAACCGGATCGTTCATCCGTTCCTCGTAGATCCGGCCCAGTTCATATAAAACCTTCGGAACCTCAAGGCTCTTGATGTTCCCCTGGTCGACCCCTTGCTGGAAATAGCTTGCGGCCTCGTTGAAATGGTTCAAGGCGGTCGACATCTCGGCCTCCGCCTGTCTGAGCCTGATGTTCCCGATTTCGACCTGGGTTTCTGCGACGAAAACGGGCTGGGACAGGAGAGGCTGGAGCGCGGTTATCGCCCCATCGTAGTTCGATTGGGCGAGAGCTTGCCTGGATTGCTGGAACTCGACGGTCAACTGGATGGTAGGGGCATTCTGGGCGGCGAGCCGCCCCCCCCCGAACCCACTGAACAGAGCGGCCAGTAGAAAAAGCCCGGTTCCCCGGGCAAGAAAGCTCTTCACTTTCCAACCTCCTGAAGGCGGATGATCCCATTATATTCACTTCCCTGAAAGATTGACAAGACTTCCATACTTTGCTAGGTTGGAAAATTCGGCATATTTTATGGACGTTTGCCATGGAACTGAGAAACCTTACCGAAAATTCTGAGGTACAAAACTCGGGGAATCCCGGTGGGGGAAGCATGGTCTTCGACCTTCTTCCCCTGGGAAGGGTTTTCCCCAACCCCCGGCAGCCCCGGAAGGTGTTCGACCAGGGAGCGATACTCGAGCTTGCCCAATCGATCAAAGCCAACGGGGTCCTTCAACCGATCCTTGTCCGAAGGCGGGGCGAAGGCTTCCAGATCGTCTCGGGAGAACGACGGTTCCAGGCATGCAAGATCGCGGGTTTGTCACACATTCCCGCGGTCATGCGAGACATGGGGGATTCCGAAACCCTTCTTGCCGGCCTGATCGAGAACATCCAGAGGGAGGAGCTCAACCCTGTCGAAGAGGCCCGTGCTTTCAGGGAGATCATCCTCAATTACGGGATGACCCACGACCTCCTCGCCCAACGTCTTGGGAGGAGCCGATCCGCCCTGACCAACCGCCTCCGGATACTTCAACTCCCTGGTTCGGTCCAGCAACTCATCGTGAGTGGAATGCTCTCCGCGGGACACGCGAAAATACTGGCCGGTCTTCCCGACCCCGGCCAGACGGAAGCCTGGGCCAACCGGATAATCGAGGGGGGATGGTCGGTATACGAGACCGAAAAACAGGTTGCCAACATGAAAGAGGGGTCCCGGGACAACTCCAGAAAAAAAGTCCTTCACCAAAAGGTAAGAAATTCAGAAAACTCAGCCGATATTCATATTCGAAGGACCGAAGAAAACCTTCAGGAACTTCTAGGAGCAAAAGTGCGAATTCGTCGGGGAAGACAAAGAAGCCGCATCGAGATCGAGTTTTACGATGAAGCCGACCTCGAGCGGGTAATCGAACGTTTGGTTCCGGGAATGTAAGAATCGGCAGGGAGCGTAGAACCAAGAGTGTATATCAAATTTTGGGGCGTTCGTGGGTCGGTTCCTGTTCCGGGCAAGGAAACCCTGCAATTTGGCGGGAACACCACTTGCATCGAGATCCGGACCAGCGACGGGCAGCTGATCATCATCGACGCGGGAACCGGAATTCGTCTTCTCGGCCTTGAGCTTTTGAAGGGCGACTTCGGCAAAGGACTCGGAACGGCCCACATTCTTTTCACCCACTCACACTGGGACCACATCCAAGGCTTTCCCTTCTTTCCCCCCGCATACATCGGGGCCAAGGATGAACAGGGGTCGCGCGTGGCAGGCCGGTGCAACATGCTTCATCTCTATGGGGCTTCCGACGTCGACGATCGCCTGGAAGCCACCCTTCGCGGGCAGATGGAACACTTTTATTTCCCCGTCGACCTCAATTACCTCAATGCCCAGATCGAGTTCCATCCTTTGCAGGGAAAACCGATCCAGATCGGGACCTCGACCATCATGGCCCGAAGGTTGATCCATCCCAACGGAGTCCTCGGATACCGAATCCAGGACAGGGAACAGAGCGTTGTCATCGCAACCGACAGCGAACACCCTTCCGATGGTTCGATCGACCAGAACCTTCTCGAGCTGGCGAAGGACAGCGACATCCTGATCTACGATGCCCAGTATACCCCTGAGGAATACAATCCATCCGCCTATGGCCTCAAGGGACCCAGCAAGATCGGCTGGGGCCATTCGACCAACCTCGAAGCAACCCGGATCGCCAAAGAGGCAAATGTGAAACGCCTCATTCTCACCCACCACGATCCGCTGCACAACGACGAAGTGATCCGGGGGATGGAAAAACACGCGCAGGAAATCTTCCCCAACACGATGTCCGCTTACGAGGGTCTCGTCGTCCAGCTTTGAGGCTTCCCATTCCCCCATGGTACCGAACGGTTTCCGTTCCGTTTCTTCCGCTTTCCGGCCATTCCGTTTTCGTCCGTTCAGCTTTCCAGCTTGGTTTGCCGGAGGAAGAAGTCGGGGACATTTGAATTTCCCCTTCCCCATGCCGTATATTAACCAGGACTATGGGGAAAGGATTGTTTCAGACGCCGTTCTTCGTGATCGGCTCCGTTCGTGGGGGGGCAGGCAAGAGCGCATTGCTGGCTCATCTGGCCATATTCCTTCACGGGAAGGGGAGGCGGGTGGCCCTCATCGACTCCAACTCCGGAATGCCCCTCCAGCTCAGGCGCGCAGTTCCCCAGTCCTGCTCCGTCGAAACATACGCCGACATCGGTGAGCTCACGGTCGAGGGCGGTTCGCGCTTCCGGCGGACGTTTTTCTTCACCAATGTTGACCGGATCTCGTTCTTCCCCGCCTATCGCCTTTCAAATCCCTCTCTTCTGATCAGGGATGCCACCCTCCGGGACTTCTTCATGCAGCTTCGGGCCTCTTTCGACGCGGTTTTTCTCAACCTCCCTCCCGGGCTCGAAGCATTCATCGGGGCGGAAGATTTCCTTCAGGGCCGGATGCCCAGGGGTTGCACCCCGCCGGTTTGCGTCGTGGTCTCCCCCTCCGATATCAAAAGCCTGTCCGCCCTCGATGCAATGTTCAGAACCCGCCCGGCGTTGTACTACGCTCTCCGGGAACGGCTGGTGGCGATCTTCAACCGGATCCCTCGGGGGATCGAGGATCTTTCGGTCTCGAACCCCTTCCTCACACTATCCGAAATCCGCGAAGTACTGAAGATCCCGGTCGCTGTTGGAATTCCCCATTTCGACGACTTCGCAGCGCAGGCATCCGATCCCCAACCCCTCGTCCTTTCGGAGAGATCCGCTCTCCGCGCCCCAATCGCCGGAATGTCCCGAACGCTTTTCGAGATCTTCGAAAACCAGGTCCCCCTCGAGCAGTCTGGTGAGACGGACGGGTTCGCACCCTGCCTGGAGCGAGGGGTCCTGGACCGCGTTTCACCGCATATCGAGTCGATCCAGAGGGTTGTCTCCAGGCGGATGTTCCTTCCCCCAGAGTCGGTCCACGTTTTCGTTGAGCAGATGGACAGGAGATTCCGATTCCGGATCCGTCTCTCCGGCCGGCCAAAACCCGCATTTCCCGTTCCCCGGGGAATCCCCCTGCTTCTTCCGGACCGGCTTGCGGAAAAGCCTCCACCTGCTGCCTTCGGGGCCGAAAGCCTGACGGTCTCCGCCAAGGAACCCTTTTCTCCCGCGACTCTCCTCCCAAAGATCCTTGCGGATGCGCTGTATAGGTTCGACGATCGATTCGCTTCCCGGACAAGCTTTTCGGTCATTCCGCGTATGAGTTTCTTCTGGCAGCGCCACCCAAATCTCCGCGCGGACTCATTCAAGTTCGACCAGACCTTCCCGGATATCCCGACGATTTCGGATATTCTAGGGTTCCGCCGCAAGGGGGAACGGTTCTACGTATTCCTCGACTCCGTTGGAGCCGGAACGGAACCGACGATCAGGTATGTCTTCATCCAATCCGACTTCGATTTTCGGTTTTCCTTCCGCTGCCTTTCGATTTCTTCCTGGTTCTGCCGGTTCGACCGGATGGCCAGAGGATTGGGAATCAGGATCAAGCCTGATTCCCGCCCGCCACGTTTCGTCGAACCCTGTGGCGGTTCCGGAATCTGGGGCATAGAAGACATCTTCCGACGCTGCTGGAAGCTGGAATTCGCACCCTTCGGAAAACCCTTCGAGGGTCCGGGGCCAATGGAACCTCTTCCCTCCAAGGCCGGAATAGGCCCGCTTCAACCGGAAATCCCGGACTTTTCGATCGAAGGACCATCCTTCCTCGACGCATCGCTTGATGCCTCCCGGCTGACCGGAGTGCTTCCACGCTCGGGGTTGAGGCTCCTGACGCACGAACCCCAGGTCCGAAACGCCCCGTTTTGCCTCTCCCCAAACGAAGACGGTGTCCTGGAGACCCTTGTCCGAACGCGCTCCCCGGGTGAGGTTTCCGGATTGCCGCCAATCTCCTCCCCGGAGTTCCTTTTCCGGAGCGGCCCTGTCAGCTTCGCCCCGATTCCCTCCCCCATCGTCCCAGGGATCCGCGTTCCCGAAGGACTCTTCAGCCCTGTCTTCCTTTCCCCCGAATTTGGGGGGATCCCTGCGATTGAGCCCCCCGCCCCACTCGATCCATCCCGGGCCCGCGTTTCACAATTGGGAATCCACCCGATCGGCCGTGGGCGATTCCTCGACAAGGAAGCAGAGAAAGGACCCGACGGCTTTCCCCTGCCCCCAGTCCTGATTCGGCATTCCTTCAAAACCAGGGTTTGGCAGACCCTGTGGTTCAAGGTCCCCCCATCCTTCCCGAGAACAGCGCGACAGCTTTCGAATCTTCCCACCTCTTCAGGGGTTGCCCAACGGCTTCAACCGATTGCGCCGCCAACCGGAAGCCCGCCGAAGGTTCTCGCGGTCCTCGAAAGGGTTTCCCTTGCCTACAAGGAGTTTCTGTGGCACTTCCGAAACCTGGGTTTCGGCCAGGTCGAAATGCTCTCATCGATAAAGAACGACCTGTTTCCGGCCAGGGTTTTTCCCGAACCCGGGATTCCCTACAAGGCGATTCCCGGCGGGGAATGTGACGCCCTGGTCGCACTCGGTTACCGGCCTCAACGTGCCGGTATGCGGGCGCTTTTCCCACCCACGCACCTTTCGAAAAGAACCCCGGCACGGGATCCCGGGGGCCAACTTCCCCTTCTGCCGCGCAAGGAAAGGACTCTTTCCCTGAAGGGGGAAAAACCGCCCGCCATTTCTCTCCAGTCGGTCCTTTCCCGGCCCCTCGGCGATCCCGAGATCCTCATTGGCCCTGAATCGAAGGGCAGGGAGCTCGTTTTCTCGAAGACATTCCTCCGGTTGGAAATCGATGACTCGGGGCAGGGGAAGATCCCGGCTTTCCCGAGATATCCGCGTCCCACGATGCGGACTTTCGGGTATATTCCCCGGGAAGCCTGGTTCCACGCCCTGCCGTGGGAAAAGATCCTGGTCGTTTCCAAGCTTCGGAGTTTCCCGACCTCCCCCATGGCGAAGCGCCTTCCTTGCGCCTTTCCGCGGCTGGTCGTGAAGCGTCCGGAGGAATGGGACTTTGCCCTGCACGTCTCCATGAGCGGAGTCTGGGAGCCATTCGTTTTCCACACCTTCCGCCTCCCGTTCCCCGAATTCATCCCTGACAACCGCCCCATGCGGGTAAGGAGATTTGTGCCGCCCGAAAGACTCTTCCCGCTTTTCGCGGGGAATGCCCCTGGAACCGGCCTTGGTTCCAAAGTCTCACGGGAAGCGCTTCCCCCGCCCGGACCAACCCGATTCTCTCCCATTCCCCTGCGACAGAGACTTCTCCCCCTGGGAATCCGCTGGATCAAGCCGCCCATCGACATCGATCGGTGTGACCCCTTCGGGTTCCTCTACGGGCACCTCCGGGACGAGATCGGAGGATTCTTTGTCCGGCCGCTCGAATTCCGGGAGAAAGCGGCCGCGAAAAAGGAAACCGCGCGAGTCGTCAGCCCCCCCCGCCTGGAAATCCCATTCCCGAAGGGCGGTGAGGCTATCAGGGAGCGGGGAGACACTTTCCACGGTCAGCAGAGGGTTTCCCCTCCGCAGCGGAAACCCTTCAACATACTTTTCAGCCGGGTCCGGGAACTTCTCAACGTGATCAAGACAACTGAACAGGTCATCTCGAAGCTATCCGGAAGACCGTCCCCATGACCGACCGGGATTCGAAACCACCACCTTTTCCCGGGCCAGTTTTCCAACCTCCCCCCCCTCCAACCCGGCCCGAAGGGAAAGTCCTCGTCCTGAAGCGGTTTTTCAGCGTGGCCGCACGGTCGATCTTCGCGGGGAAATCCTTCTCCAGTTACCCCCCCCGGCAGAGGGCTTTTCCGCTCTGTTTCTCCGGAACGGGGGCCGATCCCTCCATGGACTGGCCCAGAACCACGGTTCCCCCCCCCTCAACACTCCCATTTTTGTCCGGCCCGTTCGTCATCCCCAGGTTTTTCGCCCCTCCCCCTTCCGAAGAGCCTCCGGAATTCCCAAAATACAAAACCCGGCTCGAACCCTGGCGCATGATGTTCCTGGTCCTGGCCCAGGGAACCGCGGATTTCGGTGGATTCGACCCCTCCGGGATCAAGCGGCATTTCGCCCCGGTCTTTTCCTGGAAACCAGCCATTTTCGAGAGGAAACCCTTCCCCTTCAAGGATCTGATCTCCGAAAGCGAAAGACGCCGTCTCAAGCGGTTCTTCCGTTTCGATGTCCTCCCGTATCTCGCGACCTTCCCGCTCCGCCCGGACCTCGGACACGCGAAGCGACCGATCCCGACCTTTGAACTTCCGGGCGGGAAGTCCCCCGAGCTTCCCGCCCTTTTCCGCTCCCAGAATGCAGCATGTTCGGGGTTCATCGACCCCTCCCGAAAAGCTTTTTCAATCTTGATCCCACGCGGAAGAGCGCTACCCATCGAGCTCGAGGGTTTTGCGTGCGTCGAAACCCGCACTCGTGCCAAAAATCCGCGGAAACTTCGCCTCGACCTCTTCACCGGGGAGCGTCGTTTTCACCGTTGGGCCGAGATCGGCGCGGTCACGCTCCTTCCGGGAAAACACAGATTCGAGGCCGCTTTTGGGGCTGGAATTCGGCTCTCCAACCCTCCTAGTGCGGTTTTTCCGGTTTCCCAACGCCTCGGCTCTTTCCCAATGGAAAAAACCCTGGCATCAGGAATCTGCCCCCGATCCACCCTCGTTCCCCCGCCCAGGGAGGCGAGACAACGGATTCCAAACCCTGTCCGTCTCCCGGATCGGATCGCGGACCTGATAAAGAAGTCCCGTTTGTCCATGCCCCCATGGTTCTTTTCCGGTACATGGGTGGATTCCTTTTCCCCGGCCTCCTTCAAGCCTCTCCGGCGCCTCCGGCTGAACGGAAGGTTCCTGCTTGGGGGCGTGAAGACTCTGCCTCCTTCGCTCGATTTCACCGAGGTTCTTCCCGACAGAACCGCGCTTCGCATCGGAAGGAGCCCCAGAGGAGCCGCCCGACCCATCCTCGGCGATTTCGAACCAAAACCCCGCCCGTGGAAGGACCGGGTCCATTTCGGCACGGTCTGGAGGATCGCGGCGGATTTCGATTCCTGGCTGCAGCGCAACGAATTCCGGATGATCCTTCCGGGCAGCGAAACCCGGTTGGGCTTGATCCAACCAAGTTTCCAGGGTGCAGGCCCAGATTTCGGGACGGTTTTCCGGAAGCGGCTTCCGGTTTTGCCTGCCGAAAACTGGAGGGGCTACCGAAGCGCTCTCCTGCGGGAGCCGCAGTTGAGGGGTTCGGAAAAAGCCTCCCCGCCCCCTGTCAAAGGCTCCCAAACCGAAGCGCTCCAGGGAAGGGCGGACTGGAAAATCCTACCAACGGTTTTCCCCGTCCTGCCGCCCACGTCAGGCACCTCCGAAATCCTTTTGTGTGCCCGGTTCGGAAAACCTGGGTATTCCCTCTCGTTTTTGAACGACTCCACACGTCTCCGGCAGATCCCGGAACCGACGGTATCGAGGCGGTTCCGTCCCCCTCTCGATTGTTTCCGGTTCAGGCCAGGATTTTGGCTCCAGAAGAGGACTTCCTCCCTCCGGGAATACTTGTGCCTCGTGGAGGATGTCCTGACCGGGTTTTCCCACTACCGGCCCGAGGGCATCCGACGACTTCCCTCCCCGCACATCGAGTATTCCCTTCCCGCAACACGGATGACGGCAGTTTCTGCATCCGCCTGGATAGCGAGTTTTCCACCTTTCCCGCAACTGAAGGGCCGGATCCCTGTTCCCGCCCAAGGAAGAACCGAATTTCCGGAACCCCGTGCTGATGCCCCCGCCCCCGTTGGAAGGATTCAAACCCCCTTGAACCCCGTTCCGGTGCAAATACCAGGAAGGGTCTTCTCGCGCGGCGAGCTTCCCATGCACTCCCCGCCACCCACGCTCGATCTTGCCCAACCCGGGGGGAACTTCGGAAAGGCCCCTTCCCAGCCCCCCCAGAAGCCATTCCCCGCGCTCGAAACCTTCGAGAGACCGGTTCGGGAAGAGGTTCCGATTCTCCCCGACTTCTCGCGCGTCGATGGGGAAAAGCCTCCCACCCACAAGCTTGGGATCTTCCCCTTCGGTTTCGAGGCTCTGAACTTCCGAAGATTCGTTCCCGTAATGCTTTCATGGGCGGTTTCGTTCGATCTCCGGACGGAAGCTTTCGGGCTGGCAGAAAGACCCCGGGGGTTTTCCCTGAGCAGGTTCCTGAGACGGCTCCCCGCGCTCAGCCTTCGAAACCCGCGTCGCTGGCTGTTTACCCAGGGGAATCAAGCTCTGGATGTCCCGCCTGCGATACCATTTTTCCGGAGACCGTACGAGAGAACTCCGGACCAGTTCAGATATCCCCGAAGCCGGATCGGGGGATTCGGTCCCCACGGGATGAGAGCCGACAAGGGGTTCTTCGACGCTTTTCCAGACGAAAGGGATTTCCGCAGGGAGTCTTCTGCCCCCACCCTCCCGATCGAAGCCCGAATCCGGGAATCCGCAGTCCGCCACCTTTTCCAGGAGCCATACTTCCAGGCGCAGTTGACCCTCCTTACGGGCTGGTCAGGCGG
The DNA here is from genome assembly GCA_964428355.1 of uncultured bacterium. Classification (GTDB taxonomy): domain Bacteria; phylum Muiribacteriota; class Ozemobacteria; order Ozemobacterales; family Ozemobacteraceae; genus CAYRYU01. The sequence goes on from CAYRYU010000042.1 coordinate 34,798, forward strand.
ACAGCTTTCCCTTCCCGGGGTTGCCCGATGGGAGGTCCCACCCTTTTCCTTTGTCGGAGACTGCGTCGACATGGGCCAGGAGGAGATGGGAGCTCCCGAACTCGTCTTCCGGCCGGCTCCGGAACCCGGCTGGTCGGAATCCCTGCCCCCGGTTTCTGCCCCCCCGAGCCTTCTTGTGAAGGAGTTTCCCGAAATTCTTGATTTCAGTTCGGGAAATCCCCCGAAGTTCTTCGTCGAACCGGCTCCGAAAGCGGTCGACAGAAAGGGCGGGTTCTCGTTCCGTTTCCGCAGCCTGAGGTTCCCCTATCGGCCCGAGTCCGCGATGGTCTTCCTGACGAGGAACCCCTACGTGGAGTTTCCGGAAGAGCCCGAAGTCATGGAGGCAATGTCAGGCCTGGATTACCGGATTTCCGGAATCGTCCTGCCCCCCGAACGCGGGAAGTTTTTCCGCTGGGAGTTTCCTTTCGAAATGGATTTCCGTCCCCTGGGGTTGCCGGTATCGGCCCCACGCTTGTTTCGACCTCCCGCTCTCGAGCATGCGATTCCCCGGGCTGCGGTTTGGCCCCTCCTTTTTCCACCGGTCGGGAAGGCTTCCAGGAGAAAACAGGCAACCGGACTACCTTCGGTTCCAGTCTCCCAACTTTCTTCCGCTCCCGCCTCCCGACGTCCAGCGGGACGTCTTTCCCAGGTTTTCGCGATGGGTTTTTCTTCGACCGGATCGGCTGCAAAGGGGATTTTCCGGGGACTTCGCCGGGAGCCGGGGAAAATGCGCGGCCCTGGCGGGATCATCCTTTCCCTTCCGCATCTTCCGGTTCTTCAGCCCATCGCGCTTGATCCGGGAAGGATGTTCCTCGACCCACCACACCTGGTTCCCCTTGTTTTCCCAAAGGATCGGCTGGAAGTCCGATTCCTTCCGATGATTGAAACCCCCGGAGAGGAGCGAGGGTCTGCCTTCGCCGTAGTATGGTCACCGGATCCGGGTGGGGATCGATCCTTTCACGAACGGCTTCCCCAGGTCCCACTTTCCTCGGGGTGGTTGGCCGATTCCTGGCAACCGTTTTCGCTTCGGGTCTCAGCACGCATATTGTGGGAAAAAGCGCCGCTTCCCGCGCTGCCGCAAGGTAGCCCGGCGGCGGCCGGGCCGACTTCGGAAGGGGGGACTTCAGGGGGTTTGCGGTTAACCGATAGTAAGGCTTTCGGCGGCCCGGCGGAAAACCCTTCGATGCATTGTGAGCAATTGTCTCTTGAGGTTCGAATTGGACCGGTCCTGCCCCCCCTGGTTTTCAAGCCGGCTTCAGCCCTGCACCCAGCCCGCCCGATGCCGGAGCGGAATGAGCTTCCGATCGGTGGGGCTGTTGACCGCCTGCCCGCGCTTCCGTTTTTCGTTCCTCCCATCGAAAGGGGGAAAGGCCTTCCCGCTGTTCTTTCTTCAAGGTTCCCGGCCCCGCGGTCTTCAGGTTTCCGTTCTCCATACCTTCCGGACTGGATCGACATCCCCGGAGGTCCGATCCGGCCAAGAAACCGACCCGGTTCCCCACCCTTGGACGTCGGTCCTTTGCCGGGAGAGAAAAGTGGCCACCGCGGCTCCCCGTGATTTTTGGAATGCCGTGGAATCGTTGACTTGGACTATCCTTCGGTTTACAATTCACCAATACCCAACAAGGGAGAACCGCCATGAACTTCATGACCCTGAGCGACAAGGGTATGGTCCGCCCCAACAACGAGGACTACGCCGAGAGCTTTCAGCACCGTTGGTGCGATGCCAATGGGCATATCGACTCCTTCACCGGCCTCATCCTCGCCGACGGGATGGGCGGAGCCGCAGCGGGTGAATTCGCTTCGATGATGGCGGTCAAGACCATCAAGCTGAAGGTCCTCGATGCCATGTTCAACCATCCTTTCGAGGAATTCCTGGCATCGGATTTCAGAGGTTTCCTTTCCCAGGGTTATTCCGAAGCCAACAAGACCGTTTATGACAAGAGCGTCAGCGACCCCGAGATGCAGGGGATGGGTTGTACTCTAGTCACAGTTTTGATAGCACGGGAAATGATGACTGTCGCCCATGTTGGTGACAGCAGGTGCTACCTCCTCCGTGAGGGGAAGTTCCGCCCTCTGACCAGGGACCATTCGCTCGTCCAGGAACTCCTCGACCAGGGAAAGATCAATGCTGAACAGGCGAAAAAGCATCCCAACAAGAACGTGATCACCAAAGCGATCGGAGTTGCCCCCGCCGTCGAACCGGATGCCATAAGGCTCCCCATTTTTTCCGGGGACGTCCTTCTCCTCTGTTCCGATGGGTTGTCGGGGTTCGCTGAGGAGACCTCGATCATCAAGATCCTCACCGAACAGACGTCCGACCCCCGCCCCGACCTCAAGAAGGTTGCCCAGACGTTGATCGAACTTGCCAATTTCAACGGAGGCGGAGACAACATCTCCGTGTGCCTATATAAGCATTCCTCCTTCTGAGGACCCAAAGGTTGAAGGACGACAAGAGTCCGGGCCCGCCTGACACCCGCCCTCCGGAGGGTGACGACAAGCCGGACTCCGACCAGGAGTTTGTTTCCCGACGGATGGAACAACTCCTCCGGTACCAGAAAGCTCTCGAAACGCCCTCTGGGCCTGATGATACCATTCCGGTTTCCGAGTTAGAGGTCCGCCTCGAACAGCTCGAAAGGCTCAATGACGATCTTCGGAATCGACTGGAAGAAGCCGCCCGCCAGCAGGTTCCCCTTCTTCCCCCTTCGCCACCCGGGGAGATCGAAAGGATCCTCTCCGAGGAGGTCCGGCTTCTCAGGGATGAAAACCGGAAGCTGAGACGCAAGCTCGAGGAGGCCCCTCCCTCGCCCGGACCTCAACCTCCCGCCCAACCCCGATCCGATCCAGCCGTGGAAGCCCAGTTGGTGGGACTGAAGGTCCGGCTTGCCGATGCCGTGGTCGAGCAGAAGCAGCTCCAGGATAACGCTCGTTCCATGAGAGATGAGATCGCGGCCCTGAAAAAGGATCTCAACCAGGGCCAGGCCCTCGCCCGGGATCTGGAAATGCGCCTCGAATCTTCGAACAAAAACGAACGCCGCCTCGGCCAGAGTGAGGAAACCCTCCAGGATGAACTTCGGGATGCCCACCGCCGGCTGGCTGAAGCGGATGAAAAATACCGTGTCCTTTTCGAGGAGAAGGCCCTTCTTCTTAAGGAGAAAGACGAGATCCTTTCCCGCTTGAAAGATTACAGGGACTTCCTGCAGCAGCACGAAGCGCTCAAGCAGCAGCTCGCGGCGGCGGAAATCCGGGAGGGCGATCTCGTCACATCCTTCGAAGCCCTCCAACGGGAACGCGGATCGCTCAAGGAGAAACTGAACAGGCTGTTGGTCGGAGTGAAGGAATATGTTTCCTGGAAGACCCCTCCCGACCCCTCCGAAACGATCCTTCTCGAACCCCAGGAGTTCCCCTTTTTCTTTCCCCTTTGTTTCCCGGATCGGCTTCCCAAGATCCTGAGGATTTCCTGGAAACCCGGATTCAAGGAGGTTCCCCGGAAGATGACCTTGAAGAGTGGCGTGGGGAAGATCCACGCCCCGCCAAGTTTCCCGATACGTGCTTTCAGGCATCTGGCATCGGCATACCCCGTCACCATTTCTCTCGACCGTGAAGTAATGCCGCTCCCCGACTGGGAGTTCGACGACCCGATCGTTCCAGATATGAGGCCCAGATTCAACGAGGCCAGAGATCTCTCGCTTCTGAGCCACGCATTCCCCGACAACGGATTCCTCCCCACCAACTTGGCAGCCCTCGTTTCACCCCCGGTCTTCCTTGCCAGGGCGATGCCCATCGACGCCTTGATCTTTTCCTCCCCCCCGAGGTTCGAGATTCTCCTTTTCTCCTGGGAAGCTCTCCTGGGGCACCTGGGTGGCACCCTCAGGGTGATTCAGTTCCGCAGCCTCCGGAAGGTGGAGTTCGGGTTGAGGGACCGTGCGGGTCTGAAGATGTTCCGCAAGACCGTTTCCCAGTTCAGGCTGGACGTTCCCAGACATTCCCCGATCACGGAAATGGAAAGACCGGAAAAGCGGTTCCCCCTCACTCCCTTCGTCCCTCAGCGCGGCGAGATGGAAGCCACGTTCAGAAGGGGACGCTTGAAGATGGTTCTGAAATCGATCGAAAGTTCGATCACGTCCATCGTCGAGAAATACCGTCCCCTGGTCGAACCACAGAAACCGGAAGGGGGGCAGCAACGATGAAACAATTTGTGGAAATCTGCTCGGGAAGGGTTGCCTATTTCACCCGACCTTTATAGAATTTGGACGTTAAACCGGAAAAGGGGTAATCTAACCCCTAGGAGGAATGTATGAAGCGCACGTATCTCCAGGATGAGGCCAATACCCATTACAATCTGGGAATCGCCTATTATACGAAGGGACAGTATGAACTGGCCATTTCCGAATGGCTCCAGTCCATAATGAAGAACCCCCAGAACAGCGAGGCGAGATTCAAACTCGGGGTGGCCTACTACCAGCTGAACCGGATCGACGAAGCGCTCAAGGAATGGGAGATCGCCGCTTCCCTCGACCCCAAGAATTTCGAGGTCATGCACAACCTGGGAATCGCTTATTACAACAAGGGTGACGACGCAAAAGCCAACGAGAACTGGGAAAAGTGCCTCGAGGTGAAACCCCAGGACGCCGAGATCCATTTCAAGCTCGGAATCGCCCATTACAACATGGGAAAGGAAGACAGGGCCATCGCCCTCTGGGAAAAAGCCGCAAACCTCAACCCCGAAGACTCGGACATCTTCTTCCGGCTCGGGGTGGCCTACTACAACAAGGGTCTTGATGACAAGGCGGTCCTCGCTTTCTCCAAGGCCATCGAGCTCAACCCAAAGAACTCCGAGGCACACAACAATCTTGCGATCGTCTACTACCGGCTGGAGATGTTTCCCCAGGCAATCGACGAATGGAAGAAGGCCCTGGCTCTCAATCCCCGCCAGCCCGAAATCTACAACAACCTTGGGAATGCCTACAGCAAGCTCAACCAGCACCGGGAAGCCATCGAGATCTGGCAGAAGATCCTCGAGATCTCACCCCAGAACGCCGAGGTCTATTTCAAGCTGGGTTCCGCCTACGGAAAACTGGACGACCTCGAGAGGGCCATCGAGTGCTGGCAGCAGTGCATTTCGATCAACCCCAACGACACCGAAGCCCATTTCAACCTCGGCGTCGCACATTACAACACCGGGAATTTCAAGAAGGCGATTTCCTTCTGGAACACCGTTCGTGAGAAACGCAGCGAGGACGCGGACATCTGCGAGAAGATCGGAAACGCTTTCTGCGGGATGGAGGATTTTGCCGAGGCCGCGAAATTCTGGAATCGCGCGCTGTCGTATGTTCCCGACGATGCCCAGCTTCACCACAAGCTCGGAATCGCCTATTCGAAGCTCAACAAGACCCAGGAGGCGATCTTCCAGTGGCAGAAGGCGGTCGAGCTTGACACCAACCATTTCGAGGCCCATCACAACCTCGGAATCGCCTATTACAATCTCCAGAGATATGATGACAGCCTCCGGGAATGGGAAAAGAGCAGGGACCTCAACCCCACGGATCCCGATATTTTCTTCAAGCTTGGCCACGCCTACCGTCAGAAACGACGACTCGACGACTCGGTTACCTGCTGGAAGAAGGCCATCGAACTCGATCCGAACAACTCCAATACGCACTTCGTCCTCGGAAACGCCTTCGACGAGAAGGGGCTGCTCGACGATGCAATCCTCTCGTGGCGCCGCGTGATCGACATCTCCCCCAACGACGTCGATGCCCACAACAACCTCGGGATCGCGTATTTCCAGAAGAACATGTTCGACAAGGCAGTCGCCGAATGGGAAGATGCGATCCGCATCACTCCCGAAAATGGCGAGTTGTACAACAAACTCGGAATCGCCTACATCAAGATGGACCTGTTCGAAAAGGCCGTCGAATGTTGGGAAAAAGCGCTGAAATACAAACCCGAAGACTCGGACATCCTTTCGAACCTCGCTACCGCCTACCACAATCGCGAGATGTACGACAAGGCCATCGAGATCTGGAAACGCGTCATCAAATACAACCCCCAGGACGCCGAAGCCCGCAACAAACTCGGAATCGCCTATTACAACAAGGGAATGTACGACCAGGCGATCGAACTCTGGAAGAAGGCCATCGAGCTCAATCCCAAGGATGCCGCCGCCTACTACAATATCGGCACGGAGGAGTTCGAGAAGGGACGCGTCAACGAGGCCATCGCCGCATACCGCAAGGTCCTCGAGATCGACCCCAAATTCCATCAGGTCCATTACAACCTCGCCGTGATCTACGCCCGGAAACGCCAGTTCAACGAAGCAATCGAGGCCGCCAAACGTTTCCTCCAGATCACCCCCACCGGAGTCGAAGCCGAGAACCTCAAAACCCTGATCGAACAGTGCGAACACGAAATCGACCAGGCCGCCGAACTTTAGGTGCCACGTTACCGGTTTTTTCCCCCGCCCTGGATCAGCTTTCCAGGGGTTAATGTGTCCCTGTTTTTTTCGGACGACATGTCGCCCGTTTTCTCTCCTTCTCTGACTCAGGGCCGGGGAAGGGTTGGTGACTCCTTGTTCCCCTTTCTCGTTCCTACCGGAAAAAGGGAATACGCGCTCATCCTTTCCCTTTCAAGGTTCCCGAGTTATTCAGAGATGTGGATGGAAAGAAAAATGGGGACAGGTTGCTGCCGGAAAAGCCGCATGAATGGCTGAGGAAAAAACCAGTAACATGTCACCAATCAGGTAAGGACGCGACGGACCTCGGAGAGGGTGGTGATTCCGGAGGCCACGAAGTCGGCCGCGGTCTGGGACATCGTTCTTCGCTGAAAGGCGTCGAGGAAGGCTGCGACGAGGCCCATGTCACCGGTCTGCAGGCGATCCTTGAAGGATTTTTCGGCGCGAAAGAATTCGTACAGGGCACGGCGGCCGCGGAACCCGGATCGGTTGCAGTCCGGACATCCCTTCCCCTCGCGCGGGGAAGCTTTTCTCCCCTTCCAACCCAGGGCTTTCAGCTCGTGAGGGTCGATTTTCACGGGCCGGGCGCACCTTTTGCAGACCATCCGAACGAGCCTCTGGCAGATCACGCCTGTCAGGGCCGATGCGAGCAGGTGCGGAGGGGCTTTAAGATCGAGAAGACGCTCGAACACATCGGGGATTCCGGTCGCGGAAATGGTGATAAAAACGAGGTGTCCAGTCAAAGCGAGCTTGAGGACCTTGGCCATGACACCTTCATCCGTTACCTCGCAGACGAATATAACATCGGGATCGGCACGGGCAACTGCGTTCAATGCCTCGGGAATTCCGAATCCGAAGTGGGGACGGATGGCGATCTGGGCGATTCCTTCAAGAACGGAAGAGGCAGGTGTCTCGATAGTGACGATCGAGTCGACACCCTGCGCATGAAGTGCTTTGAGAGCGCAATATGCGGTCGTGGTCTTCCCTGAACCACTGGGCCCGGCCAATACCACCAATCCGAAAGGCGACTTGATGAGATCCTGGAACTCACTGAGATCCCCGGGGTCGGGAAAGACCAGTTCCGGAGCAATATTCACATCTTCGGTCGGAATAAGCCGCATGGTGACCTTTTCCCCGACAATTACGGGAAGGAGGTTGACCCGGATGTCCACGCGCTTCCCATTCACCTTGAGAAGAATTCTTCCGTCCTGAGGAAGATACCTTTCCCCCATGTTAAGGTTGGCGAGTGCTTTCACGCGATTGACGAGAGGGTCCCGGGCCTCCTCCGGATATCGTCCGACTTCCCTCAGGCAGCCATCCACCCTCAACAGGGCTACCAACCCTTCGTTCGCAGGCACCAGGTGGAGATCCGATGCCTTCTGCGCCACGGCTTCCTCGAGAAGGTGGTTGATTTCGGCAACAGTCTCTGGGCTCTCGGGCTTGTCGATATGGACGGGCGTTCCTCCGACCGGGATTATCCCTTCCCTGGTGCCATTCGCCAATTTTTCCATCATATGGTCGAGGATCCCCTGGTTTTCCCCCGACCGCGCCATTCCGATGTATGAAGGGGAAAAGAAATCCGGATGATGTTCGAGCGCTTCGGAGAAATGCATTCCCCGAGAGATCCGGGCAAGCACATCGGTCAGGCATTCCTTCAGCTCTTCATCGGGGTTTTCCGCGATGATGACTTCGAACGCCCGAAGGAGAGGGACTCCGGAGCCGATAAGAAAACCCAGCTTTTCGGAAAAGTTGGCAATCAGGTCCTTCGATTTCCCCATTTCAGAAACCCTCCTTTTCTCAGATGAGATCACGGCGGAGGAGAAGTTGATCCTCTCCCCTTCGGCCAGAAACCGACTCACGTTCCTTCCTTTCGAGGAAGGCATCCAGGGACCGTCTCCGGATCCTGATCGCTCCTCCGATCCTGATGTGGGGGAGATCCCCGAGGAGTTCCAAGACCTGCTCGGAAGACACCCGGAGGAAGGCTGCGACCTCCTCGACGGTCAGGATGTCACTCCCCTGGACGGGTGGAGTGGCAGGTTTCACCAGGGTCCCGGCAACACTTCCCTGACCCTGGAGTATCCCCAGAATTTTCAGTGCCTCGGCAACCCCTCTTCCTCCACCAGCAGGTATAGGGTCGGAGAGCTTTTTCAGATCGGAGGCAAGCTTGGAGCGGGCAAGTCGACATGTTTCACAGGACCCGAGGTGGGCAACTTCCTCGGGCGTGGCTTCACGTTCCCCGTAATGGAGGTCGATCAAATCTTCCTCATTCAGGCATCGGGGTTCCATCATTTTCACCTCCAATGATCGAGCGAAGCTTTGCGATTGCGAACCGAACCCTCGATTTCGCCGTGGAAAGGGGGATCCCCTGGACATCGGCGATTTCCTCGAACATCAGCCCCGCAAAGTGCTTCAACAGAAAAGCCTCCCGAACATTTTCGGCCAGATGTCCGAGGGCCTCCTGGACGAGAACCCTGTTTTCGCCCGGAGATCCCTTTCCGGGAGGAGCTGGAATCTCCTCAGGCCGAATCAGGGGGACGATCTTCCATTCTCGGCGCTTCCATTCAAGATATTTGTTTCGCGCGATGGTAAAACACCAGGGCCGGAAGGAGCGGTCGGGATCCCACGATTTGCCCTTGGTGCAGATCGTAACAAGGGTCTCCTGAAGGAGGTCCTCCGCGAGTTCAGGATTTCTTCCGAGACGGAAGAGGTAGGAGAAAATGGGTTCCCTGAGCTGGGAAAAGAGGGTTGGCAGGGCTTTTGTGTCTCCGTCCAGCCAGGCACGCATCAGATCATCCCATTTTTTCATTTTCGCCTTCCTACCACAACTATGCGCGAAGCGACAAAAAAGACCGGTCGAACGGAAAGAAACCGTAAAGAATGAGAACCTTGAACCCGAAAGAGAAATTGAGGTATCTTGTTGTCATGCTGAGAAACCAACAACCGATCTCCAAAATCAATGCGCATGGTCAGGGGATGGTCCTTCTCCTTCTGGTGCTGATCCTTGGCGGGGTGGCGATCTATTTCGGAAATGGAGTCTACCACGAGAAGTATTACGTTTACATCTACGACAGTGATATGGTCCGGTACATCGATATCCCGCCCTATTCCACCCGGAAATCGACGTTGGATGACGAGTATCTCGGCCGTTGTTCTTTGGATATCCAGACATCCATGGACCAGGTAAACCTTTTCCTGGGCAACATGTGCTCGCGGCGCGGTTTCAATTTCAAGAAGTCGGAAGAGGGGTTCGAAATCGAGGTTCGACCAGGCTTTCCGATTATCGGGAAGTATGGTCCCAGCAAACTGGACCTCTACTGGACCCCAATCCTTCCCGAAAAAATCCGTGTCGAACTCGAGAAGTCCGGAAAACTCGCTTCGCCGACAACTCCGATTCCCACCAAGAAAGGGAAGTAGCCCGGAAGCCGTCGGACAACTTCCTGGAAGGCGAATTTTCGGGAACCGGTCCGCCCCGCCAATATTTGGACAAATCTCAATGGGAATGGAATTTCCAGGAGGAGAACATGAACGGAGAAGACCACGAATCGGCAACGACAGCTATCTTGGGACTTCTTTTCCTGCTGTTCCAGATCCTGGAGGGGAGTTCTCTTTTCGCCCTGACTCCAGACGGCGGGAAGGCATTCAAGGAAGCCCTGGAATTCCAGAAGTCGGGAAAATCTGATGATGCGGCAAGAAGCTACGAGAAAGCAATCCGGATGGATCCTTCAGTACTGAGCGAAAACAGCCAGGGCTTGGGAAAAACCCTGCACGATTACTACCAGAAGCGCGTGAACGACCATCCCTCTGATCCGGAAGCATTGGAAGGGATGGGTTTCATTTTCGGTTCCTGTGATGCGGATTTCGCCAAAGCCGCCGAGTATTACGGAAAAGCCATGGAAAAAACCTCCGACGAGGCAGGCCGGAAAAGGCTTTCCGCGCTGATCGATTCGTGCAAGGCGCAGTTGGGCTCGGCCCCAGCTCCTTCCTCTTCGGGTCGGAGCCCCACTCCCAGCCCGTCCGAAGGGTCCCCCGAGGAGAATGCAAGCGAAAGCGCGGACCCCGAAGCCGCCGCAAAGAAGGAGAAAAGAATTTCCGAGTTCAACACCAAGAAAGAAGGTAATGAGTCCCGGATTTCGCAGCTCGAAGAGGAAATCAAAGGCCTCGAAGAGGAAAACAAGAAGAGCCACCGCCTGTACAGCACTACCAACGATCGAAGATACAAGCGGCAGGAGGATGAACGCGAGAGGACGATGTCATCCAAGCAGAGGGAGATCGACAAACTCCGGAACGAGAACCAGCGGATCGATTCCGCCATCGACCAGGTTTCCCAGGGGGACCTCGATGCCACCGTCGAGGAGGCGGGCACCGAAGAGCCCGAAGCGGTCTATGAGCCGGAACCGGAGCCCGAGGACGGAACCGGAGAGGAACCCAGGGAAGGGACTCCTCCAGAAGAACCTCCCGCAGATTGATATTCTCCTCCACGCGGGGAGCCTTTCCGGGCGTTCCGGGCTTACCCCGGGGGAAATCTCATTCTACCACCCGGGTCTCACAGAATTTGTCGTAGAATGTTCTGCGGTCTCCGAAGAAAATGGCAAACATCCCGATTCCGAAAAACACCAAGGAAACCATGAAAAGGGCGCTCCTGAGGAAAGAGATACGGAGATCCGGTTTCTTTCCGCCTTCCGTAAGGACCGCAGTGTGTGCCGCAATCTGACCCAGGGTCGCTCCCTTCACCCACCAGAAGACCCCAAGATAAAGGAAAACCGGGAAGAAGGGCCAGCGAATGTTGAAATCCGCGAAGAATTCGATCCAACCGAATTTTCGGTAGTAATTGCCGTCTCCCTCGGCATCTGAAAGCCTGTAGTTCTTCTGATCGGCATAAGAGAGATCGTAGAACGCTGCCGAGGAGAGGCTCGCACTCCCGAATACCACGCGTTGCACAGGCCACCAGGCAATCCTGAACAGAACCGCGATCACGATGATGATAGCAAGGTCGATCAGCCCACTCTTGAACCTCGTCAGGATCCCTGCATCGTTCAGGCTCCGGCCTTCCTTTTTTTCCAGGATGGTTTTCTGGCCGAAGGTCTGGGCGAGCTGTTTCTGGACCACTCCGAGGTTCTGTCCCAGTTTCTCCTGGACTTTCCCGAGCCCTTTTCCAAGGCCCTGTCCAAGCTGGTTGAACTGTTCCCCCCAGTTCTTCTCCTTCAGGAACTTCGAGACCGATCCCTTCCAGTTCTCGATCTGGGCAGAAAACGAGGATTCATCCTTGGCATCCACAACGTTCTTGACCAGTGACAGGAGATTGACCGGCAGCGAGGTCAACTTCTGTTTATCAAGGGGGACCCGGTAAACCGTGACGGGATCGGGAATTCCCTTAAGCATCTGGGGCCCCACCTTCTCCGCTACGATTTCCCCACGATCCATCAGCAGGAAGGTGATCTCACTCACCCCGATCGAACCTCCCGGAAAACAGGGAAGTCCCTCCATCCGGGCGGTGATGTTTACAGCATCGCCGAAGATGTCGCCCTCCTCGAGGGTTACGTCCCCGGAGTTGACCACGACGCGGAGATTGAGCTTCTGGTTGATATCCTGCTGATGCTGGTTGTATTCCTTCAGGAGAAGCTGGATGATGATGCCGCAAATCACCGCATCGGTTGCGCTGGGAAAGGTGCAGAGGAAAGCGTCTCCGATGGTCTTTATGACCGTTCCGCCGTAGAACTCGATGACCGGCACCATCAGCTTGTTGTGCCGGCGAATCAGTTGGATCGTCTCTTCCCGTGATGACTGGGCCGATCGAGAGGAATATCCCTGAATGTCGGTCATCATCACCGACAGATTCTGGGATTTCACCCTTTGTGACATTTTCCCTCCATTGATCGAAGAAGTGATACTCCATGGTAGGTGATCCGATCCCTTCCACACGGAAGTTGGGAAGGCCAACGGTTCCAGGACCATATTACAACCAACCCCATTTAAGGGTCAACTGTCCCAGCATGCCTCCCCGGCGTGCATGTCGCCGGCGTGCAGATTTGCATCCTGAAGGTTGGTTCCAATCGGTAGATTCCAATCCGTTTGACAATTGCCTCCCCTGACCTTACCCTGGAATCAATGCGGTTTGGAGGGGTACATTGAACCGACGGGATTTTCGAGCCGTCTGCTTTCTTTTCCTGTTGATGGCCTTTTGTCCTGTCCCTGTTCCAGCCAAAGACCATGGTCGAGCCACCGCGCCGGTTCTGATTTCGGATCCGGTGAAGGTCGGAAACTCCTTCATCACCGTGGTCGGAAAGCCAGAGGCGGTTTCGATCGATCTGGCCACGGGGGAACCCTGGGGGTTCTCCGCGGGGTACACCTCGATCCAGCCGGTACAGCTGATTGTCCAAACGGGTTCCGAAACGAGATCGGAGTGCCTGCTCCCCGGTTCTTTCGGAGCGGAGACCCTGGGAGGGTTCGCGTCGCTCACGGGCATCCTCCTGGAGTGCGCGTCCTCGAGCCTCGGGGAGGGCATCGGGAGTTTCATGTCCCACCACCCGGACCTCAGAAGGGTGCTCCGAGAGAAAGGGTTCTACTTTTTCTCAGGTTGCTGGTTCGGAGCGATATTCCTTTGTCTTGTCTTCTATCAAAGGGTTTTTGCGGGAGCCCGGGTAATGCGGATGAATTTCCTCCGATCATGTGCCACCGGAATCACTCTGGGAATCTGCCTTGCTTTCTGCTCTTTCCTGCTGGGGAAAAGTGGGTTTGGAATTCCATTGTTCGCCCCCCTTGCAGGGATCGTTTTCTTCCTCACCCCCATTGCGCTCGGAACGGTTTCGGTTGCAGTCGCAAGGCTGGTCAGCGGTTCCGGCCACCAGGCGTTCGCCTTCCTTGCCTTGTGTCTGGGCTTTCCCCTTTCGACGGCGTTGTTGTTGGTTCCCCCAACCGGTCCGGCCCTCCTGCTGGTTCTCTTTCTCCTCGGGCTGGGAGGCTTCACCGGAGCGGGTTTCGATCAATTTGACCCCAAAACATCTTCAACCGAATAAGGAGGTTCCCATGATCCGGAAGGTCGCAATCGCCCTTTTCCTGTTCACATTGACCGTTTCAGCCCTTTTCGCCGAGGACGCCCCACAGGGCCCCGCAATGGTGGTCCAGGGGACTCTCGAGAAACTCAGCTCGATGTTGGCCCACAATCTCGATTCCGGGGCCACTCTCGGAACGCCGATCACGGTGGGAGAAACGACCATCATCCCCATCGTCTGCAAGGGCCTCGGATTCGGATTCGGAACGGGAATGGTCCAGCAGCAGGAAGAAGGAGCGGATGACCAGGGAGAAAACGAATCCAACAAGGACCGGAAGGGCCTGGGTTGCGGCGGGGGCGGTTTCGCAAAACCCGTTGCGATCATGGTTCTCAAGAAGGATGGATCATTCCAGCTTCACAGGCTGCAGGAAAGCGGTCTTGCCCAGGTCGTGAAGATCCTGTTTCCTGCGATCCAGAACCTCATCTCGAAGAAGTTCGAGTTCATGAAGCTCCGGATGCAGGAGGATATGGAAACCCAACCCGAACCCCCGCAGAAACCGGCGGGAAAGTGATCTGATCAGGTTGGCCCGTCGGACCCGTCTCCGGCGGGCTTTTTCCTTTTCCTTTTTGCTGATGGCCGGGAACCCATGGTGACCCCGGGAGTGGCTTCTTTTCCCCTAACCGGCTCCGGAACACTTTCAGGCGCTTGAGGAGGGGCGGGGAGACGGGGCTCCGAACCCATCTCCTGCGGGGGCCGCGGCAGGGGGGTTTTTGCCTTGCTCCTGACGTATTTCCGCATGAACCCGTCAACGTTGGAGAAGATCCCCATAAGGATGTTGATCTCCCTTCTTTTTGCCCGGGCGCGGGAAATGAAGGCCCTGATGACCTGAAAAAGGGCATCGGGATTCGATTTCGGCAAAAACTCGCAAAGGGAAAGCACCGACCCCATGTGTTTGTAGAGCCGGTGAAGCTCTTCGACCGTTGGGGGCTCTTCATACGGATCTCCGGCATGCCTGCGAATCGGGGGAGCCTGGTTTCCGAAAGCCTGGAAAAGCTCATACGCGATCAGGAGAACCGCTTGGGAGAGGTTGAGGGAAGTGAACTTGGGATGGGTGACCACGTGGATCGTTCCCTGCGTCCACTTTAGGTCATCTTTCGTGAGACCCCATTCCTCACGCCCGAAGAGGATCGTGACAATTCCATTCTGAAGGACGCTTCCGATCCTTTCCAGTCCGTCCCGGACCGCCATGTGGGGCTCGTGATACTCACCGTGACGGTTCGATGTCCCCAGGACAAGGACGCTTCCGGCCACCGCTTCCTCAACGGTCTGGACGATCCTGGCCGATTCGAGAATGTCGCGGGCGTGGAGGGCCATACGGATGGCATCCAGGTCGAGCTCGCAACCTGGCCGGACCACGACAAGTTCGCTCAATCCGAAATTTTTCATGGCGCGGCAGGTGGAGCCGACGTTCAGCGCTCCCTGGGGTTCCACGAGGACGACCCGGATGTTTTTAAGAAGATTTTTTCGCGGTGGCAAGGCCTTCTCCCCTTTCACTCCTTTCGAAAAGGTGCGAATAACCGGACGAAAAAAAATAGGCTCGGGCGGACTTGAACCGCCGACCCCCACGATGTCAACGTGGTGCTCTAACCAAACTGAGCTACGAGCCTGCTAGTTCGTTCATTCTACCACTTCCCACATGCCCTGTCAACCGGGTTTCAACTTTCGCTCCGGATTGATCGCCCGGGGCTGAAAACCGTGGTTCGGGCTTTTCTGAATGAGGCCGAGGTAGTATAATGCCTTTCTTGACGGAAACGCCTGGGAGGAAACGGAATGAAGAAGTTCTCACAGCCGAAAGATGTCTGTTCAACGATCGAAGAGGCGACGGCCAGAGTCAAGACCCTTACCATGAAGATCGCGGAAGACCGGATCATCACCGACGAGGAAGTGGACACCCTCCTTCAATGGTTGAACCACAACTCCCAGTACAAGTCCCATTGGCCATTCAAGGAGTTGTACAAGTTCCTGTTTGATGCCTTCGAAGACGGCCAGATTTCCGAGGAGGAGCGAACCGCCCTTCTTGCGCTGATCGACGAAATCCAGCGCGTCACCCCCTGACATCTTCCCCCCCGCGGGCTCCCCGACCCTGGCTGGCGGATTCGAAAACCGGGAGTCCACGCCCAGCCTTGCGAAGCTCCGCCACCCCTTCCCCACCCGTGGCTTTCTGCGCATTCGAGCCGTTCTGCCCGTTCGAATCGGATTGCCCGGGCGGACATTCTGAGGTATTCTGTCATGGCTCAATCAACGGAGGGAAATCGCATGGATAAGGTCAGAGTCCGGTTCGCACCGTCCCCGACGGGAAACCTTCACGTTGGGGGGGCGCGCACCGCCCTCTTCAACTGGCTTTTTGCGCGCCACAACAAGGGAACTTTCATCCTCAGGATCGAGGATACCGATGCGGAAAGGTCGAAAGACGTCTTTACCAAGGCGATACTCGATGGGCTCCGCTGGCTCGGAATGGACTGGGACGAAGGTCCGGAGGCCGGCGGCGACTGCGGACCGTATTTCCAGACCCAGCGGATGGACCTCTACCGGAGCGCGATCAGGTCGCTTCTCGACCAGGGCAAGCTGTATCATTGCTTCTGCACGACCGAAAGGCTGGAAAAACTCCGCGAGGAGCAGGCAGCCGCCAAGCTCCCCATCAGATACGACGGGAAATGCCGGACATGCTCCAGGGAGGAAGTCGAGAGCCGGGTGAAAGCCGGCGAACGTCACGTGTTACGGCTGCGGTTGCCGGAAGGCGAGGCTGTCGCATGGGACGACATCACCAAGGGCCCTCTGTCCTTTTCCTCCGACCTCCTCGACGACCTTGTCGTAATGAAATCCGACGGGTTTCCAACCTACAATTTCGCGGTGGTGATCGACGACGTAGGGATGCGGATCACCCATGTGATCCGGGGCGAAGACCATATCTCCAACACCCCCAAACAGATTTTGATCTACCGGGCATTGGGAAAGCCCCTTCCCCGGTTCGCCCACATTCCGATGATCCTGGGCTCCGACCGGACCCGCCTCAGCAAAAGACATGGAGCGACATCGGTCATCGAGTATCAGAAACTCGGATTTGACCCGCGGGCTTTCCGGAATTATCTCGCGCTCCTTGGGTGGTCCCCGGAATCGGGCCGCGAAATCATGATGAAGGAGGAGCTGGTTTCGGCTTTCGATCTGGGCCGGGTCAGTTCCCACGGAGCGATTTTCGACATCGAGAAGCTCCGCTGGATGAACATGGAATACATCAAAGCCCTGCATCCGAACGATCTCCTGACCGGGGTCACCCCCTGGTTCGAAGCGATGCCCGGCTTCCCGGGCGGATACGATCCGATGGGCCTGCGGGATATCGCGTGGCTCTACCGGGAACGGCTCAGGACTTTCGACGAGATCGCCCAGCAGGCCGAATGGTTCTTTCGTGAGCCGGCGGAATTCGAACCCAAGGGAATGGAGAAAGCCTCGAAGATCGAGGACTGGCCGAAACTCGTCTCCGATCTGACCGACAACCTCGCGGGAATGGCCGATTTTTCGGAGGGGCCCCTGGAAGCGGCAATCCGTGGGTTCGCAACCCAAAGGCAAAGGAAGGCCGGGGACGTGATCTTCCTCTGCCGCCTCGCCATCTCAGGTCGCACCGCCACCCCAGGCCTTTTCGAAAGCATGAGGGTCCTGGGGAAAGACCGATGTCTCTCCAGGCTCCGGACGTTCGTTTCAGCCCGACAGCCGAAGGGGTGAAGCCTCTCCGGGCCGTTATTGGGGTGTTCCTTCTCCTGGCGGGAACCGCCCTTCTCCCCGGTTGTGCGGAGAATCCCGAAGGGAAAGTCACCCAGACCCGGATGATGATGGACACCTTCGTGACGTTCACCGTCTACGGTCCCCGAACCAAGGTCGAGGCAGCCATGGAAAATGCGTTTGGGCGGATGGAGGAGCTGGAAGCGGTGGCATCCTTCCACAAGAGCTCCTCGGAACTTTCCCGGTTGAACCGGGAACGGACCCTGGCCCCTTCGGCCTCCTTCGCGCGGCTGCTTGGCGAGGCGGAGAAGGCATTTGCGTTCACGGGAGGTGTTTTCGATCCATCGTTCGCTCCTCTTCACCGCGCCTACGGCTTCCACGATGGGAAAGGGCGCATCCCGCCTCCCCGGGAAATTGCGGATTGTCTCGAGAGGGTTGGCTGGAGCCGGGTGGTCTCATGGGGAACGGGAACCATCGGCCTTGCAAGCGGAGCGCTGATCGATCTGGGAGGAGTCGCCGGCGGACTGGCAATCGAACTCGCCATCGACTCTTTCCACCAGGCGGGAATCGGAGCCTTCTTCATCGACGATGGGGGCGACCTCTGGATGGAAGGCCGGAAGCCGGACGGGTTTCCATGGAAGATCGCGGTCAAGGATCCGCGCGGGGACGGGAGCCTTGCTTTCATCGAAACTTCCGGGCCTACTGCCATTTCGACCTCCGGAGACTATGAAAGGTTCGTCATGGCAGGGGACCGCCGGATCGGCCACATCATGGATCCGTTGTCCGGGGAACCCGCCTCCCATTACCGCTCCGTCACCGTGATCGCGAGTTCCGCCCTCGAATCGGACATTCTCAGCACGACGCTGTTCGCCCTTCCCCCCGCCCAAGCACGAGGGTTCTGCGAGGAGCACGGGGTCCCCGCCCTCTTCCTTCCCGCAACCGGCCCGATCTGGATTTCGAAACCCGGTATCGGAAGGTTCACCCTTGCCCAATGAAGAATGCGCTTCCCCCCTTTTTCACCCGGGCCGATCTTCTTCTTATCGGAGCCATCCTCGCGGTTTCCCTCGCCCTCGTGATCGTGATGTTCCTTGCCCGGGAGCCCCGGAATGGCTGCTACGTCGTTCGTGTTATCGGCCATACCGAGCGGGACAGAAGGTTCGAAAACCCACCGCGGGAAACCGTGACGGTGATCGGTCCGCTTGGGCCAACCCTTGTCGAATGGGATTCGAAAGGCCGCTTCAGGATCGCCTCCTCCCCCTGCCCCAACCAGATCTGCGTGGGAAGCGGATGGACGTCATTTCCCAACGGAGTCTGCTGTGTTCCGAACGGGGTTGTTGTAGAATACTCCCCAACCCACCCGGGAATTGACGGAGTAACCCGCTAGAAAACGACCCACATGAACGCTTCAGTTGAAAACACCGCCCCGACGCCAGTTCCGGCAGACTGGGAACCCGCCTTCGACGGGGAGGCAAGGCTGGGGCTTCGTGGCTTCGTCCTGATGGGCATCCTTGCGGCGACCGCCACGGCCCTCCAGGTCCTGGAAGCGCCTCTTCCCCGCTTCCTACCGTGGCTGAAGCCAGGGCTTTCCAACGCCCTGGTCCTTTTCGGGATGATCCGGTTTTCGGCTTCCTTCGGACTCGGAATCGTTCTTCTAAGGACCTTCCTGTCTGGACTTTTCCTCGGGATCCTTTTCTCCCCGCCCTGTCTTCTATCCCTCGCGGGCGGGCTGGCCTCGGTCGCCGTGATGGGAGCTGCCCTCAAGCTCCCTGGAAAGCCCTTCGGCCTCGGTGGAATCAGCGTTCTGGGAGCTCTGGCAAACAACTCGGCCCAACTCGGGACCGTCGGATTCTTCGTCGCGGGGAGTTTCCCGCTCTGGTTTCACGCTGTAATGATGCTCTGGATTTCGCTTCCCTCCGGTATCATCGTCGCCCGGATAACCATGGAACTCGTCAGGAGAACCTCATGAGCCCCTCCCGAACCGTTCTTCCGCGTCTTCACCTCGCATCGAAATCCCCCCGGCGCCAGGAGATCCTTCGAGGCCTGGGAGTGCCTTTCAAGATCGTCACCTCGATCTACCAGGAGAGGGCGGAAGACGTCGCGCATCTCCCCCCTTCCGCCCAGGCGGTCCGGCTCGCCGAGCTGAAAGCCGGAGCGGTAACCCCCGAGGTCAAAGCCGGGATCGTCATCGGCTCCGACACGGTTGTGGTTCTCGACGCCCAGGTTCTGGGCAAACCCCGTGACCGAAACGACGCGAGGGGAATGCTGGAGGCACTTTCAGGAAAATGCCATGAGGTCATGACCGGTCTCGCAGTTTGTGACCGCGACCGGAACCGGGTTTTCACGCATTGCGAAGTCACCAGGGTCTTTTTCCGTCAACTCGGCCCGGACGACATCAGCTCCTACCTCGACACCGACGAACCCTACGACAAGGCGGGTGCCTACGCGATCCAGGGAATGGCCTCGCTTTTCATCCCCAGGATCGAGGGATGTTATTTCAACGTCGTCGGTTTTCCGGTAGTGGCCTTCGCCCGGCTTCTCGAGCAGGCGGGTGTGGGTCTCGCCGACTACCTCAAAGGAGAAGCGAAATGAAGATCGCGGTCTATCCCGGAAGTTTCGATCCCTTCACCAACGGCCACCTCGACATCCTGGACCGGGCTTCGAAACTTTTCGACCACGTTCTCGTGGCGGTTCTCGTAAACCCCGCGAAGAAATGCCTCCTTTCCGCCGAGCGGAGAGTTGAGCTCATGAACGAGGTTCTCAAGGATTACGAAAATGTGCAGGTCCGACACTTTTCGGGTCTTCTGGTCGAGTTCTGCCGGGCGGTCAGGGCCTGCGCCGTGATAAGGGGTTTGAGGGCGGTTTCGGATTACGAGTATGAACTCCAGATGTTTTCGATCAACAAGCAGCTCGCCCCCGAAATAGAAACGGTTTTCCTCATGGCCTCCACCCAGTATTCATTCCTCAGTTCGAGCATCGCTCGGGAGGTCGCCCGGTGGGGGGGAGACATCTCGTCGATGGTCCCACCCTTGATCGCGACCGAAATGAAGAACCAGTTCCCCCAGAAATAGAGCTGGTCTCACCACCCCAGGTTTCACCACGAAGGAACAAGGGGCACGAAGGAAAGTCCGGGGTCCCGGGGGGAGCTTTCTTTGTTGGGCTCGGTGTTCTTGGTGTCTTTGTGTTGAACCTCATTCGACCAGGGCGAGGGCCAGGGCGAGGGCCAGGGCTCAGAGCCAGGGGTCAGAGGGGGATTTCCATCCCTTCGCGGGCGGCGTGGCATTCCATTTTCACGCCTTCTTTGGAGATCAGGTTCCGGCAAAAATCGGTCCATCGTTCGAGGTCGTCATCCGTCCGGTCGGGATCGTGGTGGAAGAGGAGCAGACTGCCGACCCCGGCTTCCATCGCGAAGCGGGTCGTTGATTCGTAGGTGGAATGGCCCCATCCCCGCGTGATCTTGTACTCTTCGTCGCAATACTGCGCATCGTGGATCAAAAGATCGGCTCCACGGCAGGCTTCCAGGTAGTCCTTTCGCTCGAGGCTTCCGGGGTGCCTGAAGTCGAGTTCGTTGTCGGTTAGGAAAACGAATGACCGCCCGGCATCGGTGAACCTGAAACCGTAACCCCCGTTCGGATGGCTGAGAGGGATGGACCGGACCCCGACTCCGTGAGCGGGCGGTTTCCCGGAAGTGCATTGGCATTTGAAGAGGAAATTGGCTTTCATAACCGAGAACTCCACCGGGAAGAAAGGCGCGGACATCTGCTGCCTGAGGTATCCAGAGAGCGAATCCTGGGCCTGGGGGCCCCCGCAGACGTTGATGGTGAACCGCGAGAAATAGGCGGGCGTGAAGAACGGGAAACCCATAAGGTGGTCCCAGTGCGAGTGGGTCAGAAGAAGGCAGAGTTCCTGAGGCCCCGGCGTCCTGAGGAGCTTCTTTCCAAGGAGGCGGATTCCCGAGCCGGCGTCAACCACCAGGGTCGAACCCTTCGCGCTGGTGATCTCCAGACAAGTGCTGTTTCCTCCATATCTGAGGGTTTCGGCCCCCGGGGCGGGAATCGACCCACGGCATCCCCAGATGTGGATTTTCATCTATTCAGCCCGCGGTGCCGCGGCTCTTTTCGGCGGCGGCGGCAGTATAGAAAGGCGACATTTCGCGAAGTTTCTTCACGATCCCGGGCATGGTACCGAGGACGTAATCGACGTCCTCGTCGTTGTTGAACCTGGAGAGGGACCAGCGGACGGAGCCGTGGGCATAGGAGAAGGGAACCCCCATTGCCATCAGGACATGCGAGGGTTCCAGGCTTCCGCTCGTGCAGGCCGAGCCGGAGCTGGCGGCGATTCCCGCCGCGCTCAGGTGCAGCAGTATAGCTTCCCCCTCGATGAACTCGAAACCGATGTTGGAGGTGTTGGGGAGCCTCCACTGAGGATTCCCGTTGATGTAGGTGTGGGGGATCCGCGACATGAGCTCTTTTTCGAGGCGGTCGCGCAGCGACCGGACGCGGCTGTTTTCCTCGAACATCCCTGCCAGGGCCAGTTCACAAGCTTTTCCGAGCCCGACCACATAGGGGACATTTTCGGTCCCCGCACGGCGGTTCCGCTCCTGATGGCCACCGACCATGAAAGGGGTGATGCGGGTCCCACGGCGGATGTAGAGCGCCCCGATTCCCTTCGGGCAGTGGAGCTTGTGGCCCGAGATCGAGATCAGGTCGGCGGGAATCTTTCCCACATCTAGCGGGATCTTTCCGGCTGCCTGGACGGCGTCGGTATGGAAGACGATCCCCTTCTCGCGCACCATGGCCGCGATTTTCTCGATTGGAAACAAGGTTCCGGTTTCGTTGTTGGCTGCCATCACCGAAACGATGGCGGTATCAGGCGTGAGCGCCCTCCCCAGTTCCTCCAGGTCGAGGTCACCGCGGGAGTCGACCCCGAGCTCGGTGAGCCTGAACCCCTTTTTCGCAAGGTGTCGGCAGAGGTTCAGGACCGCCGGGTGCTCGACCTTGGTGGTGACGATGTGACTCCGCTCGGGATAGGCTTCGAGCACTCCACGAATCGCGTGGTTGTCCGATTCGGTTCCGCAGCTGGTGAAAACGATCTCGTCAGGGTGACACCCGAAAAGGGCGGCGACTTTCTGGCGGGCTTCATCGACATGCCTGGCCACCTGCCCACCGAAGGTGTGCATCGAACTGGGATTTCCGTAGAGTTCGGTGAAGAAAGGCGTCATAGCCTCCAGAACCTCGGGAGCGACCCGGGTGGTGGCGTTGTTGTCCAGATAGACCGATCTTTGCGATGCCATCGCTCACTCCTCCGGAACTACGACTATCTCGGGGCCCACCTTTCTTTGAAGGGCCTGTTCGACTATATTCTTGAGGGTTCCGACCGCTCCCACGCAATGGCTGCAGGCCCCGGTCAGGCGGACGACAACGCGGTTCCCCTCGACATCGACAAGCTCGATGTTGCCTCCATCGGCGCGAAGGGCTGGGGCCACCTCCTCGTTGATGACCTGGTTGATCAGGTTGATCCGCTGGAGGTTCGTCATCTTCTTCTGGGCGGAAGAGGAAGCGGGGGCCGCACTTCTTTCCTTCCCCCTGAGGACTTCGTCGAGAATCCGGCGGATATCGGGCAGACAGCCTCCGCAGCCGCCTCCGGCCTTGGTATAGTTGGTGATCTGCTCGACCGTCGTGAGGTGGTTTTCGAGGATGGTCTGGCGGATCTTCTTTTCGGTGACCCAGAAGCATTTGCAGATTACGGGGGATTCCTCCTCGTGCTGGTATTTTTCCCCCCGGAAGTTGGCGGCGGCGGATTCAAGGGCTTCCTTGCCCATGACCGAGCAATGCATCTTTTGCTCGGGAAGTCCCCCCAGAAACTTGGCGATATCGTCGTTCGTAATCTTGAGGGCCTCTTCGAGGGTTTTCCCCTTGATCATCTCGGTCAAAGCCGAGGCGCTCGCGATCGCGCTCGCGCACCCGAATGTCTTGAACTTGGCATCGAGGATCAGCCGCTTCTCCCTGTCGATTTTCAGGAAGAGTTTGAGAGCATCCCCGCAGGCGAGCGACCCGACTTCACCAATCGCATCGGGATTCTCGATTTCCCCCACGTTCCGGGGGTTGGAAAAATGATCTATGACTGATTTGGTGTAATCCCACATAAAAAACTCCTGTCAGGAAATCGGACCGTATTCTAACACAATCCGGCCGATTTTGGGTCACTGGATCCGGAAAAATCGGTCGATCGGAACTGGCAGTCCGATGCCCTGTGTGGATGAAAGGTTGGTTTCCATGAACCGGACCCGGTAGCTTCCCCCCACCGAAAGGCCCTTGCCGCTCCCGCCTTTTACCGTGATCTGAACGTTGTTTCCCGCCCCCTGAGTGGTGAAGAGGGAACCATTCGCCTCCGACAAAGTGAACTCGCTCCCCGAAACAAGGTTCTTTACCGAAGCGGTCCAGGAGGTGCCACCCCCAAAATTCGTGTTCGTGTTGAAGATAACCAGGAATGTCGGTTGGGTGGCGTTGATGACCGTGGGGTTTTCCGCCTCGGGGGAAACCGTTGTCAGGACTCCGTTCGGGACGTTCTGGGTCGTGACCGACTGGACGTAGAAGAGGTTCTGGAGTGAGGAAGGTGGGATTGCGGACGGCTGGGTAACCAATTTGGGGCTGTTCCCCGGGGCATCGGGAGGAGGGACTATGGTCACGGATACCGTGAACCCATCGACGATGCTTCCCTTGATGATCACGTTGACGGTGACATCCGGAGTGGTGTCTGAGGTTGTCCGGTTTTCGATGTACATCTCCCCTGAAATCGGGACCCCTGCGTAACCGATGGTGAACGGGACCTTGCGGGTCGGGTCGTAACTGGTCCACCCTGTTGCGGCCAGCAGCGCACCGAGGGTCAGGTTGGGTTCGCTGTATCTGAGGACCAGGTTGTTCTCACCGTCGGGCCCGGTCTTGGAAACGGGGAGGAGACGGACTGCGCTGCTGCCGTTTCCGATGATAAGGGGAATATCGTTCCAGCGCGGACTTGCGAGGATTCCCTTTATCGAGGCGGTGTTCAGGGTAGTGGCGGGGATGGTCACGTTCTGGGTGAAATTGATGATGCTCCTGGCAAGAAGGGAGTTTGGATCTCCGGAGGAATCATCGCTTCCCCCTCCGAAACAGCCCGAAAGCAACGTCAGGGAGACCAGTCCGAAGAGAATGATGGAACGGCTTTTCAAGATTCGACCTCCTGGGAGATTTTGGTTGTGGCCCCGAAACACTCTCCCCGCGAGTTCGGAGGGGAGGGATCAGGTTTCCGCCCGTTCGATCTGGGCAGGGAAAACCCGCTCGTTCCGAAGGATATCACTTCCCACATGATTTGGAAAACCCCACGGCCCCCCACGGCCCCCCACGGGCCCACGGCACCACGGCACCACGGCCCCCGGAAA
>CAYRYU010000043.1:0-1445 GCA_964428355.1 uncultured bacterium
AGGCCAGCAGCCACCATTCGCAGCCCGACCCGGAGAAAACGTTCGGGTTCACGCCGAATGTTGAACCCGCGGGAAGATGGCATGCCCCGAAGGAAACCCCCATCGAGGAGCAGGTTATTCCCTCCCTGAAGAGAAACTTCCGGTTTCGCACCATGAAATTCCTGTCGGAGGCCGCCTTTTCCAGGAAATCCCCGGGAAGGAAGCCGTCGGGGTGGGTGGAAAACCGTCTCGATCCAGGGTTCTTGAAAAAGGGGACCTGGAAATTCCCCGTTCTCGTCTTCGAAAGATGCTTTCCGTCATTCCCGGTGGAAATCCCGGTGATGCAGTCGAACACCTCCCCAAGGCGGGGGTGGTCGAAGAGCTTTCTCACATCCGATGGGCATCCGATCAGGAACTCGTCGTTGTCCCTTTTGTCGGCGAGGAGGATCGAATCGCGGGGAACGTTTTCAAAACCTCTTTCCAGCAGGCGTTTCCGGAAATCTGCGGTGTTCAGGGGACGGTTCATGATCCGGACCGGCTGTCGCGGGTCTTTCCCTTTCCGGAGGATCATGATGCAGGTCCTGACATCGGCCTTCTGGGAATGGAAGAGATCGGTCGGACAAAGAAACAGGCCATGGAGCGTGCATTCCTCCAGGATCTGCCGCCGGAGGCCCCGGTGAAGATGTGACTGGAGGAACGAATCGCATGTGATCATCCCGATTACCGCGCCCGGGCGCGCGAGGGAAACGATTGCCGAAATGAACATCGAGTAGAGGTTCAGGGTCCCGATCCTTGAAAAGAGACGGGAAAGGGCCGGCTTCCGGTTGCGGATGTAATCGACTTCGTGGCAGTTGTACGGGGGGTTCAGGATATAGTAATCGTATTCCGGGAGCGGGGCGTTTCCCGCTTCGAGACGGGAACTCTCCTTTCCGAAGTACTCGAGGAAATCCCTCTTCTCGAAAACCGCCAGATCGTGTTTTCCGAAATCGTGAAGGTCCATCGAGCGGATGGGCTTTCCCGCGGTCGCGAAAGAAGGCAGCAGCTCCTCGCGGCCCACGCAGGGGTCCAGCACCCATTTTCCGTCGGGGTTCACCTCGAGCATCTCCCGGACGATAAAATCCGCTACGAAAGGAGGTGTCGAGTAATAACCCGTTGCCCGGGAGTCGACCTGCCGGTGATTGAAAACCTTCTTGGGAACTCGTCCCATCAGGGCTTTTTCCTTGGACAACCACGGAAAACGGGGAAATGAAACCTCCCCCGATGGTAGCTCCAGAGCCCGAACCCAAGTCCAACCACAAAGCGCACGAAGAGGGGAAGCGGCTGGGAAACAATTTTCCCCTGGTGTCCTTCGTGCCTTTGTGGCGTGCTCAGTCTTGGGCTTTCCGGAGACTACCCGTTTGCGGCGACGGATACGCCTGGGCCGGCCCTCTTGACCTCGTCGGCGACTTTGTCCTCGAAGGTCTTGA
>CAYRYU010000043.1:1545-57614 GCA_964428355.1 uncultured bacterium
ACGCCTGGGCCGGCCCTCTTGACCTCGTCGGCGACTTTGTCCTCGAAGGTCTTGAAGTTTTCGACGAACCGACGGGCGAGGTCCGCCGCGGTCTTGTCATAGGATGCCTTGTCCTTCCAGGTGTTCCGGGGCTGAAGGACTTCGGTGGGAACCCCCGGGCATTCTTTCGGAACCTGCACGCCGAAAACCGGGTCAGCCGTGAACTCCACTTTCTCGAGATCTCCTCGGAGAGCCGCTCCAAGGAGGTTCCGTGTGTGGGAGATCTTCATCCTCTGGCCCACCCCATAAGCCCCGCCGCTCCAGCCGGTATTCACCAGCCAAAGACGGGTTCCGTGCTTCTCCATCATTTCACCCAGCATCTTGGCATAGGTGAATGGATGGTGGACGAGGAAGGGCGCTCCGAAACAGGAAGAGAAGGTCGTCGTGGGTTCGGTTACACCGGCCTCCGTTCCGGCGAGTTTGGATGTGTAGCCCGAGAGGAAGTGATACATTGCCTGGTGCGGGTTCAGGCGGGAAATGGGGGGAAGGACTCCGAACGCGTCGGCGGCGAGGAAGAAGATATGGCGGGGATGGGGCCCCGTCCCTTCCAGGACGCAGTTCTCGATATGTGTGACGGGGTAGGTCGCTCGCGTGTTCTCGGTCACGCTTCCGTCGTCATAATCCGGGTGTCTGGTTTCCGAGGTCACGACATTTTCGAGCACCGATCCGAAGCGGATGGCATTGTAGATCTGGGGCTCGTTTTCCGCCGAAAGCTTGATGCACTTTGCATAGCAACCGCCTTCGAAGTTGAAGATCCCGCTCTTGCTCCAGCCATGCTCGTCGTCACCGATCAGGCGGCGTGCAGGGTCGGCGGAAAGGGTGGTTTTTCCGGTTCCGGAAAGGCCGAAGAAAAGGGCGCTGGTTCCATCCGCCCCTACGTTGGCGGAACAATGCATCGGGAAAACTCCGCGCTTCGGAAGGAGGTAGTTCATTACTGAAAAAATGCTCTTCTTGATCTCGCCAGCGTAACTTGACCCGCCGACGAGTATGGTCTTCTCGGCGAAGTTCAGGATGATGAAAATTCCCGAGTTGAGGCCCAATGCCTGAAAGTCGTGCGCCTTCAGCCCGCAAACGTTGAGAACCGTGAAATCGGGGGTTTCGGGAATACAGTCACCGGCTTCCGGTCGGATGAACAGGGTCCTGGCAAAGAGGTTGTGCCAGGCTTTCTCCGTTACCACCCGGACCCTGAGCCGGTAATCCGGATCCGCTCCGGCGTATCCGTCGAAAACATAGAGGTCCCTTTTCTCGAGATATTTCCGGGTGTGCTCAATCAGCCTTTTCCAGGATTCGACCGGAAGGGGGCGGTTGACTGGCCCCCACCAGACATCCTTCGAATCCGGGGTTTCGACAACGAAACGGTCTTTCGGGGATCGGCCCGACGGTTCACCCGTCCTGACCACCAGTGCCCCGTTGTCCGCCAGCGAACCTTCGTTCCTTCGGATCGCATGCTCCACGAGGGCTGCAGCAGGCAGGTTCCTGTGAACCGTTCCCGTCTTTTCCAGCCCGAGGTATTTGATACAATCGGCAGAATTCATGATTCACTCCTTTTCTTGCCGTGGTAGGTCACATTCTACACTGGAAAATGGGGTGAAGCAAGGTGCTGGGGAAAAATTTCACAACCGCTCCGGGCTGCGAAAGCCTTTACGCGACGCGTCTTTCCAAGGATGGCTCGGGAAATTGGGAGATGTTGATCTTCATTCCCCTGGTGAATTCCCCTTGAGGAAAACGCGGGTTTCTAAAACACGAACTCAGGTTGGAAAGGTTACTTTCTCAACCAGGCTTCGAAATCCATCTGAAGCTTTTCGGGAGTTACCTTCAGAAACGATTCGACACTTTCTCCGGGGTTTTGTGCCAGGGAAACGTACATCTTCCGGAGGTTTGTCAGTCCGTGTTTCTCGAGCGCGAAGGAAACGAAAACTGCGCTGACGGGGTAGCTTACCTCGTCGGAAACACTTCCCCAATCGGCCTCGAGATCAGAAATCCGGGGAAGCTTCCCATTCTGAAGCAGTTCCCGGGCAATCTCCCGGTGCGGCTTTCCGTTCCAGGTGCCATCGGGCAGTTCGGCCACTCCTTCGTCGAGGAACCCACCCGGATATTCCCTGCTCCAGTTCTCACGGGACAGGACATGGGCAAGTTCGTGGGAGCCGATGCACTTTGTGTCATCCGTATAGAGGATGAAAACCCGCGGAAGAATCTGGTCGGCATTCCCGTTGCCTGAATGGCTCGTGAATCTCTTCCTTTCATCGGGTGATGAGTAAAGAATGAAAGAGACTTTGAGCGGTTTCTTGAACCCGTATTTGATGCAGGTTTTTCGATAGCACTCCTCCTGGAACTTTTCCAGCTTGGGCATGTCTCTCTCCGCAAGAGAATTGGCTGGGAAGAAGAATTCATAGTGGTTGGTGCTCCTGGATTTTACCTGCGGTCGCGAAAGGATGGTCGCGGCTTTCCAATCGAGTTGGATCTTGCCCTCTGGAAAATCGAACACTCCGAAAGCCATGGTGCCGTAATGGTCACCAACCAGGAAGTCGTATTTCATGGCTGCTTGGAGACTTTCCGCCGGAATCTGCGGAAGTTTCCCGGACGAGAGGCCGAAAAGAAAAAAACGTTTCTCTTGGACACTCGGGCCTCCAGCCAGGAGAAAAACGTTCTTGCCAAGAAATTCCCTCCCTCCGAACGACAGTTTGTTTTCCTCAACTGTGGCTTCGGGGAGTGAATTCATGAATCCGATGATCTTGCTGTTGATGATCGCATTCCCCAGGAACACGACGCTGTTCTTCGCAAGGTCGTCGGTCGTAAGCTCCCGTGCGGGTTTGACTTTCGCGCCCTGGCAGAACGAAAGGCGGATGTCGTTCCCATACTGCATCCAAGCCATTTTCTCGGCTGGGGAAAGGTTGTTGTCGGGATATGCAATGACGAGATCGTTGTTGTTGAGCGCGAGGTCGACAAAATTTGGTGCGCCGGAGGATTGTGCCCAAATCCCCGAAGATGTGAAAAGCAGGATGCTGACGATGAACAGACCGGACTTGATTCTCATTTTTCCTCCTGGTACAAGGCGGGTCGATTTCACAGAGTCGCGGTGGGTTGGGGCGGCGTGGGGGTTGCCCCGGTGGCGGGCGTCGTGTTCTCCTTGGGTTTCACTGGGGTCTCGGGTTTCCAAGACATCAGATACCACGCCACGAATATCACCGCCCCCGTCCGGAGCCCGTCGAGATAGGCATCCTGGACCTGGCCCATGAAGGGAAGGTCCACCTCGAAAACGAACCGGATCGCCTGGATCGTCCCGATGAGAAGCCCCAGGATCACCAGCCCGAAAGTCGCGGATCCGAACCTCGAAGCTGCGAGTCCCGAGAGCGAGCCGGCCAGGATCAAGGCAACGAGGAGCCCGAGGAGGATGGAGGTTGGGCGGGTTATCGTATCGATCGCATATGCGATGGAAAGGGCGGGTGCGGAGGAGTCGCTGTTGATCATGGTTTTGTTGAATACCCTCGAGTTCGGTGTCTCGGGGAACTCGAAAGTGACGGGGAGGATCCCGCCCGTCGCTCTCTGGCCTTCCGAAGGGTCGACTTTCCTGCGACTCTGGGTCATGACATTCGAGAACCGTTCGTCCGAGACATTCCTCACCGTTCCAGGAAGACCTGGTACTGCAGCCCACCCCGGCTCGAAATCGCCCTTTGCCTTCATCAGGAAGAAATCCTCCGGGAGGAAAACTCTCCAGTTCATGGCTGCGATCTCCACAGAAAGCCTGGGGAGGCGAAGCCCGAAGGAACCCCTACGCCCCAGCGGGTGGGTCTTTTCTTCCAGGGTCAGGGTGACGCCGAAAGGAGTATAGGTTCCCGAAAGTTGGGGGGATCGGATCAAAGGGATGAAGACCTCTCCCGATTCGCCGATCCCGGGTTTCACCGGGTCGCCGTTGACCGTGACGGTCAGGAGGCTCATCCCCTTTGGCATTTCCTGGACGAGAAGGAACTGGTTGTTGTTGTTCCGAACAACCAGGGCCATCTCCGACAGGATCTTCCCGTCGCGAGTCACGTGCGACCTGACGGTTGCCCCATCGATCTGCGCGGTGCTGACGGACGCATCCTGGTGCTTTACCACCTGGATTCTGGGCCTGAGAGCTTCGAGATACTTGAAGGAACCGACAAGGTAACCCTGGATCAGTCGCTGGAGGCCCGGGGGGAGCTCGGTCCGGTCGACCCGGGTTCCGGGTTCGGTACGGGTGACCTCGGTCACGAGGTTGTCCCGGATCTCGAGGGCGAGAAAGCCCTTCTGCCTTTCGATCGTTCCTTTCGGAAGGCATTTCAGTGCCCAGGGAATCCCGAGATCGAACTCTCCGTTGACCTGCCGTGTCTGGCGTTCCAGGTCGATCGAGATTTCGAATGGTTCCAGTTTCTGGGAAGTCAGGATCAGGCGAAGGCTCCCGGTCGCGTTCTCCCTGGATTGGACCATGCTCCAGCTCGCGATATCGGTGCCCGAAACGTCGATCAATTCGAATCCCGGAGGGAGGGAGAAATCGAACTCCCCGCAAGGGGCTTGCTCGACCGAAAACCGGAAGGTGGAGGTAAGGTGTATGTTTCCCGCGCTGATGGAGAAAAGGTTCTCCTGGTCGATAAAGACTTTCGGATCCTTGATGATGATCGTCCTGGAAGCGGATTCGGGTTCAGGCTTCTCGTCTGGTTGGGTAGCGGTGGCTTTCTCCCGCCACTCGACGGATAGTCCGCCAGCCGGTTGCAGGAATGCCCGGACGATGGTACCCGTTGCTGTTTCCTGCGTCCGGACCGCGGTCGAGGGGAGGACTTCGACCTTCAGCCCCGGTTTGTCGATCGCAAGATCGAGAACCGCAGGGCCGAAGGGGGGCAGGGCGATCCGGAAGCCGTCCGCGGTTGGATTCAAACGGCTCTTCGAGATGAGGTCCTTGACGAGTTTTGCCTCGATGACCACACGTCCTTCCTGTTTGGTAACGAGGAAAGGCCTCTGGCGCGGTCCAGCAAAGGTGTTTCCCTGGGCTTCCTGCTGGTTCGTCATCGGGGCATTGATGTTCATCTGCTGGTTCATCTGACTGACCATTTGCTGTGGCATCTGGTTGGAAAGGTTCTCGACAGTCTGACCCTGGAAGTTTCCCTGGTCATCGTTCAGCAGGGCGGGTTGGCCTCCGCCCAGAAGGACGGCGGGGTTTCCATCGACCAGGAGAGAGCGGACTCCAACGCCGTCCTGGGGAAAGGGGATCTTCTTGAACCCCTTCCCGAGAAGGTCCGCGACCAGGTTCATGGTTATCTCGACCTGGTCTCCCACGACGTGTCCTATGAACTGGCAGGAAACGTAGACCACCGATACCGGAGGGGTCCAGCGGGCAGGATCCGGTTCGGGAATCCCCAGATCGCGGAGGTAGGCGTAGTCTTCATCCTTGAGGAACACCAAAGGTGAATCCTTGGGAAGTCTTTCTCCAAGCTGGGAATACGGGATGAAAACATCTACGACCTGCTCCACGCGAGGGTCGAGCGGGGGAGGATTTTCAGCGAAAACAGGAGTGCACGTTCCCGACAAGATCAATAACATGACCAATGTCGCCGGGTTCTTGACCTGGCTTTTCGCCCAGGAAAAAACCCTTGCCGCGATGGTCAGGAGGAAGCAGCCCCCGAAAGCCAGCATCGCGGGATCCATTCCCCCGGGGACCCTTTCCTCGAGAAGATTGAGAAGCAGGGCGAAAAGTATGACGAGGAAACCGGCGATGAAGCCGCGACTTCTGCGGGCCAGGAAGAGGAGCAGCAGGTAACCCAGGATCCCGGAAAGACCTATCGCAAGATAGAGGAGGAGTTCGAGCGGCTGCCAGATGAACAGCCCGCGGAATTTCGGGGCCTCCCCTGCTTTGATCAGGTGTTTGGAAAAGGGGTAGGTCTGGCCAGTATTGACGATCTTCCGGTCGACCGGAAGGGCTCCACGGTCCCTGGCGGTCTCCCGCTGGCGGCCTCCCATCCCCTTTCCAAGGACTTGCCGGCTCTTCATCGGAGCTGCGGCCATGTCCTTTTTAGACTCGTACTTTCCCCCTGCGCTCGTGCCGGGACCATTGAAATCGCCATCGGAGGATTTGTCGAAGGCGTATCCTTCGTTCAGTGAACTTACTTCCTCGGGAATGGAAGACTGGGAAACCATCGGGGGGACCGCCTTCGCCCTCTCGAGGTGCCCGTCTATGCTGCCGAAGATGCTCTTGACCGATCCCCCGGACGAGGTCAAAAATGGAATCGCTGCAATGAGAACGATGCAACCGATAAAGACGACCTTCACCAATGGCGATCCGGGGGCAGTTTCCGGCTCGGACCGGCTCCTGCTCCACTTGATGAGTCCGATGAAAAGAAGGCCGAGAAAGAGGAGCACGACGAACTCAGGCGAAAGAACCAGTCGGAAAAGCTCCTCGGACATTCTGAAGGGAAGGAAGATGATCGACCGGTATGGCTTTTCCACGTCGCATGGAAGCGGAAGCAGCCCGAACCGCGTTGGCGCTCCGATCGACCAGTTGAGGCGGATGGTGGGGATATCCAGTTTCGCCATGACGTAATCGAGCCTTCCCACTGCCCCGATTCTTTTCACGGGGGATCCGTACTGGACCTTGACCCGTGCCTGGGTGCTTGATACCCCGCCGGAAGAAGGGTGGGCAAGAGGAATCAGGAATGTCGAGGAACCTTTGGCCGATGCCGGGATCGGCTTGTCGTCCAGAAGGGTCGAGATCAGGCGGGAACCGGTCGGGAGTTCAACCTCCACGTGCTGTTTCCCGTTGTTTCGGACGAACATCTCGATCGAGGTTTCCGACTTCTCGTCGGTCGAAAAAACCGTTTGAGCCTCGACCAGATCGACAACCGAGGTCAGGCCCTGGAGGTCCTCGTGCCGCTCGACCTGGACTTTGAGCGGTTCAATCCGGGGCGGGGCGAGATACTTGTAGGAAAGAAGTATCGCACGGACGGCTCTGGAGGACAGATCGGTTGGGAGTTCGGAAACGTCTACGTTGGAGACGGTCCAGTCTCCCGGTGCCTCAGGGGCTTTCTCTTCCTTCGCCCTGCGAAGCTCGACCGAGGTCCGGGCCTCGATCCCGATGAAACCCTGGTCCCGGTCGGATCCGGAAACCCTGTGGATCGGAAGGTCGACCACCTGGCTCGTGTCCGCCATCTTGGTCTCCCCAACCACCGTCACGAGGACGGCCCCCTTCAGCTTCGAAGGAAACCGGCAAATCACGCGGGTTTCCGTCCCGATCGTTTCTTGGGAAAAATCCTGGAACCGGTTGATCGAAGGATCGTGAAAATCGACAGCGTTTACGCTCAGGATGGTGGTGTCCTTTGGAAACACGAGCTCGAGCCTGTCGGTTGGGCCTCTGGTTATGGAGGCTTTGACCGTCGTCTCGTTCCGGAGATATCCCTCCCCCACCGAGAATAGGATTCCGCTTTCGGCGAAAATCCGCGGGGGTTCATCAACCTTGGGCAGGGGCCGGGGGGCCTGATGTTCGGATCCCGATGCGACTGTTCCGGTACCGGGTGCGGTTTGGGAATCCGCGGGGAGCTGGAAAGTTTTGGGAGCCCATCGGAGAGTGAATCTGTCGGTTGCGCCAAGGGTTCCCTCGACCGATGTCGTGGTCCCCATGTCCCTGCACTGGACACCCTCCGACCGGTCGATTTCCGCATACTGGCCGGGCTCGGAAAGCGTTATCGCGAAGGAGTTGACAGGAAGCCGGGGAATCCGAAAGGTCAGCTCATTCTTCAGCGGGTCG
Source organism: uncultured bacterium (assembly GCA_964428355.1). Taxonomy (GTDB): domain Bacteria; phylum Muiribacteriota; class Ozemobacteria; order Ozemobacterales; family Ozemobacteraceae; genus CAYRYU01. Next base: position 9,335 of record CAYRYU010000043.1, read on the forward strand.
TCCAGTTGCGGACAGAGGAACTTCACCGAAAGCGAGTGTCGCCCCGGGCCCCTTACCGCGAGCAGGAAGTCGTTCGGGTGGCCCTGGCGTTTGGGGAGGATTCCAGCCTTGTTCGGGCGGCCGGAAAACGCTGAAACCATCTTCTTCTGAAGGAGCTCGACCCTTCCCTTGGGGGCCTCGAGGTCTTCGATTCCGGTAAAGGTCTGGACTGAAACTCCGGCCGGGAGACCATCAAGCAGGACTTCCAGGATCGAGACATCACCGCCGGGAAGCGCGAACAGCGCCCAACGCTCGTTGGGCATTTCGAACTCGTACTCCGCGGAAAATTCCGCCACACGGTCGAGGATTTTCCCCGAGTAGCGGGCCGGGCCAAAACTGAAGTCGGAATCGAGCAATGGAATGGGGCTCGCGGGGCGGCGGGCGAGGTACGCTTCCTTTTCCGCTTTCATCCTTTCGTAGGTCTCCCGCGGGATGATCATGCACTTGGGGGTTTTCTGGAACATCGTCCCTACATCCTGGTAGGGGATGAAACGGATGTTTTCCGAAACCTTTCCCCCGCTCCAGGTTTCGAGGCTCCAGGTTTCCGAAGCCTGTCCGTGCGCCACGTTCGATGCCTGGAGCAGGACGAGCATCATGAGGGTCAGAGCTGTTGCGGAAGGAAGAAATCTTCGGAATCCCTTGTTCATCAGAACCTCCCAGGATGACGTCATTTATGGATCGTTGTCCAATGGTATGTTGCGGTTTTCCGCTTTGTCAATCCTCGATCCGGGTGATGGCCCGTGTTGAAGACGCGCCGGATTCCTGTTATGATGCGGCATATCACCGGTATGAATGGAGAGTTGGGAAAGATGTTCAGCGCGCAGCAGATTATCATCGACAATTTCATCGAGCTCATTAGGGATGGATATCGTCAGACCTTCGGAGGGCTTCATCCCGAGTTCGGCGAGATCACAGGCTGGGCCGGAAGGATGGCGCTGGGGAGCATCGCCAACAGTTCCGCGATGTACCATGATGTTGAGCACACGATCCAGGTCACGTTGGTGGGCCAGGAACTGATTCGCGGAAAGCAGATCCGTGAACCGGGCGTTTCCTCCGAAGATTGGCTCCATGTGATGATTTCCCTCGTTTGCCACGATATCGGGTATGTGAAGGGGGTTTGCAGGCAGGACAAACCCGGAATCTACGCGACGGGAAGGAACGGAGAAACCGTCCAACTCCCGGAAGAATCGACTGACGCCGCTTTGACCCCATACCATGTTGACCGTGGAAAACTCTTCATCGACGAGCGTTTCGGGGGCCACAGTTTCATCAACCCCGAAATCATCAAGGAAAACATCGAACTCACGCGGTTTCCCGTCCCCGGCAGGGAAGACCGGGGGGACGATGGCAGCTTTTCCAGCCTCGTCCGGGCGGCCGACCTGATCGGCCAGCTGAGTGATCTGGGGTATCTTCGGAAGATCCCAAGGCTTTTTGCCGAGTTCGCTGAAACCGGCGTGGCCTCCGAGCTTGGTTACAAGACCCCTTCCGACCTGAGGAAGAACTACCCGAAATTCTTCTGGGGAAAGGTTTACCCCTTCGTAAAGGGCCTCTTCCCGTATCTCATGCTGACCCACCAGGGAAAACAGATCCTGGCAATGCTGCATTCCAACGTCTTCGTCGTCGAACACGGAATTCTGGAAACCTTCTGACGGGGTGCCGGCCGAAAATGACGGACAGGAGAAAGGTGGCTGAACAAGATTCCCCCGCGCCGGAGAACGGGGGTGAGTTAGTTCCAGGGCGTGGCCAGGCGGAGGTTCCCAAACCCTCGGGATGTTCCGGCCATCGTCAGAGGATTCGCGAACGTTTCGACAGGGCGGGCATCGAGGGGTTCGCGGATCACGAAATCCTCGAGTATCTCCTGTTCTACATCAACCGGCAGAAGGATACGAAACCGATTGCCAAGGCTTTGTTGCAGGCATTCGGAGGACTTCCGGAGGTTTTCGCCGCGAAAAGGGAGCAGCTTCTCGAAGTCGAAGGGATGGGAGCCGAAAGTGCCAGGTTCATCCAGCTCGTCCGCGGGATTTCGCAACTCCTCCTCCGGAAAAAGGCGTATGGTAGAGCTCCATCGATTTCATCAGCTTCCGATCTCCTCCAGTACCTCGCGGGTTCGATGGCGAACCTCCCCGAAGAGGAGTTCCGGGTAGTTTTCGTCGACAACGCCAATTCCATCATCCGGGACGAAGTAATCTCAAAAGGGGTGGAGAACCAGACCGCGGTTTACCCAAAGCAGGTGATTCGAAGAGCCCTGGCTCTCCACGCAACCGGGATAGTGGTTGTTCATAACCACCCCACTGGTCAGGTCCATCCCTCTCCGGCTGACCGGGAGATCACGATGGCCCTCCTGGAAGCCGCAAAAGCACTCGACATCAGGCTTCTTGACCACCTCATCCTTGGCCGGGAAGGAAAGGGATACTTCAGCTTTCGGGAGGAGGGCTTGATTCCCTGAACTTTTGGGGTGCATCGAATTCTGGTCGTTTCGGGGAAGGCATGGTAGAATTGGTTTCGTCTTGCAGGAGGATAACGATGAAGAAATTGCTTGTAGTGCTGGTTTTGGTTGGTCTGGCGATCCCCCTTTCCGCTGAGACCCCTTTCTGGTTTCCAATTCAGGGGAAGGAGGCGGAACGCGTTCTGGTACCCGGAAACCCTCCGCTGACACTGGGAAAAATGAACTCCCTTATCAACTGCATCGAATTCGGTCTTTCCGTTGCCCTTACCCAGAACGAGATCGAAGGTGCCCGGGCAGCCCTGATGCAGGAATACCTTTCTTTCAAGGGAAGGCTCCTGAGCGACCTCGATGACATCCAAAGGCTTTGGCTGGATGTCCTTCAGGCTCCGGCCGACCAGAAGGGCAAGTTCCGCCTGATTCTTCGCGACTCTCTCATGGAAGAAATGAAGAAACAACCGGGTCACGCCTTCTCGCAGGTCCTTCAGAGGCTTCTCGAGGACTCTGAGCAGGTTTTCTGCCAGGGGAACCCCCCGATTTCCAAAAGATCCGTGACCGCGTTCCTGGAAATCGTTAAGAATGCCTTGAGGATTCGTGACAAGCGGGTCGTGGCCTGGACGCCTTCGGAAACAGCGAATATCGAAGCCGAAATCCTCAAGATCATTCCCAACCTCAACCCCGACGGGCGGAAGTGGTTGGGCAACGCCGACCTCCACAACGCGATCATTTTTCGCAACCTGCAGTCCGTTCCCGCAGACGAACGCGAGACCGTTAAACGTTTCCTGGTAGAGACTTTCGCCCCTCTCCCCAAGGGAACGACCCAGTTCCCCGTCGCCTTCGATGAGATTCCCCTGCCTCCCCCAAACTTCTTCCCCTTACCCACTGACCTCCCCTGGGACATGCGCTGACCTAAATCGGGGACACAGGAATCTTTAGGAAAACCCCGCTTTTGTGTGGGCACTGGAAGCCATTTTCCGGAAACCAAAATCTAAAAAGGGGACATGAGAATCTTTTGTTTTCGATGATGGCCTAGCAATGGTTTGTGGACCTGTTGGGGCTATTGATTCTCATGTCCCCTTTATTGCGAATTTTTGATGGAAACGGGGATCAGGAGCGACCCGTTTTTAAAAGATTCACATGTCCCCAATTTGATGTCCCCTATTTGGCGGAGGGGACAAGGCCGGAGGGGTGGTCGGAGGTGAGGAGGTCGTTGATTTTTCCGAAAAGGACCTCCAGGCCAACGAGGTTGTTGGAGCCCTGGGGGATGATAATGTCCGCGACGTAGCGGGAAGGTTGTACGAGGTTGATCGCGGCATCCCGAACGGTGCTTTCGTACTGGGACAGGATACTCTTCAGGCTGCGGCCCCGGTCGATGTGGTCCCTTTTGATCCGTCGGATGATGGCAACGTCGAGAGGAATGTCGACGTAGATCCTGAGGTCGAAGAGGGGCATCAACTCAGGGATGCAAAAAATCAGAAGGCCTTCGACGACGAGGATGGGTTTTGGCTTGATAGTAAGGGTTTCGGGAAGGCGGTCGGAAGTCTTGAAGTCATAGATCGGACGCTCGATCTGCTTTCCATTTCTCAGCTCGCTTATGTGCTGGACCAGGAGGTTGGTCTGGAGGGCATCGGGGTGGTCGAAGTTTTTTATCGGGGGCCGGTCCTTTTTGGGGAAATAGTACATGTCGTGTTCGAGGACCGCCACATTTCCGGGGAAGCGCCTTGCGATGGATTTCGAAACGCTGCTCTTGCCGGATCCTGAAAGGCCGGAGATTCCAATGATGTACATGCGCGAATTGTATCATAGATAAAGGATGCGGGGAAAAAAAATAGGCCGGGGGTTTTCCCGGCCTGAAAAATAAGGAGGCAAACAAATCCATCACCAGTTTCGACCGGAAATGATGTTTCGTTAAGGATTAATAATGCGGCACCAAAGGGCGTCAGCGGACGAAGACAAACAACGGCAAACATCGGATTCCATGTACAGCGGCAAATAGACGTGGAAAATTTTCGTTTTCTTTGGGGAAAATGAAAACGTGGGGGTACGAACGTTTGTACCCCCACGTTTGGTGAGCGTTTCAGGCGAGAATCTGGCGGAGGGTCTCCTCGATCTTCTTCGCGGAAAGCCCGAAGGACTCGAGCAGAGCCTCAGGAGGGCCGGAGCGCGGCACCTTGTTGACCGCAACGTGCTTCCAATCCCGGATCCAGCCGGCAAGGCCGGCCGCAACCGAGTCTCCAAGACCACCTTCGGGGGCGTGCTCCTCGAACACCGCGCATCGTCCCCCCGAAAGGTTGAGAGCCTCACGCAAAGCGTCAGCGGGGAAAGGCTTGAGACAGTAAAGATCAATCACCTGGACAGGTGCGCCCGGTCCAAGGGCGTCGACGGCCTTCAGGACTTCATGAAGAACGACGCCGGCCGAAATGACGGTCAACTTCGGGGCTTTTGCGGTCCGTGGGGTTTTGATGTTTCCAAGGGGGAAAGTCTCCTTCGGATTGTACAGAATCGGGGCCGCGGGGCGGGAAAGCCTCACGTATCCGGGGCCCGGGTGACCCGCGAGCTGGACAATGCAATGGTAGGCCGAAACGGCATCGGAAGGGTAGAGGACCGCTCCATTGGGCAGGGTTCGGAAAGCCGCCAGGTCTTCGAGGGCCATCTGGGAGGGGCCATCCTCCCCGATCGAGATTCCCGCATGGGTTCCGAGGAATTTAACCGGCAACCCGGAGAGGGCGGCCATTCGGATCTGATCGAAAGCCCTGGCCAGGAATGCCCCGAAGGTGCAGGCGAAGGGAATGGCGCCTCTTGAAGCCAGTCCGGCTGCCGTTCCCGCCATGTTCTGTTCGGCGATGAAACATTCCAGGAACCGACCCGGGAATTCCTTTCCGAACTTCTCGGTGTAGGTGGAATTCTGGGTGTCTCCATCGATAACCCAGATTCTTGGATCCGCCGTTCCAAGGGCGATCAGGGCATCCCCGACAGCTGCCCGGGTCGCGACTTTCGAAGTGGGATCATAGGGTGGGGGGGCGACTGGGCCCAGGAGCGGGCCGGTGGGAGGTGTTTCCACGGGGCCTGTAGGTTTGGGAATGGCGGGGATGGGAGGAGATTTCATGAGGTCCCCGGAAACGTCCAGGATTGCCTGGTCGAGTTCGGGGCCTTTCTTGAGGGGTTTTCCGTGCCAGCTTTCGCGGTCGGAGATGAGCTTGACACCGTTCCCCTTGAAGGTTTTCGCCAGCAGGCAAACCGGTTTGTTTTTCACGCGCAGGGCTCGGGGGAAAACCGTGAGGAGTTCTTCGACATCGTGGCCGTTCTCGACGACGAAGGCTTCCCACCCGAAAGCTTCCACCTTCTTGGCGTAGGCGAACATGTCGTGACCATGCATGGTTTCGCGGCTCTGCCCAAGGCGGTTAACATCGACGACGGCGATCAGGTTGGAGATTCTCATGTGGGAGGCGAGTGCGAAGGCTTCCCAGACAGAACCCTCTGCCATCTCCCCGTCTCCCATCAGGACGAAGGTGCGTCCGTCCGATTTGAGGACCCGTGACTGGTGGAGGGCGATTCCGAGGCCGACGCTCAAACCCTGGCCGAGGGAGCCGGTGGCCACGTCAACGAACGGAAGGATTGGCATGGGATGACCTTCGATGGGGGAGTTCATGGTCCGGAGGTCCATCAGGTCGGCTTCCTTCAGGAAGCCCGCTTCCGCCCAAGCAGCGTAAAGGGCCGGAGCGGCGTGTCCTTTGGACATCACCAGCCGGTCGTTGGCGTGGGAACCCGGTTGGGCGGGATCGTATCTCATCGCCTGGAAGAAGATGACCGAAAGAAGCTCGGCACAGGAACAACAGGAGGACGGGTGGCCCGACCCAGCCTGACTTGTGGATTTCAAAGAAAGGACCCGGATCCTTGCTGCCCGATGCTTGAGCTCCTTGAGTATGGACGCGCTTTTCGTCATGGAAATTCTCCCGGTCTGCCAATGAATTTGGGGCGGTCTCCCCGTATTGGGTTCTCATGATATCACTTGGCGCGGGGAAAGGAAACTCAGCCGGATGGGGTTGCCTTCTGGGTAGCCCTAGATTTCACCGGGGTTTCTTCGAATGTGGTGATCGCTTCCCCGTTGAACGAAACCAGGAACGGTTTGAGGGAATCGGGGCAGACAAGGATTTCAGGAATTTTGGGAAGAAGATAGGAAACGACCATCAAGGCGATCGAGAGTAAAAGCGAGGAAACCAGAGTTTCTTCGAACGGCTTGAAGTCGATGACGAGATGCACTCCTGACCAGGCGAACAACGCGGTGGGGAAAACCCGCAGCATGGTTCCGGCGAGAGACCAGAATAATATCTCTCCTTTCGGGGCGGTCTTTTCGACAAGATAAGAAAGTCCCGCGTCGATGGTTCTCTGGGGGAAAAGAATGTAGAGGCGGGGCCAGAATGCCATCGACCCTGGAAGGGGTTTTCCGGTCCGGAGGAGCACCGCCTGGGGGTCGTCGATTGCGCCGGAAAAACCTTTGCGACCACACAAGCCCAGCACCGACCATGTGCCGAAAACCTGGGCCGAGACCACAATGAGAAAGGCTCCCGCGGCACCGAGCAAAACCATGAGGGGAAGGAAAACCAGGATGGTAGGGACTCCCACGAGAAAGGCGATACACGAAAGAGGGATCGCCGAAAGGACCACCTGAGGCAGGATCCCTTGTCCGAAAACCGAATAGCTCGTGAAAAGGGCCTTCCAGTCAGCGGCTCCCGGAACCGAACCAGTGTTATGGAAGATCCCCACGCAGAGTGCGGCGAGCCCGATGAGCCCGAAAATGCAGCTCAGGGCACGGATTTTTTGTTGTACCAGGAAGTTCCACATGTTGTCGATGCGAGAAAGTAATCATTCTCGAGGGAAACGCAAGGGTTTTTTTCACCTTCCCTCAGCTGATCCCGAGGGCCATTTTCAGGGATCAAAGGTCGGAAGAAATTGAGATTGTTAGACAGGTGATTTTGTGGTAAGGTGAACCACGCGATTTTTTCGGGAAGAAAATAGTTCTTGGCATCCGTTTTTAACATCTGATAAGATGAGATGACATTTCGGGGGTCACGAGATCCGTTATGGCAGAAGAATTTTCTCTGGTTCACCAGGTCGACGGGCCGGTGCTTATCATTCGGACAAAAGGCTATCTGAATGATCTAGGAGCGGAACAGGTCGATACGATCTGCTCCGAACATCTGGGCAAGAGTATCAAGAAGATCGTCATCAATCTCGATCAGTCCCCCCTTATCAACAGCATCGGAATTTCGATCTTGATCGGAGTGATCGAAGCCATCGAGGAGGCCGGAGGAGCACTTGCCTTCACCAACCTCACCCCCACCAATCGGAAGACATTCGAAATGATGGGCCTGCTGCAGTTCGCCAAAGCCTTTGATGCCGAAGCCGAAGCGGTGAACCTCTTCAAAGCCGGTTAGGCAGGTCCATGGCCGACGAAAGTCTCAACTCCGAACAATCGTTCCAGCAACAGGTTCTCAGGTATGAGTATGTGCTCAAAGCCCTGAGTGATATTGGTGAAGAGCTTTGTCGGGTCACAAGTTTCGAAGCCCAGCTGAAATCCCTTCTCCACCTCCTCATGGGAACACTCGGGGTCAGCAAGGGTGGGATCTTCCTCTTCGACGGTCCAACCGCTGCCCTGTCGCTGAAGTGCTCCTGGAAACTTTCGAAGAAATCGATCGAGTTCAAGCTTTCCCGCGAGGAGATCGATTCCCTCGAAAAGATCAGCGAGGCGATCACTTTTTCCATCCCCGAATTCACGTTCCTCAAGGAATTTTCGAAAACCCTCGAAGATGATGATCTCAACAGCGTTTCAGTGCTCAAGGTCAGGGAAAAGCTGATCGGCCTCCTGGTGGTCGGTCAGAAACTCAAGAAGACCCCGTTCACGGAAAAGGAAGTCAGCTTCCTTACGACCCTTTCTCGCAACATCTCGGTCGCGATCAACAACTTTCTTCTCCTCTCCGAATTGAGGGAAACGAACAAACGCCTCGATGAAAAGATCCAGGAAGTCAGCATCCTTTATCAAGCCACCCAGATGATCGCCTCGGAGCTCCAGCTTCAGACCCTGCTCGACATGGCCATGAACGCGACATCCGAGATTTCCGAGGTGACCCGCGGTACCATATGGCTTTACGATGAGGAAAACGAGCGGTTCAACCTTCGGAGCCACCTCGGCGATTCCCAGAAGCTACCCGAGATTCTTTCGATGAAGGATTCGGATGTCTGCCAGAAGATCCTTCAGGCAAAGGAACCGATCATCAGGCAGTCGACGCCCGAACCGGCCAAGGAAGGGGTTCCCTTGTTCGATGAGACCCTCTTCGGCCTTTCCTTCATCATCGTTCCGATCATTCACCAGGGGGAATTCCTGGGCCTGATGCACCTTTGCGAAAAGATCTCCGGAGCGTCCTTCTCCGACCGCGACCAGAGGCTGATCAAGGTTTTCGCTGTCCAGCTCGGTGCGGCGGTGAAAAACGCGAAGCTGTACGAGCAAGCCATCACCGACGGGATGACTCATCTTTACCTTCACAGGTATTTCAAACAGCGCCTGTTCGATGAACTGAAGCGGGCGGCGCGCTTCAAGCGGTTCCTGGCCCTGATCATGATCGACATCGACCATTTCAAGCGGTTGAACGACAGTTACGGACACCAGGTCGGGGACGAGGTCCTAAAAAGGGTTGCCGCCATCATGCGGAAAGCCATCCGTACCCACGATCTCCCCGTCCGCTATGGGGGGGAAGAATTCGCCCTGGTTCTTCCCGAAACCGACCTGGTCGGAGCGGTTGCGGTTGCGGAAAGGGTACGGCGTTCGATCGAGAGCGAGTACATCGAGATTTCCGGGAAGGTCATCAAAATCACGGCCAGTTGCGGAGTCTCGGTTTTCCCTGACTCGGCTTCCGACATGGATTCGCTTATCAGTGCTGCCGATCAGGCTCTTTACTTCAGCAAGGAGCACGGGCGGAACAAGGTTTCCATGGCTCCCCCGATGGAAATTCCTCCCACCCCCCCCACTGGCTGACACACCCGGGGAACACCACAAAGTCACAAAGGTCACGAAGAGCACAAAGTGGACCGGTTTTGGCGGCGCCAGGGGATGGTTTTCCGCTTTTTCCCAAGGGACTTCGTGTCCTTGGTGCCTTTGTGGTGACTCTATGGGGTGACTCTGGTCGGTGTTTCCGGCTGGTCAGGCGGGTTTGGGGGGATCGGGAAGTTTGGAGAGGAGCATGATCTTGCTTCGTTGCGGGGTGAGCTCGTTCTTCCGGATCTCCCAGCCCCCGGCCGGAAGGGCCTGGAGTTCGGTCTCGTTGTAAGGGCGGGCGACCATCCCCTTCTTGGAACCACCGGTGAAAACGAGGGTTCCATCGTCACAGTGAACCGCCTGGGGGTCGCTCATGCCCTTTTGGAAAGTATCCATAGTACATAAAAGGATTCCCCCTGGTTTCAATACGCGCCGGGCCTCATCGAGGGAAACCCTGAACCCGTCAGCATCAAGGTGGTCGAAGATGTGGTGTCCCAGGATCCCGTCGAAACAGCCGTCCGGGAAGGGAAGCGCGCGGGCGTCCCCGACGATGGAGAAAGCCCGAACCTCCTCCTCGAAAAGGTTGTTGGAAAGAACCGCGATCGCCTGGGGGGAAAGGTCGAGCCCGATCGCCCGGAAGCCGATCCGGCTGAGGTAAATCGTGTTCCTTCCTTCTCCACAACCCAGGTCCAATAGGAGACCGTTGCGGGGGACGAAGGGGATCATCTGCTGGATGAGCTTCCCAGAAGGGGCGATCATCCCGTGATGTTTCAGGAATCTCGCCCAGAGACGGTTCCAGTAGCCCCGGGCGGAGTTTTCGGTTTTGAGGTTCATTTCTTCCTCCCCAGGAACTCGACGGTGACAAGCGTGATGTCATCATGCTGGGGCGCGTCTGCTGCGAAACCGGTTACGTCCTCGAGAAGGTCTTCGGCCGGGGCAAGGCCCCGTGGACGGCTCAGGAACCGCTTCAGCCGGCCCATTTCATACTCCTCCCCATCGGGATTGCGCGCTTCGGTCACTCCGTCAGTGAAAATCACAAGCAGGTCGCCCCTGTTCAGGGTGAATTCGGTCTGGGAATACCGGTGGTCAAGAATTCCCATCGGGATCTCCGGCAGGGCTTTCTCATGAATCGCGAGTTCGACTCCCTTTCCCGAAACCACGATCGCGGGAAGGTGTCCCGCACAACCCAGGGCGACTTTCCCGGTCTCAGAATCGATTATAACGTACATGGCCGTGATAAATCGATCACTGGTGATATTTTTCTGGAGTATGACGTTCGCCCTGGTCAGAACTTCCCCCGCATCCATCGAACTCAGGTCCAGGGTGGAAAGCGTGGTCTTGAAAACCGTCATTATCATCGCCGCGGGGACATTCTTTCCGGAGGCATCCGCGACCAGGATCGCAAGGCGCCGGTCGTCGAGGGGGAAAAAATCGTAGAAATCCCCTCCGACTTCAGCCGCCGGTTTCCATGCCCTGCTGATCCGAAGGCCGGGGAAATCGGGAAATGCCTTGGGAAGCAGGTTTTCCTGAATCTCGCCCGCCATCTGGAGGTGGTAGCGGAGCCTGGTTTTCTCCTCTTTTTCCTCCAACAGGCCCGCGGTTTCAACAGCGATCGCCACCAGGCTCGACATGATCTGGATGAAATAGACGTCCTGTCCGCTGAGGAATGTGGAGGGCGACTGGAAATAGACGAAGAGCATTCCGATGGCTCCCGAGTTTCCGGGGTCGTCCCCGTCGGAATCGGGTGTGTTGCTGCGAAGCGCTTCACAGTAGAGGCACCCTCCGAGGCCCTGCTCGAACTTCCGGTTCCGGAGGACGGGGTTCTCCAGAATCGGGCTTACCCGGAACGCAGGCTGGAAGAAGCTCTTTTCCTCGTATGATGACCCGAAACCCAGTTGGTTCTCGAAGTACCAGCCCGAGAGGGGTTCGCTCAACCCGATTCGTTCCGGTTGCGTACTCGAACCGTCCTCCGACCACCCCGTGGAGGAGCAGTAGGCGCTGAACTCCGGGCTTCCACGGAACCGCTCGTTGAACTGTGGATCCCCAAGCCGTTCCAGGAACTCCCCTCCCTTGGAACCGGAACGCCGCATCACCTTCACCAGGTCGATCTGGGGACAGTTCTCCACGAGCTGGTTGAGAATGTCGTTGATGGTCTTCTCGAGCCGGTTAAGGGATTCCTGGGGACTTTCCGAGGAAGTCATGACAAGGGTCCGGTTGATCTTGTCGAACTCCAGGATCGTCTTGAGATATCCCATCTGGAGCATCCCCTGCGTTTTGAGCATTCCCGCCATCTTGTGGAATGCCTCCCCGATGGAATCGATTTCCGGAATCCTTGTCTGGGGGAGGACTTCGAACTCCTCACCGAACTGGTAACCCTTGACAGCCCGGAGAAGGCGGCCGAGAGGTTTTCCCACCGTCCTGGGGAAGAAGAAAAGCAGGTAAAGCCCGCCGATCAGCGAGAGGGTGAGGATCACGATGGAATAGCGGAAGTAGGCTCTGGTCCGGCTCATTAGCGTTGCCGAACTCGTTGAGATTTTCATCCAGAAGAAAACGGATTCGGTGTGGACCATCGCGAGACCCTTGACTCGGATCTTTTCAACCTCTTCCCATAACCCCGAAACGAGGTCGTCGATCTCGAGGCGCTCGCTGTCCACCCTCTCGAGTTCGTCCCCAAGAGTCTGGAGCGAACCCCTGAAGTCCTGGATCCGCTTCCGGATTCCCGTCAGGATCCGTGTGTGGACTGGTGTTTTAGAGTCGTCGAGGGATTTTTCGAGCAGGAACACGACGGCCTGGAGACGCTTCAGGATGCGGTTCAGGAGGGAAGCACGTTCGGAAGCCTTCGCCCCGGACACGGGGTACAGCCGGCGTTGGGCGATGTAGAGGGAAACGTCGCCGTTTGCGATCAAAAGGTCCTTTTCGATGCGGGATATCTTCGACATGAGGGCGGAGGTTGTTGCCAGGCCCGAGCGGAACTCGGGCTCCCGCAGCGCGTTGGAGAAATCCTCCATCATCCTCGTGAACCCTTCGGTCAGTTCGGTCGCCTTCTTGGCAAGCATTTCGGCACCCTGGGAGTGCTTCTGCCGCTCCCGGGAGGTCAAAACCATCCGCTGGGAGATCGTCCGTTCCAGGACCTGGAGCTGTCTCGAGTAGCTTCCCAGGACCGACTCGATTTCCAGAAGCCGGGTCCTTTCGGCCGGAAGGATGACAAGCTTTCCCAACTCCCCGGTTATCTCGTTTATCTTCTCCCACTTTCCTTCGGGGAGCAAAGGGCCGGAAAAACTTTCGTTCAGGACGTTGCCCCGGATCTCATCCCCCGCGTCGGTCCAGTAGTCCTCGAGCCGTTCGTAGAGGCTGGCAATGTTCAGGTTGGGGGAAAGGTCATCGGCTACGAAGCGGTCCGAGGAACGGAAGAAGATGGTGGTGAGCCCGAAGAAAAGCATGATCACGGCAAGACCCAGGGAAATACCCAGGAAAAGCCTGCGTTGAAGCGTCATTTCAACGGGGCTTCATCCCCGCTTGACCACATGCGGGAAACCAGGATTCGGACTTCGCGACTTTGGTGCCTTCGTGGTGGTTCCCCAGTCAGACGTTGAAGCGGAAGTTGATGATGTCCCCATCCAGTACCAGGTATTCCTTGCCTTCGAGACGTATTAGGCCGGCCTGTTTTGCACCCGCCATTCCGTTGTGGGCGAGGAAATCTTTGTAGGCGACGACCTCGGCCCGGATGAACCCGCGTTCGATGTCGGAATGGACCTTTCCCGCCGCTTTCTGGGCCACGGTGCCGTTCTGGATCGGCCAGGCCCGGACTTCGTCTTCACCCACCGTAAGGAAGGAGATGTAGTTCAACGCGCGGTAGGCCTCCTTGATCAGGCGGCTTCGGCCGGACTCGGTGATCCCGAACTCCTTGAGGAAGGTGGCTTCCTCTTCGGCCGAGAGGCCCGCGATCTCCATTTCGGTGCGGCCGGAAAGTATGAAGCCCGTCCAGCCCTTTTCGGCCAGGACAGCGTTGAAGTTCTTGACAAGGGGGTCATCGGCGTTCTTGAGGTGATCGTCCGAGCCGTTTCCGACGACGATGAGAGGTTTCTGGGTGAGGAACCGGTAACCGCGGATGAGGGCTTCCTCGTCGGCGGTGAGTTCGATGGTGGAGATGAACTTCCCCGCCTCGAGGCAGGTCTGGAACCGGTTGCACAGATCGAGCTCCTTGAGCAGTTCGGGTTTCTTCCCGCCTTTGAGGTCTTTGTTGATGCGCTCGATCTTGTTCTGGACGATCTGAAGGTCGGAGAAAACGAACTCGAGGCAAAGCTCTTCGATGTCGCTCTTCGGGTCGATCTTGTTTCGGACGTGGGGGACGTCGGTTCCGCCGAACAGACGCACCACGAGGATGATCGCGTCGGTGGTGCGGATGTTGGACAGGGTCTTGCTCGAGAACCCGCTCTCGTCCTTGCTGATGCCCGGGATGTCCGTGAACTCGACCGTGGCATTGACCGTCTTCTTGGGCTTGTAGATTCCGGTGAGGTAGTCGAGACGTTCGTCGGGGACCTTGATGATTCCGGTATTGATCTCCTCGCTCTGGCTCAGGTAGTCGCGGACCTGCGCGTTGGAGCGGGTCGCCATGTTGAATATGGTGGTCTTTCCCGACATCGGGAGGCCGGCGAGTCCGATTTTCATTGGTTGTCTCCTGGGTGTATGTCCGTGGCCGTGGTCATTCCACGAGAAGTCCCGCGATATTGGCGGTCTGATAGGATGCGAAGGTCCCTGCAATGAGAGCCCGGATTCCGAGCTTTGCAAGATCGCTTCTGCGTTCCGGAGCGAGTCCGCCGATTCCCCCGAGCTGTATCCCGATCGAGCCGAAGTTCGCGAAACCGCAGCAGGCGTATGTCAGGATCACCCAGGTGCGCTTCTGGAGAACGACCGGAACGTTGTCGATGAGATACTTCTGGTTGACGATGTCGCCGAGGTGGGCGTATGCGACGAACTCGTTGAGTACGGTCTTTTCCCCAAGGAGTCGGCCCGCGACGAGGAGATCCTCTTTCGGGACTCCCATGATCCAGGCGAGGGGCGCATTGAGCCAGCCGAGCAGCTTGTCGAGGGTGTTGAACGAGGTGACGTTCAGGCCGGTGACGGAGGAAACCCCGCCGCACAGGAGCTGCCAGGCGGCGTTTCCCATCGCGATCAGGGCGATGAAGGAGATCAGCATCGCCGCCACGTTGATCGCAAGGCTCATTCCCTCGGATGCTCCGCGGGCGGCTGCGTCGATGACGTTCTTGTCGATCTCCTCGATCTTCAGTTCGCAGGTTCCAAGGGTGTCTGGAACCCCGGATTCGGGAACCATGATCTTCGCGAAGACCATCGCGGCAGGGGCCGACATGACGGATGCCGCCATCAGATGCCCCGCGATCTCGGGGAAGCTCTTCTGCATCATGGCAACGTAAGCGGCCATGACTCCGCCTGCGATGGTGGCCATGCCTCCGACCATCACGCAGTTCAGTTCCGAGAGGGTCATGGTCTTCACGAAGGGCTTGATCACCAGCGGAGCCTCTGTCTGCCCCACGAAGATATTGGCGGCGGCGCTGAGGGACTCTGCGCCCGAGGTTTTCATCGTTCGCTGCATGACCACGGCGATCACCTGCACCAGCTTCTGCATGATCCCGAGATGGTAGAGGACCGTCATGAAGGAGGAGAAGAAAATGATGGTTGGAAGCACCTGGAAGGCGAAAACCATCCCGATCCCGTTTCCGGAGTTCCCGTCGGCAAGGGTTCCGAAAACGAACTTCGCTCCTTCCTGGGTGAATCCGAGGATCTTCGTGATGACGCCGTTCATCATCTCGAAGAAGGCTTTTCCGGGGCCCGTTTTCAGGATCAGGATCGCGAAAATGATTTGCAGCCCGATTCCCATTGCAACCAGGCGCCAATTGATCTTCTTCCGATCCGTCGAAAGGGCGTAACAGATGGCGACCTGGATCAGGATTCCGAAAAGGCTCAGGAACTTTTCCATGATTCTCTCCTCCGGGAAGGGTGAAGAACGGGGGGTATTGTATCACATCGGCCCGGAAAAAGAACCCCCCGGACGCGCCGGGGGGGACTGGAATTGGAAATCCTGCCCTTTCGGTCAGATGTCGAGTTTTCCTTTCTCCGTCACTCCGGAATCGGGGTCGATTTCGACGGCCTTCTCGCCTATCATGACGATGATCTTGTCTCCCAATGAGAGGAACTTTCCGACCTCGGGGTGCTTGGAAACGAGTTCGAAGTAGGCATCGGAAAATGCCTTCACGACGATGTCCGCTTTCTCCTTTTTCGACTTGCTGTCGATCCATTTCCCGTCGATCAGGTAGAAGGTCCGCTCGGCGATGTCGCGCGTGACCGGAGCCTTGAGGCTGGTGGACCTGCGGCCCGATGAAGCGCTGCCGCCGATATCGAAGCTTCCCGGGATACCGCCGCCCGTCCCACCGCTGCGGGCGGACATCGGAGGAGGAGGAGCTCCTGCGGATTTCATGGCATTCATTTCGCGGGCCGCTCCGACCGCATCGGAGCCGTCGTGAACGGATTCGAGGCTCTGCATCGAGAATTTTCCCTTCTCTTCCTCGAACTTTTCCATTCCACCCGGCTCCGAAGGGCTGGGCATCATTACGCGACGGAGGTTGGGGCCGGGGAGTTCCTTGTCCTCGACGACCAGGAAGGAGGTATATGGGGTCAGGATGCCGTAGCGTTTCGCGAGAACGACGATCTCGTTCTTGAGCTCCTCGTCGGCCCCGGACTTCCTGATCTGGTCGAGGAGGAAACCGATCTTGCGGGTGGCCCAGATCCTGGCGACGAAGCCGTTCTCGGTCTCGCGCTCGGGAAAGGAGGCTTCGAAGTCCATTTTCTCCTGTTTTCCGTCGACCATGCCCGTGAGGGTGATCCGACCTTCGCCTTCCTTCTTGTACTTTCCGAGGACCGTGATATTCGTTCCGCGGAACACGTCGGGAACCTTCTGGGGGTAGATCTGGGCGACGTCGACGTTGTTGAACTCTATCCCCACGTCGGTCATGACGGGATGGGTGAGTTTTCCGAAGAGTTCGGAAACCTTCTGTTCGATGTCTTCCTTTTCGGAAACGTATTCGGAAACGCCGCCGTTTTCCTCCGCCATCCGGTCGAGGAGGGGAGCGTTGAGCTGGTCGCCGACCCCGAACGTGAAGATACGGATCTTCCCGTTGTTTCCGCTCTTGACCTCCCGGATGATCTCGTCGGGCTCGGTCAGGCCGGCGGTGGGTTTTCCGTCGGTCACGAAAACGATGAAGGCGGGCCGTTCCCCATTCTTCTTCTTGAGGGCGTTGAGCGCTTTCAGCATCGCTTCAGAGATGTTGGTGCCACCCATGGGTTCCATGTTCTTCACGTATTCCAGGGCACCGGTACGGGTCTTGTCGTCGATCTCGAAAAGGTCGTTCTTGTACGAGTCGACCTCGGTCGCGAAGGATATCAGGTGAAGACGGTCACCTTTCTTCATCGCGTTGATGCAGAATTCGAGAGCCTTGCGCGCCTGGTCCATTTTTGGGCCAGCCATGCTGCCCGAGGTGTCCATGACGAGGGCGACATCGACGTTGGGGATCGCCTTCTTCTGGGATTCGGAGCGGGGGGAAAGCATCAGCATGAAGATCCCGTCTTCGCTGGGGTCGGGACGGTGGGTAAGGAGGGATAGCGAGAGATCCTTCTGCGAAACGGCGTAGTACAGGACGAAATCCTTGTCAGGGCGTACCGAATCGGCTTCGAACCCGACCGTCGCCTCGTTGTCCCCGTGCCGGTTGATCGAAACCGAATGTGTCGGGCTGTAGATCGTGGTGATCGGTGTCTTGGATTTGATCTTCACCTCGATTGAAACGTCGCGCATCGGTTCCTGGGAGAATCGCTCGATGTTGAGCGGATACACGAACCGGACCAGGCTTCCCTCCGCCTTGAGGGCTTCCTGATAATCGATCTTGACCTTCTTTTCGGCATTTCCTTCGATCGGGTAGATCCGGGTTTTGAACAGGCCGGTTCCCATGAATTCGAGAAGGCCCGGGTCGCGCATCTTCCGGACGATGTCCTCGTAGATTCCCCGTGCCTTGTCCGCGTCGAGAAGCTCGCCCTTCGTCATCTTGCCTTCGATGTCCATCGCGAATCCGCTGATCGAGGCCCCCACGGGAAGCGGGAAGATGTAAAGGCCTTCGATCGTCCGGTTCTCGTGGTTGAAAAACGCCTGGTCGACGTGCGTGGAAGCTGCGACATCCTTGATGTCGACCTTCACCCGATGGTACCGCACCGAAAGGGGGACGGTGAACCCCTGGTCTACCTGAGGTGGGCGGAAGATCAGGCGCTGTCGCTCGATCTCACCGGGTTCGAAGGGGAAGATCATCCCGTCTGCGTATGCCCGGGGAGCGAAAACGGCCAGAAGGACGAGAAAACAAAGCATGAATTTCGCGGATTTCATGGTCCACCTCCCGAAGAAGATTTCACCGGTTCTAACGTGAAAAGGGGAAAACGGATTTCCGAAAGAAAATTACGAAAACGGAGCGCGGAAAACTCGCGGCGGAACTCACCGCGAAGGTCGTGCCAGAAGCTGGGTTCGCGCGAGTGCGCGGTGGCTCTGTCACATCAGGAGGCGGACGAACCATTGCATGAACTGCTGGACCAGCTTCCAGTACCAACGGAATGGTTTTCCCAGGAACAACAGGTCGACCAGATTGTCGGCGTTATCCGGGACTATCACGTACCCCAGGACGAGTATTCCACATAACGCGGCCACCCCTCCGCCTCCGTAGACTTCGACCCACTGGATCTCGGTCAACCGCAGATGCGCCTGCTTGGCATTCTGGTAGACGAAGGAGGAAAGGCCAAGACCCGTCAGCCCGAGGAACACGAGCGCGCAGATCTTTGCCGTTTCCGGATCGGAAACGAACCTGTAGAACTCACCCACGGTTACTTTTCCCGGAGCTTGCCGTGCAACTCACTTTCAATCCGCCTCACCATGCTGTCGATGGCGGGTTTCACTTCCTCCTCGGTCAGGGTTTTCTCCGGTGACCGGAAGGTGAGCGAGAAGGCCATCGAACGTTTTCCCGGGTCGATCCCCTTACCAACATATACATCAAACAACCGGACGCTTTCAAGGATCTCCTTTCCCTCGTCCTGGAGGATCTTGCGAATGTCCTGGTAGGGGACTTCCGCGGGCATGAGCAGGGAAAGGTCGCGCCTGACCGGGGGGAACTCTGGAATGGATTTCATCCTCGGGATCTTGACCGGTTGGGCGGAAAGAATGCCGTAGTCGAGCTCGAGAAGGAAGATGCTCTCGGGCATCTTCTTGTTCGTAAGGAAACGGGGATGGATGTTTCCGACGATTCCGACCACCTGGTGCTTGAGGCGGATCTCGAGCTGCTGCGAGGAACGGAAGGCGGGGTGGGCACCCGGCGCGAACTCCGGAGTCTTTCCACAAAGCTTGAAAATGCCCGCGATCACGCCTTTCACCCAGTTGAGATCGTGTTCCTTCTTGCTTTGGGTCCAGTCGTTGGGGTTCATGCTGCCGCACAACCCTATGCAGAGCTTGTCAGCCTCGGCCAGGCCGCGTCCTGAGGTCCGGGTGAAGGTTTTTCCGATCTCGAAGAACCTCAGATCGAACTCGTCGGCCAGGATGTTCCTGGTCAGGGCGTCGAACATTCCCCAAAGCAGGCTGGATCTCATCTGTGACTGTTCCTCGGAAAGAGGATTCTTCAGTAGGACCGGTTCCCCTTCGAGGAGGTCCCGCTGGGCATCTCGGGGAATGAAGCTGTAGGACATGATTTCGTTCATCCCGATCGAGATCAGGTGGTCCCGGACCTTCTGCTCGAGGGTTTGAAGGGGAGTGGGCAACCTCAGGATCGAGGGGATGTGGGGAAGAGACTGGGGAATAGCCCCGTATCCGACCAGCCTGGCGACCTCCTCGATCAGGTCGGCCTCCTGCTCGAGGTCGTGCCGGAATGGGGGAACGCCGATCCAGAGGGTTTCGTCCTCGCGTGAGACCTCGAGCTTAAGCCGCAACAGGACCGTCTCGATCTGTTGGGGCTTGAGGTCCATCCCGAGCACCTTGGAGACCCGCCTGGCGCGGAGCATGATCCTGCGGAGAGGCTTCGGGGCTGGATACTGGTCGATGATCCCTCGCACGCTCTTCCCGCCGGCGGTGGTTTCGAGCAGTTTGGCGGCGAGGTTGAGCGCGATCGGAATGTTGTCGATGTTGGTTCCCCGCTCGAAACGGTAGGAGGATTCGGACATCATCCCGAGGGCTTTGGCGGTCTTCCGGATGCAGGTGGGCTCGAAGTAGGCAGCCTCCAAAAGGACGTTTACCGTCCGGTCGTTGATGCCGGTGTCGGCTCCGCCCATAACCCCGGCGATCGCCGTCGGTTTCCTGGCATCGGCGATGACCAGCATCGTGGAGTCCAGCTTCCTGACCACTCCGTCCAGGGAAGTGATGGTCTCGCCGGCCTTTCCTCGCCGGACCACGATCCGGTTCCCTTCCAGAAGGTCGAAGTCGAAAGCGTGGAGGGGGTGGCCGATCGCAAGCATCACGTAGTTCGTGATGTCCACGAGGTTGTTGATTGGCCGGATTCCGACCCGCCGGAGGCGGTCGGCAAGCCATTTCGGACTTTCCCCGACCTTGACGTTCCGGACGACCCGGGCTCCATACCTCGGGCAGAGATCGGGGTTCTCGATCGTGACGGAGGTGACTTCATGGACGTCCCCCTCTCCAACCGCGTTCTCGAGGGCGTTCCGGTGCATCGGAAGGTTGAAGATCGCGGAAAGCTCGCGCGCGATCCCGAGGTGGGAAAGCGCATCCCCGCGGTTCGGGGTGATGCTGATCTCGAAGACGGTTTCGTCCAGGCCGAGGAATTTCACGATGTCTTCGCCCACCGGGGCTTCAGGAGGGAGGATCATCAGACCGGAATGGTCCTCAGAGATTCCGAGTTCCTTCTGGCTGCACAGCATTCCGAACGACTCGATGCCCCGGATCTTGGCCTGGCTGATCTCGAATCCCGAGGGGAGGGTGGCTCCGACCATGGCGACGGGGACTTTGTATCCCGGCATGTTGTTCGGGGCTCCGCAGACGACGGAAAGGGTCGTTCCATGCCCGACGTCGACGGTGGAGATAGTCAGTTTGTCAGCGTTGGGATGAGGTTCCCGGGTGAGGATCCGGCCCACTACGACCTTTCGGGTCAGGCGGCCGGGTTGGTGGATTCCTTCCACCTCGATTCCCGCCATGTTCAACCCCTCCGCGATCTTCTCGGGGGGGACTTCGATATCGATGTAGTCTCGCAACCAGCTCAACAGGATCTTCATCTGGGTTTCTCCTTAGAATTGCCGCAGGAACCGAATGTCGGAAGCATACAGATGGCGGATGTCGTCCATGCCGTAGCGCTGCATGGCGATGCGCTCGATTCCCATGCCGAAAGCGAACCCGGTGTATTTCTCGATGTCATACTGGACGGCCTGGAAGACCTTGGGGTTGACCATCCCGCATCCCAGAACTTCCATCCAGCCGGACTGTTTGCAGACCTTGCATCCGCGACCCGAACAGAAGATACACTGGATGTCCATTTCCGCCGAAGGTTCGGTGAAGGGGAAGAAGCTGGGCCGGAACCGGGTAGGCCTTTTCCCGAACATGTTCTCGGCGAACATTGCCAGGGTTCCCTTAAGATCGGCCATCGTGACGTTCTCGCCCACGACGAGCCCTTCCATCTGGGTGAACATGGGGGAATGCGTGATGTCGCTGTCGCGGCGGTACACCTTTCCGATCGCGATCATCTTGAGCGGGGGTTGCATTGTCTCCATGACCCTGATCTGCACCGGCGAAGTCTGGGTGCGGAGAACCTGGCCCGATTCGAGGTAGAAGGTGTCCTGCATGTCCCTGGCGGGGTGATGGGCTGGAACGTTCAGCGCTTCGAAGTTGTAGTATTCCTCCTCTACCTCCGGTCCATCGGCCATGAAGAAGCCCATCGAAAGAAAGACCGAGGCGACCTCCCTGGCCACCCGGATGACGGGATGCATCGTTCCGGGAAGGGTTGCGGTTCCCGGGAGCGTGGGGTCGGGCCGATCGGCTTTCAGCTTCCGTTCCTGCTCCTCGACGGTTGCACGGGCGATGTCGGCGTCCAGAGCTTCCTGGATCTTCTGCTTCAGCGAGTTGATCCGTTCGCCCTCCTTCTTCCGGGCTTCCGGGGGAAGTTCCCCGAGGCCTTTGAGAAGCTGGGTGACCGAGCCTTTCTTTCCCAGGAAGCGGACCCGGATCTCCTCGAACTGCTGGAGGGTCTTGGCGGCTTCCTGCTCCTTCTGGAACTGTCGATAGAGCTCTTCGGTCTGATGGGGCATGGTTCCTCCTTGCTCGCAAGGTATTCTTCGGTCAGGTCATTGCGCCCCTCCCTGGGGCGCGGCGAAAACGCTCGTAAAGGGCGATGGCGACCGAGGTGGCCACGTTCAGCGACTCGACTCCCGATTTCATGGGGATTCCGATGGTTCCCTGGCATCGGGCGCGGATTTCCGGGCTCAAACCAGGGCCCTCGGCTCCGAAAAAGAGTGCGACCCGGTCGGGAAGGGCTGTCTGGAAAAGTGGAGTTCCGCCCTGGGTGACGGCTAGGGGGGAAAAGCCGGCGATCCGGATGTCGGAAAACAATTCGGAAGGGGTGTTCACCTCGACGACGGGAAGCCTGAATGCGGCCCCCATGGCTGCCCGGAGCACCTTGGGGTTGAACCGGGAGCAGGTTCCGGGTAGCAGGAGAAGGGCTGAAGCGTTCAATGCCTCACAGCTTCTCATGATGGTTCCAAGGTTGCCCGGGTCCTGGACGCCGTCCAGGGCGACAAGCGCTGTCGACCTCCCCAAGAGCTCCTGGAGAGGCGGTGAAGGGGGCACCTCGATAATGCCGATTGCGTCCGGGGGGGATTCAAGGGCGGACAACCTTGCCATGAGGCGCTTTGGGACAACATGGATGGTGGGTATGCAGCCTTCCCAGACGGTTTCCGCTCCGGAGCAGACGACAACCGATCGGATCTTCGCCCCTGACGAGACGGCCTCCCGGATCAGTTTCCCCCCTTCGATCGCAATGGTTGGGGAGACCTCCCCATGGGGGGGCTCTCTGAGCAATTCTTTGATCCGCTTGCAGATCGGATTGCCGGGCGATTCGATCACCAGGGTCCGCGGGGGGGTCATCCGGGGGTATCACCTCATTCGGTAAGGGTTTCGGAAAAAATGAATCATACCACAGGTCAGGGTTCGTTCAAAACGAAAGCACCCGGGCTCTTGGAGCCCGGGTGCTTTCCGAAAACGGCCGCCGTCAGCTCCTGAGGCTGCAAAAAAAGAAGAAGAAGCCCATTCCGGCAAACCGACGGGCAGTTACGGTGTTCATTTCAGGCGGACACCCTGCTCTTTGCCATTTCGACAACGCTCTTGAATGCCTGCGGATCGCGCACGGCGAGGTCGGCGAGAACCTTGCGATCGAGACCGATTCCGGCCTTCTTGAGCCCGTTGATGAAAACGCTGTAGGAGATGTTGTTTTCCCTGCATGCCGCGTTGATGCGGATGATCCAGAGGGAGCGCATATCCTGCCGCCGGTCGTGACGGTGGTTGTACGCATGGTAACCTGCGTTGTTGACAGACTCTTTCGCGGTTTTCTTGACGGTTCCACGGGATCCCCAAAAACCCTTGGCCCGACGAAACAGTTTCTTTTCTTTTCGGCGCGAATTGCTGGAGCTTTTTGACCTTGGCATACTATTTCCTCCTGATTAAAAGGCGGCCCCCGGAAGATCTCGCGATCAGGTGTAGGGGAGCAGCGACTTCATTTCCTTGGCGAGAGAAGGGTGACAGGTTTTCGACTGCCGATAGTTCCGTTTCCGGCGACTGGATTTCTTGGTGAGGATGTGGCTCCCGTAAGCACCGAAACGCCGGTACTTGCCGGTTCCTGAGACCTTGAACCGTTTGGAAGCCCCGCTATGGTTCTTGATTTTGGGCATGGTAAACCTCCTGCGCTGTGAGATTACTTCTTCTTGGGGCGGAAGAGAATCATGTTGATCGTGTTGCCCTCGATTGCGGCGTCCTTCTCCAGGGATACGTCCTCCCCGAGGATCTCCTTCATCCGGTCGATGACCTTGAATCCGACATCCATATGAACCCGTTCCCGTCCTTTGAAAAACACAGAAACCTTGATCTTGTCTCCATCTTCGAGAAACCGACGGATCTGGTTGCACTTGGTCTGGAGATCCCCCTCGTCCGTTTTGGGGCGGACTTTCACTTCCTTGAGCTTGATGACCTTCTGCTTCTTTTTGGATTCCTTCTGCTTCTTGGCCATTTCATACTTGAACTGGCCGAAATCCATCATCCGGCAGACGGGAGGACTGGCGCCGGCCGCCACCTCCACGAGATCATAACCCTTTTCCTCGGACATCCGGAGGGCTTCCTGGGTCGCTATGACTCCGACCATCTGGCCGGTGTCGTCGATGAGTCGTATCTGGGGGACTCGGATCGACCTGTTAACACGAACGCTCTCTTTGATACTTCTACCTCCCCGAAAAAGTTTACGGGCGACGAAACGCCGCCCGTTGATTACAATCAACTTCCGGATTCTTCCGGAGATCAACCTCTTCGCTGACGCTCGAGGTGAGGACGGAGTCCTGCTTCCTATGAAGGAAATCTACCACCGAACCCGGGAATGGTCAAGACAATTCTCGGATCTGGAGATCATAAAGAAGGGAACGGACGCCCGCTCCCCCCTCTTACAGACGCCCCCAAGGGGATTCGAACCCCTGCCGCAGCCTTGAAAGGGCTGTGTCCTAGGCCACTAGACGATGGGGGCAACTTACCATCGGTGGAATATGGGCCCAGCAGGGTTCGAACCTGCGACCAGCCGGTTATGAGCCGGCAGCTCTACCGCTGAGCTATAGGCCCGAGTGAGCCCTTAGTTTATCACAGAAGGGACCAACCTGCAAGAAAAAAAACCGGTTGGGATAGTGTGTTACGAATCTCTACTGTCGGGAATATATAAAAGGGAGTTATATTGATGGAAAGGGGTGTGAATTTGCAGAAAAGGGAAGGGCGCTTGGAAAACGGGCCATTCCATGCAAAACCGGTGTTTTGCCCCCCCCGCCACCTCAAGAGCCCCGCGATGGGGCGAATGTGCCGGAAAAGCCAGGATGGCGCAATCTCGGATGGCAAGAGCCCTGAACGACCGAAAATCCCGCGATCCCGCTCGGAACTGCGTCCACGTGGGTTCACGATCACGGAAATCGTCATTTCGGTGGGGATCCTTTTGTTTCTGATATCCCTCGGCCTGAGGTCCTGGCAGCTTTTCCGGGGAAAAACCTCGGAAAACCTTTCCAAGCGCCTCCTTCTGCAGATGGAAGCCCGCCGCGCCCTGTTGCAGTTGTACCGACTGGTCCAGGAAGGGGTCGAGGTGGTTTCGCCGCTCCCGGGAGCGACGCTGCCCTACCTCGTTTTCAAAGACGGGTTGAACGACATTCGGATGCTGTTCCTGGAACAGGACGACCAGGGGTCCAAAGAGGAAGGGACTCAGGTTTTTCGCCTGATGGTCATCCGACGGGACATCGGAAAAAACCTGACGGAACCGCCAAAATGCCTTATGGAGCATGTGGTGCGCCTGACCTTCACGACCTACCATCCGGGTGGGGTTCTCATTTCGGCTGTACTGCGGGGCGGGAAGGGTGAATTCGCATTCGTCAACTTCGTCCGGCTCCAGAACCATCTTTGCGACGACGGGCCCTGAAAAGGCGGGAGGGTGAAGTGAAATCGAGAAATGGAATCGCGCTTGGAGTTGCCGTTGGGGTCATCGTGATCCTTTTTCTGGCTGGAATGGTGATCAGCCAGCTTTCGAGGGGTGTCCAGCGCCAGTTGGAATACTCCGATTCGAGTATACGGGCGCAGTACATCGCGGAAACAGGGATCAACACCCTGATCGCCCGGTTGATGAAGTCATCCTGGGAAGACCGCTGGTTCGCGGGAGGGGCGGACTCCGAAGCCGAGGTACAATTCGGGGGAGGTACCTACGATTACTACATCCAGGATTCCCCCAACCGGACCTACCAAGCGGACATCTGGGTTCGGGGTGATTACCGGGGGGTAAAACGCGGCTACTTCTGGCGGATGAATTTCACCCGGGGATTGTTCGAGGGTTTTGCCGCGGGTCGGATCGAATCGGCGATCGAGATCGAGCCTGATCGCCACCCGGGAAACCCTGATCAGGCTAACGAATTGAGCCGGGAGATGGAAAGGATCATCGAGAAGCGGACTTCCAACCAGGCAAAGGCCCAGGCGGTCGCCGATGACATCCAGACCACGGCGGGGGCGCAGGGCGTTTTCGTAACACTGGATGCTCCCGCCAACTCCAAGGTTCCCGATTCGATCCCTCCCATCGGAGATGGCCCCGCCGTTTCGATACCTCCCGACCCAAAACCGGTTACCGAGAGTTGGGTGCAACCGCCCTCGAAGTACGATCCGAAGGGGGGTATCTCGGATCACATACAGAAGGAAACACCCCCGGAGGCCAACGAGACTCCCCCGGTAAGGGATCCCACCCTCGACTGGTGGACCTGGAACCCCTTTTGGACCGGCTACGGAGACCGGGAGGGATGGGATTGGGGAGGGGATGATGGCCGTGATTACGGTGGAGGTGGATACGGCGGCTACGGTGGTGGTGGCTACGGCGGCGGTTCCGGTGGCGACCGTGGTGGTTACCGCGGTGACCACGGTTATGGAAAAGGGAAAAGCGATGGCGGTCGCCGAAGCGGTGACGGGGGCCGTGGGAGCGGGGGAAGCGGTGGGGGCCATGGAGGCAGCGGTGGCGGCAATGGTGGAGGAGGAGGTCACGGCGGCTACGGCGGTGGCGGTGGCGGCGGCGGCCATGGCGGCGGCGGTGGTGGTGGCGGCGGTCACGGTGGTGGTGGCGGCGGTCACGGTGGTGGTGGCGGCGGTGGAGGCCGGGGACGATGATCGCCTTTTGGGAACCATTTGAGATCGATTTGGGGAAAACAGGCCCAGGTGATTTGGAGGAACCCATGATTCGAAGAAGGGGGTCCCTGGTGAAAAGTGCGGGATCGGTCCCGAAAAGCTTCGCCATCCGGGCGAAAACGGGACTCAGGCGTCCCCGACACGTCGCCATCCGTGGGCGACTGGTCCTGGGCTTCAGCCTTGTTGAGGTCCTCATCGCGGTTACGATCCTGAGCATCACCGGGCTCGGGTTCATTCTCGCTTTCAGGCAAAGCGGGGCAAAGCAGGAAGCCTTCAGTTCCGAGCACTTTTCCGCGATGTTCATCACCCAGAAGATCTTCGAGGATATCGGAAGCAGGCTCCGTGAAAACCCCCATTATTTCAACGAACTGGAGAAAGAGAATGGAGAGGTCCGGAAGGTGGTCGACGATCGGGATGGCTTTTTCCACCTTCTCGAGAACACGGACGATTTCACCTATCTGGACGAAACCCAGGACGAGCCGATATCGCCGAAGACTGCCGCGCTTTTCCAGCAGTACAATGGGTTTTCCTATTCCGTCGACGTCGTTCCCGGATCCGACCCCGGGACCGGGGACAAGATCCCGGGGTTGTTGACGGTCAGCATCGCGGTTTTCTGGACCGAAAAACAGGGAGCTGAACGCGAGTACAGGGTTTCCCACCAGGTCCAGGGGTTTGACGAATCGCTCTTCCGGCGGGATACGACCAAAGGTTTCGAAACCTTCGATGAGGATGAGGTGTCCCGAAACCTTTGGGAGATTTGCTCTCCAGGGTCGATGCCGGCAAGGCCGACGTTCAAGTCGTTCATCGACCTGAACCGCGGTGACCCGGGACTGGTCTTCGATCTCGCCGTCCTCGTGCGTCTTTCGGTCCTCTGCGAGAATGTCAACGAAAAGTACAACGCGGAGATCCTCGATCTGACGGCATCCCGGGACGCAATCGCGGGGAGCTTCGATCCGAAAATGATCGCAAGATCTGCAGTTCTCCAGGAGAAGCTTGCCAAGGCCTTCGAGGAGAAGGCTTCCTTCCAGGTGGGCTTCGCCTTCCTGGCTCTCCCGTCGGTGCTCTTCCTCCAGGGGAAGTCTTTCGACGAAAACTCGATGGGAAGCCTTGTCAGTCCGGTGGTGGATGATGTCGCCAGATATGTCTGGAAAACCTCATTCGTGGCTGAACGGATCCTGTACGATTTCGAGGTCGCCCGGAGTCTATATGCCAGCCTTCTACGGCCCCCCTACAAGGATGGAGTCTCCCAGCGGAAAATCACGACGATTTCCCGAAAAGTCCTGGATTTGTACAAGATGGTCGCCCTCATCGATTCAGGGACGAAGAGAAGCTCGGACCACATGCAGGAGGTAAAGGGTTTCCTTGATTTCCTGAACCAACAGTTCAAGGGCCGGCAGCCTCATTTTGTCAAATTCCTGAACACGGAGTACCAGATCTGCACTACCATCGACACGCTCCTGGATTTCTACGGGGGCAAACAGGGCGTTGGCGGCCAACTGTGCGATCTTGGAAACAGCCCGCAGGTTCTCGACGAGATCTATATGCACATTCCCAACTCCGGTGACCTGGGCGTCGCTCCGCGGACCGCCGGGAAACCGACCCTCGAACCCACCCCGGGAACTCCCGCCGCGGAGATGGAAGAACAGGGGAAAACCATCCGGACGGTCGGGGGCGGCCGAAAGACGACCTGGAGCAAGGGCGGTTCCTCGGGGACGGGAACCGGCCAGACAACAGGGTCCCCTTGATAGGGCGGTTCCTCGAGGATTCCCGGTCGATTCCCGGGAGTGCCTCGTTGCCTTCGGCCCACACACCGGATCTTTTTATTCTTCCCGGATGGGAAGATGGTTGAATTCCATCTTTTCAGTTATACTTGTAGTGGTTCAATTCAGGTTTTCGGATCGGGTTTTCAGGAAGGTGCATGGATGTGACAGGATTCTGGAATATTGTGAGGGGGGAAGGCGAGGCGATTTTTTCCCCAAGATTTCCGGGCCGTCCAGGATTCACGTTCGTCGAGGTGATGATTGCCCTCGGGCTCTTCCTGTTTCTTCTGGCGTTGGGGCTTCGTGCGTGGCAGACATTCCGGGGGCGCACCGCCGAGAACCTCTCGAAGCATCTTCTTCTTCAGATGGAGGCGCGCAGGGCACTACTCCAGCTCTACAAAGAAGTCCAGGAGGGGGTCGAGGTCGTTTCCCCGCTTCCGGGCAGCACACTCCCGTATATGGCATACAAGGACGGGTTGAACAATCTCAGGATGATCTATCTGGACAAAGATCCCGACAAGACGAGAGACGAGGGGAAACCAATATATCGTTTGATGTCGGTCAGACGCGAGATTTCCACCTCCGCCGCGGAACCGCCCAGATGCATGATGGAACATGTCTCGCGGTTGACCTTCACCACCTATCATCCCGGAGGAGTGGTTATCTCGGCAACCCTTCGAGGCGGAAAGGGGGAATTCTCGTTCGTGAATTTCATCCGTCTGCAGAACTTTCTTTGCGAGGACAATCCCTGAAATCAGGGAAGGAAGGTCGAAATGAATAGAAGAGGACTTGCCCTCGGTTTTACGATCGGCATCATAGTAATCCTCTTTCTGGCTGGATTGGTGATCAACAATCTTTCCCGGGGAATCCATCGCCAGCTCGAGTATTCCGATTCGAGCATTAGGGCCCAGTACATTGCCGAATCAGGCATCAATGCGCTCATTTCGCGCCTCCTTTCAAAGGTCTGGGACGAGCGCTGGTTTGCCGGTGGACCGGATGCCGCCGCTGAAGTCCCCTACGCGGGAGGAACCTATGACTATTTCGTCCAGGACACCGCCGGCCGGCCATTACAGGCCGACATGTGGGTTCGGTCGACCTTCAAGGGTGTTCGGAGGGCCTATTTCTGGCGTGTGAAATTCGCCCGAAACCTTTTCGCAGGCCTTGCCAGCGGCCTGGTCGATTCCGCCATGGAGCTCGACCCCGAAAAGCACCCTGCAACTGTCCAGGAGGCCAATGATCTCGCAAAACAGATGGACGAGATGATCGCCAAACGGGCCGAAAACCAGCCGCTTTCCCAGGCGATCTCGAGCAATCTCCAGACGACCGGGGTCGCGGTCGAGGCACTTTCCACCCTCGGGGCGAAAGCCCCTGAAACGGTGGAAAGCGATATTCCGCTCCCCCAGGATAACAGGGCCCAGCCCGCTGAAAACCCTGTTCCCGTAACCCAGGCATGGTCCCAGCCCGACTCGGTTTTCGATCCTCCGGGGGATGCCCCAGACCACATCAAAAACGAGACTCCCGCTCCTGCAAAGGCTCCCCCCCCGCCAAGGTATCCGCCTTGCCCGGAAGATCCATGTGAAGTGGGTGGCGAAGGTGGCCAGAGTGGGAATGTTGATGGGCCCAAGAAAAAACCCTGGGACAAGGAATGGAAAAAGCCCAAACAGGACTGGTCAGGGCAAGCCAAGGGAAAAGTCGGCGGATCATGAGCGTGAAAAGTCCGATGGCAAAGAGGAGATGGGAATGAGCAGGCCGAATTCGCCTCCCCCAGGCTCGCGGACGGTTCGAACTCGCTTCCGCGCTGGGAATCACCCGTACCACGGGTTCACCCTCGTGGAGGTCCTGGTGGCGATTACCATTCTTGTCTGCACGGGCCTTGCCGCCATCCTCGTTTTCCGGCAGGGAGGGGGGAAGACCGAAACCTTTTCCGCGGAGCATTATTCCGCCATGTTCCTGACCCAGAAGATATTCGAAGACATCGGGAGCCGGCTGCGGGAGAATCCCCACTTCTTCGGAGAGCTGAAAAAAATGACCTCCGGGGATCTCCGGACCGTCGTGAAGGATCCCGACGGTTTTTTCCATCTGCTCGACAATACCGAAGGATTTTCCTATCTGGACGAAACCCAGGATGGACCGATTTCCGAGCAACAGAACGGATCCCTTTTCCGACAGTTGAAGGATTTCAGGTATTCCGTCACGGCAACCCCCGGGGTAGAGCCGAAATCCGGAACCCCGATTCCGGGGCTTCTCGAGGTGAAGGCAGGAATCTACTGGAAGGAATCGGGAGGTGCCGAAAAGGAATACCATGTCAGCCATCTCGTCCAGGGATTCGACGAAAGCGTATTCAAACCCAGCTCGGAGAACGATTCGCCAACTCTTCCTGAAGAGGACATAGTCCTCAACCTCTGGGAGGTTTCCGGGGTAACCCCTCCCGCAGACAAGTCTTTCGATGGATTCATGGCCCAGAACGGGGGCGATTGGGAAGTCGTCTTCGACATCGGGACCATGATCCGTGTCTGGGTTCTGTGCGAGAACATCAACGAGCAGTACAATTCGAAAATCCTGACCGAGGCTGCGACCCGGGACGCGGCAAAGGCGGTTGGAGACCAGAAGTCTCTCGCGAAAGCCGCGGTCCATCAGGAGGCCATCGCCCGGATGTTCGAGGAAAAAGCATCCTACCAGGCCGGGATCTTCCTCCTTGGACTTCCCTGCGTCTTCAGCCTTTCATCCCAGAGCTTCGACCAGTCGACGATGGGGTCCCTTCTTACCCAGGCGGTGGACAGCTTCGCACCATACTTCTGGAAAGACGCCTTCCTTCCCAAGCGGATCGTTTACGACTTCGAAGCCTCCCGCGCGCTGTACGAAAGCCTCCTCAAACCCCCATACAAGGACGCCCTTTCACAGAGAAAGATCACCACGATTGCCAGAAAAGTCGTGGATTTGTACAAGATGGTTACCCTGATCGAGGCAGGGACACCCTCCCGGGGAAATCACCTTTCCGAGCTTCAGTCATTCCTCAACTTTCTCAACAGGCAGTTCATCGGGAAGCAACCCCACTTCGTCAGCTATCTAAATGCCGAGTTCCAGGTTTGTTCCAGCCTGGAAACCCTGAGAAGCTTTTACGGGGGCAAGGAAGGGCTGGCTGGAAAACTCAAGGATCTCGGGACTTGTCACGAGGTCCTGAAGGAAATCTATGCCAGTATTCCTCCCGGCTACAGCTTCGGAGTAGGGCAAACCGAGACGGGGTCTCTGACGGTCGTGAACCCCAACGGTTCCTCCTGGTCCTCCGATAACCCAAGGAAGGGGGGAAATTCCGGTCCCTCAAGCCCGGAAACTGATTCGGGCACCGGATCGGCGGTTGGCACTGAGACCGGGTCCGAAACAGATACCGGCACGACTTCCGGTGAAGCCACGGATGCCCTCACGGAAACCGATACCGACACGTCGAACAGCCGAGGCAGCCCCTGACCTGCATTACACGCTCAGGTGATGGTCGATTCCTGTTTTTGGGGCCGGGGAAATCCGAAAGTGAGAAGTCCCTCCACTGCTCCCAGGGCACGCGAGAAGGCCCGGAAGAACTCCACGAACCCGAGCAGGGCCGATTCCCCTTTTCCCGTCAAACGCATGACCGAAAGGGTTTTGGGAACCTGTAACAGGCACTGGGCAACCGCCAGCAATACGAGCAGTTTCCTGGGTAGCGAACGGAAAACCCCGGGTACAAGCCCGAAAATCGCGAGGGCAAGACAGATCTCCCAAGCGTCCTTGGCGAGCGTGTAATCGTCCCCCTGCATCATGTCAGGATGTTCCGAGTAGAGCTTCATCCTCCAGAAGCCGTGTTTTCGTTGCTCTTTCAGATACCGGAGAAAAACCTCCGGGTGCAGATGCGCGACGAGAGCATCGGGAACGAAACGGATCCGCAGACCCTTCTTCAGCAGGCGGTAGGAAAAATCGTTGTCCTCCCCGCTGGCTGCGCGATAGGTTTCGTCGAAGCCGCCCAGGCTCTCGAAAGTCTCCTTCCGGACCGCGAAGTTGTACGACCCGAGCGCCCGGACATACTCCCCGAACCGCGCATGACGCCACCTGATTTCGGAATGGATGAGCCGAGCCAGCAGGGAACAGGGGTTCGCGATGTCATACGAACCGGCCGCTGCGCCCGTTCCAGGTTCATTAAGGCTCTTCACGAGCTTCTCGACCCAGTCGGGGGCGGGGGTGCAATCCGAGTCGGTGAAGGCGAGAATCTCGCCCGATGCCTCACGGGCCCCCCGGTTTCGGGCTGCCGCGGGTCCGCTGTTCTTCTGGGTGATGAACTTCAGGCCAACCTCGGGAAGGTCGGCACCGGGGTCGTCGGTCGACCCGTCATCCACGATGACGATTTCCACCGGGACTGTCTGGCACCTGAGGGCGGAGATCAACCCGGGCAGAAGGGAGGCCCGGTTGAAGACCGGGACGATCACGGAAACCAGTTTTATCTCCGTCATTTCGTGAAGTAATCGAGGAAACTCGCGAAGCCGAAAACCTTGCGGCGGAGGTCGTCCCAGGACCGGATCTGCATGATCATCCGAAGTATCTGCCGTGGACGGAGGTAGAACTTCTTGAGGCCCCGGTCGATGAGGCGATCCATTTCCGCCTTGCGAAGGTTGGGGTAGTCGAGCAGAGTGACCTGCTCGAGATCTTTTCCAACCCATTCTGACCAGTCTTTGGGCAGCAGGTAGCCATTCGCCTTTGCCCATTCGTACAGCTCCGTTCCGGGGTAGGGGCACATACCCGAGATCTGGATGGTGTCGAGGGGAAGGCCGCAGGCGAAGTCGATGGTTTCCTTCGCCGATTTCCGGGTCTCGCCTGGTGCCCCGATCATGAAACAGCCGTGAATGGTGAACCCAAGCCTGCTCGCCCGCTCGGCGAAACTCCGGGATTGTTCGACCAGGACACCCTTCCTGACCCTGTCCAGGCTCTGCTGGGTCCCGAACTCGAATCCCACCATCAGCATCCGGCAGCCGGCGCGCTTCATCAAGGGGAGCAAGTGGGGGTCGATGTCCACCCGGGCATTGCAGCTCCAGGAGATCGTGAGCCCCCGCCTGAGCATCTCCTCGCAGATTCCCGAAACGTGCCGCGGGTCGGCCGTGAACGTGTCGGTCTCGAACATGATTTCCTTCAGGCCGGGAAACTGCGCGAGATCGCTCTGGATTTCATCCACGACCTGGAGCGGGTCCCTGAGGCGGGTCCGGCGCCCGAACATGATGGGGGTGTCGCGGCAGAAGGTGCAGGCATTCGGACAACCCCGGCCTGAAATCAGCGTCAGGAATGGAAACCGCTTTCCCGCGTCCCTGTACCATTCGGGCCGTATATGGTGCCAGGCCGGGAAAGGCTGGTTTCTGACGTCGAAAGGAGCCCGGGGACCGGTTCTCCGGATGGAGTCCCCCGACGGAAGGGCGAGCCCGGCGACCGACCCGAGCGGCCGTCCATCGGCGATTTCCAGCAGGGTTTCATCGTATTCCCCCAGGACGACCGCATCGAGAAAGGGCGCACGTCGGAGCGTGTCTTCGGGAACCGCGGTCACGTGGGGGCCGATCACAACTACTTTCATTCCCCCCTCTTTGGCCCTTTTTGCGAAATCGAGGTCGCTGGCGATCGACGGAGTGGTGGTGTGGACCACGACCAGGTCGGGGTGGAAACGTTTCCTCTCCTCGTCGACCGCTTCCGGTGAAAGGTTCAGTGCCGCACCATCGAGGAACTTGATCTGGTGGCCACCGCGCTCCAGGACTGCGGCCCCGATAAGCATCCAGTCGGGGTGGCGCTGGACCCTACCGCGCGACCTGGCGGCCCAGCGGGCGGAGCGGACGAAGTCCATGCCGTAGGGCGGATTGAGAAGGAAAACTTTCATTCGGATTTGATTCTAGCTCAGACGGGGGGAAATGAAAAGGGATACGGAGAGGCTCCGTATCCCTTTGGATGCCCGGTGGTGGTCATTCCATGTAGAACTCTTTCACCTTTCTGGAGCGGCTCGGATGTCGAAGCTTGCGGAGTGCCTTGGCCTCGATCTGCCGTATGCGCTCCCGGGTGACGCCGAATTTCTGTCCGACCTCCTCGAGAGTCCGCTGCCAGCCGTCCTCTAGCCCGAACCGGTATTTGATGACCCGGGATTCGCGTTCGGTCAGGGTGGAAAGGACGCGGTTGATCTGTTCCTTGAGGATCAGGTTGAAAGCGGTTTCGGCGGGTGGGAGTGCGCTCTTGTCCTCGACGAAGTCCCCAAGATGGGAATCCTCTTCGCCGTTGATCGGTGTTTCGAGGGAGATGGGATCCATGGCCGTCTTCATGATGTTCTTGACCTTCTCGACGGGGAGGCCCACCTCGCTGGAAAGTTCCTCGATCGCGGGATCCCGGCCGAGTTTCTGCACGAGTTTGCGGCTCGCCTTCCGAAGCTTGTTGATCGTCTCGACCATGTGGACCGGGATCCGGATGGTGCGAGCCTGATCCGCGATCGCACGGGTGATCGCCTGCCGGATCCACCAGATGGCATAGGTGGAGAACTTGTACCCCTTGCGATACTTGAACTTTTCGACCGCCCGGATGAGCCCCTGGTTTCCTTCCTGGATCAGGTCCAGGAAAAGGAGGCCGCGTTTCGTGTACTTCTTGGCGACCGAAACAACGAGCCGGAGGTTGGCTTCGATGAGTTTCCGCTGCGCTTCCTGGTCTCCGTGTTCGATGCGTTTGGCGAGAGCGACCTCTTCCTGCATCGTGAGAAGGCGGATTTTCCCGATCTCCCGGAGGTAGACGCGAACGGAATCGTCGATGTCGTCGAAATCCTGCTGGGCGTCTACGTAGGTTTCGTCCTTCTTCTCCTCCGGCATCCGGAGTTTTTCCTTGAGACGGATCTCCTCGTCGTCCACCAGTTCGACGTCAGAATCCATGAGGATGTTGATGATCTCCTCGAAGATCGAGGTGTCCAAACCATCGGGGAGGGCGGTATTGATTTCCTGGTAACTCAGGTATCCCTGTTGTTTGCCTTTTTCGACCAGTTCGTCACGGATCGATTCAACGGTCCGATCACCGGTCCTAGGCGGCTGGGGGACAGCGGCCTGGGCTTGACTGGCGACTTTCATGGCTATTTCCTTTTTGTTAGGAATTTCGGCCGAGCATTTGCATTTTTCTTCGGATTTCATACTGCTCCTGGAAGAGACGCTTCAGTTCACTCGCATCTCCCGCGCGTTCGGCCTGTCGAATCCGGTTGAGGAGTTGCTCGGACTCGGATTTCATGCGCCGTTCCGCCAGGCGCCGAACGCAATCCATGAATGGTTCCGCGGGCTTGTCCTCCAGAGTGGCGATCAGCTCGCTCAGTCTGGGCATGAGATCCGTATCCTCGATTCCCGCAAGTATCTGGGACGCTTTCAGACTGCCCTCCGATTTCTCCTGTTTCGAGCATATCAGCCCGTAAATTTTCTGGAGCCGGGGGTCCGAGAAGTCCGTAGGTCCAAGCAGGGATCTGGCCCGTTCGATCTCTTCGGGGCGTTCGAGCAGATATTTGAGGATCCATTCCTCCAGCCGCAGTCGTTGGCCGTCGAGGCTCGAAGCCGCTCTCGGATCGGAGCGGGGGCGGGGCGGAGCGTCCTCGAGTCCCCGGGCGGAAAACTGACTCTCGAGCAGGCCGGGTTCCATGTCCAGAAGCCGGGAAATGGTTTTTATCATTTCGCTTTTCGCAATCGGGCTCTGGATGGCTGGAAACAGGTCCTTGAACTCCTGGATCAGTTTTTCCTTGACGTGGATCTCGAGGGGTTGCTTCAACCCCCTGGTACGGATATCGATCAGAAATGAGTAGATGTCCCTGGCGGATTCGAGGAGCCGGAGGAACGCCTCCCGCCCTTCCCGCCTGATGAAACTGTCCGGGTCATCCTTGGAATCGTTGAAGGAGATGACCCGGGCATTGAGCGGAGTGTCGCGATGCAGCGAGATCGCCCTCACGGTGGCCTTCTGGCCGGCCTCGTCGGCATCGTAGCTGAAGAAAACGGTGCCGCAGTTGCGGGCGATGAGGTTGATCTGTTCGGGGGTGACTGCGGTTCCGAGCGAGGCTACCGCATTTTCTATTCCAGCCTGGACGAGGCTTATCACGTCGAGGTAGCCCTCCACCACGATCGCCGAGTTCTGCTGCCTGATCGGGTTGAGGGCTTCCCGGAAGTTGAACAGCATCTTCCGCTTGTTGAAAACTTCGGTTTCCGGGCTGTTGAGATACTTGGGTTCCTCCCCCTTGTCGATCACACGGCCTCCGAAGCCGACGATCCGGCCCTGGATGTCGAGAATGGGGATGATGAGACGGTGGCGGAAGGTGTCGTAATATCCCGGATGCGCATCACCCGGGTTCTTGCGTGGTCGGGCCTTGATCAGACCCGCTTTTTCCAGGAGGGCGACCCGGGCGGAGGATGTTCCAAGCCTTGTCAGGAGGGAATCCCAGGCGTCGGGGGCGAACCCCATCCGGAACCTCCTTACGGTTTCGGGAGTGAGACTGCGGGCACTTAGGTAGGAACGGACATCCCTGCCACCCTGGAAGTCGGCCAGCTGGGCCGTGAAAAAACCCGCCGCCTCCTCGAGGATTCCGAAAAGCTCGTTTTTCTGTTCCGCCTCGGGGTCGGGAGCGGTGGGAATCACGACCCCGCAGCGCCTGGCGAGGAATTTAACGGACTCGGGAAACGAAAGCCTGTCGATTTCCATCAGGAATTTGAAGACGCTCCCCCCTCTTCCGCAGCCGAAGCAGTGGAAGATTTGTTTGTCCGGGACCACGTAGAAGCTCGGGGTTTTTTCCTGATGGAAGGGACAAAGCCCTTTGAATGTCCGACCTGAAGGAACCAACCGAACGTACTCCTCGACCACCTGGACGATGTCGGTTCTTCCCCGTATGTCGGCAATCAGTTCGTCCGATAATAAACCCAAAGCCTGTTAACTTCCCTGACTTTCCAAGGTCATCGTGAATTACCCGGAAATACCCAGTGGAAGTTTCAAGTCTACTCCGGCGGGAAAGGGAAGTCAAGCATTTTGTGGGTTGGTCCGTTGCTTCCGCCGGATCACCACCAGAGTCTGATCGTCATCCGGGGTTTCTCCACGTATCACCTCGTCGAAGTCCGTCAGGATGCGGGAAACCACTTCCCGGGCGGTCGCCGACCTTGTTGCCGCGCCCAGGAGAAGCTGGCCGAACCTTGGAAAGCCCAGCTGCGGCCCTCGAGGGGTCTTAGACTCGACGAACCCGTCGGTGTAGAGGACCAGAACGTCACCGGGGCCGAAATTCTGCACGGTCACCGCTGTGTCATGCTTCTTCCGCGCCCCCAAAGGGAAAGCCGGGATCTCGATCTGCCGGATCAGGTTCTTCCCACCAGGGATATAGTAGGGGTAGTTGTGGCCCGCGTTCGCCGTGACTATGGAGCAGGTTCGTGTATCCACCACGCAGTAGGCCATGGTCATGAGACGTTTCTTTTTCATGGTCTCGAGAATGAGCGTGTTCAGCCGGGCGAGAGCCCTTTCCGCGTCGACCGCCTCCTCGGGGGAAAGCATGGAAATTGCACCCTTGGCCATCGACATCAGCAGGGCGGCGGGAACGCCATGACCGGTCACATCACCCATGATCGCGATGAGGTACCTGTCGGAGATGGGGAAGTAATCGAAATAGTCCCCTCCCAGGTCGGTCATCGTGCGGGAGATCCCGGAAATCTCGAAGTCGCCCACCTCGAGAGGTTTTCGGGGGAAAAGGGTCTCCTGGACCACCCGCCCAATGCTCAGTTCCTCCAGGCTCGAAATGACCCTGTTGAAGGTGTTTCCCAGGACTCCCAGCTCGTCCTGGTCGAGCGGGGGGATCCGGTATTCGAAGTTCCGCTTCTCGATCTCGGAAATTCCGGCTGCAAGTTCGTTGATCGGCCACAGGATGTTCCGGGCGAGCTTGAGGCCCACGAACAGGGCAAAGAAGCCGCTCATGATCGCGATGAAACCGATCTTCATCGAGGACCGGAAGATCTCCCGATCGATGAGATTCTTCGGGTAGACTGCGAAGAGGATGAAGTCCGGGATCTTCTTGAGGGGAGAGGCGGTAACGAGGTAGGTGACGCCTCCCATGTTCTCGATCGAGGAGTGCTGAGTCTGGGTGGTGGATACCTTCTCGAAAAGGTCGCGGACCCAAGGATACTGGGAAAACCCGCGCGGATACGTCGATTTTCCCTCGGATCGGGCGATCCGGGCGAGCCTGATGGGAAAAGCGGCTTCCGGCCGGAAGTTGATCGAATCGATTACCCCTTTCAGGTATCGGGCGGAAAAATCCTTTCGTCCGCTGAGGATTATCACGAGTGTGGGATGCGGTTGCCCGGGCTGGAAGACGAACGACGAGTAGATGAAGTTCCCGGTTGTACCCAACCAGACTTCCTGGATCTTGTCGGTTTTCTGGAAAATGTCCGAGAAGGCTTTCCGCCCTCCCCCCGAAACCATTTCCGCGACGCTGTCGGTCAGGGATTCGACCATGACATCCGACATCGCGTTCTTGAGATTCGAAAAGTCCGTTCCGAATCTTGCCTCGTAAAGCTTCCTTCCGAGGGTTGGGATGAACCTGTTGATGAGGTCCTTGCTCTTTTTCGCCATCGAGCTGAATACGATTCCGCCCTTCCGGTTGAGCAGGAAGATCTGCCCGGCAAGGTCCCTGGTCCGCCATTTCGCCGCCAGCTTCTCGAGAACGGTGGTTCTCTGTCTTTTTACGATCCTGCTCTTGCAGAGCTTCACATATAGGTTTTCCAGCGCCTGGATGGCGGTGCTGAAGTTGTCGTCTATGTTCGCGATGTAGTCCGAAAGATCGCCGAGCTTCGCCTGGATCAGGACCTGCCTGCTGTCGGCCGAATACTGGTAACCGAGCAGGAGGAAAGATGTGACGGGGATCGCGGTCGCGTACAGGAAAAGTGCGACCAGCTTTTGACGGATTGGGATGAAATGCACCGCCCCCGAAACGTGGATCCGGTAACCCCAGGTGGCGGTGAACCCCAGGATCAGGGCGGAAATGACGAGGAGCAGGATGGCGATCCGGTTGGAAAGGGTCCGGTCGATGGGGGAGATCCCCGCCACCACTTTTCCGGGATCGATGGGATAGACGGCGAAAAAACCGAATGATTGGGCTACATGCCGGGCGAATTTCTTGCGCAGGGCGAGCGTCAGTTTCTGGAGGTAGGTCGTCGAGACCCCGAACTCTTTGCGGATTTCTTTCCGCGGGAATGAGTTGACTGGCTTGTCGAGGTCGAGGAAGACGAACCGGTCGGGAGAATCGGAGGTGCGGTTGAACTCCCGGACCATCGTTTTTATCGCCAGGTCTTTCGGGAGGGCTTCTTCCACGAGAAAGGCCACCATTCCCCCCTGGAACGTCGGCGTCGTATCCACCGGGCCGGAGGCGGGGCCCCGCTGGGAGGAAGATGGAACAGATCGGTAGAACGTGTTCCAGAAAAAGTACCCGGGTTTCGATCCCGCAATCTGGACCTTCAGCAGGTTCGACTTCTCGTAGACCACGTCCTTGGGCTCGATCGCCCCGAGAAATGCCTGGAAAGTGGCTCTGTTCCTTTCCATGAGGTCATTGGTTCCCTTGACCTCGGGCTCGCTGAGGGAATTGAAAATTCTTTTCAGGACCCCATGGAAATCCTTGTCTTCAGCTGGAAAATGGATGAACTCACCATTCTCGTCGAAAAAATGGACCTTGACGAATCCGAGGCCGGAACCTGCAAAACGTTTAACCGCCCGTTGGACCGCCTTGGGTTCCAGGGGTTCTTCCGAAAGCAGGCCGAAATTGAAATTCAAACGGTTCTGGACAAAATTGATGTCGCTTCCCTCCTGTTTCAGACGGAAGAGGGTTTTGTCCAGTCTCGAGAAGGTCTCCTCGCGAAGCCGGTTCCAGCGGTTGGTCTCGAGGAAGTATCTACCGGCTGCCAGAAGCATGATGGGAAGGCCCGCAAAAAACAGCAGTGTCCACAGAAAATCCAGCCAGGGGTTTTCCGAGCTCTGCCTTTTCCGGGGATCCTGCGACATGGACCGATTATATCAAGTCCGGGGCGGGTTGTCAGGGAATTCCTCTCCCATTACCCACCCCTTGTTCCCGAAAATCCGGAAACGGGGAATGACGTTTTCCCTTTCGGGAATGGAGGACAAAGGGGAAGTGGATAATCTCCTTTTCCCGTGGTATATTTAGGGTGGGAATATGGGAGAACCACGCGATCCCCCCAATGTTCGTGGTTCCTCACGAGGAGTCAGAAGATGAAGAAACATGCGAATGTCGTCGTGCTCGTGCTTGTCCTTTTGGCTGGAGTCGCGACCCCGTCCTTCGCTGCGGCAACGAATCCGGAAGCGGCGAACCTTTTCCAGCAGGCGGAAGAGGCCTACAAGGCCAAAGATCTGGACAAAGCATCGACCTTGCTGAACGATGCCCTGAAGAAAGAACCCGACAACGCTGTTTACCGTTACATTTTCGGGCGGGTTTTGATTTCGAAATCCGATTTCCTGACCGCCAAGGAAAATCTCGATGTGGTTGCCCGTTCCAGGCCGATCCCTGACAAAGGAAAGGACTACAACGAAAAACTCAAGGCTTTCAAGAAGAAGATCAAGGACCTCCAGGAAACCTTCAATTCCGAAGGCGAAAAGAAGTTCGCGGTTTACCTCCAGAACTCCTCGAGCAAGGAAGAGTTGAAGCTTGCGGTTACCCTCTTCCAGGCTTTCCGCCTCAACCCCCCGCTCCGGTACAAGAACTTCGAGGAGCTCAAAAAAGCCACCGATACCTACGAAAAAGCCCTGAAGAAAAACTCCAACGACTGGCCGAAAATCCCCATGTTGCAGCTCGCTTTCCTCTACGAGATCGCCAACAAGAAGGACAAGGCCGCCGACATCTACATGCGCGCCCTCGACTACGTCCAGGATCCCAACGAAGAATACATCATCACCCACAAGTTCGACTACCTCAACCGTTCGAACAAGGAGAAACTCCTGGATACCATCGAAGCGGGCGAGTTTACCCAAAAAGACCTCGAGGAATTGATCGGAAGCGGAACCCAGAAAATGGATGAGGATGACAAGAAGAAGATCGACCAGATGATAACCGATGCCAAATCCAAGCTCGAGGATGCCACCACCGATGAAGACCGGGAGAGAGTCCTCGAGGAGATCAAGGCGAGCATCATCGAAAAGCAGAAGAAGGGCGAACTTCCCGGCCAGGACAAACTCGAGGAAAAGCTCAAGAAGGAAGGGAAGAGCGTCGAAGATTACATGAAGGAAAAAGGCTTCTGACGTTTTCGGGCCGGTCCCCTTTCGGCGCCCGTTTTTTTCGGCCACTGAAAGAAGCCCAGCTCCCCACCCGCGATAATTCGGGATTTTCGCAAAGTTGTGGTAAGTCGCGTTTGGTTGCTTTGCTTTCCCCAATCCGAGACGCTTTGGAGGGGGATTTCCTCATGCCCCTATGCTATAATTGGGGTAGGGAAATACTGTTCTGGAGGTGAGCGTGGGCCGGAGCGACTCTCGGATATCGGACTCGGATTCCGGCCGTCTGCCTTTGCCCCGTCCGCGAAGCCGGGGATTCACCCTCGTCGAGATCGTAATGGCTGCTGGAGTTCTCACCCTTTTCGTCATTGGGGTCTACAAGATCTATTCCTCCGTCACAAGAACAGGAATGATGGGAAGCTGGTCGAGTGCCGCGCTGACCCAGATCCGAAACGGGTGGTCCCTCCTCCGCATCGAAATTTCCCGCGCCACCCCCCCGGAACTCGTTACCCAGATGGGGAGCCAGGAGATTGCAGGGACGGAAAAGCAGAGAAAACTCTATGTTCCAGCCACCATTCCCTATGAGACCGACTGTTCGAAGGACGAAAAGATCCTCGAATTCTACATGTGCCAGCCCGGCCGGAAGGATGTCCCCGGGCTGTCCAACCTTCCCACAGAAATCATGATGGGGTCACTGGAAGTGAAGAACCGGAAGATCCTCTACCGGCGTTCGATTGTCTCCCAAGACCCATCCATGCAGAACAAGACCCCGGAACTCTTCCAGGTCATCTGTGACGATCCCGCCAAACTCCGGGTGGAGTTGAACCCCGCAGTTGGGACCCTTTCTGTGAGGTTGAAGAACTTCGTCAAGCTGACCGTGGTGGCCCAGCATCCGCGCTACAAGAATACCCAGCTCACCGAGTCGGTCGATGCCCCCTTCGAGGTCGAGTTCGCCAAGGGAGGATTCCCTTGAAAAGATTTTCGAACGGAATAACTTTCATCGAAATCATGCTGGCGGTGCTGATCATGGCATTCGCCGTTATTCCGGTTTCGGACATGCTGTCCACGGTCACCCGTGGGACAAAAGAGGACAAGTGCGAAGCCGAAGCCATGCAGTTCGCCTGCGATCTCATGGACCACATCCTCAACGAAATGGATTTCGACCCGGCCAAGATCACGAGCGAAACCTGGCAGATCCTTGACCGTGGTGAGACCACCATCCGGTACAAGGTGAAAACGTGGAACGTGAATATGGACAAGATCACCTATCCAGATTTCAAGTATCA
Organism: uncultured bacterium; assembly: GCA_964428355.1. Taxonomy (GTDB): domain Bacteria; phylum Muiribacteriota; class Ozemobacteria; order Ozemobacterales; family Ozemobacteraceae; genus CAYRYU01. Next base: position 52,119 of record CAYRYU010000043.1, read on the forward strand.
CGATCCTCCCAAGCCTTGCGAGGGTGGAACGGAGAACTTTCCCGGAATGAACGGGGAAAATGCCGCCGACATTTTTCCCCGGGAAAAGCGTCTCCGGGACCTCGACAAGGAACGGATGCCCGATGCCACGACGGACAACTTCGATCTTCTCGACGTAAAACTGGTTGTCGACTACAAGCCCCTGGGTTACCCCGATGCGAAATACGGCCGAAGGCCGATCGTCTTTCTCTCCAGGAAAGCGAGGTTGTGACGTGGCGACGAAAGACAGAGGGATAGCGATTCCTTTGGTCCTGCTTTTCACCCTGCTCACGTCCGTCTTCCTTTTCTCCATGTACTACACGCGAACCGGGGTCAGGAAACAGACACTCTCCTCGCATACGCAGAAGAAAGCCCATTATCTTGCCCAAGCCGGAATCCAGCATGCCCTTTTGAAACTGAGGCTCCTGCATCGCGAAGCCTACAAGGCCGGGGCCGTTTCCCGCGGGGTTTGCCCCTTTTTCACGCCTTACGGATCCCGGCTCATTGTCGAGGCCGGGAATTCAAAGAGCAACGAGGCGATCGAGATTTTTCGCAAAGACCTGAAAACCGAGAACTATCCTTTCAATCCGGCCCTTTTCGACTGGGAGGTTCCCATCCCCCAGCATCCTGATTTTCCGTGGGAGTACGAGGTGTCGAGTTTCACCGCGAACACCTACTACACCTCCACGGGCACTGCCGACGCAGGTATGATCAGGGAAGTCGCTTTCATGGAGGCGATCGGGTATGCCCACGACCCCAGGGACTCGACGGTAGACCGGAAAGAATTGGTCACCAAGATCGTCGAGCTCAAGAGGAAGATCAAGTAGGGGTTCCTGGCTGGGTTTTCCTCCGGTCTCCTTTCCCCCCCGGATGTGTTAGAATGGGATGCTGCGCAATTTTCTAACAAGGGGATGGAGAGATGAAAACCAGATTGGTCCCACCTTGCATTGTTCTGTTCCTCTTCGGTATCGCCTCGATGCTTTTGGCTCAGGGAACGGGAACCGCGATCACCCAGGCGCGGGAGTTGATGCAGAAAAAGAACTTCCCACAGGCGGTCAACGTCCTGCGTGCCGCCCTGAAAGAGAAGCCCAAGGACCCGAACCTCTGGGTGGCCATGGGATATGCCCAGGAAAGCGCGGGGGATCTCGTCGCCGCTCTCGAGGCATTCAAGAAAGCTCAGCAGATCAAACTGGGGCTGGAAGGGGTGGCACTGAAGATCATCACGCTCGAGAAGAAGGTCCAGGAGCTGAAAGGCCAGAGCGCCCCGGCGGGCGATCAGCTTACCGAAGATCAGAAAAAGGCGAGGGCGATGCTGGCCAAGATCCTCAAGGATTGGCGGGGCGGAAAAGCGGAGTCCGCTTTCCCCGCATTCCTGGAATGCGCAGAACTCGACCCGACGATCGTCTCCGACGACCAGGGCATTGTCCAGGATGCCATAAGATTCTACTCGGTCCAGGGTCGTGCCGAGATCCCGCTCAATTCGTATAACCTGGGGGTTTACCAGCATTTCAACGGGGCTCTTGACGAAGCACTGGCAGCTCTCAGGAAGGCTCTCGAGGGAAAGCTCGCGGATGCGACCCGGGAGAAAGCCCAGAAAAGGATCGCCATGATCGAGGAGGCGAAACGTTCGATTGCGGCCCTTGCTCCCACTCCGGAAAAGCCACCTTCCAAAAGCCCCTCCCAGCAGCCGAAGGAGCCCGCAAAACCCCAGGCAGTGGATAGTCTCGCCGCCAAGGTCGCCATGATGAAGGCAACCACTTCGATGGGAACCGAGGCCCCCGGCGGGACTGGTGCCAGCGGAGGCGGAGGGAACCAGGTAAGCCTTTCCGACCAGTTGTCGGGAGTGGGCGCGGACCAGATCTTCGCCCAGGCTCTCGAGATCAAGGAAAAATCCCCGGCAAAGGCAATCAACCTCATTTCCGAAGCCCTCAGGAAAAAACCGGATCCGAACATGCTCCTGACGCTGGGCGATGTCTATCTTTCGCATTCGAAGGCGAACATGTCGGAGGCAATCGATGCCTACCAGCGGGTCGTGATGAATTTTCCGAAATCCCCTCTCGCCCAGGAGGCGAAAAACCGCATCAAAGCCCTCCAGCCGAGTACCGAGCAGAGGTCCAAGGAGGTTGCGGAGTATTTCGAAAAGCATCCGGTCGCAACTCCTGGGGATTGACCCCGAGAAAGAGCGATCGACTTCCCTAGGGAAGAGAAAAGCGCCCGGGACCTCCCGGGCGCTTTTGTCTTGGTGCTGCTTCGGGAATCTACTTCTTTTCGCGCTTGTCTTCGAGGGTCCGGATGACTTCGATGCTCGGGGCGGCGATCCGGAAGTAGACCTTGAGTTTCCTGCTGTTGTTGGACTGGTCGACGCAAGTGAGGGTGATGGAGGCCTCCTGGTAGGTCCCGCTGTCTTTCTGGGTCGGGTTGTGGAAGGTGTACTCCGGCCAGAATTCGTTGACCGGAACCAGGCCGCTGTTGGTTCCACCGAAAACCGGCTGATTGACCATCCGGATATCGGCGGTGACGAACTTGATCGCATCGTTGGGTGCGGTTCCCTTGAACTTCGGGTCGACCATTCCGTTGGCCATCACGCCGTTGGGGGCGGTGGGATCCTGCCAGTTGAAAGCGTTCACGTTGTCCCAGGTGTAGTAGCGGAAAACGAGGGGTTCCCGCGAGTCGTGCTGGTAGGCGATCTTCTGGTTGCTGTAGGTGTCCTGGCCGTTCCAGTAGTTTGCTCCCCAGATATCGACCCCGAGGTCCCGGCTTTCGGGAATCGAATACAGCCACGGCCGGAACCTTTCCGCCTCGATTGCGATCTGGAAGGGCTCGTAGATGTCCTCCTCGATCTTGTCGCGGAACTCCCAGGCGGTGTCCTTTTCGTTGAAATCGGATTCATCGTAGTTGACCGAGCCCGCGTTGGTGTCGGGAGATACGCACCAGTCGGCGGTTCCGGCGCCTTTCATGGCCTTCCAGTAGTTATCGTTGCCCGCAGCCATGAGGTTACCGTAGATCACCCGTTTGTTGTTCTTCGAGTTGAAGATTTCCAGGGCGATGTTGGGCTTTCCGCGGTCTTCGACCTTTCCGATTGCTCCGAAGGTTCCCCAGTTCTCCTTGGCGGTTGTTTCGGCGTAGATCAGGTACCCACCCTTCACGTTCTCCTTGATCTGGGGAGGCGTCTCGAGGGTTCCTTGGGGGTCATCCCAGAGGGAGATCGTGTTGGTCCCGATGTCGAGGCCGGAGAACTTCGTCTGGGTGATCGAAGCCACCTGGTTTGGCGAAGGGGATTGGTTCCCCGAGCCGTCGCCGCAGATCGGAAGGATCTTGTATGCCCTTTCGCTCCAGGGATAGAACTGGACATCGTTCGAAAAAGCCGGAGTTCCGTTGGTGGGAACGGAAGGTGGGGGAGTGAGTTTCGCGTCACCGTAAGCGAGCTTGAATTTGGCGGACTTTTCGGCGAAGTTGTATCCGAGGGGCTCGTTGATGAAGCTGAAGGGGATTTCGAGGTCGAACGAGCTGTAGCCCTCCCATCTGAATTCATCCTGGAGGTCTTTCAAACCTGCTTCTTCGGCGCCCTGGGCGTTATAGATCTTCCGGTTCGTGATGCTGGCGATGTCCAGTGGAACGTTTTTCCAAAGGAATCTCTGGGAGGGGACGACCACCCTTCCTTTCAAACCCGGGACCGGACCCAGGTTCTCCTCAGAACACTTCAAGCCGATGTAGCTGGGAACGCAGACGTTGTATGCAACTCCGTTCTTGAGCTTGTCGGCATCGAACCCTTCGAGAGTGGGCTGGACATAACGGTTGAAGGCATCAGAATTGGGGCTGGTGGACTGCCTTTTCCCGGCGGAGTAGAACTCGCAGGTTTCCACTTCCGGGATAAGGGTCTTGATGTTGTTGAAGGTGGAAGCTCCGATTACGGGGTTGTTATCCCAGACACGGATCTTCAGCGATTCCTGGTTTCCGTCCTGGTCATCCTTCCGAAGGGGTTTTCCCGGGATGCCCTTCAGGCTCGAGGGGGTAAGCCAGTCGAATTTGGCCGGGGGCTGCGTATCCGCCACCACGACGTAAACCTGCGTATTCCTGCCCTGGCTTGACTGGCCCGACTCGTAAAGACCCCGGACCATAACGCCCCCGATCTTGAAGGAACCGTCGGCGGTGTAATATGCCGCGGTCGGCGAATTGACCGGGACCGACTCTCCGTCGGGCTTGAGGTCGCCGGTGCATTCGATCCAGGCCCAGACGCAATCCTTGGCGGATTCGAGGCCGCTGTTGACGTCAACGACCCAGTAATCAGGGCTCGTGGGGGACTTGCAGTCTAGCTGGAAGGTCGCCCCGCTCTTTTCCAGAACGGTGCCGCTGGGAGGGGTGACAAGGAATTTCGTCTTGTACTGGCCGGTCGCATACCACTCCTGCATGGCCACATAACCTGCTTTTACGGTGTAACAAGCCTTCGCAGGGAGGGTTTTGGTGTAACTCCCGGTCGGGACGTTGGGGTCGAGGTACCTTCGGGTTTCCGGGCCGACGAGTTCGGTGCAGTCGCCTTCGTTGTGACAGAGGCGGGTGCGAAGGGCGGTTTTCAGTTCCGCAACGGAACCGCAGTTGACCGCGGAAAGTTCGATGGGAGCAGCATCCGTCCACTTTGTAGCATCGTGCTCGTTGGTGGGATCGCCCGCCTCCATGACCTTGTCTTTGGAGATGTCCTTGAAGGGGCTCGTTGCGGTTTTGAGCGTTTCGATGTAGGCACCGTAAACCGGGTCGTCCATGAGCGCGCAGATCATGTTCTTGGCGGTTTTCGCATCGTAGGTGAGCTTCCAGGTCGCCTTGACCGCGGGAGTATCCTCCACGATCATGCAGTCGCCTTCCCGTTCGAAGGGTTTCAGCGAAAAGGAGGGGTCGGCGGGAGGGCGGTTCCCGTCACGGTAGTCCCCGCGGCCGTTACCCGCGATCGTCCAGGTGGGTTTGGGCGCGTCGGCGACCGTGGTTCCCTTTACATTCTGTACAACTCCCTCTTCCCATTCGGGGGGTTGGGGAGGTTCGGGGTTGACCCCGGGGGCGGCCTTGATCACGCCTTCGAAGCCCAGTTTCGTTCCGACGGGGACGACTATCAGTTTGGTGTTTCCTCCAAGCCATCCTTTGAAGATGGTGTTCTGGAAGGGGGTTCCCTCCAGGCCTGGGGGAAGAACCGTCTGGGCACCCGGAGGGGCGGCGGTGGACCCGGGGGGATAAGTGATCAGGCCGGTTTCCGGGTCGGCGGGTCCCTTGGCCGAACAGGCGAGGAGCGCCGGTGCCCAACAAATCAGGAAAAGACTCAACCCCAGAAGCAATCTCGATCTCATCATGCCCTCCCCAGCAAAACTTGAGTGTCCAATGGACATTATACTCCACCGCGGGACGAAAAAGCACGTCTCGGGGCCGGATGAAAAGAAAAACCCTCTACCTTACTTACTCCCGAGGAGGGGAAAATGTTTCAGGAGTTTTGTAAGG
>CAYRYU010000044.1:0-17940 GCA_964428355.1 uncultured bacterium
GGCGGAAAAAGTCTTCCAGGATGGGGAACAGGGGCCGCAGATATTGGCTGGTGGTGGGGGACCCGATCCACCCGATGGTGAAGGGCCGGCCTTCGGGAAACTCCCGTTTCAGCGCCCGGATGGGGAAGCCCCGGAGGTCGACGGAGGTGGGGAGGATTTCGACTCGTGAACCGAAGTCGGAAAACCAGCGGGCCAGGAAACCGTTTCCCACCGTTACAAGGGATGCCCTTCGGGCAAGGGCGGGGAATTTCGTTTTCAGAAAAGTCCGGGCGAAAACACTCCGTTGCTCCGCGTATCTCAGGAACATCGCGTCGTCCAGGTCGAGGACAAGGGGAATTCCATGTGGAAGGAGGGCTGTATCAAAAGCCGTGGGAAGAAAGGGGAAAACCTCATACTGAACCCAGAGCAGATCTACATCGCGCTTCCCGAGCAGGGTGGCTGCCCGATTGAGGAAGAGGGGAGCGGCTCCGAATGGGGCGGATCCGTGCCCTTTGAAAACCCTGGGTAGATTTTTCCCCGGGATCAGAGACTGGAAGGTAATCCTGAACCCCAGGCCTTCGAGTTCCCTGCCCACCCTGAAGAAACGTTGCCGGGAACTGGCGATCGTGGAGTCATATCTTGTCAGCGCGAGAACGTGGATCGGACGGCTCATTTCTTTCGCAGGACCATGGTGAAGGTTTCCGCCCCTTCCTCGCCCTGGAACCGGTGATTCAAGACGACCCAGCAGCGCCACAACGCGTAGAAGGGAAGCCAGAACGAGAAGTAGGAACTGATGAAATAGGGACGGCATTTCAGAACCGTGAAGCCGTTACGGTCGGCGAGTTTCCGGAATTCCCCCGGGGAACAGCGGTCATAGATCGAGGGAAAACCTCTCCGGTCAATGGACTGGTGGTAGATGAACCCCAGAAGCGTTTGCTTGAGGGAGTCGGGGATAACCCTTGCGACTCTCGCATAAACGGCCTTCCCCGATGGGACGAAAAGCAGGAGAATCCCCCCCGGTTTCATGAGGCCCGAGATCGCCTCGAACGCGCGATCGGTATCCCGGACATGCTCGAGGAGCGACTGGCAGATGGCCAGATCGGCCCGGGGTTCTGGGGGAACCTCGAGGATATCGGCGACCGTTTTCCTGTCGTAGCTTCCGGTCGGCGCTTTGGAGAGTTCCCCCGGGTCGATGTCGAAACCCTCCACGAAGAGGCGGTTCCGAGACTTGTCGGAGGAAGAGATCGCGGGGTTTCGCCCTCCTCCGATGTCTATGACCCATTGCCCCGGGGAAATGTATCGTGGGACGAAAACCGAGAGGAAATCGGTGTTACCGTCCACCAGGTACTCTTTGGGCAGGAAACGATCGAGGAGCCGGCAAAGGCGTTGTTGTGAAAGCGCAAGGAAGTGGAGCAGGGACCTCATTTTCCCGGAATCGGGACCGTCGTCAGGAAGTGGGGCAGGTGGATGATCAGAAAGACCATGACCACCCAGAGAATCACCGTTGCCTGGAGTGGGCGGTCCTTGAGAAGTATTTCGGAGGGGTTGTCTCCGAGGTCCTTGATGTGGATGAGATACAAGTAACGGAAAATTCCATAGAGTACGAGGGGAACGGTGAAGACGAGCCTGTCGGTTCCGAACTTCTGGATGGTCTCCGGAGCGACCGTGTAGAAGGCGTAGGTGATAAGGGCGGTGGCGCCCACTATCGAGGTCATCTCATCGAGGAAGTGGAGGGAATACTCCTCGAGGCTTTTCCTGTGAAGGGATGCTCCGCGTTGGAGTCTTCGGATCTCGCCCCGGCGCTTGGAAAGGCCGAGGAATGTGGCAAGGACGAAGGTGCTCAGCAGCAGCCAGGGTGATACCTGGATATCGGGCTGGAGAAGGGCGAGTGCACCAACCCCGGCCTGCGCCCTGACCACAAAACCCATGGCGATGCAGAGTACATCGAGTATCACGACGTTCTTGAGCCAGAAACTGTACGCGACATTTATCGCGAAATAGGCGAACGCGGAAATGAAGAAAAGGCTGGAGATCATCGCCGAGAAGGCAAGCGAAGCGATGAGGAGCAGGATGAAGGTCATTTTCGCTTCCGGAACGGAGATCAGGCCCGCGGCGATGGGACGATGGCACTTTTCCGGGTGCAGGCGGTCCTTGTCGATGTCGACGAGGTCGTTTAGAAGATACACGGAACCGGAAATCATGCAGAAGATGAAGAAGCCGAAGGTCGTGAACTTCCAGGCCCCGAAGGTCAAGATGAACCCCTTTTCCGAGAACAGCAACGCTGCGAAGATGAACAGGTTCTTCGTCCATTGTCGGGGGCGGAGGCTTTTCAGAAGGGGGTTGATCATCCCGGAAAATTCTACACGCCGATTCCCCCAAATGGCAAGCTCCATGATTTCCCATGATTTTCCGGAATCCAAAGGTCGGAATCCTGCCCTCCTCAGGTTGTCTACCAATGGGATTTTCCGGGCGCAGGGTGTCGGAATCGGGCTTTTATGATACAATCTTGGAGATGTCGAAACCGCGGATCCTCCTTCTTCATCTTTGTTCCCCATCATCGGTCCGTCTCGGAAAACTCAAAGGCGCAGCCGGCCGAACCCCACCCGTCGGGATGATCTCCCTCGCCGGAAGCTTTCCCCCCGGTGAGGTCGGGTGGATCGATCTGCAGGACCGGCTTCCAGACATCGAAGACTTCCAGGGGTATTCCGGCCCCGAGGTTTCGGCTATCCTTCTCCAACCGGGTTATGTCTGGCCGGAGGAACGGGGAATCGAGGTCTCACGCAGGCTTGCTGCGATCTTTCCCAATGCCCGGCGTATCCTCGTAGCCCTTGGCCGGGAGGAGGTTCCGGGAAACTGGGATCACCTGCTGAACGGAACCGGAAGAACATTGATCGAGTTCCTCCTGGCCGGAACGGCCCCCGGGGAAAAGTTCCTCGACACCCTGGAAGAGGATCTCCGGAGGCCTCTGGCGGGGCCAACGGAGGGGTTTCCCGAAGCGATGGCATACTCTTCCGGTTCCGGAAAATCCTACCGGAAGCTTACCGTTTCCGTTTACCAACCCTGGTTGGGACTTCTCGACAGGGCCCGGATGCCTTTCGGATTCCCGGAGCGTGATTTTCTTGCCCGGCTGAGGGACTGGCTGAAAAAATGCGGATTCCATGCGGTTTCCTGGGATGGCCCGACCGCGACGATGGCTTTCCTGGAGCGGATCCTCCAGACCTTTTCGGGTTCCGGGATTCCGCATTCATTCACCGTCGACAAACCGCTCTGCATGGAGAAAGCCCTGGAATTCCCACGGGAAGAGGTTTTCCGAATCTGGCTGCGGTCCGATTCCGTCCTTCCGGACGATCTCGAACCCCTTGGGATCCTTGCCCAGGAAGCCCGACGAAGGGATGTCGGCTTCGGTTTGCGGATCCGGAGCGCACAGGCTTTGGTTGCAGGGCTTTCCCGGTTCCAGGACTGGTGCGACGAGATCTGGCTCGAGGACCCCGGATTCTGGTCGCCGCAGGAGGTCAAACGGGTAATGGCCGACTTCTACCTTCGCCGGGGCGGACTTCTTCGCTCACTCATCCGGATCCGTTCGGGGTATGACCTCATCCGTTTCATGAAGGGGGCTTTTGCGCTCCTGGATATCATTCTCAATCGTCCGGAGGCCGATGTCCAATGAAGATCCTCGTGATCAACGGTCCGAACCTGAACCTCCTCGGGAAACGCGATCCCGCCGTCTATGGAACGGAAACCCTTGCCGGGCTTACCGAAAGGATGAACTCCTTCGCCGCCAAAAACGGAGTCCGGCTGGAATTCTTCCAGTCCAACTCCGAGGGCCAGATCCTTGACAGATTGCAGGCGGCCGAAGGGATCGACGGGGTAGTACTCAATCCCGGCGGGTTGACGCACACCAGCGTCAGTCTCCGCGATTGCATCGAGGGGGTGGGGATTCCCGTGATCGAGGTGCACATCTCGAACATTTTCGCAAGGGAGGAGTTTCGCCGGACCTCGGTTGTTTCGGCCGTCTGTCGTGGAGTGATCTCCGGCCTTGGGTGCGACGGCTATCTCCTGGCTCTCCAGCATTTCATTTTCGCCGGGGCGAAGGGGGCCTGAGAAGGAGCCGTGTCCGGGAAGGTTGAGATTCTGGCCCCCGCGGGCGACATCCAATGCCTCAAAGCGGCTCTGCTGGCGGGCGCGGATGCCGTCTATCTCGGGGGGAAGCAGTTCGGGGCGCGCGCGTTCGCCCAGAATTTCGGGGAAGCCGCACTGAAATGGGCGAGACGTGCAACCCACTCCCTTGGCCGGAAGATGTACATCACGGTCAACACCCTGGTCTTCGACCGGGAGTTTCCCCTTCTCGGAAAGTACTTCGATTTCCTGGAATCCCTGAGGCCCGACGCCCTAATAATCCAGGATCTGGGTGTTGCCGCCATCCTCGCGGAGCGGAAGAGTGCAATCCCGCGTCATCTGAGCACCCAGGCGGCCTGGTCCGGGATCGGCGGAACAGAGGAACTTGCCGCGCTGGGATTTTCAAGGATCATCCTTCCCCGCGAGATGACGCTCGAGGAGATCCGGAACCTGGCGAAGAAAGCCCCGTTCGAACTCGAGGTTTTCGTTCACGGCGCGATGTGCTACAGCATTTCCGGCCGATGTTTTTGGAGCGTAGCTCTCGGCGATCGTTCGGGAAATCGCGGAACATGCGCCCAGCCATGCAGAAAGGCTTACCGACTCTCGGACCGCGAAGGAAACGCCTTCTTTTTCAGCCCCCGAGACCTCTCGCTGGGGGATCGCCTTCATGACCTCAGGGAGGCCGGCGTCAAGGCATTCAAGATCGAGGGCCGGATGAAGGGGCCCGAGTTCGTACATACCGTTGTCAAGGCATACCGGGGAATCCTCGATGGTGAATCCCCCCGGAACCACGAGCGCGCCCTGAGGGAAGTCTACACACGCCCTTTCCACCAGGGCTTCCTTCCCGGAGTCCCGAAGGAGAACTGGAGCACCGGGACCAACCCCGGACGGGAAGGACAACCCGTTGGCACAGTCCTGAAGCACCGGCCCGACGGTCTCGTCGAACTGAGAACCGAGATTCCCGTCGCGGAGGGAGACGGCCTTTACGCGGGAGCTGACGGAACCAGGACCGGGTGCCGCATTACGTATGTCCAGACGGTTCCCGACCGCCCGGGAACCGCTCTCGTGCGCGGGTTGGACGACCGGTTCCCGCCGGGAACACAGCTGTTCAGGTCGAGTTCTTCGGGTTCAGACCGGTTCCTGAAGGATTGGAACCGGGATTGGGAGCGTTTTCCCGTCGAACTCTTCTGGTCCGGGTTCGAGGGAAGTCCGCTTGCGGTTGAAGCCAGGTTTTTCGACCTGCCTCTCCGTGTCGAATCCGAGGAGAAACTCGTTCTGGCAATCGAAACAGGCCTCGAACAAGGAATCCTGCAGGAGAAGTTCGCCTGTCTCGGAGAAAACTTCAGGGCGGTCCGGCACGTTACAAAAGCGCTCGGGGAAAGACTGTTTCTGAGTCCGGGAGGTTTGAAAAGGTTGAAGCGTAGCCTGGTGGACGCTTTGACCGCTATCGAGAATGCTCCGCCCCCTCTCCTGGCCCGGGATGGAAACCGCGCTTCGGCGTGGAAGGGCCCCGCAAGCGAGCTTCACTTTCCGGGAAAACCCCCGGAGGGAGCTTCCAAATCAAGGCGTGACTCATCATCCGCGGTAGAACGGACCCACCTTCGCGTTCACCTGAGGGTCTGGAATCAGCAGTTCCGGTTTGCCCGCGATCTCCAGCCTGATTCGTGGATCGTTCCTTTCAAGATGGATCATTTCCCGGACCGGATCGATCCCCTACGGACCAGATTCTGGCTTCCAGCCCCCAAGAGCGAGAAAGAGCTGCTTTCCTGGGCGGAGATTCTCTCCCGGCTTCCCCCGCAGGAGTTCCTGTGCCTTGGTTGGGAAGCCTTCCGGCTCGCGAAGCTTCTTCCAAAGCACACCTTCCGGGTGGACTGGAGCTTCAACGTTTCCAACCAGCGTGCCATCGATTTTGTCGGGTCCCGCGGAGTCCGCGTCACCCTTGCGAGGGAATGGCCATCGAAAGCCCTCCCCCCCTGGGACGATGAATTCGTCTGGTCGCTCGCCTGGAACCCCCTGATCTCCTTCAGCCGGTTCCCTCCGCTTGTACCTTCGGGCAAAACGGTTTCCAACTCGCACAACGACCGGTTCTTCCTGCTCGACCTCGGAAACGGGGTGAGTGGGCTGTTTTTGTCGGAAAAGCCAGCGGTCGATCAGATACCGCCAGTTTCCGAGATCCAGATCGATCTCGCGATCTCCCCGACCGATTCATCCTACAAGACCGCCCTTGAGCTCGAGAAGCTGATCACCTCACTGAAACAGAGACCTCTCGTTTCCCGGAGACTTCCGAAGCCCTGAATCCCGGTCGCGGAGCGGGTTTTCCGGACAAAGAAAAACCGGAGCCTTGAAGGGATGCGACTCCATGCGGTCAGGCTCCGGTCAGTTCTTTCGCGACAGCGGTGGCCGGTAAACTCAGGGTTCTATGAACCCCGGCCCGGTGGGCTTAACGGTCAGGACCGGACAGTTGGCTTTGCGGGCAACCTCGTAGGCGGTTCCTCCCAGCCACTGATCGACAAAGCCGGTCTTTCCATGGCCCCCGAGGATGATAAGGTCGATTTCCTTCTCGGTCGCGTATTCGAGGATGCTTTCGAACGCCAGTCCCCCCCTCACGGATTCGATGATGTCCAGATCGCGCAAAGCGGGGGGGACGAAAGCCTTCAGGTCCTTCATGCCTTCAGCTTCCCACTTTTTGTTGAGCTCGAGCGGGTCATTCAGGTTTCCGACCTGCAGGACCTCCTCCTGGATGACGTGGAGGAGATGCAGCTGGGAGCCATATTCGGCAGCGAAGGACGACCCGTACTTCATCGCCAGCAGAGAGGAAGGGGAAAAATCAACGGGAATCAGGATTCTTTTGATTTTGATCATCGGTTGCCTCTGTCGGATAGGTTCATTTGATCCAGCAGGGGGTCCTGCCGGGGCCGAGTGTTTTCAGGTCGATTCCATTGGAACGGGCGATGCACAACATTTCCCCGATCTGGTAACCCACCCAGTTATTCGACGGGGAAAGGGAAGGGTACAGCCCCATTAGTATTGGGCGGTGGAAGGACCTTTTTTCCAGGTCGAGGTACTCGATCTCGTTCTTTCCATACCGGGTGGATATGAAAACCAGGTTCTTTCCGTCCTTGGTGAAAACGGGGAATGACTCGTCGACCCCTTGGGTCTGGGTAACCCTAACGACTCCCTGCGCCTGGGTGGAAATGAGGTAAAGATCGCTGGTTCCGTCGTCCGTGAGGGCGGAAACAGCTATCCAGTCACCCTGGGGAGAATATTCCGCCGCGGTGACCTTCAGGTTCTGCGAAAGCTTGGTAGACTGTTTGCTCTCGATGCTGTATGCGAACAGGGCGGCTTCCTGGTCACAAGTGGTGTACAGAAGGAACTTTCCGTTCGGGGAGAAACCTTCGAGCGCGACTCCATCGAAGATCTTCTTGATCTTTTGGCCGTCGCTGCTGAGAAGGTAGACTTCGGATTTCATGTCCGGCGTCTTGTTGGTGAACCCGATCCAGCCGCTGGCGGGGCTGAACTTGGGGAAGACGATATTCGAGTATGCAGGAGTCAGTCGGGTTTTCCCGGTTCCATCGGGGTTGATTGTGGCCAGGAAGGTCTTGTCCTTTTCGGAAGTGTCCACGTAAAGGATTTTTCCGTCAGGGGGAGGCGGCTCTTTTTCGGATTGGGCCATGAGCTTGAAGGGGGTGGCCGCCAAAACCATGAAGATGAGGATCAGGAGAGAGGTTCTTTTCATTAAGGACCTGCCTTTCGAAAAAGAAATCAGGCGGGGAATTTCCCCGCCTGAAGTATAAACCAAAAACTTTCCGGAGCCAACAGGAAAATGGATCAGCGTTTGAAGAGATCCTTGATGGGCTGGAATGCATCGATGATCTTCTGCTGTTCCTTGATCACCTTTTCGCTGTCCTTGATCTGGGAATAAAGGGCGTCAACCTCGTTGGCGTTGTTGGGGTTGTACTGGTCGATCTTCGCCAGTTTGGCCTGGGCCTGGGCGATCTGGGCGTTCCGGGAGGTGATCTCGGCTGAGGCCGCCGTTGCCTGGGACTTGCAGGAATCATACAGGGGCTTGAACTCGCTCCAGGCCGACGCAAGGGCATCCCGGGCTTCCTGGACCTGCTTGGCGGAGGCCTTGATATCGTCGTCGAAGGGGTTCCACCAATGGTTGGTCGTGTCTTTTTCCTTGACGTTCTTCTCGTAGGCCTTCTGGGCGTTCAGGAGCCGGAGTTGGAGGCTGAACAGGTTCTTGTCGGAGTAGAAGCGCTCCCTGAGGGCATTGAGTTTGTAATCCTTGAAAGTGATGTAGCTGAGGGAATAGATGGCCTTGTCATAGGGGCCGTCATTATAGGGGCCGTCCGGGCCTTTTCCAAAGGTGATGTCAGGGATTCCGATCCCGGTGAGGTCGTTCTTGAAGTTCTGGTATGCCCGGCTGGTTTGCTCCGGGGTCGTAGGCGTAGTCGGAGTTGTGGGCGGAGTGGTGGGCTGGGTCGGAGTAGTCGGAGTTGTGGGCGGAGTGGCGGGCTGCGTCGGCGTCGTAGGAGTGGTAGGCGGAGTGGCGGGCTGCGTCGGCGTAGTCGGAGTTGTTGGGGTTGTGGGTGTTGTCGGATTCGTGGGTTTCGGGGGAGTGTTTGCGGCATCGATCTTGGCGATTTCTTCGTTGGTTATTGGCTTGCCGTTAGCGTTGACGAGCTTGATGATTCCCTTTTCGATGACCCACCGGAAACCTTCGGGAGGATTGAGGTTCATCCACTCCTCTTCGGTCATGTACCCGCGTTCGATGATCATCCGGACCGTCTTGGCGTTGAGCTCGGTCACCATGAGGCCTTCAGACAAAAGAGCTTTGTTGAGCCTGTCCACCGCTTTCTGGAGTTTTGCGATCTTTTCCTTCACCGGAAGTTCTGGAACCTTGGGTTTATCGGAACCCGGAGTGGTCGGGGTCGTAGGTGTGGTGGGGGTGGTAGGCGTGGTCGGAGTGGTAGGCGTTGTCGGGGTTGTTGGGGTGGTCGCAGCGCCTTCCTTGTCGGGAATATTGATTTCCCAGCCAATCATGATGAGGTCGGGATTATTCAACAGGGAGGGGAACTTCTCGAAGTTCACGACAACGATTTTCCAGAAAAGCTTCCCATCACCAAGGAATTTCTGCGCGATACCCCAGAGGGTGTCTCCCGGCTGGATGGTATAGGTCTGGTATTTCTTCTTGGGGGTCTCGGCCTTGATCTCGTTGGGAATCGGTGCTTGGGCCGTGGTATTGGGTTTGACCTCCGTGGGAGGGGGAGCAACCTTCACCTCGGGTTGCGGGGCGGTGGAAACGGTTGGAATTCCCGTAACGGGTTTGGCTCCGTCTTCACCGAATGGATTGCCCATCAAAGCAGTCGCATTACCGAAAAGAGCTGAAATGGCGACCAGGAAAACCCAACGTTTCATACTTTTCACCTCGTCCGGAAATTTCAGATTATCTTCAATTATACCTATATTACGGAAAACCGGAAGAAAAGTTTAACGATTATCTTCACATTGAGGGTACCCCCCCAAAAAAAGATTTCCCGGTTCGTTTTGCTTTCTTGGGCCATTTTATGCAATTGCTGTCTGAAGGCGGGAAGGGTATACTCTCCAAAGCCGAAACGGATTCTTTGGAGGAAAATGATGCTTACGGTTGGAATTGGCCACGGAGAAGGAATAGACACCCATCTGGCGACCGCTATTGCACTCGCTCAAGCGGAACAATCCCTTGGCGACAAAAAGCCCGATGCCGCAATGGTTTTTGCCGGGATCGAATTCGACCACCGGGCGATGCTCAAGGAAATCCAGGAAAGGTTTCCCGGTCTCCCGGTCGTGGGGTGTTCAACGGGGGCAGAATTTTCCACCGTCTCCGGGTTCAGCGAGTTCTCGATCATGATCGTGTTGTTCAGTTCCGACCAGATCAGTTTTTCCACAGGGGTGGGACGGGAGGTTTCGAAGGATTCCATCGAGGCTACGGAAGCCGCAGTCGCACAAGCCCGAAAGGGACTGAAAGGTCCCCCATCACTTTGCCTCTTTTTTCCCGATGCGTTCGCGAACATTTCGCTCGAACTCCTGGCTGTTCTGAATCGGGATCTCGGACCCAACTGCCCGATCTTCGGAGCGGCTTCGGCAGTTCACTACACGGTTGCGTTTACCTCGGTCCCTGAACCCAAGCAGTTTTTCGGTACCGAGGTCCTCCGGGACTCGATTTCGGTTCTTCTTTTCTCCGGCCCCATCGTGGTTTCGGCGATTCCGAGCTTCTGCTGGCAACCCGTCGGCTCCAGGACCAAGGTCGTGGAATCGGGAGGAAACGAGGTACAACGCATTGGAGATTGGACCGCGCTGGGGTTCTATCACCATTACATGGGTGAAAGGGCCCTGCCCGCCTATGAGAACCCACTTCTCGTATATGAACCCGACGGGGAGAAGTTTTTTCTCCGCGTGCCGGTCGGATACGACGAAAAGAGTGGATCCGTGACTTTTGGTGCGCCGGTCCCCGAGGGGTCGACCGTTCAATTGTCCGATACCACTCCGGCGAGTATTCTCAAGTATCTCGAAACCTCCGTTGAGGAAACGGTCAAGGGATTCGGCTCCACTCCCCCCGCGTTGTGCCTTGCCTTTTCCTGCTCCACCCGTCTCCGAATACTGGGAACCCGGACTCCCCAGGAACTCGAAACCTTGAAGCGGTTTGTCCCTCGCGGAGTCCCCATTGTCGGCTTCTATGGGTGGGCCGAATATTCTCCCCTCGGGAGGGGGCTGCCTTCGAGGCTTCACAACTGTACCCTGGTTTCAATTCTCATCGGCCCGGGAAAACCGGGGGAAGCGGTCAGCTACTCGGGGATCCGGAAATCGGTTTCAGATCCGGGAGAAATGGACCCATGCAAGAAGATCGAGATCGAAAACAAGATCCTACGCAAGAAACTGGCGGTTTCGGACTTCTACCGGAAAGACACCGAGAACATGAAGGACGGCAGCATGGCCCTGCTCAAGACCGTGAACGAGGAGATCGATTCCGCCCGCCGTCAGATCCAGGCCAAGAACGAGGAGCTTGAAAGGCTTTACTCCGAGTTGGCCAAGGAAAAGAAGAAATCGGACGACCTACTTCTGAATATCTTGCCGGTCAAGGTCGCCGATGAACTGAAATCAAAGGGGTCTGCCCAGCCGGTTTTCTTCCCCAAGGCTTCGGTTCTTTTCACCGATTTCAAGGGCTTTACCAAGATCGCTTCCAACATGACCCCTCCCCAGCTTGTTGCTGAGCTCGACCGGTTCTTCACCGCTTTCGACCGCATCATCGAGAAATACGGTCTGGAAAAACTGAAGACGATTGGCGATGCCTACATGTGCGCGGGGGGGCTTCCCGACGCCAAACCCTCCCACGTTCTCGACATCGTCAATGCCGCCTGGGAGATCCGGGAGTTCGTGGGCAAGGTGAGGGAAGAAAAACTCGCCCGCAAGGAACCCTGCTGGGAAATCCGGATCGGTGTTCACGCCGGAGACCTTGTCGCCGGCGTCATCGGAAAGAAAAAGTTCGCCTTCGACATCTGGGGTGACACCGTCAACATCGCCTCCCGTCTCGAGTCTTCCGGAGAAGCCGGCCAGATCAACGTTTCCAAGGAAGTCTACGAGGTTATCAAGGACCGGTTCGTCTGCGAATACCGTGGAAAGATCATGGCCAAGAACAAGGGCGAGATCGACATGTACTTCGTAACGGCGAAAAAATAGGGAATCCGGCCCTAACGAAGAGAGAACACCACCGGAATCCCGATCCGGGTTTCGGGATTCCACCCCGGGGGGGGCTTTGGGAGCGCGCGCTCCACGAGCATTGCCAGGGCCGCCTTTTCGAGGATTTCCGCCCCCGCTCCTGTGGCCCGGGGTTCGCGTGGTTTTCCATCCATGGTGATGGCGAATTCCAGGGTGATTTTGCCTTGGATGCCCTTTTCCCGGGCTTCGGGAGGATATTCTTTCCTTCTCTCCAGTTCATCCCGGAGTCTCGCCAGGTATCTTTGGATGGCGGAAATCTTCTGAGGCACAGCGCTTTCTGAGCCCACCCGGTTGGGCGATACAGAACCAGGGGTCTCGCGGGGTCGCGAAACAGGGCGGGACCTTGCCTGTTCCAGGGCGTTTCGAAGAGTGGTAAACTCCATCGGCCCCGGGGGGGGAACGGCCAGGTCATTCGTTCGAGGTTTTGGCGTGGGAACCTTCGGCGGTCGGGGCAAAGGGGCGGGGGCCCGGATTGGCTTGGGCAACCTTGGCCGGACCGGGGTGGAAATTCTCTTCGATGCGGTCGGCGGGGTGGTTTCCGGAAAAGACACGGTTTGGGGCGCCGGCGGGGTGGTGGGTTCTCGAGGGGGTGGTGTCACCGGTTGCGGCTCCGGTTCCGGGCGCGGCACAGCCTTTTCAGCCGCTTTCGGAGCTTGCGGTGGCGGGAGCCGCAGAGCGGTAAGAAATTCGGGCACGGGTTTGATCGGGGAAGCACCTTCACAGATGTTCTTCAAGCCGACAGCCACACCCATTTGCAGAGTTGAAGCCAAGAGAAAACATGCCAGCCCGAACCAGGGGGAGTCGGGTTCCCGGAACAAGCCGTTCGTCATCTCCTGACCTTGCTTTGAGTGGACCGATTCCTCAGTTTCCGTTAGTGGGGTTGGGCGGGGGAAGAGTCTGGTCCGAACCGGGGACGCTCTCCTCTTGCCCACCCAAGGTTGCGCCAGCGGAATTCCCCGTCTTTTCCTCGCGGGGGAGCCCTCCAAAAGCTACCTGGGCGATTCCGGCGGATCTCAGCCCGTCCAGAAGCTCGATTGCAACCCCGGCTGGAGCTTCACTATGGGCCAGAATGAGAACCGGAACAGAGGAAGCGACTCCTCGGACGTGCGCTGGAAGATCGTCTTCCCAATGTGGGGAAAGGGGGCAACCATTCCAGAGAATCGTACCCGAGGCCAGGACTTCTATCCGGACCGGGAGAACCGAGGACTGCTCCAAAGTCTGTGTCACGCGGGGAAGCTTGAGGGGAAGATGTGCCACGAAATTCTGGGTGAGGATGTAGAAAAGCAGGAGGGAGAACACGATATCCGAACACGGGGTAAGGTCAAGGAATCCTGCCTCCCGAGCCTTCCGACGCCGCAAGCTCATTGTTCGACCGATCCCCTCCTCTTTTCCGTTGGTTTGCTTTTCCGAGCCTTCCGAGCGAAAAGTTCGGGCGAATTCTTCATTCCACTCGCTTTTCCGCTGAAAGGCCGGGTTGCCCCGGGGTCTCGGGCTCCTGTTCCAGCTTCCCGATCACGACCAGCTCGAGGCGCCTCAAATGGCTTCTGGCAAGGCTTTCGATCATGTGGCCGAAGCCCCAGCCGATCAAACCAAGAACAAGCCCGTAAACGGTCGTGAACAGGGCTTCGTAGATTCCGCCGGCCAGCTCTGCCGGAGTTGCCACTCCCTTTTGGGCCACGGTATTGAAGACCTTGACCATTCCCGTGACCGTTCCGAGGAACCCCAGAAGGGTGCTAACCTGTGCAAGGAACCGGAGGGTGGTCACCCTTCTGGTGAGACAATCCTCCATCCGCGCAAGGCACAACTCGATCGACTCGAGAAGGGAAAGCCCTGCCAGGCCGGTGCGGCTGTCAGCCATCTGGAGGGCTTTTGTCGCCCACCTCGGAGCCCCCGCGCAGGAGTATGACTGGGACTGGAAGCTCCAGATGAACAGCCATGCCCCCTGGTAGATGCCCAAGCCGAAGATCGCGATCCCGACTCCCGTGAGCGGGATCATGACCGGACCTCCGATCCGGAGGAACTCGAAAAATGATTCGGTCATGCACTTCCTCCGGGGAACCAGACGAGCCAGAACCCACCCTTTCCCGAGCTCACACTCGCGGTTCCCCCAAAGACGGCAGCCGCATCGCGAAGTTCATCATGGTCGAGTGTCGGAAAGGGGGAATCGGGGCGGTCATTTCGGGTTGTGCTTCCTGCCCGCGACTCCAGGATGCCCTGGACGACCTCCGGAGGCGTGCTGATTCCAAGGCCGCCACCGAGGTAGGCCATTCCCCCAGGGGCGAGGACCCGCTTGATTTCTCTCAACGCGCACGGGATATCAGGCCAGAACATGATCGATCCGCGACTGAACACGAGGTCGAAGGATGATGCCCTGAAAGGGAGTCGCCCTGCCTCGCCTTGGAACGGAAAGAACTTTTTCGACAGGTTTGGGAATCGTTCGAGCCTCTCCCGCGCTTGTCCGAGCATGGATGAGCTAATGTCGAGGTCCGCGAGGGAGGTGACTCCGGTTCGAAGGAGTTCCAAAGCCATGTTTCCCACTCCACCTCCGATCTCGAGCACCGCAAGACCCGCGAACGGTCGACCCAGTGCAATGGCAACGTCCCGGGCCAGACACGGGTAGATCGGCGCGAAAACATCATCCGCGACCTTTCGGAAAGAGGACGTGTCCTCGGAGGACCACCCCGGCCCCAACTTTTCCTGGGCGGGCATCACGAGAGGGCGGTGGCGTTTCGTTCCGAAGGGGTTCACAAGCAGGTCTTTTCAGTGCTGACGGCTTTTCCGGTCCTCCTTCCCCCCGGATTTGGGAGAGGTCCGCGCGGGAGGGAAGGGGCGGTATTCGGTCCGGAGGACTTTCCGGTAGAACTCGTTCCGTTCGGCTTCGAGGTCGATGTCGGCGAAACGATCGGGGTGGAGGGATTTGGCGAGCCAGAGAATTCCCAATGGCGAGAAAGTGCTTTGATACCAGTTGGTGATCCAAGCGCCGGGGTCGTCCTGCGGGGAGCGGATAACCTTCCCCTTCTTGACCGCCCGAAGTTCCTTCCACCAGCTTGCTCCTGACAGGAAGTCGGTTGGGGTGTCGTCGATGATGACGTCGGGGTCAAAGTCGAAGAGGAGCTCCGCGCATGCGTTGAATTCGCCAGGATCTTTCCCCGATTCCATGGTTTTTCCCCCTGCGAGGCGGATCATATCGAGGCCGAACCGGGTCCTTGCCCCCCGGATGACTACCTGCCCGTTATTGGCGTTCATCAGGCAGACCTTTGGCCGCTCGCTGTCGGAGAGTGGCCCCAGGCGTTCCCTGACGAGCCTCAGCTTTTCCCGGAAGAAGGCCTCGTAACCTAGTGCCCTGGATTCGCGCCCGGTGGCGCGGGCGATGGAGCGAACCGCGCCCAGCCATTCCTCGATGCTCCCGAAACCGCCCTTCAAAGCCAGCAGCGGGATTCCGGCTTCACGGAGGAGCTTGTTCGCCTTGGTCGGGTGAAGAGCTTCGTCGACGCTGAGAACGAGATCGGGTTCGAGCGCGAAAAGGGTTTCCATGTTGGGTTGTCCCGGAAATCCCACGTCCGTTGCTTCCCCGATTTTCGGCGCAGTCCGGAAGTAGAAGCCGTCCGGGTCATCCTGCATGAGCCTGGTGCGCGACTTGGGGACGCCAATGATCTTTTCTTCGAGCCCGAGCAGATAGATGGTTCCGAAGACCTGGGGAAACAGCACTACCAGCCTTCGAACATCGCGGGAGCCGCTGGTAGGAGCCCCGGGGTCACAGATCTGGCCGGAAAGCGTGACGGCGACAGAAAGGAGCAGGAGTGCCAGAAATCCACGGAGCTGGGATTGGGTCGGGAAAAACACTCGGGACGTCATTTTACTTGGCCCTCCTGATCGGGGATTTATTGAAATTGTCGCATGTTTCCCTGGGAAAGACAACAAAAAATAATTCTAAGTAGCGAAAAATTGCATTGATTCCTCCTGCAATGTGCTATCATTTGTAGAGATCGTTAGCCAATCCGAGGAATTGTCGATGCGGGCTCGGGTGTTCTTCATCATGTTTCTTCCCCTTCTCCTGGTTATTGCTTTCGGTTCGCTCCACCTTGGAAACTACCGGGTGCCCGGAGAGCTCACCTGGAAGCTTCTCGGCGCGTGGGCGACAGGGTGTCCGCCGCCTTCCGGGGAGGGTTATGCCGACGTGGTGGTCTTGAAGCTTCGGCTTCCAAGGATGATCATGGTGGTTCTGGTGGGGGCCGCTCTGGGGGTCTCCGGTTGCGTTTCCCAGAGCCTCTTCCGCAACCCGCTGGTCAGTCCGTTCATACTCGGGATTTCCGCCGGAGCCTCATTCGGGGCTGCCCTGGCGATCGTCTTCATGACTGCGATTCCCTTCGCGATCGACGTCTCGGCCGCTTTCGGAGGATTCCTCGCGGTCGCGCTCGCATATCTCATCGCACGTCGACCCGACGGGAACGTACCCCGGCTCGGCCTCATACTTTCCGGGGTCATCATTTCATCACTCTTTTCGGCCCTGGTCGGGATCATGCAATACCTTGCGGATGCAGAAACCCAGCTCCCGGCGATTACATTCTGGCTTATGGGTGGCTTCGGGGCGATAGCCTGGGAAAGCCTCTTTCCGGCTCTGTTCGTAATTCCGGTCTGCCTGGGGTTGATCTTCCTCTTCTCCTGGCAACTGAACATTCTCGCTCTCGGTGACCGCGAGGCGATGTCCCTCGGTCTGGATACCGAGCGTTGGAAGCTTTTCTTCATCGTACTGGTCGTGATCGCGGTGGGAACCTCTGTCTCACGCTCCGGCGTCATTGGGTGGGTGGGATTGATAGTCCCCCACATGGCCCGGGGAATCCTCGGGCCGAACAACCGTCTTGCCCTTCCCGCCTCGGGCTTGCTCGGGGCCGCCCTGCTGCTGGTTGCGGACGATCTTGCGCGGACCGTCACAACCGGCGAGATTCCCATCGGGATAATCACCGCTCTTATCGGCGCACCGTTTTTCGTTTTCATCCTCCGGACGAGGGAACGTGAACTATGGACGTGAAAAGGGTTCCAGCCATTTCCGTCTCCGACCTCGGTTTCGGATATGGAACCGAGCCTGTCCTCAAAGGGATCTCCTGCACGATCGCCTCGGGAGAACGCGTGGCAGTGCTCGGGCCAAACGGCGCGGGGAAGTCCACCTTTTTCCATTTGGTGGGGGGGCTCCTCGAAGGCTACACGGGCAGCCTCAAGCTGGGGGCGCGCGAAATCCACGCGATGAGGCGATGGGAGGTGGCGCGAACGATCGCCCTGGTTCCCCAGAGGCACGAGCCGGTTTTCCCTTTTCTGACCAGGGACTTCATCCTGATGGGGCGGCACTCCCACATGGGCTGGTTGGGTGTCCCCGGGCCGGAAGACTTCCGCGCGGTCGAGATTGAAGCTTCCTCGATCGGGATTTCTGGCCTTCTGGACAAGCCTTATTCGCGTCTTTCGGGAGGTGAGCTCCAACTCGTTCTGGTTGCCCGGGCGTTGGTGCAGGAATCACCAGTCCTGATGCTGGATGAACCCAATTCCCATCTCGATTTCCGGAACCGTACACTCGTTCTCGACCTGGTCCGGAGTTTGGCCGAGGACCGCCGGCTAACGGTTCTGATGACCCTTCACGATCCGAATGACGTGTTGAGGTATGCCGAGAGGGTGCTCGTCCTTGCCGAAGGCAGCCTTCTTGCCGACGGCCCTCCGGAAGCGACCCTGACTCCTGGTCTTCTCGAACGGTTGTATCATATTCCGGTTTCATCGGTTTCGACAACCGATGGGAAGACCTGGTTCCACCCCGTTCCCACCTTCAGGGCAAAGGAGAATGCGCATGAATGATCCTCTTGGATTCCCCCCCATCGATTGGGAGGCCTGGTACCGGCATTCCTGGCATCGCAACGGCGAGACATCGGAAGAGAAGAACCAGGCCGAATTCTGGAGTGTGAAGGCGTCCTCGTTCGCCCGAAAGGCCCATCACCAGCGTGCAAGGGAAAAAGCGGAGGAGTTGCTGGCCCGGTTTTCCTGGAGGTCTTCCGAGCGGGTTCTGGATGTCGGGGCTGGACCGGGAACCTTCGCCATTCCGCTTGC
>CAYRYU010000044.1:18040-56265 GCA_964428355.1 uncultured bacterium
ACGTGGGATGGTTCTGGTGCCCCATGCCGATCTTCCGGTCGACCGCACGATGAGGGAAGCCCTGCGACTTCCCGAAGGGGGATCGAGGCGGGAGCGGGTGGCGGTCCTTTATCACCTGATGATCCGGCACGGTCTTCTGCCCAGTCTGGAAATCCTCAGACGGCCATTCTTCTGGTCTTTCGCGGATCTCGATGAAGGGGTAAGGGTGCTTTCCCAACGCCTTGGCTTGTCCGACGACCCCGAGCGGCTTTCCCTGTTGAACGAGCATCTCAAGGGACGGCTCGAACGCGATGGGGACGGCTGGCTCCTCGAGTATCCCGTGGCCCAGGCCCTTTTCTGGTGGGAGAAGGGACCCTGAGATGGGATTGAAACTGATCACGGTGGCCGGCCCGCCTTCATCAGGAAAGACCTCGGTGATCCTGAAAATGGTCGAAGCAATGAAGATGGATGTTGGGGAAATCGGGGTGGTGAAGTTCGACTGCCTCACCTCTTTTGACCATCTCCGATACCAGGAAAAGGGAATCAGCATCGAGACGGGTTTTTCAGGCAAGTTCTGCCCCGACCACTTTTTCGTCACCAACATCGAAGCGGCGGTGGAATGGGGATTGAAATCCGGTTTCAGACTCCTCGTTACCGAAAGCGCAGGTCTCTGCAACCGGTGTTCCCCTTACATCCAGGGTGTTCTCGCTGTGTGCGTCATCGACAACCTTTCGGGGGTGACTACCCCCCGGAAGATCGGACCCATGATGAAAATGGCGGATATCGTGGTCGTCACCAAGGGGGATGTGGTTTCCCAGGCCGAAAGGGAGGTCTTCGCCTTCAACATCCGGCAGGTCAACACTTCCGCCAGGATCCTTTTCGTGAACGGAATCACCGGCCAGGGGGCGTCCCTTCTCGCGAAGCATCTCGAACAAGCCAGGGAGGTGACCGGCCTTCAGGACAGGAAGCTCCGCTTCACCACCCCGGCCGCGATCTGCTCGTACTGCACGGGCGAGATGCGCATCGGGCTCGATTTCCAACTGGGACCCCAGAAGAAGATGGACTTCGAATGCCGCTAGAAAGAACTCTGGAGATGATCCTGACGATGCCCCTGGGCAAGGTCCTGGAAAGATTTCCGATCGGCAGGGATTTTTTCGCGAACCTGCGCTTGTCGCAGATCGACATCGGGGTTCCCCTTCCCAAGGCTCTGGAGGACTGCCCTGATGAAGCCCTCAGCGATTTCGGAATCGACAGGGGAACGATACTCCGGGAGTTCTGTGGTTTCCTCGAAACCTTCGGGTGTGGATCCTGGGAGAATGTCGATCTGCGGTCGATCACGATCCTGGGAGGGCATGACAAGGCAGGGGAACTGGAAATCCCCGAACTGACTGTTTCCGTCGGGGAGGTCGTCAGCATCGTGGGTCCAACCGGCTCGGGAAAGAGCAGGTTGCTGGCCGACATCGAGTGCCTGGCGGACCGCGATACCCCGACCGGCCGACGGATTCTGGTCGACGGCAGAAGCCTGGCCGGTGAAGAGCGTGGAATGATGGAGGGAAAGCTGGTCGCTCAGTTGTCCCAGAACATGAACTTCGTGATGGACCTCACGGTCAGGGAGTTCCTGGAAATGCATGCCACCAGCCGACAAGCCAGGGACGTTGCGGGGACGGTCGACCGGTGTCTCGCCTGCGGGAACGAGCTCGTCGGGGAAAAATTCTCCCCGGAAACGAAGGTGACGCAGCTCAGCGGCGGGCAGTCCCGCGCGCTGATGATTGCCGACACAGCCCACATGAGCATCTCTCCGGTCGTCCTGATCGACGAAATCGAGAATGCCGGGATAGATCGTCGCCAGGCGGTGAAAATCCTCTCCCAAAAAGAGAAGATCGTCTTCATTTCCACCCACGATCCTCTCCTGGCACTGACCGCGGACAAGCGGGTCGTCGTGAAGAACGGTGGTATCAGCCGGATACGGATTACCTCGGATGAGGAGAAGGAGTGCCTCGATGAGCTCGAGAAGCTCGACTCGACTTTATCCAGGTTGAGGATCAGGCTTCGCCAGGGCGGGGCGATCGACCAGGATTTCATGAAAGGTGGTTCAAAAGGATGAACTGGGGAGTTTTCGACCGGTTGATCGGGGGTATCCCGGAGAATTGGAAAGCCGAGGAAATCGTCCGGGGAAGCCATTACACTTACGTCAGGAGCGGGAACGGCCTCGGGATCGCAGGGCAGATGGATTATGAGTTCCGGAGGCCCTTCCAGGTAAGGAATCTCGAGGGTGCCCCCCTGAGGGAAGTTGCCGGATGCATCAAGTCCTGGAACTTCGGTGAGGCCTCGCTTGGGCTGGCGGCAATCAACGCGTTCTACAACAACCCCGAAGTGGCCCGGGGAGCCGGGGTGGCCATCTCGGACTCCCTGCACGCGGAGGACCGCATCTACGACCCGTTCATAATGTCCCAGAACGAGGTTCGCGGAAAGAAAGTGACGGTTGTAGGGCATTTCCCTCACCTCGAGGCCCTTTTCGAACCGATCTGCGAAATGAGGATCATCTCTGGGGAAGAGCCCCAGGAAGGCGACTACCCATTTTCCGCGGTGGAGTTCCTCCTTCCCGAAAGCGATTTCGTCTTCATCGGGTGCGGGTGTCTCATAGGGAAGACTCTTCCGAGGCTGCTCGAGCTTTCACAAAAAGCCCGAAAGGTGACCATCGTCGGTCCCTCCACCCCTCTCGCACCGGTCCTTTTCGATTTCGGGGTCCAGGATCTCTCCGGATTCGTCGTCAAGGACTGCCCCCGTGCAATCTCGCTGATCAAGGGTGCGGAGCAGGGGAAGATCTTCTCGACGGGACAGAAGGTTGCGTTCAAGAGCCCCACGCTGGGGTGAATGTGCCCGAGGAGCCAGGATGGCGAGATCCTCGATGGAACGAAATCGAGCATTTCGAAAAGTAGCTAAAAGTTGTAAAAGTAAGTTGACTTTAACCTATCTTGTGCGTAGTCTGGATGGAAGGGCCCTCTTCAGAGGGGCCGGGAGATGGAGCCGATGTCTGAAAAACAACCCCGCCGGCCAAATCGCCTGATGTTTTCACGGATGGTGGCTTCATTTGGGCGGTCAGTAATCGCTTTCGCCGCATTCTTATGCCTGGCTGCGCCTCATTCGGCCGTGGGTGGACCCCTCCCCGATCCGGGAACGGCAATTGCCTCTTCCTTCCATGGAGGCAAGGGCATTCTGGAACTGACCGATTCCAGGGAGAAGAGGGTCATGTTGCACGGGGTTCCCAACCGGATCGTGGTTGCGGGAAAGGCTTCCTTCATGATAACCGATGCCCTCTTCCTTTTCCCGGAAGCGAGGTCCAGGGTTGTGGGGCAGACCAAGGAAGGCCAGGGGATGGAGTCGTTCCTTTCCATCCTTCAACCTGGTTTTGCGAGCCAGGCAAGTCTCGGGAGGGAAGCCGGCCCCGAGCAGATCGCGGCCGTGAAACCCGACGTCGTCCTGATGAAGAAAGCCAGTGCCGAGAACCTGGGAAAGCCCCTCGAGGCGCTGGGAATTCCGGTGGTCTGCGTCGATTTCGAAACTCCCGGGGAATACCCACGGGATCTGGCGATCCTTGGCCGCCTCCTTGGGCAGGAACCCCGGGCGGGGGAATTGAAGAGCATGATCGATGCGGCCATATCCAGGATCGGGAAAGGCCTTTCCGGAGTCGATCTCGCCCGGAGCCCCCGGGTTCTGCTCCTCTACTACAGCGTCCGTGATGGCGCGGTCGCCTTCAATGTTCCACCCAAGTCGTGGATGCAGACTTTGCTCGTGAAGATGGCGGGGGGAAATCCGGTCTGGGAAGACGCCCAGTTGGGTCAGGGCTGGACCAAAGTTGGATTCGAACAGATCGCAGCCTGGGATCCCGATCAGGTCTTCATCGTTTCGTATTTTGCAGAAACCTCCCAAGTCATTGCCGAGCTGAAGGCGGATCCCGGCTGGCAGGCACTTCGTGCCGCAAAGGCAGGGAAACTCTGGGCTTTCCCCGGTGATCTGATCAGCTGGGACCAGCCCGACCCCCGATGGGTGCTTGGAATGACATGGCTTGCCGGAAAAATCCATCCAGAGAGGTTCCCGAACCTGGATATGACCGCCGAAGCTGTGACCTTCTTCACGTCCTTCTTTGGTGCGGACGCCGAAGCCGTTCGGAAGGGCATCTGCCCGAAGATCCACGGAGACCTGTGAACCCGCCGGATCGGGTCCCGGAACATTCGCTTGCGAGGGTGGGGGAAGTCCGGGTGGCGCTTTCCACAGGCTGGGGAATAGTCCTATTGGGGGTTTTCCTCCTCCTTCTGATTGGGATTTCCCTCTTTCTGGGGCGTTACCCAGCCCCTTATGTGATGTCGCCGCATCTCCTCTCGACGGACGAAATGGCCAGGCGCCTCGTCTGGAGCCTCCGCCTTCCTCGCCTGATCGGGGCCGCGCTGGTGGGAATGGTTCTCACCGGGGCGGGAATGGTGTTCCAGACGATCTTCGCCAACCCCCTCGTCGAGCCCGGTTTTCTCGGGGTCTCCCCGGGAGCTGCCTTCGGCGCGGCATTCAGCATCGTTTTCCTCGGGAACCAGTCGTGGCTTGTCCAGGGGTGCGCTGCCCTGTTCGCGGTTTCGGGCCTGATCTTCTCCTATGCGCTGGCCTCGAGGATGCGTTTCGGGGGGTGGGTGCTGCGGCTGGTTCTCGCGGGAATCGCGGTTTCGGCCTTGTTTTCCTCGGGGCTTGGAATCTTGAAATACCTTGCCGATCCCCTCAACCAACTTCCGGAGATAACCTTCTGGCTGCTCGGGGGGCTTTGGGGAATCACGTGGGAAAAGCTTCTCCCTGTGATTCCCGTGGTCCTGCCAGCCCTGGTGGTCCTGATGTTGTTGAGGTGGCGCTTGAACGCCCTTGGCCTGGACGACAGCACCGCGTTCGCCCTGGGCCTTTCACCGTCTAGGGAGAGGGCTGTCGTGCTGATTGCCGCGGTCGCTGCAACCGCCGCGGTCGTTTCGGTCGCGGGAATGGTCGGCTGGATAGGTCTCATCGTTCCTCATGTTGCCCGGCGCAGCTTCGGGGCGGACTGCAGGAAGGCGATGCCCGCGGCGATGGTCATGGGCGGGATACTGACAATCATCTGTGACGATGTGGCCAGGTGCGCGATGGCAGGGGAAATTCCGCTTGGAATCCTGACCTCCCTCGTGGGGGCCGGTTCCTTCATGGTTCTGATGACCTCCGGATCGCTGCGAAAAACCGGGCGCTGAAGGAGAGGCAGGGGATGGGCGGCATGCTGGGCTTTCAGGGCGTTTCCTACACCTATCCAGGCGGGATGCGCGAGGCTTCGCGGAAGCTGGATCTCGAGGTGACCGCGGGGTCGACCACGGCCATACTGGGGCCCAACGGTGCCGGAAAGACGACACTCCTCCACCTTGCGCTCGGATGGCTCCAACCCTCATCGGGAAACGTAGTTTTCGAGGGACGTCCGATCGATGAATGGGGGCGGCGCGAGTTGGGCCGCGCGATGGCTCTCGTTCCACAGCGGGAACAGATGGCTTTCGAACACACGGTCCTCGACACCGTCCTGCTAGGTCGTACCCCCCACCTGGATCCACTCGCGATGCCCGGAGAGACGGATCTCGCGGTGGCGATGGAGTCACTCGAGCGGTGCGGTCTTTCCGCTTTCGCATCGAGGCCGGTCCCGTGCCTGAGCGGAGGAGAGCAGCAGTTGACCTTGCTGGCGAGGGCGTTGACCCAGGAGCCCCGGCTTCTCCTTCTGGATGAGCCCTTTTCGCATCTGGACCTCGGGAACCGCAGTCGCCTCGTTGGGGTCATCAGGTCTCTTACCGCGCAAGGCGTCACTGTGCTGCTGACAACCCACGAGCCCGAGATCGCGGCCGTGATCGCTTCCCACCTGATTCTCATGCGGGAAGGTCAGGTGCAGAAGTCCGGACTCAGGACCGAGATCCTGACCGGACCCGCCCTTTCAGACATCTACGGGATTCCGGTCGAGGTTCGTCCCTTGGGAGATCGGCAGATAGTACTTTGGGATTGAAGCTCAATCGAGGGCCATTTCATAGGGAAGGGCTATCAGATCCAGCTTTCGGAGGCCAGAGAGCCTGAACTTCCGGTAGAAGTCGCGCGGCTGGAGCGATGGAAGTTCGGACCGTCGGAACCACTTCAACTCGAGGATCCGCGGTGGAAACCCCTCTGGAAGATCGGGATCCTCCCCGAGGCGTGCGGTTCCTGATAGGTTGCGGAAAAGCAGGACCACCTCGATCATGGAGACCTTGGGGAACTCCTGCAACGAAAGAATTCCCGCGGGAACCCCGGACAAACCCGTTTCCTCCACGAGTTCCCGCTTCGCTGCCTGGGAGAGGGTTTCCCCTGACTTGACGATTCCCCCGGGCAGTCCCCAGAATTCTTGGTTCGAACGCATGGAGCGATGACGAAGAAGAAGAAGACGGCCTCCCCGGAGGCAGAAGCATCGAACGACCATGGCATGCGAAAGCTTCATCAGCAGTCCTCAAAATCCTGTATTTCGGACACTGAAGCAACGTTGCTGAGAGAAATGCCCCCGGGGCACGGAGGAAAAAAGGAAACTTTGGCAAGTTCGGTGATGGGGGTTGCCACGGAGACACAGAGCCACAGAGGCTTTCGATGAATCGGACGGGTGCTATAACCCTTTTCCCGAAACCTCCGGATTTTCTCGGTGTTCTTTGCGGCTCGGTGGCATTTTTCGTCAGTAACCATGCTTCAGTGTCGAAAAATGGGGATTAAAGATCCTCTCCTCTCCTTTTCCATCCCAGTGTCTCTTTCAGAACTCGCTTTCGCAGGAAACCGACGCCATTCGCCCATAGTTGGGGGTAAACGGCCGTGTTTCGTAGCCGCGGTCCAGGAGGTTCTTCAGTATAAGGGACACCCTGGTCGATTTTCCCTTCGGGCCCCACGTCTTGCTCAGGACCAGGTTCAGGTCTAGGTAATCGTTGATGTAGTATGGGAAGGTGGTGCTGACATTGCCCCCGGTAAGGGTTTTCCCCGTTACGAGGCTGACGCTGGACTCGGACTTCCCGACCCAGCTTCCGAACAGCTCCGCCTGAACCTGTGCCGGAGCGTCGTATCTGAGGCTGAAGAGGTAGTTGATGTTCGGTTGGATCGCCACGTCGGGCTCGAAGTGCACCTGGCCGACCCCGAGCTTCCCCGTGACCCTCCGGATCGTCCCGCCGATCGTGGCTTCGAAACCTTTCGCGACGGTGTCCTGGTTCTGGAAGATCCTTATTCCGACCGAGTTCGTCGGGGGATCGGCATAACGGGTGTGAACGGAATCGTCAACGACCGCATCATCCATGTCGTTCTGGAAGAAGTTCACGTTGAGAACGGGAATGTACTTCCCCCGGAAACGGTGTTCGATTCCGAAGTTCACGAGGGAATCCTTCTCGTCTCGTAGGGAGCTCCCGTCGAACGATGCTCCCCGGTCCACCGGTGTGATCGTCAGTCCCGCATACCGCAGTGCAAGGGTGTCACGGTCGGATGGTTTCCAGGTCAGACCGGTCCCCCAGCTGGTCCGTGGATCCTCCCAGGAGTTAAGGATGATCTTGAGAGCGGTTGCGCCCTTGGGAAGGCGAGCCTTCTCCTCCCGGACTATGTAACGCCGGTCGCGCCGGACCCCGATGTCCCAGGTCAACTTTTCCCCCGCGAGCGGGACCTCGTTCTGGAAGTAGTAGGAGTGCTTGCGATCCTCGTTTGCGCGGTTCTCCCAGTAGAGCTTTCCGGTGGGGTTGTTCCAGTGGTCGAAGGTATAGCCAAGGCGCGAAATGATCCCGTGAGCCCACCTGGCGGTGTGCCGGAGGGCGAAGGACGTGGTCTTCTCTTCGACGTGATGCCCGTCGATATGTCCGACCGGGTTTGCCCCGATTCCACGCGGGTTGTGGAAATCGTTCGTCACCTTGAGGCTGCCGAACTCGAAGGACGTGGTCTGGCGGGCATTCCATCGGTGTAACCAGTCGAATCCCCAGAAGGTGTTCCCCCATGGGCCATATGACCAACCCTGGTCTTCGGTCTTAACCGTGGAAGTGGTGTTGTCCCAGAAGGCGCGTTTGACGATGCCGAACATGTCCATGTCGGCTTCATCAATGGGGATGCCGAACCAGGAGATGTCGCGATTGAAGGTCAGAACGAGCGAGTCCCGGTCGTTGGGGTCGAAAAAGTATTTGAAGAAGGCGGAACTGCGCTTGTCGAAAGCATTTTTTCCGTCGGGCCCTTCGGAATTGAAGGTGCTCAGGGACAGCTGAAAGGCGTTTCTGGAATCGTGCCGTTCCCCGAAATCCAGCTTCAAACGCGCTCTCTGCCACTGGCCCCCCTCGATCGACACTGTCCGCCGCCGGGCCTCGGGCTTCCTGGTCCGGATCTGCAAGACCCCGCCTTTGGTCGTCCCATAGATGAGGGCGGAGGAATCCTTGATCAACTCAACGGATTCCACGATGTTGGGGTTCATCGAGTCGAGAAGGCGGTCGTCACCGCGCATTCCACCGTTTGAGCTTCCGTCCTGAGCCACGAACCCGTCAACGAGCACCGAGAGCTTTTCACCTCGGGAATCGAAAAAATTCCGGTATTTCCTGTTCTGGGTGCTTCGCAGAAGGTTGGGGCTCAGCATCCGGATAGCTTCGCTGACGTTGGAAGGCTGGCGCCGGTCGATTTCCTCACGCGTCATCCGTTCCGTGAAAGATCGGTTGTTCGCCGGGGTGACTATCGGGTCTGCAAGGGGGGCGTATTCCCAATCTCCCTCGACCACGAGCGGGGGCAACGTGAACGTGGGGGTTGCGGAACCGGGGGGCTGGGTGATTCCGAGCTGGGGAAGGCAGATCATCGAAAGTGAGAGAAGAATGAGAATTTCTCGATACCTGGGATGCACGATGGTCCTCCTTGGGTGTTTGGGGGGAAATGAAAACAGGGTTTCGAATCCGATTCGGGTTTTCGCGGTCATTTCGTGGCCTTTCCGAGTGCCGTTGCGGAGGCCGTTATCGCCTGAGGCCACTTGAACGCCTTGCTTATGGAGGGGGCCTGCTTTTTCAGGTGGCTCTCGACCGCCAGGGTAAGGGATTCAAGCGCGGAAGCGGCCGGGGCGAATTCCAGGATGGTTTTTCCCGACTTCTTTCCGGACCAGGAATCATAGGCGAGAGCTTTCGCCGTGTCTTCGCCGGAAACGGTGAAGATGACCGTTTCCACCCCACCCGTGGTGAAAGGGGGAACGAAATGGTGTTTGAACACCGCCGCGGGACTCGTTGCGATGCCGGCCGGGTCCGTGGCCGTCGGATAGACCTCACACAGGCACTGGCCGGGAGGAATATCGGCGAGGGTGATGGCGGGCCAGGAAAGCCTGTTCCCCGAAACGGTCACCTTTCCGGACTTCACCCCGGTCTGGTTGGATGCCGACAGACGGACCTCGAAGGTTGAGGAGGCTCCGAAAACGGCCGTGGTGGTCGCCAAACAGGATACCTGAACTGAAATACTACCCAATGCTACGCTGCCGAATCTATCCTGGCCCTTCGTTTCGCAGCCCGGGAGCATTGCCCCCAGCGGCAGCACTGATGCCAAAAACAGTATTAATCGGACTCTCATGCGACTCCTCCTTTGGATGAAAAAATCTGATGAGGAATCATATACCATCAAAGACTATTTTAGGCAACTATGCCGTTAAACCGGTTGTGCTTTCGCAGGGATACCCGTCCCGGGCGAGGTCACGGGGGCTGATTGCCGGAAACCCACTGCCGTATGAAGGAGAAAGGGCCTTCATTTGAAGACATCGTTGCAGGTCCGTTTACCCCACTGCGGCGGCCAGAGAACCTGCGAAAGTCAACCGGCGGAGGACTGGATCGAGAACGAAGAATCATTGCCACGGAAAAACACTTATCAACACCGATTTTCCCGAAATCCAATCCGTGTCCATCCCTGAAAATCCTTGGCAAGACCATTCTTCCGCGATTTTTTCAGGGCTTCAGGGCTTCAGGGCTTTCGAGGCTATCGCCTTTCTCGGAGGATGATCGGGGGTGGGGCCAAGGGGAGATTTTCCGGTTCAGGGCAAGGGGAAAACGAGTGAAAAACTCGACCCGGCTCCAGGTTGGCTCCGGACTTCGACCCGGCCGGAATGCAGCTTCGCGATCTCCTGCACCAGAACGAGCCCCAGCCCTGTTCCACCGGCTTCCCTGACCGTGTCGTTTTCCGCCCGGAAGAACTTGCTGAACAGTTTCGATCTCTCGACCTCGGACATCCCGATTCCGGTATCGGCCACTTCGAAAATGATCTCGCCGTCCTTCCGGAGGCACCTGAGAATGATCTTTCCGCCCTCGGGGGTGTATTTCACCGCATTGCTGAGAAGGTTGAGCGTGGCCTGTTCGAGGAGGTCCCGGTCGGCTTCGAACCGCTCTACGTTGCAATCCTCCTCGAACACCAGGGTCTGCTTCTTCTTCACAGCCCACTTTTCCATGATCTCGGCGCAGTGGGCGGCCAATCTCGCAGGGTTGACAACCGTTTTCCTGAGTACCTGGCGGCCCGATTCGATCCGGGAGAGGTCGAGGATATCGTTCACCAGACGGGTCAACCTGCCCGTCTCTTCGTAGACTATCCGCAGGTATTCCTTGCCCTGCTCGGGGCTGGCTGCTTCCCCATCAAGGAGCATCTCGGTGTAAGCCTGGATCGAGGTCAACGGCGTCCGGAGTTCGTGACTTACGTTCGAGATCAACTCGGTCTTCATCCGGTCGATTTCCCTCTCCAGTGTGACATCCCGCTCTACGACCACAAATCCACGCGTGGTTCCCAGGTGGTCGGTGACCCGTGCGGCAACGATCTGGAAAAAGGCCTTCTCCCGTTCGTCGTGGAAGACCCCGGTTACCCCACGGTCCTTTTCCCCCATCTTGCGTATGATTCCGCCCCTGATGTCGCCGATCGGAAAGCCTTTGGCGGGGAGGGAATCCATGGCGAAGTGCTTCAATGCAACCGGGTTTGCGAACGTGACCCTAAGTTCCGGTTCCAGAAAGTAGACCGCGTCCGAGATGCTTTCGAAGAGGGCGGTAAGCTGGCGGTGCTGCTCCATCAACTCCCGGTTGGCCCCGTCGATCCGTGATCCCACACGGTTGGCCATCCTGGCGAGGGTTCTTCCGAGGACATTCAACTCCAGGATTGGGGAGGGAAGTACAGAAATGGAGTAATCGCCTTCTGCGATTCGAGCGCAGGCATCGGTGAGAGTTTTCAGCGGAGCCCGGAAGAGTGATGAAAACAGGAACAGAAGGAAGACCATAATCAGTGTTCCGGTGCCTATTTCGAGAAAAATCCGGCGTTTGAACTGGCCGAATTTCGCCCTGACGATATCGGCCCTCCGGAAAACGACGAAGGCCATGGAATCGGTGAATGGATCCGGAATGAAACCCCAGAGACTTCCTCCCACACTCAATGTGAATGGGTCTGGGGACTTTCCGATCCTGGTCGACAGGTTCGGGAGAGCGTTTACCGCGGAAGCTATTCCCCCCGGGTCTCCGACAAGGTTTCTTGCCTGAAACTCGTTTTGGGGATTCTCACGGGAAAGGATAAGAAGGCCTAGACCGTGCTGGTTCTCGATCCGTCTCCTCCAGGCCTCCATGAACTCTCTCCGCTCCTTTTCCCGGTCGAAGTTCAGGGCGAGGAAGAAGTCCCCCCATTTCGTCTGAACGCGCAACCCCTGACCTTCCTCGTTGAAGAAAACCGGCTGCCTCGATGAGCGGGCTTCGACCTTGAAGATTTCGGGAGTGGGAACTCCCGCCTCTTCAAGGATTGCCCCTTCGGTGCTGATGATGCTTGCGCCGAGGACGTTGGGCTCGCTCGCTAGAAACCTTACCGTTTCCCCAAACTTTTCCGGGTTGAGATCCTGGGAAACAAGCTGCAGGAGCCGCGAAAACTTGAGCTCGTTTTCCTGCATCTCTTGCTTGGCAACAGCATAGGAGGATTTGACCTCCTGGAAGAACTCCTGGGTGATGCGGGTTTCCTCGATCCTGAGGAATTTCCCGAGTAGATCGAAGGCCAGAAATCCTGGTATCAGGAGGAAAAGGAAAAGGAAAACCATTATCACCGAGAAGAGGCTGATCCCCTGGCTTTCACGAATTCCTGAATTGAGCATGAGGGAAGTATAACCCGACAGGTGGCGGGAAACAAAGCCGCGGGTTTGTGGTAGAATCAGAATGGTCGAAGGACCGAGGATCGGTTCGTGCGGATCATTTGAGGAGGAGCCCGAAGATGCAGATCTCCCCCGTCCATCCCGTTGAGCCCGATTACCCTGGAATCCATGCGGAGAGACGTTGGCGGAACACCTGGACGGTCCTTTTCAGAACCCGGGTGACCCTTCCCCTCTGTCTCGTTTTCATGCTCAATTCCCCGGGACTGTCGATTGCCGAGCCTTCCCGCGACCTGGCCGGTTCGGGGCGACCGGGGAGTTCACTGTTCGCCCAGACGGTCCAGGACAGGCCCTGCGCTGGAGCGCCCCGGCCTGACCCCGTGACCCCCATTCCCCCTCCCTGCCGTGGAGATGTCGCCGAACCGCCCTGCAAAGGGGAGAGTCCCGATCCCAGACTGGCGGATCCCCCCACCGGGGTCCCACTCATCCTGGCCAAGGATGTTCCCCTTACGGAATTCTTCGGCCGGGCGAAGGAGTATCTCGGAATGAACATCCGCATCAGGGGGTTTCTGGGAAAAATGGATCCTTCCGAGCTGGTCGACAAAGGTTTCTTCATCTACGAAGAGAATGGTGGAGACAAGACTGCCGAGCCGGTAGGCTGTCCTCTGATCGGCGACTTTTCGAGCCTTACCCAGGGGCGGAGGGTCGTGGTCCAGGGGACCATCGAGAAGGTGGAGATCGTCATGGAGAACGGGAAAGTGCGAAAATACTTCGCCATGCGCGTGGAAAAGGCCGACCCGGAATAGAGTCCCGGAAGGGACAACATTACCGTTCGAATGGTGGAATCAGGATGAAGGTGGCGATCCATCTTACCCACGACTGCAATCTGCGATGCACCTATTGCTATGTGGGAAAAAAATACTCAAAGACGATGTCCCCCGAGACCGCGGAAAAGGCTGTTCTTTTCGGTTTCGGGAACAGCACCAGGCGGGTCGATTTCTCCTTCTTCGGGGGGGAACCTCTGCTGGAAAGGGAAACCCTCTTCCGGACGGTCGATTTCGCGGAGGCTGAGCGGAAAACCCTGGGTTTTGCCCTTCCCGTGAGGTACTTCGTGACCACCAACGGGATGTGCCTGGACGAACCGACCCTCCGGGGTTTGGCCGACAGGGACGTCCGGGTTTCCCTGAGTCTCGACGGTCACGGGGAAGGGCACGACCTGACCCGGACGCTTCCCGACGGTTCGGGTTCATGGGAAACCCTTGCGGCCCGTTTTCCGGCGATACTGCGAGTCTTCCCTTCGATGGAGGTGTTGATGACCCTCACTCCGGGGAACGTCCGCCATCTGGGCAAGGGTGTGGAAAACCTATATTACTGCGGTTTCCGAACCTTCATGATCGGTGCGAACTACGAGGAGGAATGGCCGGAAGATGCCTTGGAATCGATGAAGGAGGGGTTTCGGTCGCTGGGTCGTTTCTACCTGGAGCGTTTCAGGAAGGGTGATTACATCTACATCAGTCTGATCGATTCCAAGATCGCTTCCCATACCAGACTTCGCGGGGAGATCTGTTCGTGTTGTGACAAGAATGACGGAGAGATCGCGATTGCCCCTTCAGGGAACCTCTATCCCTGCCTGCGGTTCGTCAAGGGTGACGAGGATCATTCCCTGGTCATCGGGACTCTAGAATCGGGGATCGACAAGAAAAGGCGTGCCGCAATCATGCTCGAGGCAGGCCGGGAATGGGCAGAGTGCAGGTCGTGCGGATATCTGGGCCGGTGCTTCCATTACTGCAGCGCAGTCAACTTCAAGGTCAACGGGGCTTTCAACAAGCCTCCAGCAGTTCTCTGCCATGAGGAGCAGATGGCAATAGCCGTCGCCGACTCGGTGGCTGGGGAACTGTACGGCGAAAAGAACCCTCTTTTCCTGAAAAGGTTCTATGGGTGAAAAATTCGGTTTTTGAAATTCACCTTTTGCCTGCGGTGGGGATTTGTTTTAGAATTGGGTTCTACCGGTGGACAGGAACGTCCCCCGAGTCGCGGCGAGGAACATGACGGAGATTCAGCACAAGAGGGCAGTCCCGATCCTTCATAGCATCAAGGTAAAGACCTGGGTCGGGATCTTTCTCGTTTCCGTCATTCCTCTCATCGTCCTGGGCTTCTACTCCTTCAACTTTCTCACCCAGATCACCAAGGATCTCCTGATCAAGAGCAATCTCCAGGCATTCCAGCAGGTAAAGAACGAAGTGGATCAGTATGTCCAGATGTATGACGATCTGATCAGATACCTCAAGAGCGACGCGAGGCTCCAGACCCCGGGCTCCCTCCAGGCCGCCGAAGCACTTCGTCAAATGGACCAGGGGTATGAATTCATCGATCGAATCATCATCTGCGCCGATGACGGACAGGTGATCGCGCATTCTGAAAAGGGGGACGGTGCCGCGCCTCAGCTAAGCCAGCTCGAAAGAAAGGTCCTTTCATCGACGGAGTCGGTTTTCTTTTCTCCCGGGATGTTTTTCATCCGAGCCCCCCTCGCTACGGAAGCCTCCGGGCCGGTCCTCATCGCTTCGGTCTCCTTCCTGAAGCTCCGGAAAACCCTCGAGGGAATGGCCTTCGGAACCTCGTTTCTTTTCTACCTGGTCACAAGGGACGGCCAGAACGTTCTCGACCAGAAGGACTTCCCCCAGGCACTCGTCGATTCGCTCGTCCACCTCCCCTACGGAGGATACGACATCTTCGAGAAGGAGGAGGACGCCCCGTCCAGGGTTGCCGTCCTTCTACCGATACTCCGTTACGGGCTTCGGATCATCGTCATCCAGGATGCTCTCGAGGTGTATTCGGTCGTCCAGAGGGTGAAGCGCAACATCCACCTGGTCATCGCCATTGTCGGAATAGTGGCGTTCGCTTTCGGCACCCTGTTCAGCATCAGGATCACATCCCCGATCATCAACATCGCCGACAAGGCCAACGAGATCTCCGGAGGGAACCTCCGGGTGAACGTGCACTCGAACAGGAAGGACGAGATCGGATTCCTGGCTTCCTGTTTCAACAACATGACCGCGAAGATCCGAAAGAAGGTCTTCGAACTCACAGCTCTGTTCAAGATATCCCAGATCATCAACAACACCTCTTCCTACCAGCGTGCCCTTGACGAAACCCTTTCCTACATCGTCACCATTTTTCTCGCAAAACGTGGGTCAATCATGCTCCTCTCCGATGTCGGAGACCAGCTCAAGCTCAAGAGCGTCCGGATCTTCGGGGAAATCGAGCAGGGGGCCTCCCCCGAAATCCAGGAAAGAATCGTTCTGAGGCTTGGGGAGGGAATCGCGGGTCAGGTCCTTGCCGACGGAAAGCCGATCGTGTGCCTCGACTGCGCGTCCGATCAACGGTTCAAAAAATACGATTCCGCCTCGGGCACGGAACCGCCCAAGGTCCTGATCACGGTTCCCCTGATCGTCCAGGGAAAGGCCCTGGGCGTCATCAATCTGGCCGACCGCGGTGAGCCCGAGAACTTCGGGAATGATGATCTGGAGCTCCTGATGGCCATCGCCAACCAGCTGGCGGTTTCGATCGACAACGCAAAGCTCCACGAACTCGCGATCACCGACGGACTGACTGGTTTGTTCATCCATCGCTATTTCCAGTTGAAGCTCGACGACGAGATCAAGAGGGCGCGTCGCTACGTTTCCCCTCTTTCCCTGATCATCTTCGACATAGACCATTTCAAGAAGTTCAACGACACCTACGGTCATCAGCAGGGTGACCGCATCCTCAAGGAAACCGCCCGACTCGTGAAAGAGTCGGTCCGCGGAACCGACATCGCTTGTCGTTACGGGGGTGAGGAGTTCTCCATCATCCTCCCCCATACGACTGCGGAGCAGGCGATCATCTTTGCAGAACGTCTCCGGAAGCGGTTCGCCGAAACCGAGTTCCGCTACCAGGATCTGATAATGCAGGTGACGATCAGCCTCGGGATCTCGGAGTTTCCAAAAATGTGTCAGGATAAGATGTCCCTGATCAAGAAGGCGGACCAGGCCCTGTACAATTGCAAAAACAAAGGACGGAACCGTGTCCAGATCTATTCCGAAGATATGGCCTGAAAAGCTGCTTTCCGTCGCGTGCCTGGTGGGAATCATCTTTTGGTTCTGGCACGCAGGACCGGCTTTCGGGCAGACCCCCGCTCCGGCAGCGTCCGCGCCGATCCGGACGCAACTCGTGAAGCGCTTCCTGTCGATCGGGACGGGGAGCATCAACGGTGTTTACTACCCCCTCGGAACTGCAATGGCCAGGTTGTTCAACTCCAATCTCGGAGATATCCTGGTTATTTCCGAGCCCACCAACGGATCCGTTTCCAACGTCCGATTCCTCCGGAATGGTGACATCGCCCTTGCCATCGTTCAGAACGATGTCGCCTGGGAAGCCTTCACCGGGAAAGGGAACTTCGAAGGGAAGCCTTTTGCTGAGTTGAGGGTTCTTACATCCCTTTACTCGGAAGTCATTCACGTCGCGGTCCGGAAGGACGCCAACCTGGTTACCTTCCAGGACCTCAGGGGAAAGGTGATCGCCATCGGGGAGGCCGGAAGCGGAACCGCGATAAACGCCCGGATAATCCTTGAATCGGCGGGCCTTCGGGAAGGGGATTTCACTCCGAGCTACCTCACCTTCACGAAGGCGACCGACGCCCTCCAGGCGGGGTACATCGATGCGGTGTTTTTTACCGGCGGCGTTCCCCTTGAGGGCTTCGCATTGCTCGGGGCGAAGATCCCTTTCCGGCTCCTTTCTTTTTCCGAAGAGCTCCGCCAGCGGCTCGTGGGTGGGTATCCCTTCCTGGAGAGGGAGAACATTCCCCGGGGAACTTACCCCGGCCAGGATGAGGACATCCCCACGGTCGGGCTGAGGGCGCTTCTGATCACCACCAGCGAATTCGACCCGGACCTTGGGGGAAGGATGCTCCGATTGCTTTTCGGGAACATCGGGTATCTGACCTCGATCTCCCGGACGGCATCTTCCCTGAATATCAAATCTGCCCTGAAGGGGGTGGATCCCAAGATGCTTCACCCAGCCGCGGAAAAGTATTTCCAGGAAAACCGGGGAGGGGGCGGTTGATGAGAGGCCGGCGGGAGAGCTTTTTCCTTCTCTCAGCGGTGGTCGTTTCTCTCCTCCTCTTGGCGCATCAGGAAACGTCTGCCGGGCCTCTCAGGTTCACCCTGCTTCACACCAACGATCTTCATTCCCATTTCGAGGGGTTGGGGCCAGATGGTGCGGTGACTCCCACCCCCGGGGACGGAGATCCGGTAATTGGGCATTTCGCAAGGCTTGCCTCACTGATCTTGGAAACCAAAAGCCGGAAGGCAGGGCAGGGGGAGCCGGTGCTTCTCTTCGACTCCGGGGATGCCCAGTTCGGAACACTTTTCCAGATTCTCGGCCCCTCTCCCCGAACCCCGGTCGTCCCCGAACTGCAGTTCTTCTCGGA
Organism: uncultured bacterium; assembly: GCA_964428355.1. Taxonomy (GTDB): domain Bacteria; phylum Muiribacteriota; class Ozemobacteria; order Ozemobacterales; family Ozemobacteraceae; genus CAYRYU01. The sequence continues at coordinate 35,614 of CAYRYU010000044.1, forward strand.
CATGGGGTACGATGCGATTTGCCTCGGGAACCACGATTTCGAGGCAGGTGAGCACGGCCTTGCAGTCATGCTGAACAAGGCCGCAGCGGCGGGAATTTCGCTTCCCATCCTTGGAACCAACCTCAGGATCCATTCCAGAAACGAGGAGCTCGCAAGATTCCTGCAACCCCTGGCCGTAGTTGCATCCGGTCCGAGGTTCCTCCCGTTCTGGCTCAAGGCGCTGAACTTCCCCGAGAGAACCCTGAGGATCGGGGTGATCGGGCTCTTCGGGACAAATGCCGCGCAGGTCAGCATGGCCATCAGGCATGATGTTTCCTTCGATGGGTTCGACGACCGCACGACCAGGTCCGACTTCGATCAACTGGTCACCGTCGCAGCCAGGGCGGTTGCTGAGTTGCGGGGGAAATACGCGGCCGATCTGGTTATCGCACTTTTCCACGGCGGGATTCCCGAGGACGTCAGACTGGCCAGGAAGGTTCCGGGGCTCGACATCATTCTTTCCGGGCACACTCAGGATCCCTACTTCCTCCAGCAGAACGGCGTGTTCATCCATCACAGCGGGTTCGGGGGGGCCACCCTGGGCCGGCTCGAACTTTCCTGGGAGGAAGGGCGTCTTTCCCTTCTGAACCCCGAAAAGACGCTGGTTCCGGTTGACGATTCGGGGCCCGCCGACCCCTCCACCTGGGAGAAGACCCAGGGATACAAGGAGATTGTCGACCGGTTGCTCTCGAGCGGAACTTACGCCTATTCCACCCCCATTTTCGAGACGGAAAAGGATTTCCAGCGGATGCGTTTTCCGGACAACCGGGCGGGAGTTCTTGCTGCATCCTGTCTCGAGAGCGAAATCAACAGGTATCTTCAGCCCCCGATCGACGTTTTCATTTCCTCCTACGGGATGATCCGTTCAGAGTTCCGTGTACTCGGTGGAAGACCGACCGCGTATCAGTACTCTGACGTTTTCAAGTTCTTTCCGCTGGGATACGATGCCAGATCCCGTCCCGGTTCCCCGCTGGTAACCTTCTATCTCACGAAAAAGGACCTCAGAATCCTCCTGGAAGTCATGGAGGCATTCGGAAAGGTTACTCCCTCCTACGAACCCGTGACATCCGACTCCCTCGTCTACGAGGTCAATCCCCTGGGGATTCCGATGTTGAACCGCATAATCAACCCCCGTCTCCACGACCTGGAGTTTCCCGAATGGCCCTACCTTGTCCGGGTCGGGGCAAACGATTTCTTTTTCAGGAACCTTCGGAAGGTCCGGGAGCTGACGAACGGCATGATCCGGATCTCCCCCCGGAACTCCTCCGGGCTCGAAGTCGAGGAACCCATCGAGCTCGACATTCCCCGGGAAGCAGACCTCCTTGCGGCGTCCCTTTCCCGTATCAGAAAAATCGGAAAATGAAGCGTGTTGGGACGTTCCTCTTCATGATCTTTTCCATCAGGGCCATGGCCTTCGATTGTCCTGACCTTCGTGTGATACCGCTTCCAGGAGAGGGCAGGATCATCGTCGAGGGTGCCGTCATGAAAGGGAGGCTGCGGACGGGACTCCGGAAACGTGACAGGTTGCGGAGCCTGTTTTCCAGTCCAGCCGCACAGGAAAAGCTTTCCCTCGATGTGGGGAAGGCTTCCGCACCCGTTTCGCTCGACGACGAAGGCCGGTTTTCACAACCGTTCGACTTGCGCCCAGGGACCGGAACGGTTCGCCTTCTCGACTCGACGGGGGCCGTTCTTGCATCGAAGGAGTTCGGCCTTCCCGTCCGAAGACCTGGGTTCATCGCCATCTCCGACATCGACGACACCATTCTGGTTTCCGAGATCCGGAAGAGGATCCGGCTTCTCTGGAATGCGCTGATCAAGCCGGTCACCAAGCGGCGGCCGGTCCAGTCTACGCCGGGGGTATACCGCTCCATTGCCGAGGGAAACAACCTCGGTCCCCCCCTTTTCTTCTATGTCAGCGCTTCACCCGCTGCCATGGGCCGGTTTTTGGCGGAGTTTCTGACCATCAACCGTTTTCCGGCGGGAACCCTTTGCATCAAGAACAGCCTCCTGAAAGAGGGATTCGATGCCCACGACCATAAAATGAAGTGGCTCAACAGGCTCGCCGGGCTTTTCCCGAAAACCCCGTTCTTGCTGCTGGGAGACAGCGGGGAAAAGGACCCCGAGATCTACTCCGAGTTCGCCCTGGCCTCACCGACCCATCCCGTTCTCGGAATTCTCATCCGGAGAGCCGAGGACGACCCCGACCGGACCGTTTCCCTGAAAGGCATCGGCAAACCCCTTGCCGCGAAGGGAATTTCCTTCACCGTTTGGGAAAGCCCTTCCGATCTGGCTTCCTGCGTCGCCTCGTTCGGTTTCCGGATTCCCCATGATCCCACCGATCCTCCCGTTCCTGCCGGAGACGATTGAACGCGTTTCGGGGAGGACCGGATATTCGATTACCGAAGGGGGAAATCCTAATGAACCAGGATCCTCGGTGCCCCTGGTGCCTCGGATCGCCCGAGTATCAGGCTTACCATGATCGGGAGTGGGGTCGTCCGGTTCACGACGACCGGGTGCTTTTCGAGTTCCTGGTCCTGGAAGGGGCTCAGGCCGGTCTCTCGTGGTCGACCATTCTCTCGAAACGGGAAAACTACCGGCGTGTGTTCGCCGGGTTCGACCCGGAAAAGGTGGTGCGATTCACCAGCCGCCGGATCCAGGGGCTGCTTGAGAACCCGGGAATCGTCCGGAATCGTTTGAAGGTCGAGGGGACCGTCAAGAATGCCCGCGCTTTCCTCGAAGTTCGGAAGGAATTCGGGTCGTTCGATGCCTTTCTTTGGGGTTTCGTTGGTGGTTCGCCGATCGTGAACTGCCGAACCTCGCTCTCCGAGGTTCCTTCGACTTCACCAGAATCCGACAGGCTCTCGAAAGCACTGAAAAAGCGTGGGTTCACTTTCGTCGGTTCGACGATAATCTATGCTTTCATGCAGGCTGTCGGGATTGTGGACGATCATCTCGTTACCTGTCCGTTCCACTCGGCGAACCGGTCGCGGGGCTGACCGAACCGGGCACAGGCGGATTCGGGAGGCTTTGGGGAAGGATCGTGCTTCCGGTTTTGAAAGCCGGGGCTATCCGGTCGATTCGGTTTGTCCAGATTCCTCCCGAAAAAGAAGCAGGAAGGAGCCCCAGGGAACCCGTGGCATCGAACCCTTCCGACCAGTTGCCCGCCCCTCCCACGAGTGCGAAGGGTGTTCCCGCCGCTGCCATCCGCTGTTGGAAAAGGTTTGGCCATCCCCACAGGTATGGGGCATACCGGAGGGGGATGAAAAGCAGGGAATTCCTCATCGCGGGGGGGATGTAACCCGACCAACCGATGGCTAGATAGGTCAGGAGGGCACTTTTGGCGATCGACTTGGAAAAAACCCGGACCTGGGGAAGACCCTCCTTGAGTGATGCGATTGGCCTGTCTCCTCCGTAGACCCAGATCTTGCTGAGACGTTCCTCGGGAAGTCCGTTCAGGAACTCGGCGAGTCGATTTCCCTCGTTGGGGTCGTTGCTCTTGATGTGAACCAGGAACCGCCTTTCCGGGAAATGCTTGAAGACCTCGTCGAGAGTAGGCATCAAACCCACTCCCTTCCCTCGGAACGGAAAGGTCTCTCCGCCGTCGGAAGTGTAACCGAAGCCCACATCGAGCGTTTTCAGGTAATCGACGGTCTGCTCCCGGGTGACTCCCTTGCCATCCGTACGGAAATCCAGGGTCCAGTCATGGAAGACCGCGAACCGGCCGTCCTTCGTCGGGTGGATATCGAGCTCGACGATGTCGGCCCCGGCATCGAATGCGGCTTCCATGGAAGGGATGGTGTTCTCCAGAAAAGGGTGTTCCGGAGCGTAGATCAACCTTGCCGTGTTCGATTCCGCCGTCAGGCCCTCGATGGGGAAAGTCTGCCCAAGCCCTCTGTGGGCGAGCAGCCAGGGGCGCCCCGGTGGTGGGTCCGTGAACCACGAGGTGTTGTTCAGGAAAAGAAACGTCCCGAACAGGAGAACTGCGATCAGGATCTTCTTCTTCAACTTCACGTGGTCAGTCGATGGTAAGGGTTTCGAAATCCACTCCGCCATGATACCCGAAAACCGGAAAATCGGGGACACAGGAATCTTTTCCAAAAAGGAACATGTCCCCCATTTTTCAAAAGTCTCTCCAACAGCGAACTTGTCAGGATTCCATCCGGGGGGTGAGTTTCTTCCCCCTTACCCATCTCCAAAACCCTCACCAACACAGCAACGGCTAAATCGGGGACATGTGAATCAATTCAAAAGATTCCTGTGTCCCCGATTTAGGTTAGAGGGTGGTGTCGAGGATGGATTTCAGTGCGGCGTTGCTGGCTTCGTCGTCGGGGGTGGCCTGGGCGACGTTGTCCTTGAACAACTGGAGAAGGGAGGCGGTCCAATGCTGATAGAGCGGGAGCCCGGGGTATGCCCTGACGGACAAGCTCACCTTGGGAGGGCCGGATGGAAAGGGGCGCTCAGCGCGCGGGTTTCCAAGCTCGAGAACGAAACGGTTCAGCAATGCGCTGACCCAGGCGGCGGTCTTTCGCATGAATTTACTGGCGTTGGGAGAGTTGAGGACTCGTTCGGTTCCATCCGAGATTGACGTTTCGAGTTTCAAGCGTGAAGCGCCCTTGATGATCTCCTGCGTGATTTCGGCGAACCAGGTTCCATCGAGTCCGGTTTGGCGTGCCAGCTCCTCGTCCTTCGATAACCGCGCCAGCTGTTCCTGCCAACGAGTCAGCACTGCCTTGGCGAAAAGGTCTCCTTTTTTTCTGGGAGCCTTTTCATGTGGTTTTTTCCCCGTCTCCGGAGCTTGGGGAGCGGTTCCTGGAACCATGAAGATATCCTCGGCGAAAACGGGGGCTGAGACGGGCTTGGACCCCCCCTGTGTTTCCTCCCCCTCGTTCTCGATCATGGGGTTCACTATCGAGTCGTACATCATCGCCACGGTCTTGTCGGCAACGGAAAGCTTGTCGCGGTCGAGAATTCGGGGAAGGGAATAGCGGGCGGCCATCTCCTTTCCGAGAGCGGCGAGCCGCTTCTTCGCCCGGTCTTCGGCTAAAGCCCTGGCCTTGGTGACGTCATCCCCCACGAAATAGGGGGAAAGGTGGGTCTTCATGTCCGCGAAGATAGACTGGAGATTTCCCTCGAGTTGCCTGACCTTGGAGGAAGGTTCGATCGATTTCCGGATCCGCTCGATCAAAAAGGCTATTCCGGCCTGTCCCGGGGTGGCTGCGCGGTCCCAGGCTTCACCGGGATCGGAAAAGTGCCTCCGGATGAACTCGTTTTCGAGGTACTGCCCCTTGATTTCAGCGAGTTGGGTCTCATCGCGGACGAACTCCTTCCCATCACGGTCGCGGGCGAAAACGGTCTGCTGGACGTTGGGGTTCCTTACCCAGAAACAGTTGCGGAAAGCCCCCTGGCCGTCCCAGTTTTCGGCCCAGTCGCCGGCGCGGCCGAAAAACTCCTCGAAGTTTGTCTTGAGCCGGCTTTCCCAACGAACGCGGTGGTCCTCCCCCTTTTTCCGGATCAAATCGATGTCGAACTTGGTCAAAACATGGAACAACTGTGGGGTTTTTCCCTTCCTCGCCTGGGGAGTGGCTCCCTGGCTCCATTCAACCCACTTGTTGATCATGTAGGGGAGTGACTTCGCCTCCTGCGGACCACTTTCCTGGCAGAGTACGAGGCCTGTCACGTCGCGGTCGTCGGAGAACCGGTCGAAAAGGTAGGCGACCTTCCCGCGCAGGAAGACCTCGACGAGTGCCAGGGGATCCTTCATGAGGCGGGCGTTGTCGAAAACCTGTGCGCGGGCGCGAGCTCCGGGGAAATCCAGGACGTCGAGGTCCGCGAGAAGGCCGGGCTGGTCTCCCGTCCGGACCTTGAGGATCAGCTCGCACGCAAGCGCGCAGAGGACGGCAGAATCGATCTCCCGGGTTGCGCCGGTTGAAAGGGTAAGAGCGCATTTCCGGTTTCCCGGGGTCATCATCTGGGAAAGCCGCTGGACGTCGATGACGCTCTGGTCGCGCGGAAGCAGGGCATCGGAGCCGATTCCGACGACTTCGCCTCCCGTCGTCCCAAGGGCGCGGAGGAGTGTCTTGTACAACTCCGTCAATTTCGAGAACTTCCCCCAAAGCCATTCCAGGAAAGTCACCTGGCAGTCGAAGGGGAGGAACCTCACTTCCTCGTTGAGGATCTTCCAGTAGTTGATGTCCTCGAGGAGCTTGAGGAACTGGTTTCGGAAATGGCGCCGTGCGTAATCCTGGAGGTCCCAGACGTCGTCCTCCGAGAGAAACTCCTGACCCGGCTGGACCCGGGCGGTTCCCCGGAAGGAGTAGCGGAGTTTCTGGAGCTCTTCCGCTGAAGGCAGAAAGTCGGACTGGCATTCGAAAAGGAAACCATTGAGGAGGATCTTGATCAGGTCGACCCGGTTGAGGAGGCGGATGTGCGCGGCGCAACCCGGAACCTCCAGATAGGGCCGTCGGGTAAAGCGTGTGACGATCGCTGTGCTTTCCCTGCCACCCGCGGGGTTGATCTCTTCGAGGTAATCCTTGGCTTGCGGCTCGGACCCGGGTTGGTTGATGAAAACTTCGAGGGCTTTTTGGGAGCCCCGAACGAGCTCCGAGACGAGGTAGGATTTGCCGCACTGGCTTGCCCCGAACACCCCCAGGGCGATCGGGCGTCCCGCGGATTCCCTGATCCGGCGGGTGACGGCCTTTTCCTCATGGAGTACCTTTTCCATGAAGCCGCGGATCTGGTTGTCTTTGAGGAAACCCGCTGCCCATGATGTTGCGCGGGAAATGGTGTCCTCGAGACGGGTGGCAATCTTGACGACGTTCTGTTCTTCGGGTTTGAGCGGTGTCTGGTCCATGGGGTTCTCCTCAGGGAGCCTTGAGCAGGAAACGGTAGCGGGTCATCTCTCCCTTGGAGTTGACCCCCCGCACCTCGACAGCCTTCTTTCCTGGCCTGGGGGTGAAACAAACGGTAACGGATTCCCCGTTTTCGGTCTGGGTACCGATCTTTCCCTTGAAGGTTGCCTCCCCCGTCAGGAGTGGGGTCCCCGTGTCGTCGAGTATCGCCCAGGCGGTTCTGGGGTCGGGAGGATTCGAGATCAGAACATGCTCCTTGTTGCCGTCCACCTGGAGGGTCGCCGCGAAAACCTGATTTCCGGCTTGTGAGGAGTCTGCTGCCCCTGAAGCGGATTTAACTTCGGCAGGGGAGGGGGAAGTCGCCGATGCGCCGCCAGCGTGCGGCTGAAGGTGGGGAAGGGGCTGTTGCGGTCCCGGAGCTTGTGGCTGACCGGCATGTTCCCCTCCGGATGTGCCTGGAGCATGGTGGTTGATTCCGCAGACCGGGCAGATACCGCCGGAATTCGAGGGTTGCCCTGTTTGCGCGCCCATTCCACCAGCACCGGGGGGCATCGCCTGTCCTCCACCACCGGGCAACATTCCTGACCCGCCGCCGCCCGGCATTCCACCGGGCATTCCACCCGGCATGCCTGCGCCGGAACCGCCCGGAAGGCCTCCACCGCCTCCGCCTGGCATCATTCCTGACCCACCACCACCGGGCATCATCCCGCCGCCGCCTCCGCCCGGCATTCCCGCGCCTGATCCGCCTCCGCCGCCCATCGGAGCCTGGGCAGTAGAACCGGGGGAAGGTTGGGGTTGTTTCTGGATCTTCCTGAGAAGGAGGAGCAGTATCAGGATTCCGAGGGCAATTGCCAACCATTTGACCCAACCGTAGCTTTCGCTCGAAGCCGGCGGAGCCTTGGAGACGGGTTTTGCCTGCTCAGGCGCGGCCTTCGCGGGAGGGGGCGGAGGCGGAGGGGGGGGAGGGGCCGCCTCCTTCTTTTCCTCTTTGACCACGGTTTGCGGGGGCGGAGAAACCGGCGCGGCAGCCGCCTGCTGAGGGGCTGACTTTCGCTGGATCTCGGTTATGAAGGCATCCCAGCCCACGAACACGCCCTGTGCGCCCGGGGGAGGGCCTTCCCGGACATATCCCCAATGTGCAATGACGGGTTTTCCGCCGATCACGAAGACCATGGACATGTCTGGTGGAACCGAAACCGCCTGGAGGAAATCGGAATAGTCCTTCTCGATTCCCGTGGCATTGCGCTGCTTCTCGGCGTATCCCTTGATCGTCGCAAGAGAACCGACGATGCGGTCCCCGATGTCCCGTTGCTGGCTCTCGGGAAGCGCGGTCAGGCGAACCACTTCTCCGGGAAGGTCGGTCATCCACTTGATCTCGGCGCAGGTTCCGGGGTTCCCTTCGAAAAACGGCCTGGCGAAAAGATTCTCCAGGCTTCCCGAAGCATCGAGGCTTCGCAGGACCGCCTGGAGGTGGCCGAAAAACTGGTGTACCGGCTGGTTCCGGAACATTGCGGGCTTGTAGCCCCTGGTCAAGGTCGTGCCGATGATTCCCATCTCGTCACCTTCCTGTTATCAAACGGGTTCATGTCAAAACCCGCCCCGAACGTACAACCTGGTTTCCGGCCGACCGTACGACCAGGAAACCGCGCATCTCGCGGATCAGCCTCCCGTTGGGGGAAGCTCCTTCGACGCGCTCGTGGAATTGGTTGTCGAAACTGTCCTGCTCCGCGGACAGAAATGAATACCCTTCAGCGATTCCCGAAAAGAAACGGCCGACCGCCTTGATCAGCGGTTTGCGGTGTTGGAAGGCAAGGCCGGAAATCCCCTGGAGAAAACGGTCTCCCAACGCAGTGAGGGTGAAGACCCTCTGCTCGGGAGTCCCATGCCGGATCGACTCCCGAATGGGGCAAAGACCGGCGAGGGCCATGAAAACCCGGTACCAATCGGAGCTCTCAGGGATGTCCCCGAGGATGGCCCCGATCTCCACGCATGCCTTGGCCTCGGCCCCTGGTTGGGTCGGGAGGCTGTTCCACATCTCAAGGAGCATTTTCCGGGTGGAATTGGAGTTGGATTGCTCAGTGCCCGGGGTTTCCCGGGCAGGCGGAGCCGCATCGGGTCGTGGAACCGGAGATGATGGCTTCTCACCAGCGGGAGTGGTTGGGCCCGAAGAAAGAAGTGCCAGGAAGCGCCGGATGGCCGTTATCTCTCCGCGGGTCAAAGGAGGGACATCGACATCAACCGGTTGGGTTGCTGTGGAGTGGCCTTGGGGAAAAGGGCCTTCCCCGGGTTTCGGGGCAACCTCTCCGCCGCCGGTTGCCGCGTTCTGCCCCCCCGGGGGCTCGAAAAATGGGGGAAGGACGACGGGAGATTTCCTCTCATCGTCTTTTTCCGTGGGGGATGCCGGAAAGGGGAAGAGGTCGTCCGGAGGGGTCATCCTGGTCTCACCTCCTATAACTCGAAGCAGCCCGTGTCGAGCCAGTATTGCTCGCTGACGAGCGTCCGGAGTTTCAGGGAAACGGCTTTTGCGTCCTTGACCGAACCATTATCATCCTCGACCCTGGCCACGGCAAGGCATTCCCGATTCGATGGATCCTGCTTGAGGTGGACGGAAACGGGGCCTGAGGTTCCAATTCGTTTCTGATCGACCCCGATCTCCCAGATGGGATCCGCCAGGCAGACGTCCGAATCGACCCGGCGGATGCCGATCATGACAGGTTTTCCGATGCTGAGGGTTGAGACGTCCCCCTGGGGAGCGGGGAACAGAAGCTGAGAGATGGTCTGGGATTCGTGAGAGTAGGTCCCGAGGAAGCATTCCCTCTTCTGTATCAGGGTCCCGTCGGTTTTCAGGGAAAGGCCGTCGAGGTTCTTCAGACGCTCGGAAAACAGCCAGACGGCTGCTCCGACGACGCACGTGGTCTTGGGGTCGGCGATTCCCCCCCCCCTCTGCGAGAACGGGTACCAGCTTCCGATCGGGTATCCCTTCAGACCGATGATCTTTTCTGGGGAAACCGGCATCAGTTTCACCAGAAGATCGCGGATCACCGGAAGGGACGAAGGTTTTCCCCCCAGGATGACGGCGTCACAGTCGAACTGGGAGATGACCTCTGAGAAGATCCTGAGCACGGTCTCGAGAACGTTGGAGATGACGGTTCCGATTCTTCGCCGGGAAAGTTCCCAGGGGATTTCGGCCAGGGTCATGTCGCAACGGAAATCCTTTTTCATGTGCTCAGTGAAGAAATCGAGGACGTTCGAGCCGGGAAGACGTCCTGGGAAGAACTTGTCGAAGGTGACCTCCACGATGGGCTCGTCCGATTCCTTTTCGGCGAACTCGAGATGCCTGTGGGCCATCGGAATCCAGACCTGGCGGCAGAGTTCGGCTTTCATGTCCGAGAATTTCTTGTCGCGACCTGCTTTGCTGGGGCCAAAGAAACCCTGGAACTCCTCCCAGGAGATGTCCGGGTTCTTCTGCTGTGCCCAGGTGAAAACCCTCCTCAGGATGAGCTTTTCGATGATCCGTTTCGCGATCTCGTCGCCCGCGATCGAGAACCCCTCCGAGAAGAGCATCCGTTGCTGGACGCCCACGGAATCCCGGGCGATGGGGGAATACTCGGCAATCATCAGATCGCTCGTTCCCCCCCCGATATCGATGCTGGCGAGCCGGAAGACCGGTTCCCGGGCACCCTCGACCGAGCGCTCACGGCCGAGGGATGAAAGGGCTTCCCGGGAATCTCCGAGGAACCGGTGCTTGACCTCGCCGTAAATGAAGGTCAGCTGGACCGCGGTTGCCTCGTCGAAATCGAAGTACAGGGAAGGTTTTGGAATCCCGCCCCCTGCGCCCATGGTGTGGAAGAAAAGGTCGACGGCCGATTGGGCGCGCTCCCGGTAGATCGTGCGCTCGGGCCTGGACATTCCACATGGAGTCGTGATGACAAGGCTTTTGAGGACCCGTCTGGCCAGCCGGTGACCGCGGAACTTCCGGTAGGCATAGGAATTGATCTGGGCGAATGCATGGTTGATGATCTCGAGGAGAAGGAAGGTCATCATCGAGCTGGGTGGATAACAGGGTTCGAACGGGGGTTGGGCATTGTTGCCGCGGAAAACACCCTGTTCATCGAGAAACTTGAGGAACGAAGCATTGATCTTCTTTCCCACTCCCCCCTCGGTCAGATGAAAGTACCATGGAAAATGCGGGGGACGGTCGTCCCAGAGATATCGCTTGGGGCTGGACATCCCGGTGTCGCCCACGTCGCAGGGGTCGAAACGGGCGGCCTCGTTGCCCATCCTCAGTATGCTGGGCCAGGGGAAATTCACTCCCCCGTGGGGAACCAGGTTCTCCGGATCAGCGAAAAGGGGCGGCCTGAACTTGAAACTTGTGTCGAAAGGTTCGGTGTAGACCTGGCTTGGGTCGCTCAGATCGCGGATTTCGAGCTTGACACACTCGTCGAGGTTGACCGGCTCACCCGGAAGATGCTCGGCAAGAATTCCGCATGCACGACTGTTTCCGAGGTCCAGGATGAGATGGACGTCAACCGATTGTCCTTCCGGCTGCATGAATGTGACTTCGGGAAGGACCTCTGCCTGCCTCAGCCCGTCAATCAAGGTCATGAAGCCTGCAAGGGCCACCGAGAATGGCGGTGCCTTCTCGCTTCCGGTTGCGGGAACGGACTTGAAAAGGCCCTGTACCCACGAGATCAATGTCGATGAACGCCAGAAACTCCCTGCACCCATGTGGGCTTCAAAGGGAAGCCCGACGTCGTCCGCGAAGAAACCGAACCACTCCTGGCCCGCCGAGTCGGCCGAAAGGGCGGGGCTGACCGTCGAATCGACTGAGAAAACAAGCCGAAAGATGTTCTCGTCAGGGCAGAGGGGAGGTCTGGAGATGAAAAGCCTGATCCAGTCGTTGCTTCTAGAGGGGTTCGAGCGCTCCGCCGTCTTCCGGGTGAAGGGAAGCGGAATCCAGCGACGGAGGCATGTTTCCAGCGCATCCCGGAAGCGGACCGAGATTCCACCGCAGTCCGTCAGGAGTTCACCGGCTGAGGAGGAGGCATTCTGGATCGGATCGTTCCCAGCCTGGAGGCTGACCGCGCCCCTCGGTGATTTGAGGACCCGGAAGTTCCAGGTTCTCTGGAGCAGAAGGTCGGTGAATCGAACGTCGTTTTCGGGGGAATAGAACGAAACCCCCGTAGAGGCAAGAAACTCAATTTTTTCCATTTCGGGCTCCGGCGCTCATCGCCTCAATAGGATTCATCAGGACCTTGCGGCTCCGCCGGGACCCTGGGCGGGAGCGTCAGGGGAAGGCTCATGCCAGTCGAGGGCCGCGCGGACCGGATTGATGAGTACTACCCCCAGGAGGATGATAAGGGGGAAGGGGATCAACGCCGCCAGGATTACAAGCTCGACCGCGACGACGATGCACCAATTGAGAAGATTCCAGTTCGTGACTTTTTCTGTAGGTTCGCTCATCTTGAACACCTCGTTTCAGGCTTGAAGAATCTGGTTCAGGAGCTCCCGGGCCTCCTGGTTCCCCTGCTTCGCCGCCATCTGGAGCCACCTCTGGGCTTCCACAAGGTCGAGAGGAACCCCATGCCCGACTTGGTACATGCTTCCAATCTGGACCTGGGCTTCCACGTAGCCCTTTTCGGCAGCTTTCCGGAAGCAGGCAACCGCTTCGGGGAGGTTTTCCTTGCCGGTGAGACCCTTGAGATGGATTTCCCCAATCTTGTACAAGGACGCCAGGTTTCCCATTCTGGAAGCCTTCTCGAGAAGCTCGAGAGCGTCTGGAAGGGCGGTTTTGCCCCTGCCCGATTTCAGTATCTCGAGCGCACGATCGTGGAGGTCCTGGCCCGGGCCGGAATACCTGGCCAATGGGGGACCCTTGGATGCCGGTGCCGGCGCGGGGGCAGCAGGGGAAGGTGTGCCCGGGGGAAGCATTCCTCCAGCGGTCATTCGCTTTGGCTGGAGAGGGACGGGGCTTGGGACGGTTCCGCCAGCCTTGGGTCCTAGGTCCCGGGAAAGGACGGGCCCTGAGTTGCCACGAGCACCAGAACCCGCTTTGCCCGGGGAAGAAGCGGGCGGCCTGGAGGCAGCCTGAGGGGGTTTCGGCGCGGCGGGGGGAATGGTGGGTGGAAGGGGAGGCGCAGGAGATCTGGTTTCCGGACCACCTGCCTGATCGGAAGACCCCGTGGTTCCCTGTCTCACCCAACTCGCCAAAGCCTGCGGGGGATCGGAAGGTCCGTATGAAGGCTGGGACCATGCCTGGGATACGCGTAACAGCCCGCGGTCGTCCATGCAAAACTCGATTCCGAGAGCTGTGGAGGGGGGGACGAACTCGGCTGGCACAGGCCCCGGTGGTTCCGGGAGGGGGGAAGGGGATGGCCCTGTCGAGGGGGTGGAAGCGGGGGCCGGGGCCGAAGGGACTTGCTGGAAAGGCGGGATCGAAGGTTCCTGGGGGGGCGGCTCGATGGATATTCCGAGCGCCCCAGCCCAGGTCGCGACTACCCACTGCGCTTGATCGGCCGAAAGATGATGTTTGCGGGAAAGGTTTTCCACGAACCCGTTGACCGCGGCTCGAGTGATGGGCACCCCCGGATTCTTCCGGAAATCCCAGGGGAGTCGCTCATCAAGCCCAGCAGAGATGGCGGCGATTTCCGCCCCCTGGACTCCCGATGCCTCGGCGAGCGAATGCTCGAACCTGGCCCTGGTCTGGAAAACCGAACCGTCCTTTCGCTCGATCAGGCTTACCAAGGCGGCCCGGACCCTTTCACGGGAATCAGTCATTTTCTCGGTGTCGGATCCTTCCTCAAGAAAATCTCCGGATCCAATCTAGCAAAACTCGGTTCCCATCTCAAGGATGGAAATCGCCCAAAATGGGAAAAGGCCGGAATTCCGGCCTCCCCTGGTCCCAATTGGCTTCGCGAAGGGCTATCTATCAGGTTCAACTCTCACGAATCGGCATCTCTTGTTCTTGGCCATCTATGGGTTCCACCCGGTGGATCACGCGGGTGAAGAACCGGAACGCGCAGCCCAGGTAAAGGGCAAGGGTTGCGATAATCAGAATCAGGGGGCGAAGGTTCGCCATCCAGACCGCGCTCCAGCCCCCGAAAACCTTGAACATCAGGTTCACCGAGAACAGGACGGGATTCAGTATGAACAGGAAAACTGCTATCCAAAAGGTTATCCCGATCAGGACCATCGGGATATCCCACCAAGAAAAGGAAAGAGCTCTTACCCTGATATCTTTCGCACGATGTATCTGAATTCCCCGGAGAAAAAGAGGTCCACCGAAAACCAGCATTCCAGCCAGGGCCCAAACACCTCCACAGGGCAGCACCGCGCACCCGACCACGAGAAGGCTAAGAAGCCATACAGGGCAGCTCCCGTGGATGTCGAGATTCCATTCCTGGACTTCCTGTTTCAAGGCCAAAAAGAACTTCTCACGTTTGGATGGGCCCGTCATTTGGTGTATCCCCCCCCTCATCGACCGGGAATTCCTGGTCCACTTGGTGGTTGGCCAACCCTATCCATTTTTTCCGCTCTTGCCGTTATTTCGCAACATCTGTACCAGGTTTGATCCCGAAATGTCCCAGAGTGGGTTCTCTTGCCGATATTTTGATGTTCGGGCGAATTCCCCCTTCTCTGAGGAAACTCTGGCGAGATGCTCTCCCTGACTTCCCCAAGGGAAGGTCGGAGGGGGCTTTTCCCCCTAAATCCACTCTGAGGCTGGCTTTTCTTACCTTTCGAAAAACTTGGCCAGTGAGGCTGATTGACCACATCGGTCGAAATGGCCCCAAAAGTGTGGCAGATCTACCTCAGCTCTTCTGCCCTGGGTGAAAAAGCCTTCTGGGATGGGCTTCTAGACCCCGTTTCCCCTCACCTTGATCGTCATTGCAGGTTGGAGCCTGGCCTGGAACCGGCGGATCGCATCCTTGGATGCGGGGTCGAGATCCACTGTCGCAGGGACGTTCGCGGCTTGGTCCTCCTCGAACCCACCCGATGAAGCATAAGCCCCTCCATCGTCGATGTCGGCAAGGGTTTCGGAATCTCCCTGGGGTTCCTCCCCTCCGAACTCACCTTCGATCGAGACGTTGCTTTCATCCCTCGCATCACTGGAGTTCGACGGGAACACCTGGAAATAGGCGCGGGTTATCATCTGGTCGGCTTCCTGGAAGGAATCGTAGGATTGGAATCCACATTCCTTCAGAATTTGTACCAATCTGGAAAATCCCTGATCGGAAGGATCGGAAATCTCACCGGTCAGGCTCTTCTCCGCGAACGAGGCCCCCGCCTTGAAGATCGAATCGCAGCACCTGATGTACCTCGTGACCAGGTCATCGGAAATTGGCGCGGAGACTGCCACGCATGGGAACCCCACCAGAAGCGCGATCAAAACCGTTCCTGCCAAAAGGTCCCGTTTTTGAATTCTCATTTCCATACTCCTGAAGTTCATGGACGATCGGTTGCCCAGAGGCCCCGAAGAGGTTTTCCGTCGCTCCAGTCACCCATGAAGCGTTGTTCGGGAGTGTCACCGAAGACCTCCCGGCGCGAACCCTTTGAAAAAGCCATGTCTGCAAGAGAGTCGAACAACCGCCAGGCTCCGCACCAGTCCATCGCATCCAGGTTCTGGCAACGCGTGAACCTCGCGAAAGTCGCTTGAGGATAGAGCTTCACGAATTCATTCCGCCGCATCTCGAGTTCACGATCGATCCATGGGGTGGGGCGGCTCAAGGGGGCGAATTTGTCGGCCACGACGGGGGGCGACCCGTGCAAATCGGAAAGGAAGGTGAGGTAGTTCTTGTCACGGGTCCGAAGATTGTCTGCGCCGTAGAACATCTCCAGAGCTGTCTCCCTGACTTCGGGTCGGTCGGCGTCTCCGGTTGCTATGAGAAAGAGGGTTCCCTCCTGGATTCCCGATAGATCGAAGATCTCCAGTGGGCTTCCGCCAACTCCCGTTCGGGATGGGTTCAAGGCAAAAATAGCTCCCGGTCGCGGAATCTTGAAATACTTCCATGTCGCGGCAACATTCGCCGCAATGACGCCCCCGCCCTCGTGGCCTATCATCGCGACCCGGTCCCGGTCAGGTTGGACATGGCCGCCGCTGTACAAGGTTGCCAGCCCTTCTTTCAACGTCCGGAGGACATTGTAGGTGTATCTGGGGGCGGTGTCGCTGGTTCCCTGGTAGCACGGAAAGAGGACCACCCATCCGCGGCGACACAGGTGTTCGATCCAGCCGAGGTATTCCTCGGGCTCCGTGTGCATCCATCCGTGCAGGAAGATCAGGAGCGGGGCTTTCTCCGGAATCGGATCGGCGGGCTCGAAGATGTGGAACTTCTCTTCGTAAGCCCCGAAGGCGAAGTGGTAGTAGGTTCCGTGCGTGTAATCGGAGCCTCCTGCCCCGCCCTCGGGCTGGCCGGGGCTCCCGGGGGGTATCGACCACCCGGGAACAGCTGCGAGGAAGCAGACAGCGAGCATTCCCAGGAAGAGGGTTCCCTTCAGGGAAAATTCCTTCACTATATGGATACCTCCGGCGGGGGAAAATCCCCCGACAGGTAATAATTCGGCATTCTTCCCCAAAACCTGAATTCAAAGATGAGATTTCCAAGAGGAAATTCCATCCTTCAAGGATTTCCAGCCGGGGGTGGAAGGATTTCCAGCCGGGGGTGGAAGGATTTCCAGCCGGGGGTGGAAGGATTTCCAGCCGGGGTCGGGTGGTGGTATACTTGGCTTCGGACCGCATTTTTTCCCGGGAGGATCAATGATGGTAAACCGCCGTGTTGCAGGAATTTGGCTTATCCTCGCTTTCTTGATCGGATCGGTGTCGTGTGTGTACAGCCAGGAGAATGTTCTCCCGGAGCTCCGGGATCTGTTCGCCAGGACCACTGCCCTCGAAAAAGCGCTGGGACCAGTCCAGAGCAAGATCTCTCCCGATATAGGCCAGATGCGGAAGACATACGAGGAAAGCCTCGACCGGATAGAGTTCCTCAAGAACCAGCTGATGACGCAGCTCGAGATCTCACTCGAAAAGAATGACCTGCAGCCCCTGGATTCCTACATCGCTTTCGTCAAGGGTTTCGCGGAAAACGATCCTGCCCGGACGCAGTTCCTGCCGCTTTCACGTGCTGTCAGGTCGAAAATCGTTTTCGCCACCCTCGTTAACAAGCATCTCGTCAGGGAAGACCTACAGGAAAGGCTTCAGTTCCTGGAGAAGAACCGCGGGGATCCGTCCCTTGCGGACTCCAACCGGTCGATGGGTCCCCGGCGAGGTCAGGTGCCGATCCATATCGCGTTCCACTGGCATATGCACCAGCCGATCTATTTCCCCTACGAGGACATCCTGACGACGCACAACAAGGGTATCTACTCCTACAGCCTCCTGGATGTCTTCTATTCCCGTGGCGGACCCTACACCAGCTGGCCCTTCGATGCCGTCAAAGCGTGTGCCGATGCCGGTCTGCCCTCGGGGGGCGCCCAGGTCAGCTTTTCCGGATCCTTGATCGAGAACCTGGAAAAGATCGCCGGGGTCAATCCGGGTTTCCAGGGATGGAAAGGGTTCTATTCCGCGGGCCGGAGACTTAAGACCGCCAAGGGAAACCCGCGACTGGACATGGTTTCCTTCGGCTACCACCATCCCCTGATGGCTCTGGTGGGGTACGATGACATCCGGCATCAGATCGATGCGCACAAGGAGATTTTGCTGGCCACCCTTGGAAAGGACGTCCCCTATTCCAAGGGAATCTTCCCGCCGGAAAACGCATTCGCGGAGTGGATGATTCCCGGCCTCGTCGATTCGGGGCTCGAATGGGTCATGGTGGACAACATCCATTTCAACCGGGCGTGCAAGGGGTATCCCTGGGTCAAAGGGGAAAACCTGTACCCGCCAAACCCCGCCGACCAGACGAACCCCGATCCCGGGGCATGGGTCCAGCTAAACGGCTTATGGGCTCCATCGAAGGTTTCGGCCTGGGCCGATCGTCCGCATTGGGTGGAGTTCATCGACCCGAAGACTGGAAAGGCCGCGGTGACCCCTGCTGGAAAGAAAGCGCGAATCGTTGCGGTTCCCACCGAGCGGTATCTTGGAAACGAGGATGGGCGAGGCGGATTCGGGGCATTGAACTACGAAATGGTGATGTCCCAGCTTCTTCCGTACAATACGGATCCCAAACACCCTCTGTTGATCGTTCTTCACCACGACGGGGACAACTACGGTGGAGGAAGCGACGGATACTATCATGCCAACTTCTGGAGATTCGTGGAATGGGTGAAAGCCAATCCCGACCGGTTCATCTGCACGACCATCCAGGACTATCTCGACCAGTTTCCCCCCGAAGAATCCGATGTGATCCATGTCGAACCGGGGTCTTGGGCAGGAGCGGACAACGGCGACCCCGAGTTCCTCAAATGGAACGGTGACCCCAATCCCTCCACCGGCTATTCCCCGGACCGGAACTCATGGGGAATCATGACCGCCTGTCGGAACATCCTTGAAACGGCAGAAGACCTCGGGGTTGCTGCGAGCGCCCTGAAGGAGGCCAGAAGGATGCTCATGGTTTCCCAGACGTCATGCTACGAATACTGGGATGGGACGGAAATGTGGGATTCGCATCCGGCGCGAGCCTGCAACAAGGCGTTCGAAGTCCTGCTCCCGCTTCTGGAAAAGCTCCGGGACCGCAAGGATACGACGCCTCCCGCCTTCTACATGCCCCAGCGGCAGCCTTACAACCCCGGCGGAATGGAATGGGGAACCGTCGCCGAGCCCTCTGATTTCCGCGTTTGGACGTATGTCTACGATTTTGGGGGTCTCCGGAAGGTGACCCTCAGATACCGGGTGAATCCTGGAAAGACCGCTGCGGACGCGGCAGCGATGGTACTCTCCGGAGGAACGTGGGTCGATCTCGAGATGAAGGGCGTCGAGATTCCATCCCAGACCAATCCCAAGCCTCTTCTGAAAGCCCCGGAATTTTCCGCAACGGTTTCGGGATGCAAGAACGCCCTAGTCGATTATTATGTTTCGGCCGAGGACGCTTCGGGGAATGTTGCCGAGTCGCCCCTCCTTCACGTCTTCGTTGGAAACGGAGGAAGCGGATCCGCAGCTACGGTTGGCCTGGCCTTCACCCCTCAGGCCCCCAAACCGACCGACAAGATCACCTTTACCGTCGACCGTCCGGGCAAACTGCACTGGGGAGTCAACGGCTGGACGCTTCCCCCCGCCGCGCTCTGGCCCCAGGGAACCGTGATCTGGGCCGACAACAAGGCAGTCGAGACTCCCTTCGAGAAAGTTTCCGATGGCAAGTTCCAGGTGGTGATCGGGCCCTTTGCCGATCCCGACAGGCCGGTAACGAAAATCGACGTTGTCGCCCATTTCGATGACAATACCTGGGGAAAGGATTTTGCGATCCCCCTGAGGTGATGCCGCGTCTTCGATGACGCCCGCGACAAGCCGCCCTTTCCGGGCGGATTCCCCCCGCTATTGCCGTTCGAGAGAGGGAGGTTTCCGCATCCCGGGATCGGGGAGGGGGCACCGGCCCGGCCGGGCAAAATACCGGTTGAAGAGATCTTCCCGAAAGTGAAGGGCGCCAAAGAAAAGGCATAGGAGTCCGACCAGGACGAAATGCGCCGGCAGTGCCCAATCAATAGGGCAGATCCTGCGGAGTTCGGAGAAGGTTCTGCCCTCCCACCGGTCTGGAAAATGCAGAATCATGGGAAGGAAGCCGAGAGCGGCTGCGAATATCTGGTAGACAAGGGGAAGGATCACAACGCTTCCCGCAAGTCCCCCCGCGGTTAGGCGGAGGGGAAAACCGGGTCTCGGTTCGAGCTCGAACTGGGGTTCCCCCGGTGCTTTCCGATCCCCGAGGTGCAGGAGAATCATCCCGAGTAGGATCATCCAAAGGTCGATCGCGAGGTCCATCCTGAATGCGACTATTCCCGCTGCCCCAATCAGGATCATCAGGGCACCGGAAAACTGGGCGTGGACTCCCCTTCCCTCCTTCCTCAATCGTGGATTTCCCGCGAAAAGCCCCCAGATGATGGAAGTCGCGAGCAGAAGGGGGAAAAGCATGGTGAAGGCCATTCCCTTGACCGCCACTTTTGGGACGAACCCCAGGGCGAGGAAGAACCGGTCCAAAATGGGGACTGCCTGAAAGAGGAATGCTCCCGCAAGAAGCAGGAAAAGGCTGGTAACAGACAACAGATCGAAGAGTAGCGATGACCAGCCAGGATCCCGGTCCACAAGGGCTTGACCCTGGCGGGCGCCTCCACGCCAGTTTCCGATGGCCCCACCTGCCAGAAGAACCATGGACCCGAGGGTGATGTCCTGAAGAGCGGAGATCAATCCATCAGTCATGAGCGCGACCGAAAACCTGAGGTTCCGTTCGGAGCTGGCCAGCAGCTGGAGGTATGGACCGTGGAGGTTTCTCGCGACCACGTAGGCGGGGAAGAGCATCACCCAGGGAACAAGGACCGCGAAGAATCCCTGGAGCATTCCTCCGTGGAAGCCTCCCGGGCGCGAGAGAATTCCCCATCCGACCGATGCGAAGCCGAGGAGGATCATGGCGGAAAATGCGGGGGAAACAAGGAAAGCCGGGTCCAGGGTTGTCTGGAGGGTCCCGTTCAGGAAACTGAATGTTGGAAAGAGGAGCAGGAATGTTCCCAGGCTTCCCCCGAGAAGTCCGCGGGCCAGACCGGGTTTGGGGATCCTCGATGAAAGGAGGATCCAGCCCAGGCAAAGAAGTCCAG
Source organism: uncultured bacterium (assembly GCA_964428355.1). Lineage (GTDB taxonomy): Bacteria > Muiribacteriota > Ozemobacteria > Ozemobacterales > Ozemobacteraceae > CAYRYU01. The sequence goes on from CAYRYU010000044.1 coordinate 56,229, forward strand.
CCACCAAGGCGGGGAGGTTGGCGGGGACAGGCGGTGG
>CAYRYU010000044.1:56365-57506 GCA_964428355.1 uncultured bacterium
GAGCAGGAGAAAATGCGGAAATCCACAGCGGCCCTTTCCATCAGCTCCGCAGCTTCCCGGCCTCCGACCGGGGCATTCCGTGAGAGGAGGAACGCGAAAATCGGCCATTGGACGGTGTCGATGGAGCGCTCGATTCCCTGGAGAAGCACTCGAGGCTCCCGGAAGTTCGGATCACCGGTGAGGAGCTCAATCATTTCGGGATTTCCAATGACGACTGCGAGTGCAAGCAGATCGCCGGGTGATGGGCTTCCGGAAGAACCCGGGCCCCACCCCTTCAGGACCTGTTCAACCCCTTCCAGATCATTTTCGACGATTGCCCTCTGAAGATTCCAGGAAATCAGGTCAGGTGGAAGATACCAACCATTGAAGATCAGCAGAAGGACAAACATGGGGAAAGTGGCCAGGCACACACTCCGAAGGGAAGGGTGCGTTTGATCCCCGGCCGTGATGGATGGACCGCTTTCTGGAAGCACTGGCCCAATTCCCCCCTTGATTTTCCCTGTTTCTGGATGAAAATGTTCGCATCAGTCATGCCAGGGAACGAAGGGGAATGTAAAGAAATCTTAAGAAGGAGATACTCCTGTACCTTTTGCCAGGGAAAGTTTCTGAACCAGGGTGCCCAATTTGTAAGGGAGTGCGGGTGGAAGGGCCCTCAGCCAGTTTTCGTCGGAATGGCGGGAAAACCCGGGCGAAACGGTTTCAGTAGGACTTTTCGGCGGGAAGGTCGGACTCGAAAGATCCGCGAATTGCCGCTGACAGAAGGCCGGAAAGGCAGAAAAGGATCAGGACTCCAATGAAACCCGCGATGGACCCGGCCTTGATTTCCGCCCTTTTCACCTTGGAGAAATCACCGGTTTCCGATTCGAGAAAGTTCTGAAGAAGGACCGCGAGCCCGGCCATGCTCATCAGCAGTGAGAAAAGGCGCTCGAAGTTCCACGCGGCATTCCACAAAAACGAACCCCGGCGCTCTTCACCAGACAGCAATGGGCGTGCGGCCATATAAAACGGAGCCATCAGGGGGCCAAGGATCAGGGCGATGAGAATCCAGAAGATATCGATTCCCTTGCGCTTCGAGCTGTCCAAACCAATCCATCCCGCGACCATTCCACGCACCCATCTCGGCCACATTTCCAGACCTCCA